>NZ_JAHBZY010000003.1 GCF_019635155.1 Nitrosomonas sp. | reverse complement strand
TCCACCCGCATTTTGCAGTAACCCAATCCGTCTCAGGATAAAAATACTAAGAAACCAGGATTGATGTTCTATTGTATTAAATGATCCGCTAATTTATCGTTACCACTGTGAGACATCATTACCGATCAAAGTCAGAAAATAACTACTGACGAAGATCGTATAGAATGAATAACATTATGTTCTTAAATACTTTTATTGATAGGAGATCAAAATGATTTTAAGAAAGTTAATCGCATCAACAATTATGGCAATCAGCTTTTTGGCGATTGGAAGTGGCGCTCAAGCGGCTTCGTATCATTTTGGCCATCTTCTATCGGGAGGCGGACCGGCAAATATACATTTTGCCGACTTGGAAATTACTGACATAGGTAGCGGTCATTGGTCGTTTTTCTTGCATAATATTGATCTGAGTGCTTTTGGTTCCGGTGCATTTATCGGCTCAATGGCGGTTGACGGTGTGACACCGAGCTCAGTGACAACCGTTGCAGGTGGTGGTGTAAGTAATGTTAGCAAAAGCCCGGGCGGCGGCCCCGGCGGTAGTTTTGACTTTAGATACGATTTTGGTCGCGGCAGCGATAAACTTAAAACCGGGGAATCAGTTTCATGGGACGCCTTCGGATTAGGAAGCTCGCATCTCCCGTTCAACGGGGAATTGGCTCTACATGTTCAAGGCACGAAATTCTCACCGGATTCTGCTTGGTATATTACGCCTGTACCTGAACCGGAAACTTATGCAATGTTGTTGATTGGATTAGGGTTGTTAGGCTTTTCCATACACAATAAGAAACAAGGTACATAATAATTCAACCCAAGACTGCCCGATGAAATCGGGCAGTTTCAATTTATCTGATCTCCATCAAACGGGTTCTCTCCAATCCGAGTACAATCCGAACGAATACCCGCAAAGCCGAAGTCAAAATCCCAGTGAAATGGTAAATCCCTCCAGATACCAAAGGTGCAGAGCAGTAGAATTTTCTATCATAGATGAAGGGAAATTTTACTAGTAGTGAAGAAGCAGCAATTTACAGAAAGCCAGATCATGCGAATCTTGAAGCAAACTAAGGGAAAGTGCTATACCAGCACATAAATATAAAACTTCCTAAATAAAGGCGATTATTCTCATCGCGTCAGCAAAAACGCCCAAAAAGTGCTTGTTCGAGCAACTTTTCGGGCGCAAGGAAAATATAATGAAGTAATGAAATAGCACTAACAAAGCTAACAGCAAAGCTCAACCAGTGCACTGACTATAACGCTCAAGTTTTAAATCAGTTGACAATCTGAACAGAAACTCCATTATCAATTGATATACAAATCATATCAACAAGTTAAGATCATATTAATTCGGAATTGGATATAATCCGCTCTTTATTTTTCTTTCAACTCTTCACTGATCTCCTCCACTTTATCTGCAGCATCTTCGAGAGCTTTATCGATCTTCTTTCCGGCTTGCTCAGCCGGACCATCGGATGCATCACTAAGCTCTTCGATACGTTCAGTGGCTTTTTCTATAACGCTATCAACTGCTTTTTTACCGCTATCGATAGATTTGTCTATCTCCTTACCAGCTTTTTCCGCAGGACCTTCCTGTTTCCCGGAGCAACTTATAAGAGTCAGTGATAAAAAAACCAAAGATACAAGTAATATGAATTTATTCATGGGATACCTCATCTGAAAAAACAAAAAGAAAAAACTGTGACACGGTGACATGTTAACACTCATCAATTTCATCGACAAACACGAGATAACAGTATCCCGACCTAAACGATGCTCAATAACATAATCCCGGAGGTTCACCGTCAACTAACCACCGTGATTCATGAACATGGATGGGGGTTAAATAATCAATCCTTTTCGTCCTTTGGTATAATCCATTAATTATTTATATTGCAGACCGGTTTAATATGCTGTTAATGATTGATAACTACGATTCTTTCACCTACAACCTCGTGCAATACCTTTCTGAACTGGGTGAAGACATCGTGGTTTATAGAAATGATGAGATTACTTTGGACACGATCTTAAAATTGAAACCCGATCGGATAGTGATTTCTCCCGGTCCTTGCACACCCAACGAAGCCGGTATCTCATTGTCCGTTATCAAAAAATTTAGCGAAGACATTCCTGTCCTGGGTGTATGCCTGGGTCATCAAAGCATCGGGCAAGCATTCGGCGGACACATTGTTCATGCAAAACAACTGATGCATGGCAAAACATCACCCATTTATCACCAGAATGTTGGAATCTTCCGAGATTTACCGAACCCCTTTATTGCCACGCGCTACCACTCCCTCGTTATCGAACGCGAAACTCTGCCAGATTGCCTCGAAGTTACGGCATGGACCGAAGACAATGAAATTATGGGTGTTCGCCATAAAACCCTCGCGATCGAAGGTATTCAATTTCATCCGGAATCAATCTTGAGTGAGCATGGGCATCAAATGCTCGAGAATTTTCTTAAGCGCGCATAGTTGTAATCTCAGAAGGTGATCCAATGAATCCACAAGAAGTGCTTCAGCAACTGATCGAGCATCAGGAAATCATGCACGAAGATATGATTTCATTGATGCGTCAAATCATGCAGGGTGAAGTTTCACCAACTTTTATCGCAGCCATCATTACCGGCCTTCGCGTAAAAAAAGAAACCGTCGGGGAAATCACTGCGGCAGCGCAAGTGATGCGTGAATTCGCAACCAAAGTCGACGTTACGAATAATACCCATTTGATTGATACGTGCGGTACTGGCGGTGATTCCTCACATACCTTCAATATTTCAACGGCATCGGCATTTGTCGCCGCTGCAGCCGGTGCGCGTGTTGCAAAACATGGCGGCCGATCAGTATCCAGCAAATCCGGCAGCGCGGATGTACTGGAAGCTCTTGGCGTTAATCTCAACCAAACACCGCTGCAAGTTGCTCAGAGTATCAATGAGATCGGTGTGGGGTTTATGTTTGCACCCAATTATCATACTGCGATGAAATATGCGGCACCAGTGCGGCGTGAACTGGGCATCAAAACACTCTTTAATATCCTGGGTCCATTAACCAATCCAGCGAATGCAAAAAGGCAAGTTTTAGGAGTATTCACTGATGAATTGGTAGAACCTTTGGCGCAAGTTCTGCAGCGTTTGGGAAGTGAGCACGTACTGATTGTTCATGGCAAAGATGGATTGGATGAAATTACGATTACTGGCGAGACAAAAATAGGAGAAATGAAAAACAATCAGATCTCTGTGTTTTCAATCAGACCGGAAGACTTTAATCTTAAAACCGCTGCTATTGACACTATTCGCGTCACGGACAATGAATATGCCAAAAAAATGCTGCTCTCGGTCTTGGAAAATGCAGCGGGCCCCGCACGGGATATCGTTCTGATGAATGCCGGTGCGGCAATTTACACCGCCGGAATTGCGGATTCCTTCGAATCGGGAATAAGAGCTGCGCTTCGCGCAATCGAAAGCGGCGCTGCATTAAAGAAACTTCATGATCTTGTTGAATTCACTCACCGAAATCCCACTTAAAACACAATGTCCGATATTTTAAAAAGAATTCTGGCCGTCAAAAAACAAGAGATCGCCACCGCTAAAGCACTCAAGCCTTATACAACGCTACTTAAAGAAACGCAATCCGCGCTGCCACCGCGGGATTTTATTGGTGCGATCCGAAACAAAATCAATAGCGGACAATCGGCAGTAATTGCAGAGATTAAACAAGCCAGTCCCAGCAAAGGTGTTTTACGCGGCTTAGCATCCGGGAATGCGCAGGCATTCGAATTCATACCCGAAGAAATCGCTAAAACTTATGCCCTGCATGGCGCAGCATGCCTTTCGGTATTGACAGACAAGCAATTCTTTATGGGAGATCCCGCATATCTGCAAGCCGCACGCGCGGCTTGTTCGCTGCCGGTATTGCGTAAAGATTTTATTCTTGAAGATTATCAAATCGCGGAAGCACGCGTGATGAATGCTGATTGCATTTTATTGATTGTAAGCGCCTTCTTGCTTGACAATAACAGTGATTCAGATAATCCGGTCGCACGTATGTTAAAACTTGAGCGATTAGCTCAATCACTGGGTATGGCTGTTTTAGTTGAAGTCCACGATGCCGCCGAACTTGAAATGGCTCTGCAACTCTCAACACCGCTTATTGGAATTAACAATCGGAATTTAAGAACATTTGAAACTACGCTGGATACCACATTAGACTTATTGAACAAAATTCCATCCGGGAAAATTGTCGTTACCGAAAGCGGGATTCATACATCCGCCGATGTAGCATTGATGCGCACTCACCAAGTTCACGCATTCCTTGTTGGCGAAGCTTTTATGCGAGCCGCCGACCCTGGAATAGAACTTACTCGGTTATTTTCCTAATTTACTTTATTGCCAATTGGTAGATTATTGTTTCCTAAAGATTTATACAGAGATGTCGTAAAAAAACTCCTTGCGACAATAAATCAGGGGTGCAAAAATGCCACAGAAAAATCAAAGAAAATTATCGGATTGGATTAATTTTCTTACTACAGCAGAAATTCCTGTTCTCAAGCAAACCGCACGAAACCTTGAAATTCTCAAACAAGATGAAAATAACCTGAACGCACGCAGCTATGCAAATATCGTAAAAAATGATCCTCTAATGACGGTAAAGCTAATGCGTTATATGCAAAAGCATAAGCATCGTTGCCAAGAACATGATGTGCTCGAAGCCGAGCAAATCGTATTGATGCTTGGGCTTGAAAACACAATTCGACTGATACCTGCCACGCCATTGGTGGAAGATGTTCTTGGAAAAAGTAATAGAAGTGCTCTCGTCTATTTGTTAAAAACCTCACACCGTGCCAATTTAGCCGCTTCTTATGCTTTTGATTGGGCAGTTCGGTTGCATGATTTACACTTTGCAGATATTCGGCTTGCCGCGCTATTACATGACATAGCTGAGATCTTGATGTGGTGCTTTGCGCCCGGGGAGATGCTAGAAATCAAGCAATTACAAAAAAAAGACAAAACATTGCGAAGTGCGACTGCACAAGAAAAAATATTCGGTTTCCCGTTAAACCAACTGCAGCATGAACTCGCTATCAACTGGAAACTCCCGGAACTATTAATCACCCTCATGGACGACAATTCCTCTAAATTGCAGCGCGTTCGCAATGTAATACTTGCGGTAAATTTAGCGAGACATTCTGCCAATGGATGGGATGACGCAGCTTTGCCGGATGATTATGAAGAAATTGCCAAACTGCTACATTTGCAAGCAGGCGATATTATGACCATCGTTGGTGCAAACAAACAGCACGAAAATGCAGAAAATTAAGTCGCAAATTTCCCAAATTGATCTTTTCTTTTAAGGTTGATGCACGAAGACCTTTACATATCAACTTTGAATTCGCCGCCCATAAATATCTTCAAAACGCACGATATCATCTTCGCCGAGGTATGAACCCGACTGAATCTCAATCATCTCGAGTGGAACACAGCCAGGATTCTCCAGTCGATGTTTAGTACCAAGAGGTATAAAAGTTGATTCGTTCTCGGAAACTAAAAAAACTTCTTCATTACGCGTTACACGCGCTGTACCACGTACGACAACCCAATGTTCCGCACGGTGATGATGCATTTGCAATGACAAGGCTGCGCCAGGTTTAACAACTATTCGTTTGACCTGAAAACGCTCGCCGGCATCGATTCCATCGTACCATCCCCAAGGACGAAATACCTTGCGATGCCATTGTCCTTCGAGCCGGTTTTGTTTCTTCAGAAAATCAACAACTAATTTAACATCTTGTGTTTTGTCTTTATTGACAACCAGCACTGCATCAGCGGTTTCTACTACGATCATGTTTTCCACACCCACACAGGCAACTAAACGATTCTCCGAAATAACAAGCGTATTGCTGCAGTGATTCAATATTACATCACCCTTCGAAGCATTACCGGTATCATCTTTAGGGAGTACTTGCCACAAGGAACTCCAAGCGCCAATATCGGACCATTTTGCCGCAAGCGGTATTACAACGCCGCTGGGCAACCCATTTCGAGGATCAGTTATCCGCTCCATTACTGCATAATCAATAGAATCGCTGGGACAATGCTCAAATGCACTTTTATCCATCCGTATAAAATCGCCATCAATCGATCCTTTTTCCCATGCACTACTGCATGCCGCAGCGATATCAGGTCGGCACTTTGTGATGGCAGCTAACCATACTGATGCGCGCATCATAAATAATCCGCTATTCCAGAGATAATTTCCAGAGTCGAGATAGGTTTGCGCCGTTGGTAAATCCGGTTTTTCTACAAAACGCGCAATATGATACGCAGTGCTCTGCGACAATGATTTTCCAAACTGTATATAGCCGTACCCCGTTTCTGGCGCGTCCGGAGTAATACCGAATGTAACGATACTACCAGCCAATGCCTGCGACATAGCCATTAGAACTACAGCATGGAAGGATGGAATATCCATAATGACGTGATCCGATGGCATGACCAGTAACACAGGATCCTCACCCATCCGCATGGCAGAAAGTGCCGCCAGCGTCAAAGCAGGTGCTGTATTTCGTCCAAACGGTTCAAGTAGAATGGCTCCTTTTCTATCCATGAGCCGCAATTGCTCGGCAATAACAAAACGATACTCCTCATTGCAGACAATGATTGGTGCGTTGACTACAGCACCCTTCAAATCATCCATTCGGCGGACAGTAGCTTGCAATAAAGAATCATCATTGATGAGAGATAAAAGCTGCTTCGGATACTTCTCGCGCGAAAGCGGCCATAGACGTGTTCCCGAGCCACCCGATAAAATAACAGGAATTAGTGTATCCATTTAACTCTCTACTAAAAAAAGCAAAATTTTCCAATTCTTGCCGCAGGAATTACTTCCCATATTTCCAATCCTGTCGTATATGATTCGACAGGACCGTATCCACCACTGTATGCGTTATTGACCATGATCCGGGTGATTGGCAGATTATGATCCCCCATGATCGGACCTTGATACTTAACTATCTCTTGGCCATTGACAGCCGCACAGAAGCGCCCATCCTTGCCGCGCGAACGATGCCAGTAAGCTTCAAATTTAAACCATTCACCAATTGGAACCGGTGCAACACGATTTTCTTCATGCCAATAAGTAGTAACCGGAACAGGCCCATTTGCATTACTGTCTCCTTTAGTTAACCAATACAGGCTACCTTCGTTGTCTTTCAATATACTCGTAACAATTCGATAATCGCCGTGACTGGCATTACCACCATAACCACCTGTCTTAAATTCAAATTGAGTGCGCCAGTTCCCCGATGAAACCGTAGGATCCAGCTTATCTGCCAAACCAGCCGGATATTTGATCCAGTACGTAATATATAAATCTGTAACATCACCGGCCGTTATTGGCCTAAGAAATATAAATGGCGCTTGTGAACCGGCCTGCCCTACAGTTCCTTTATTTTTTACATTCTGATAGAGCGCATTAACTGCTTCACCCTTAGGCCCGATAACTGTGATGATTTCATTGGCGATATAATTTCCGATGGTCTCAGAAGTAACAGGATCAATCGTAATAAGCTGAACACCGGAGAAACTTGAACCGAATGCTTTTGCCGGCCAACTATAACCAGTTCCTGTGTCGATACCTTTGATTTCCTGCCAGGCACCGTTGCCGGTTGGATAAAAATTTTGAGGTGCACCGATGGAAACCCCCGGACCAAAATTCGATTTAAAAAGTAAACCTTTCTCGGCATGAACAATCGGGATTATCAAACTAATAAAGATAAATGATAGTGCTTTAAAGTAAATACTATTACTTGATAGAGACTCCATCACTCTTCCTTTTAATATTCCCGTATTGAGCAAGTTTAATGTTTTTGCTGGCAGAATTTTTCCTCTCAGAAATTTTATAGCTGAAATAGCTTTAAGCAAACCGAAGCTACTTGATTGTTCGAAATTCCGGAGATTGAGCAGGATCTCCACGTCGGCCTGAAAGAAAGCCCATGATGACACCTGCAGTATGAAGATTTTGTGATACCACCATGTAAAGGCCATCTACTAAAGATTTTTTTCGAAAGACTCCAAAGAACAACGGAGTTAGCAATAAAAGGATCAGTATCCACCAGCCGACAGGATGATAAAACCCGCCAATAGCACTCAACAGGAGACTCAACCACCAACTTCCAACTATTAGGGATAAACGATACTGGGCGACTCCCCTTAAAGCCTCTTTCAAGTAAGGTTTACCCCAAGCTTCGCGCAATAACTCACCCGCTCCCCAAGCATAACGCCCACACCAACGCCTCCATAGCAACCTAAAACTCGTATCCGTATGACCATAATGCTTAATCGCTTGAAGCTCCAGTCGCTGCAAGCGCCATCCTAAGGCCCGCAAACGCAAGCCCAGTTCATATTCTTCATAGGAATGAAGATTGCGATTTGTCAGATACTCCGCCTGCTCCACTGCTGATTTTCGATACAGCCCACCCATATTCAAGCAATCAACCTCGCCAAATTTAAAAATATCATCTTCCGTACGGCGACGAAATTCGGCATTCGCTATGTACATCTCCTCAACAACGCCTCCCACTCCTCCTAGCGAAGGATCTGCATCAAGCGCAGCAACCGCAGCAATCAAAAAATCACCATCAAGCTCCATATCAGCGTCAAGGATGTAAATGTATTCACCAAGCGCGATACGATAACCAAGTTCAGCCCCCACACCGCAGCAACGATCCAAAGGGTTCACTAACTGCACAATCCGCACAGGATAGCGGTCTGCTAGTTCTATAGTATGGTCAGTCGAAAGAGAATCAGCCAGAATCACTTCACCACTACCTACTTTATCGATCGCTTCCAGAGCCGACTCAATAGCCCGGATAATGTTCTTCTCCTCATTCAGAGCCTTGATGATAATACTAACTTTCATTATGCTTTTACCTAGAATGATGTGTAATTGAAGTGTTAGTTACCCACATTAGTAATAATTGATCGATATTCTGCTGCAATACGATCTGAAACTATATGGGATTCAAAGCGACTCCATGCTGCATTTCGATTTTGTTCTGCGATTGTTCTCATTAGAGTCTCGTCTGACAATAGCATCAGAATCGCATCCGCAACTGTCTGTGCCGATACCTCCTTAAGAAGGATTCCATTTCGATTATTGTCGAAAACATCTGGAATCCCGCCGACTCCAGTAGTAATACAAGGAAGTCCGGCAGCCATCGCTTCTAGAAGTGATGCAGGGCAACCCTCACCATAAGTCGTAGGAAACACGAACAAATCGCCATTTAGCAGTATTTGTGCTTTGGTTTCTGTGCTTACAAACCCTGTAATTGTTACATCAGGAATCGAATGCTCATTTACCACACGTTCGATTGCTTCGCGTTCTTCTCCATCCCCAACAAGCCAGAGTGTCAATTCCGGATGAGATGTTTTAAGGGACGCGTATGCTTCAAGCAACTCCCACATACCTTTACCAGCAACCAAACGGGATATAAAAACTAATCGGCAATCTGTATGCTGTTGCCTGACAACACCATCAAACATCGTTCTATCAAACATTGCTGAATCAACATGAATTTTTTCAGCACAGAACCCCATGGATAGCATCTGCATGCGAAACCGACTTGCAAGAACAATGGTCATTGCTGGCCAACCATAAATGTATCGAAAAAGCGTGAGGTAAATTCGATTCCCTGCAATTTTCGCAGATAAATCCTCCTCCCAACCATGCATAAACATTAGCACTTCACGTTTCTTGAGTAACCGCAGTACCAATAGGAATAGACCATCACGAAACAGCGATTTAAGATTTAATGAAGGATTAATATGCACCACATCGGGTCGTACCGTATAAACGTGCCAAATAAGCCGTAGTGCATCTGTTACTGAATTAAACAATATTTTAATACGATTAGTATCAGTAGCGCGCCGCCCTACCAAAAAGTGACTCGTCTTAATATCACTATCAAACGCTCGTCGCATTGCTTCAATGAAGATTGCCACGCCACCGAGTATACGTGTATCTGGATACAGAATTGTAACATTCAAAATGCGATCAATAGCTTTCAACAGCTTCGGCCTTTACAGCACAGTGCTTGCATGACGATATGCCCGAAGATCGCATGCACATCTTCAGCTATTTGCATATCATTTACTGCTGCCCAAACATGATGTTGCGCAATTTCTTTTAACTTCCCGCCACTGTAACCACACAAACCAAGTGTTACGGCACCATGATCATTGGCATATTGCACGGCGCGGATTACGTTTTCCGAGTTGCCACTACCTGATAACGCCAAGACAAGATCACCTGGTTCCATAATATTTTTCAATTGCTCGACAAATACATCATAAAATGAAATGTCATTCGAATAAGACATGATTAAACCGACATTATCCAGCAAGCTTCGTCCTCGAAATGATTTACCACTAGAAAGATAAATACTTTTATTCCAATCATTAATAAAATGCAGCGCTGTAAGCGAACTTCCGCCATTTCCCAAGGTAATGATTTGACGTCCATTTTCCCAAGCAGAAGTCACCAGACTAACGGCATGGTCGATTTGATCCCGATCAAGGGCTGAGAGCGCGGCTTGAAGCTTGTCCAGATATGAACCCGCGGTGATGGAAAAATTTTCGTTCATGGAACTCTCCTAGAGCGGTGTGATAGATTAATGATAAAAAATGATACGACTCCCTAGAGGTTCAAAACTCATGGGAATTTTACGCAATTCAACTAATGCATTTACAATAGAACTATGACAGTGTTCCGGGGCAAATAGCATCAAGAAGCCACCGGCGCCGGCGCCAAGAATTTTTCCACCGATTGCGCCGGCGGCACGTGCACGATCATACCAACTATCTATCTCACTATTGCTGATGCCTGCTGTCATTTCACGTTTCAACATCCAGTTTTCGTGCAGAATCTCTCCAAAAACTTGGGTATTATTTTTTTGAAGTTCATCGAATAATGTATATGTCAAACCAACCATTTGCTGCATAATACGCTGTTTCGCCGTATCCTCTATCATCGCATCAGATTGGTTTTTTAATAATGCTGAGGCGCTTCGCGTTATTCCCGTATAAAAAACAATCGTATTACGCTGTATAAAATTAATAGTATCTTTCGCACAGATTAAGGGAGTAACAATAACCGAATCATCAGGCTGAAATTCAATTAAATTGAAGCCGCCATAGGCCGCCGCATATTGATCTTGTTTACCGATTGGTTCACCACATAAATCAATCTCGATGTGACAAGCATCCAGACCCAAGCGCTCAGCGGATATGTAGCTACTCTTAAATGCATTGAGTGCATGCAACAGCCCGACAGTAAACGAACTGGATGATCCTAAACCAGTTCCTCTCGATGGAATATCTGCAATTGTGGTAATCTCGACACCACCGCCAATGTTGAGATATTCCATAGCGGCTCTAACCAAATGATGTTTAATTTCAGAAACATTATTTACTTCTTCATTACTGGAATATGCGATGCGTATGCCATTATCAAACTTCGGGTTTACGGTAACATAAACATACTTATCAATAGCGGAGCTTAGTACTGCACCGCCATAACGTTGATAGAAAGCGGGCAAATCACTTCCACCGCCAGTAAAGCTCATTCGCAAGGGGGTCCGGCTAATAATCATAAATTAAAATTACTGGTTGAATAAATGCATATTTAGTCGCTTTGCGCCATCTATGCTCGCAAGAATGTACGGCACCTCATCTTGCTGTCTTGAATTGTAGATTAGTTGTGCATCTTCGGAATTATAGCCACGTAGCTGATATTCCTTTAACATACGGCGTTTTCGTTCTTCTTCTTCAATCTCGATGAAGAATTTATGCGCGACTGAGAAATGCCGCGCTAGATCAAGCGCTATAGTCCCATCTATCACGATCACATCCTGTGGGTTAACAGTCATACTTATTCCCCCCGGAATTTGTCGTCGCTGCAATTTATGATAAACACCCAATTCAAAATGTTGCGTTCTACTCATACGCGCCTTAAGCAGTTCTATGATGCTTGATAAATCATAGCGCCCCATAACACCTGTTTCGCGTTTAGAGGCATCAATCAACCATGCATCTAAAGGCAAACGATATGCCGTCACCCCCCGCAAACGTAAGCTCTCAACCACTACCGAAGCAAAGTTACTCTTACCGCTCCGCGAAAATCCTCCGATTAATACCAGATCACCAGGATTAACATTGACTGTTTCCATAGAAGCAAATTCAAGCAATCGCTGATGTTTGTTCAAAATGAAGTCAACAGCATGCGACAAATCTGGCAAGGTATAGTCAGGCCAAGCTTTCGCACGATAATCTATACCTGCATATCCGGTTTCTACCAAAATAGCCCGAATACCTGAAGCGTGAGCCGTTGCAATATCAACCAAAGTATCTCCGACAAACCACGAATGAGTCTTATCAATATTGAATTCTCGGCACGCAGCTTCTACCATTCCAGATTTTGGCTTGCGGCAATCACATTCAACTTTGAGTGCTGCAACTTCACCAGGAAAGCCGCTATCCGGATGATGTGGACAAAAATAAATACGATCAAGATAAGCGCCTTCATGCCCCAATAGTGTTTCCATACGCGCATGAATGCGCCGAAATTCCCCTATCGAACAATCGCCGCGCGCAAGTACGGGTTGATTAGTAACAACAATACTTCTGTAATCCGAATGATTCAGTCGACGCAATGCTTGCGATACTCCCGGAAGCAACTCGAAAGCATCGGCGTTTGCGAGATGGCCTACTTCACGATTAATTGTGCCGTCTCGATCGAGAAAAACAGCAATTTGCCGCTGATCGAGATTGGAGCGAGCAATTCGACCGGAAATAAAATCATTGCAAACTTTATCAAGCCGACTAGGTGTACCACTATCTTTGATATACTCCGGGCTAATATAACCTGCGAGCTTTTGTCCAGTTTCTAACATCTCAGGAAATAAATGTTTAGCAAAATCAATTTGCCCGCCTCTTCCTCGAAAAGGCAAAAGCGCTGTTTTACGCACCCAATAAAGTGCTGCATTGACTAAGTTCGGATAATAGCAAGTTGGATCGTGCGGATAGGAATGAAAGGCTTCTATCTCACATTCGTCATTTACTTCCACTAAATCAGAATCTTGAGGATGGTCATTCGGGTGTAAAAAAAGTGTTGCTGCAACTTGGGGACGTGCATTGTGTGCTTGTTGAAATTTATTGAGATTCACTTCCAGCATAGTATCGCCATACATCACCAGAAACTCTTCATGAAGATAATCCAACGCGGCAAGTGTCGCGCCTGCTGTTCCTCTCGGTTCGCCATCATCCAGACACGTCAAACGCAGTCCCCAGTTATTACGCGAAGTACAGAAATCTATAATAAACTGTGCTGCATGATTAACCAATATCAGAACATCAGTAAAATCATATCGTTTGGCTAGCAGTATTTGTCGTTCGAGTAAAGGTACACCACAAATGTCAATCAAAGGTTTAGGCAATCCATTAAGTCGTTCAGCCAACCGGGTTCCCTTGCCACCCGCCAAAATTACAACCTGTTTCACCGGCAATTTTCCTGCTCAATAATCTCACGCACGGCTAACTTAACTGCAACGGCCGATCCCAATGCTGGCTGCCATCCTAATGCACGTAACTTCTCTATCGAATAAACAAAGCGAGGAACATCTCCTACCCAACCTTTGTTACCTTCACCAAAACTGATAGTTGCTCCTGGAGAAGCAGCCGCAACAACTTGTTCTGCCATGAAACGAACTGTTACACCATCATCATCAGAACCGATATTGAAGTAGGCCAATCGATCTTTTGCGAACTCCCGGATAAATAACATCGCATCAATTAGTTCCGTTACATGTAAATAACCCTTCTGCTGCGTGCCATTTCCGAGCACATTCAAATTGTCTGGTGTTTCTTGCAGTTTACGAACAAAATCCAGCAATGCTCCATGTGTTGCCGGGACACCGATAACATTCGGGAATCTGAAAATCCAAGCTTGCTCCAACCAGGCCTCAACTGCAGCGCTAATCAGCGCTTCTGAAGCCAACTTCATTGCACCGTAATTGGAAATAGGCAGCAGCGGACCAATATCCTCATGAAGGCGAATATTCTTATGATCGCCATACACCGCTGAAGTTGATGCAAATGCAAGATGCTGAATTCCTAAATCTTTCATTACTTCTAGTGTATTGAATGTAGTCATGAAAGTATCACGCAAATCCACATTAGCATCACTTATGCCCGCAGGAATATCCGAATTTGCAGCCAGATGCCAAACCTCTGAAATAGAGTCTTCAATATGAAATCGTTCTGCCGCTATCCGATACGCTGATAAATCCGATAAATCAATCTCTACAAACTCAAATCGCGGATCTTGCAATACTTGCTCGATATTTTTCCTGGATCCGTTGCAGAAATTGTCCATTCCTACAACTTTGCGACCCTTCGCGAGCATGCGTTGCACCATATTACAACCAATAAATCCTGCTGCACCAGTGATTAGAATTGTCAAAATCCAAACCCCATAACTTGTAAAATAAAATAATGCAATCGATTAAAACAGCATTGTTTGTCACCAGTCACACGCCATTCATTGACTATTAATTCAAGAAAGTAATTTCAATTCAGAAAAAAACAAACAATTTTACTGATTACATTCATATTAAAAAGACACCAAGATTAATAACGACATAACTTATGGCTGCTTATACACTGGCGTTATTAACTTTGTTAGCTTTGATCGGTAAGTATCGCACTATACGCAGCTAATAAATTAGGCGCCTCATAACGCCATTCAAGTTCATTTTTTACCCGATTGCGACCAAATTCACCCATTTGTTTTCGCAATTCCGGATCATCCAACAATTGCAAGATTTTCTCCGCCATATCTTTGGGATCATTCTTTTTGGCATATAAGGATGCACGCTGCGCGGACACTTTGCCTTCGGTAAGATCGAATTGAACAATCGGTTTACCTAATGCCATGTATTCCATGATTTTGTTCATTGTTGACTTGTCGTTCATTTCATTAGCCACATCTGGATTAACACATATATCTGCAGTATTGAGCATTTCCAATAGTTCTTGATCCGGCACACGCCCGGTAAAAGTCACGAAATCATCAATTCCAAGATCAATCGCCATCTGCTTCATTTCGGCCAGCGACGTACCACCGCCTACTAAGCCGAAATGCACATCCGTCCGACCCAGTTCTTTAATGAGATAACACGCTGCTTGCAGTAATAGATCGATCCCCTCTTGCGCTCCCATCACGCCAACATAGCCGATTAAATATTTTCGCCCACGTTTGAGATCTTCTTTAGGTGGTATGATCTTCAATCGATCTAACTTCGGCCCGCTACGAACAACAAAAACCTTATCCGGATCCATACCGCCGCGTTCAATAGCGATTCGTTTGTAAGATTCATTGGTAGCGATCGAGACATCGGCGGTCTTAAATGTCCAACGCTCAAACAGCACAAGTAACTTATAGAAAAAGTCGCGCCGGCCAAACTTGGCTTCATAGAGCTCCGGGTTAATGTCATGATGATCGAAAATAAATTTCTTCCGCATCAAAATCTTAAAGAACCCACCAATTAAGAATAATAAATCAGGAGGATTACAGGCATGAATTACGTCAAAACCATGTTTGAAATACACTTTCCAAGCAAGGCGGAAAGTGTGAAACAAAGCAAGTGAGTACTCGATCAAATAGCCTTTTGCACCTTCTGCTTCAAACGGAAGGTGATAGCGATAAATATGAATACCATCGATCGATTCATATTCTTTTTCATAACCCTTACCCGTAGGGCAAATAATTGAAACGACATAACCATAGCTATGTAAGGTTGTCGCTTCTTGCCATACTCGCCGATCAAAAGGAGATGGAAGATTCTCGACTAAAATAAGTACTCGACGTTGAGTCTGTAACATGTATTAATTACGATGATAAGCGATAAGAGACTTGGTTAAACCCAGCACACGTTCTTCAAGAATATTTGCATCAGGAAAATAGCGTTGCATATCTCCTCTTGTTGGCAAATAAAAATCCGGACTCGTTTGCTTGACCCAGTATCGATTGGTAAATCGTAACAAAGGAACTTGAAGCCGGCGCGGCAAATAACTGATGAAAGGTAACCAGGAATGTGTTTCAATAGGAAACCAACGATAAGGTGCTTGCACGAAATAACCATTGCCTAAGCGGACAATTTCTCCTGCAAACTCGTTCTGATGACGTTGTGCTTCTTCGCGAAAAATGCGACCGGAAACCAAAGTCCATACACTATCTTTGGGAACGGTCACATGTTCAATGACTGAGGAACAAAAAACAATATCAAAAAATTTGTCCGGAAAAGGCAGTGAACCAGTTTCAGGTATCACGACAGGGGTAAATCCGAAATTCTCAGCTGCTTGTTTAACTGCTTGTTCGTCAATATCCGCAATATAAACGTTTGCTGGTTGCACTGGAGAATTCTCTAATACGGCATGAATATGCACACCATTCCATCCTCCCAGGTCAAGTATTTTAGTTTCGGAAGTCAAATCAAAATTATTCAGAAACATCTTTGCTCTGCGCTGCCGAGAAGATGTCCGAAAACGGGCGAGCAGATTTCCTGCGCCTTCAATGATGAATGATGTTTTTTGATTGGTTGCCATTATAATTTTCCGATTTCCCCAAAAAACTTTTCGATAAGCGCACAAGAAAATCACTTATCAGTATTTGATCTTTATACAAAATCAGCGCCGCCCCATGAAATATATACAGGGAAACAGCCAGGATGCGGCTCCCAGACTAATCGCCAGATCAATTAAATTACGTTTTTTAGAATAGAGATCGCGATAATAATCAAATGTAATGTCCGTCACTTTACTAAATACTCCCGCAAGCTCACTCGATAATTCTTCTTGCGTATAACCAGCATGCGCACCTAATTCGTTTCGGAATCGTCCCTGGAGCTTTGCACGCCAGTCAATATAATTCCAGCGCAGTTTCTCGGCGGCTGAAGCATCCTTACTACCCAAGTACCCGATTATCCGTCTCCGGTTCGGCGTACCAATCATCCATCGACCACCTGGACAAAGTACGCGATGTATTTCAGCAAGAGCTGCCCGGTAATCGGGAATATGTTCAAGTGCATGAAAAGAATATACAAAGTCGAAACTTTCGTTGGCGAACTCCATTTTTGTCGCATCTCCCTGTCGCAAATCGGCAAGCAATGCAGCACGCGGGTCGAAATTAGTAACAATATCAATACCCGTTACTTTGGCTCCCAGATACTGGGACAATACTGCCGCTTCTATTCCTCGACCACACCCGACAACAAGTAACCGCGAAGGCGCCGAATTCTGTCCCTTGCAAAATATATCAGCAAGAATCTTTGTCTTAGGATCCGCAAAATCTATCGTTTGTGTTTCACCAACAAATTCCGTCATAACGGTCTCCGCTCTGATTAGGAACAATACGTACCAAATCAACCACGACTTGGCCGGATTTCAATTCATTCGGCACATTACAGAACTCCGCGGCTCCATTGCCTATGACTATTGTTTCTGCAAAACTCAGAACCTCCTCCATTGAGGAAGCCATCAATTTGGAGATATGTGGAATATGATTCAGAATGTAATCTTGATTCGCGCCCGTCAAAGCCGCCAGATTAACGTTTTTATCATATAACTTTAGTTCATAGCCTTTACCTATCAGGTATTCAATGACATTGACCAGCGGTGACTCGCGCAAATCATCCGTTCCGGCTTTAAAAGAAAATCCCAGAACGCCTACCTTTTTATTTCCTTTCTCAGTAATCATCTTGATACCTTTCTCAATCTGCCGCTGGTTTGACGAAAGTATCGCATTAATAAGCGGCAGATCGATATCCAAGCTTTTCCCCTTGTACATCAAGGCACGCACATCTTTTGGTAAACACGAACCACCAAAAGCAAACCCTGGCTTCATGTAGTAAGGCGACAAATTCAGCTTTGTATCCTGACAAAAAATCTCCATCACTTTGTGACCATCGATCCCCTCTGCTTTACAAAGATTTCCTATCTCATTGGCAAAAGCCACTTTAACCGCATGCCATGTATTATCCGCATATTTAACCATTTCGGCTGTGTCGACTCCAGTTCTAATCAGCGGAGCCGTCATTTTTGCATACAGCTGCATCAGTAACTCACCTGCTTTGGTATCCGTCTCCCCGATCACTGTCTTAGGAGGATTATAGTAATCAAATACCGCTGTTCCTTCCCGTAGAAATTCCGGATTATTGCAAACGCCAAAATCAATTCCCACTTTCTTACCGGAGAACGATTCCAACGCCGGAATCACAACATTTCGCATGGAACCCGGGAGCATCGTGCTGCGAGCGACGACAACGTGAAAATCACTTTTTTCTTTAAGTGCCGCGCCAATTTGCTCACATACCTTACGCACATGGCTCAAATCCAAGTTGCCATTTAATTGCGAGGGGGTTCCAACGCACACTAATGATATCTCGGAGTTTATTACGGCATCATGTACGTCCTGAGTCGCTCGTAATTGATTGTTTTTTACCGCTGCAGCAACCATCTCTCCGATATCTTTTTCAACGATCGGTGAAGTACCTTGATTAATCAGCTCAACTTTTGTTTTGTTAGGATCGACTCCGATCACCAAATGCCCATCGGTTGCCAGGCACCCGGCAGAAACTGTACCCACATAACCCAAACCAAAAATGCTTATTTTCATGTGACTCCTTTAATTCATTGATCAGAATCTATTTTTCAACATACTCGGAATAATTTAGGCATTATAACCCGATGATATTTGCAGAATCGTTGATCTTCGAGTTGTTCCAGTAATTTTCTCTCGCCAAGTAACGGTTGGCGCAGGCACTTTTTCATCAAAACTATGTGAGATCCAGCCAAGTGGCAGTTCATCATTCCCCCGCACCAATTCCGGTTGGGAATTACAATTTGGCATGGTCATTTCGACACGCACATCAGCAACCGTTGCCACGACTTTATTGTGCTCCACGATTACTTTACATGCTTCCGAGAAATGCCAATTCAACTCGATAGCATGCGCATTTGAACACTCCAAAATATCTTCTACCACAATCGTTCTTTCTTTTTTTAAAAATTCGATTTTGCGACGATGCATCACCGGATCCGCTAAACTTGTATAACCGTCGTGACTGGCAATCAAACAATCCCTAACCTCATTGCTTTCCCAGGATTCGCAAAAAGCATTCGCTTTACGAAGCCACATAAAATTGCCACCTGATTCAGATTGATCCTTCCCATCGACTCTGACTGTGTTATGTGCGGAGGTGCCACGAAAATAATCACGCCATTTTTTCTGAGTATGAAAAGCATAAGTGCCCGGATCGACTAGCAGGAAATTGCCTGCAACCGACAACGTAAAAGACAATGCATCCGCATGACCGTGCGCGGCAATTGATAGATAACCAAGTGGGCCGGCATCCGCCACGATACGTACTTCATCACTCGCATCAAAATTCTTGCCTATGACGAAATATCCACCCTCTCTAAATTCCTGACGAGGTGTAACTTGCATGTTGCTTGTAACAATCGAATCGAATTGCAACTTTGCTTCATCACCTAATAACCATCGGCTTTTATCATCAAAATTTCCCGCTTTCATTTTAAAATCCGCACGACCGTATATAAGAGCACCAGTTGACAGCAATGAGCGATAAACATTCCAGTCATGCTCTTTGCTCCAATGTACCATTAATGCGCCATCCGCATCTCCAATCATCGGTACCGTACCGGAAGAATTCATAATCGATGCCATAAACTCAAGCATCTTTTCTAATCTTAAAGAAAAATTCTGTGAAAACTCGATACCATTTGCGCGTGCAGTCAACCAGCAAATTAACATCATATCGATCACTTCATGCTGGTAATATACCGCTTGTTCACGATTCACACCGTCGGAAGCATTTTGTTTTAGCGTCTCCGCTTCCAGTTCTTTATAAGCCAAACCTTTCCACTGATCACTCTCCTGCCAGCAGGGCCATGTGATTGCCGCCACGAACAGCCCCATCAATTCACCATACAAATGATTATTCGCAGAAGAATGTCGCGATAGAAATCCAGCAATAAAGTGACAATGTTGATAAATACAATTTAACCAGCGATGTTGAAATCGCCGCCCTTCCTCGGATACAAAGAGATTACTTGAGCTGCCACCCAGCAGATGCCAAGTGAAAGACCAGTTCACCAGCCTTATCGCTAACTCGAGCGAACTGGTCCAATTTACACCCAACGGATAAGGGCACTGATCAAACCAAGACTCCAGAAATGTTTGAGCACCTTTTGCATAGCGCATATCACCACTCAAATGATAAGCCTGCGCTAAGGTGGTCAAATGCAAATGCCGATTAGGTTCCCAGAGATATTTGATATCCCCTACGATATGTTCATCACGATAATCAAGCGTTTTACCAAAAGCCAGTGGTGCTTCAATACCCGTTTTAGGATCGCGATTCCATCGGGGTGGGAAACCAAGCTGAGTACCTTTTAGTGCAAAAACATCAAAATATCCTGCTAAAACACGATCTGCAGCATCGCAATATAATTCGGCATCAAATTGGCTTGGTAGCGTATTTATCCAAGGCTTGCCAAAAGTAGAAAGCTTAGGTGGCAAAAGCGATTTAGATTTTTCCAGTATTAATGACTCAAGTTTCAATTGAACAACCTGATACACTCGATAGCCAATTTCAGACAGCCCCATCGTCCGTAATCGATTGAATTTCCATGTCAGATTGTTCATGATATATAAATAAGTTACTGATATGAAATAGATAACAAAAACATTCTTTAGGAATCATAAAGATTGTCTTCTAACTATATGATTACTATTATTTCAGATACTGTCGATGCCAGATTTCGAGATTAAGCATACTCCATAGTAGCTTTTCGTGGTTTTGGCGACCTGCCACATGATCCGCTAGAACTTTCTCAAGTTTGTTTACTTGATAATAATTTCGCGTAATCGAAGCAGTGCCCGATAAGTGCTCATAAAGATAATCACGCATTGGCCCTTGGAACCATTCATTAACCGGCACACGAAATCCCACTTTTGGTCGTTCCAGAATCGCTGGCGGCAGCAACCTCTTCATCGCCTCACGCAGTATCCATTTAGTTTGGTGGCCGCGAACTCGAAAATTATCAGGTAAGTTTGATATAAAGGTCGCTAACTCATGATCCATAAAAGGCATTCGCGCTTCCAAAGAAGCGGCCATTGTCATTCGATCACCGCGTTCCAGCAAATTATCAGGTAACCAACTGGTTTGATCAAAATACAAGATACGCCGCAAAGGGCTATTTTTAGGGGATGAATTAAATTGTACGCCGCTTGAGTGCTCCTGAGGTCGCGACATTGCAACCAAATCCTTTCTTTCGGCTTCCGACAATGCACCGAACCAGCGAGGCATCCGTTCTTCAAAATGTTCTAAACTTAAATTAACGATCGCGGTCTTGGCGCGCCGGAAACGATAAGGAAGTGCTTGAATCAGTGGCTCAAGGATGCCATGGCGCGCAAGCCCGGGTATTAATTGATACCATGCCGCATAGCGTTCATAAACATGCTTGGGATATCCGCCCAAAAATTCATCAGCACCTTCTCCCGTGAGTACCATCTTGACTGTTTTCCTTGCTTCCTTTGCCAATAAGAAAATTGGTATATCTGAAGGTTCGGCAACTGGTGCATCACGAAAACGAACCAATGTCGGCAGATACTCGATAAGATGATCTTGTGAAATAACCAACTCATGATGATCTGTCTTAAACTGATTGGCAATCGCTTTGGCATATGCCAATTCACTATATCCTGATTCCGAAAATCCGACTGAAAAAGTCTTAACAGGTTGCATAGAATGGCGCGACATGAGACCCACTACTGCGGATGAATCAATGCCTCCAGATAAGAAGGCGCCAAACGGCACATCGGAAATCATCCGGATATTTACAGCCTCATCAAGCTTATTTAAAAAAGCACCCACTGGATCAGCAGGTAATGCCACATCAGTGAATATCTCCCGATCAGGAGGATGATAATATTGACGCTCAATCAAATTACCTTTCTCCCAGATCGCATAGCAACCGGGCATTAGCTTGCGAATACCTTGGAATAAGGTATTGGGAGCAGGAACGTAGCGATACATCAAGTAATCCCATACGGCTGCGTGATTTACCTCAGCATTAACACCCGGAAAAGCAAGTAGTGATTTGATTTCGGAAGCGAACAATAATACGCCGTTCGCTTCGTATAAAAATAGCGGTTTCTTGCCAAAACGATCTCGTGCCAGAAATAATCGCTCATTGCGAGCATCCCAAATCGCAAAAGCGAACATACCACGAAAATAATCGACACAACGTTCTCCCCACTGCTCATAAGCATGCACGATTGTTTCAGTATCGGAGGCCGTTGCAAACTTGTGACCACAAGCAATTAATTCATCACGTAACGAATGAAAGTTATATATTTCACCGTTAAATACTATCTGAATACTACCATCTTCATTCCCGATGGGCTGATGCCCGGTTGATAAATCAATTATCGATAATCGGCGATGTGCCAAGCCAACTCGATAACGATTATCACGGGTGGTGGTCTCTAGGAATCCATCATCATCCGGACCTCGATGACTAATTGTTGCTGACATACTGCGCAACGCGCCACTAAAGAAAACAGGATCAGCAAATGACCCTATGACACCAGCAATCCCACACATTAAAGTACTTTACCTTTTTCTTCTAAAGTCAAAAAACTTTACTTCATAACAAACAATACATTTCATTCTCTTTTTAAAATAACTTTTAGTTTATTTATAAGAAAAGCACGTTCATTGTGATTCAGTCCCCAATAAAAAATAAAAATCACTGCACCACAAAATCCCGCAGCGCTTACTAAGAATAAACGCAAAAAACCTTCTTCTAAATTAATAAAAAGAATTAATGGCAAAATCGCACTCAACAAAGCAACTTTTAACCCAGGGAGCACAACCACCTGAAAATATCTTAAGGTGGAGAAATTAATCATCCCATACAAAAACCTAAGACGAAGTTGAAGTAATACCAATGAGCTTATGATTGCAAGACAAAAAACTGAGTATGAAGGGAAATCCAATTCCAATAAAATCCAAAATGTCAAGAAAGTTCCAAATACTACAGCACTAGCAATTAATTGATAATTTCTAATGTTACCAGTAGCCATAATTGCATGATACATAGGGGTCGCAGAAGTACAAATCATCGCATCTATCAGTATCAATTTCAGGAACAAAGATGTCTCAGCCGGTGGGTTTTTTAACCATATTTTCAATAAAAAATCAGTTTCCAGAAATACTGGGAGCACCAACAATAGCAATAAAAAGAAAGAAATCTTACAAGAGGATAGAATAAGCAATTTTTCTTCTTCAATCTCACCCGCAGAATATGTTTTCGTAATCTGTGGTGCAGATGCAACTTGGAAGTTATTGACAAATTCTTGAATACTATTTGAAGCAACCATAGCTATCCCTCTCGCTGCATTAGTTGCTGGGCCAAAAAATATATTGAGCAGTATATTTGATCCATGAGCATTAAAAGCAGATGCAAGATGCGCTGACAAATTCCACCCGACAAAATTAAACATCTCTCTGATTTTTGAAGCAGAAAACTCAGAAAAGTGTCGACATTCTGGAAAAATTCTTCGGCATGCTATCACATATATCGACGCCAGAAGAAAAGCTGCACACAAATTCAAAATACCGTACAAAATTAGCTTGTCAGCATTAGCACTTACAAGAATAAATACATTTATCAGTTTAATCGCAACATCCAGCAAACTTATATATGCATATATCCCCATCCGTTCTTGAGCAAAGATAGCAGCCAAATACGGAACTTGTATAACAGTAATCATGAAAGTAACAACTGCACATTGAAATACCCAATGAGCAGCATTTAATCGATCTTCAGGAATTTCTAAAACGTGATATAGGAACCATAACCCTATTGTTTCAGCAAGGAGAAAAATGATTAGTGCGATAACGATATGAATCAACAGAGCTGTACTAAATACTTTCTTAACCTCCTCGTGCTGCCCTCTCCCAAGCTCAAACGATAAAAAACGTTGTGTTCCTGAAGCCATGGTTCCGTTCAGAAACGAAAGCATCAAAACAACACCGGCAACTACATTGTGAATACCGTAATCCTCAATACCCAATGCTGCAAGGACTTGTTGGGAGGTATACAGCGAAACACCAAGTACTAAAATAAGCCTGAAATACAAAAAAAGCGTATTTTTAGCGAGCTTACCGGGATTTGAATGGGACATTATCTCTTATAAATAATTGTAGATATAATGATCTTGAGGATTAATTGTTTGCGACATACCACCAAAACGATTCACTACCGCTTCATTTTCAATAATCAGGCGTTCTCGCAAAGTTATATCTCCTTCATTGGAAATCAACTTAACGACAGGATGGACCGAGGCGAACCCATCTGCCTCCAGAACCGTTTTAACCACGCTATATGTTATTCTGGTAATTTTTTTCTCACTGGTAGATACAAATAGATTTAATATAATTCCATATTCAGAAAGAACATTCGGAATAAACCAACCGGTATTGGGTGTAAAACAAAAATTCCCTAACGCATAAGCTCCGATACAACCATTGTCGAATTTCTCACAACGTAATGACGTGTGTGCATGGTTTGCAATTATTGCATTAGCCCCGGTTTGTGACATCCAGTGCATTGTCCATTTTTGATACTCTCCGGGAGCAGGATTGTACTGTCCTCCAATATGCGGCAACAGAATCACAAAATCAGCTAAATCCTTAGCCCGTCCAATTTTTTCTTTAGCTCTATCAACAAAATGTTGATGTTCTAATGAGTTAATCGAACTTGGGCTGACATTGTCAGGTACAAAGTCGGAAAATCTCTGATTCGATCTACCTAATAAAGCTGCAATCGCTTGTTTAGCTCTTGGCGGTAAAACCGACGAAAGGCGCGCTCGAAGTGAACGATTTTGTAGACTTCCATTGAACCGCTTCGGTTGTTTTTTTAATAAATCGACACGCCAAGTTTCGTTATCTGCAAGAGGCTCACCGTAATATTCTGAATTGGTTCCATAAGTGAAACTCAGAAACGCGATTCTTATTCCGTTTATCTCTTTAATAAAGATCTGTTCACTTGCTTCTCTCGATGCATAGGTACCTGCATAATCAAAACCCTTCGATTGCAGATTTCTAAGAGTTTGTTCAAGCCCATTAACTCCTCGATCTAAGCAGTGATTATTCGCAGTAGACAAAAAATCGATCCCTGTAAATTTCAGAGCATCCAAAAAAGTTTCAGGAGTATTAAACTGAGATGGTTCCGAAGTATATCCGTACAAACTACCAGCTATCGGTGTCTCCAAATTTCCAATTACATAATCTGAGTCTTTAAACAAACCCGCAACAGCGGCAAATGTTTCATCGTAAATATAGTCATTATGACGAGCCCATGCGGCTGCATTCTGCTCTCGCTGGCACATAATATCACCAACAAATGTCAGCTTTATTTCGTTTTTCATTAGCTACTAACCATTAAAAATTGACTTACTTGCTTGTAGAACTCAAATCTAAGAGCGATTTAGGAACATTCTGATTCTAGAAAGAATAGCTTTGGGTAAATAAGTTCGGGCTAAACCAAGTAATGAAACCAAACCATAACTGACCAAAAACGACGGCAGCTTAATCCCGTTTCTTTTTGCCAGCTCAATACTATTTCGCGCAAAAGGATCTTTATTTTGAAGTACAACTTGCTGGCAAAGATACAAAAATTCAGCATGTTTCTTATATTTCCCAATATCAAATAGTTTAGAGAACTCTTCAAGCTTACCAATTGAATTAAGCGTCATCAGTGTTCGGCAGCATTTACCGCACACCGAGCAATTCTCATGAGATTCTCTATCATGAACGCATACATTTAAATAACGTTTCACTGGTTCATAATCAACTATGCGAAGAGTTTTTTCTACACGAGTATATTGAGCTCCATCAGAAATAAAATTTAGTGACTCTGTCGATAGCAAAGGAAGTAACATTGGATCAATCAATGCAGTATCTCTTTTTAATAAGAGCTCATGATATTTGTATAATTCCAAATATGACAACCCTCCCGAAGCATAAAAATATTTTCGATACATATTTTGCATAACCAACACAGCGGAAATTGTTGTCAATGAATGTGTTAATTGGTGTCCCCATGGATGAAAAGAATGTAGATTCGAATCCAAAGAAATAAAATCCAAACTAAACTCTTCCGGAAATTTACTTAGATATTCATAGCGACTACAAAATTTTTTGTGTGCGGCCATCAACTCTTCGTCTGTACGTCCTGGGCCATTGGAACCCACGTTAAGGAAAACCAAACTGTTGATCCGATTCTCAGTATTCTTTTCCAATTCGTAATGATCAAAAAATGTACAGAATGAATCAACTCCACCTGAAAAACCGGTACCGACTCCCGAGCAATCAAAATGCTCGGCATTGGATTCAGCCGCAGTTATATTAATCCACTTACATGCGGGCAAAAATGCCATCAGCATTGGAATTACGTATTGATTTAAGTTAAATAGCAATTGAGAAGATATACAACCTTCCACATGGATATTCTCTCCATACTGCATCGCAGGAAATACCATACCAACTAAAAACCCATCCATTCTACTTTTGCATAAACCATGGGCATATTTCTCAGGAACAGAAAACCAAAGCTCCTTGCTCCCCAGTTTTTCACTGTCCACAATTGTCGAAAGCTTAATCTTATTTCCGTCATTCGACGTATTTAGGTTATAGATTTTCATATGAGAAAAGTTACTTCGCAGCTAGAAGCACCAGAAAACAATCATAAATTACTCATAACAGCGGGCTAAGCAAGTTGCTAGCTTTGGATCCTGTTTAATTATCATCCAGTCGCTGGTGTTGGAATATATCAATCAACTGTCGATAGTACTTGGTCAGCGGCTTCGCGAGCTCGTTGCTGCCACTGTGGGATTTTCTGCTGGAGTAGATTTTTTATAGATTCTTCATCGGTACGCAATTTTTCCAATGATTCCCACAGCGTACTCCTGGAAATTCGAGGTGTTTCCAAAACATAACGCAGATCTCCGAACAAATCAGTATTCAAACCAAGCGCCTTGATGCTATAGGAAATTGAAACGGTAGGCACATGTGTGGACCATGCTGCAATTGTGGCATGAGTCCGAGCACCAATAAAAAATCTACATTGCGAAATTAGGAATTTAGTCTGTACTGCATTCATCGTACGTGGAGCAAGACTCATTCGAGTTGCGATCACATCCTGTGACAAATTCATTTGTTCTTTTAAGCGCAGCATATAGCAGTAATCGCTATTCCAATCACTACCATCAACACTATCTACATGTGGTATTAATACAACCGAGAGGTTGGTACGCTCAAGCACGTCGTGTAAAAATTCAACCACTGCTTTTTCCATTTCCAGGATATGGGATTCCCCGCTACGAAAACTTTTTATAAGTGGGCTAATGTTAAACCCTAACCATCCTTCGCCCGGATCTTTTGGCAAAATAACTGAAGTATCCCAAGAATCCGGTTTCATCACGAAAGCTGGATCAACAACCAGTTTTACATTATCAAGTCCCAGTTGCTTTAAATAAGCATAGCTTGATGTTTCACGAACCGAGATTCCAGCATACGCTGCTAATTTATTCACAACATACTTCTCTACATCCGGCTGGGAATTAAACGGCCCAACCGAAGCAGCCCATAGAAACAATGGGCGATCTTTATTCATATAGCTTTCCGCTTGCCCCAGAAATTTAAGAAGTGACGGAATTCCATATTCCAAAGAAAGAACATCACCACCTGTTAAAATACCAGCCGTTGTATCTCTCAGCTGCTGCTGAATATCTTTCGGAATTGCAGGAGAAGGAAAACGAAGCCGACTCATTTGAGGAGCCATTCTATCCAACCTCCCCCAAACTCTTGCGTACAAAGGCATCTTATATGCCGAAATAAAATTTATTCGATTCTTTTCATCGATTTTCCATTGCTTGCTATCTCTTTCAATATCAAAACTTGGCACAAGAAATTCCGCATTTGGCAGCCGCTCATGGATAATACTTGAAATTCCGCGTACCAATGCCTCACATCCACGATTTGATAAAGTCTCGTGCCCAAGAAAATAGTATCTATGTGTCATTCCAATTTGAATTCTTAAGTTGAAAATGTTTTAATTATCTAATGGAAATTAGATGAGAAAATGTGTTATCACAATATCGGCCTTTCATGGAAATAATTTCAATACTCTGATTTTTAGACATATAGTTAACATTCTTAACACTCAAAAAGATGTTGCCTTTAATAATCGCTGAAATTTCTGTAAGACGCGATAAATAAAAAGAAACGGAATCATTATTAGATTAAAAACTAATAAACCCGATCCTACCCTGGTTTGTAAAGCCATCGCTTGTCTACTGGTTTTACGTAAGATAAGCCTGAGGATCTGCTCTGCTTTAAACAAGAACGGGAAGTTTGAAGATGGTTTTATGCGCTTGGAAGGCACCATTCTCCCTTCAGATAAATATAGCCGGTAAGCCAAGCCCTTTCTTCGATGATTCAATCCACCTTGCTGAGATTTAACTATCTCCTCAATTGCAATTTCATGAAGATGTAACTTACCACTTACCTTTCCATTAAGCATCGTATCGTATAGATACTTATCACGAATCACCATCAAACTAGTGCCTTTTCCATCATTAATATATTGCGGTAACCAACCATCCATGACAGCAATATCCGCCGTTTCAGCAAAAACATCATCGCAAAAATCACACGCTTTAGGTTTAAATAACCCCATCCCCCAATTTAAGCTAATTTTTCTGTTACTAATTCGATAAATGTGCTGCCTTTCATTTGAGTCTCGAGTAACAGCCTCGAATAGATATTCATCCGCACGATTATTTGTATCTTTTCTTCGAAAACACGCCGATTCAACTTTTCCGATTGGTACTTCAGCTCGACGAAGTAAATATTCAAAATACAGTGCACTTTTTAATTGACCACAAACCAAACCCAATTGGTATTTAATACGATCACGATAAAGTGGATTCTGTCGTTTGAGTAAACGAATCGCTTTGTGAAAACATGGAATGCCAGTTATCGCATAATTGCCCGGATTTTTTGCAATGAACTCCAAGACTTTTGAATACGTAACAGGATAATAAAAAGAGGTGGAACCCGAACTGACATCAAGTTTTGATGAAATCACATCAAAAGAAAAATCGATATTTCTAATATTATTAGCTACAAGGGGACGCACAAGAATCGCATAGTCAATTTCATTATTCTCAAATAATTCATTGATTATATATGTTATTATTCCCCCAGAAGAACCTGAATTCCTGTCATTAATTGAATATCCAGCGAATAACCCCAAGTAACGTCCGACCGATTCATGTTGCGATTGCCCGGAGAAAATTTCTTCTGCCAGCACAGTTTCATTGTGATTAGCAGCAAAAGGACAAACTTCAGAAGCTTCAACAATTTTATCCAAACTAGAATCATTGAGTTCAGCAACATATTCACCAAAGCTATTCAGATTTATATTAATGTTTTGATCAACCGCTCGACAAACACCACAACCAATGCAATATCCTTGTTTAATAACTTCTTTGATATCCAATGCGATACTCCATATTTCACTTGATTATTTTTTATCGACATTCTGATTAAAGTGCCCTAAAAAAATCTAGGATTGCAAAACAAATTAGATATTGTTTGACTCTTCTTCGAATTTATTGCATCAGACCCATCATTGATCTCTATTATGATTCCAATCGAAATTCGGTCTATATAACACGATAATGAATCATTGATGTAACAAGCAAAATTAGAATTTTAAATCCAAGCACTAAAACAGCAATTATTGACACAAACATCCTCCGATAAGCTTTATTTCAAATTTAAGCAGCTGTTAATAAGTGGAAAGATGTTTATATCGGTTTTCTTTTCTCGTGAACGGAATAAAAATGCCTACGATGTACCCACGCCAAATAACCGAGTAGCCCAGTGAAAACGATTTGTATCGATGGTAAATCAAGCAATGAATCACGATAAAAAATATGAAACACAAACAAGACTAAAGCAGCTTGAATCGCAACAGCATCTGCTCTCACTGAAGGAAGGTTAGATTCTTTCCATAATTTCCGTGTACAACTCCAGGCGAAAATTAAAATTGCAATGAATAAACCCAACCCCACAATGCCAAGATCCCAAAGCAACGTTGAAGCTGCCGTTAATCCAATACCATATCGAGGATAATGTTTAGCAATATGTCCACGGGTAGCAGTATGAGAGCTACCAATACCATTTCCGAACATAAAAGAAACCGGATCATGAGCACCTTGTTTTTCCGCCCAGAAGGTAAGAACAGTAGTGCGATTCAAATGCTGTCCGCCATAACCTTTATTTTGAAAATTATACTCAATAACTTCGGTTATCTGCTGCTCAACAGGCTTTGGACTCAAACTCAAATAATAATATCCGATCGCAGCAACAAGCAAAATTGCCGAAATGAATCCAATCAACCAATAATGAAAACGGGTAAAAATTTCATGCCGATACAGCACTAAGAACATTAATGGCAACATTACAATTACGGCTTTAGTTTCACCAAGAAACAGGGGTAATATCAGAATTGATAAAAATACTGCAAGCCGGTTAAAAGATAGAATCTTCTCCTTATGCCTCGCGAGCAGAAATGCCATCATAATGATCAGAAAAAGACACATCTCTGCGTTAGCGCCTCCACCATCTTTTTGTGATCCGAAAGTTCCCGCAACCAAATCAACAGCCGCTACCCCCCATGTGCTAGCTAATAAAGGAGCAAAAACCAGGAGTTCGTATACTGCTGTGGGTAACTGCAATATAGCAACTATTAGTAAGAATATTTTCCACCGATCAATATCACGCTCATCAAAATCATACCAGCACAACATAAAAAGAAGCCCATACATCTGAAAATAGCGCTTTATTCCACCAAGGAATTCAAACGCTGTATGCCATTGAAGCAGCGAATTAAAGATTGCATAGATCAGAAAAAAAAGAGCAAACCAAACAAAAGCAGGAGTAACCTTACCAGCCTCGGGAAAGATGGCAATCCTAAAAAATGCCAGGAATAAAAGAATAAAACCGAGTATTGAAACTCCCCATGCAGCTTTAGATGCAAGAAAATCCAAATAAAGCGGCAGCATCCCTACCACTAGTAAACCAGATGTCAAAAGCAACCATACCATCCAGATCGGTTTTGTCACGAGAAAGAAGCCGCCCACAAGAGCTACTGCAAGACTGATGATAATCGGATTTGCTGTAACCGCAAACAATCCGAACATCATTGCTATTAGCACACTAGCTAATGCAATAACATAAAATACCTTTTTTTCTCCAAAATTTTCGGATGTGTTTGCTTTATTTAGAAAGTCTTGCTTATACACCAAAACTTCCTATCAATCTGGTGCGTTCCCCATCTGCAATTGTTGACAATAAGTCTTGAATAAAAATATTTTGAAGTTGATATGCTTTCTCTTTGTCAGTATCTATGGTCGAGACTCGAACCAACATTCCATCAGGCACATTACCCGTCAATCCATAACGAAGCTGTTGTAATTTTTCTTCAACTCCAGGCAAAACCGCTTTGTTACCAATAGTCACCCAATAAGTGATTGGCTCATTGCGACTACCTTTAACCGCCATTAAACGCTTAATAGGAAATTTTCCATATTGAGTAAGTAATTCATCGGCATAAATTTTCATTACTTCGAAGCCTTGCGCGTAATAACATACTTCCGGTTTATGTACCGCAAGATTGTCGCTCTGATCACCTCCATATGCAATAGATAGCATTATCCGCTCGCCATATGAATTGACATAAGTCCTCGACAATGTCTGATTATAAATTTTGTCAAGCTTCGCTTGAGTCTCCGCATCGACTTTTAAAGGTATGATTGATTCATCAATCTTCCAGCCACCAAATTTTGCGGGTATCATAGTTTCTAAATCAAATTTTTCTTGCTGATCAGCAACCTTTTTCGTGGGAGTCAACGCCATCGTTAATGCAGCAGAAACTATCATTAGTATTCCTAGTATCAAACTAGTAATTACAGATTTTCTCATTAGTGCCTCCTTTCCACATTCATATAAGTATTTATTTCATAAATCACTTGCTTGCTGCTTGCAAAGTATTCGTAGGCTGTGTTCTAACGAAATATTGAAGCAGTGAATCCACTCCCAATATTAGTATTAGCGCACTCATAAACAATACCATTCCAGCAAAACCATGCAGGAAGCCTTGCCCCGCAGCATCTCCATAGTGATATGTGATCAAAGTAAGCACAATTACACGTATCACATTCGCTGTAAAAGAAATTGGTATGATCAGAATTGCCAATGCTACATTTCTGAAAAAAGAGCTGTGCTGTACCAGATTCAAATAAAATAACCCAAGTGCCTCTAGCGTTAATAATGTTTGCAACCCCGCACAAGCATCTGCCACAAGTAACTGATATTGACCAATTTGTAATATCACACCGTTACGCGCTATCGGATAATTAGCCCAAAACAGAATATTCTCTGCAACGTATGAAACTGCCATTTTCATCGGCATAGTAAGCAAGCTTACAATCGTACCGGGTAATGGAATCATGAATAATAAGAAGAAAATAGGAAACCACATTACTTTAAGAGCACTAGTTCCTCGTTTAATAAGAAAGATAGCAGAAAGCGCGGTAATGAATGATCCCATCTCAAAAATTAATATTTGCTGAGATCGACCAATAATATATAAAAGTAATGTAAAAAGAAAAATCATCCCTCCCCAGAAAATTGAAGGTGCTTTCCCTTTACTTTTCATCATCATTTCTGGCCACTTACGATAAATAAGCCAAAGTGATAAGAATAGGATTATTGGACCATGCGCTTGTTCTTCACTCGTCCATAGTCCATTAAAAAGATCAAATACCGTTGGCAGATATAAAGTTAATAACCCCAACAGAACAGGCCCCCAGTCAATTAGAATGGGTTTGATGGTATGTGATTTGAATGGAATAGTAAGCATTTTCTAAATAGTTATTGTAGAAATCAGTCAATTAAAACAGAGCCAATTATTTCAGTTCCAATTCTTTTAAGCTGTTCATTCATAATATTAATATCATTCAAACGAGTATTATTTTTACTCGCCACAAGCAAAACACCATCAGTTCGAGCCGCAATCGCAAGCGCATCTGTACCATTTAAAAAAGCAACTGTGTCGTATAGGATAATATCGAACTGACTAGCCAATTGATCATTAATATTGTCAAATGATGAACGGTTTAATAACTCCAATGGATTAGGCGGCGGTGTCCCTGCAGGCAATACTGAGAGATCAATAAATGAATCAATTCTGGCAATCACTTCTGATATTCCAGCGCGTCCCGCTAATACGTCGGATAATCCTTGTTTATTTTTTATATTGAAAATTTCATGTTGCTGAGGATAGCGCAAATTGGAATCAATCAACAATGTACGCTCCCCAAGCTGGGAAAATACTATTGCCAGATTGGCTGTGAAGAGGCTCACACCATCACCAGGATTATAACTAACTATTGCTAACGCCTTATGTCCTGTAGTAAACCAACGCAACATCAATTGGCTTCGCACAGCGCGGAAAACTTCTACCTGCGCTCCAAATGGCTGGTATGCAACTACCAACTCCGGAGGATGATTCCCCTGTCCCGGTAACAAGTAAGGGTAATCAAATTGCTGAGCAAGTACCAGTTGGATATCTTCTTCTGTGATTAATCCTAATTTAAGTGCCGCATCACCAAAACGCAAACCACTTTCCTTCTGCAAACGTAGAACACGCTCCGCTTCCGCCGGAGTTATCTTACCCATATCAAGCAAGATATGCCCTATACTATATTTGCGAAGGGAAGTCATAGTCGAATCAATGGAGTTGATACTATTATACTTCTCTGTTTCTGAAGAATCAGGAATGCTCATATTTAATCCTATTTTAAGCTCAAACTGCACACTACCTTGATAAACGCGGCCAAGCTATCTGTAATCGTTTTGTTTTAGGAATTCCTTTCTTAATCACTCCGAGAACAGGCACTTGGAGTATGTCAATTAAGTCTTCTGTTGAACGTACACGTCGATCAATCATCTCTGCAAGTAACCCCACTCCCAAACCAAGAAGAGCTCCCAAAATGACAGATAAAGCCATATTAAGAAATATCTTCGGACTATCAGGTTGATCTGGGATTTTTGCCGTATCAAGTAACGACACAGTCGAAAGATTTGCTTGACCTTCCAAGCTAGTTTGATTCAATCTTTGCATTGCAGTATTATAAGCTTGTTGTGCGCCTTCAACCTCTCTGGCTATAAGCAAGAGTTCATTTCTTGAACGATTAAGAGATAAAACTTTCGCTTTCTGCTCTTCAAGTGCTGCACGGATCTCACTTTCTTGATTAATAGCTGTATTCTTCGTCGCACGCATGTGTCTACTGAGCTCTGCTCTCAATTTATCCACATCAGCTTTTGTAGCTGCATACGTGGGATGATTACTTCCCATCCTTTGAGAAATTTCTGAGAATTTAGCCTCAGCTTGAACTAAGCTAAGCTTCAAATTGTTGATCATTGCATTTCTTGCGATGCTAGTGCTTTCTCCTGAAGTACTATAGCTTTCACTCTCTGATGCTGTACCCATCAAATCCGCTTGAGCAAAAACAAGTTGACGGGAAAGTTCATCAAGTCGTTTCGTTTCGGCATCAAGACGATAATCTACATCTATTATCCCCATTTCTTGTTGATATTCTGTTAGTCTTTTTTGCTCTGTCTCCAATCTTTCACGCAATACATTCAACTGATCTGTGAAGTAAGTCGCAGCTTTCTGTGAAGGCTCAACTGTAAGACGAATACTGATTTCTTGATAAGCATTGGCAAAAGCATTAGCCATCGCAGCAGCAAACATCGGATCCGGCCCCTTATAACCGATGCCAATAACGCTGCTATCTCGCGAAGTTTCAACATCAACGTTTTTAAGGAGAAAATTGGTCAACCAATCGCGTAAACTTAAATCACTATTGCTATCTTCATGTTGTTTCTTTACAACCTCACTTCGATCCAGTCTGAGCTGATCTATCACCATTAATGCTGTGCTGGAGCTCTTGATAACATCTATCTGGGTAGCCATAAAACCCGCATTTAGATGCGCAGGAATAACTGCACCAGTAACCGGGTCGACTCCTTTATAAGTAAGTAACAAGGTTGCCGAAGACTTGTAACTTTTGGGTAATAATAAACTCACGGTCAATGTTGTCGAAATTGTAACAACAAGAGTAAGCAAAATAAGTTTATACCTTGCTAATACGATAAAAAAGAATCGAGAAAAATCCATAAATTAAATTTTGACCCCAATCAGTGAATCGTTAATAAAGAATACAGACATGAGTAACATGCTTAGTTTGTAATGTCAGATTAAATACTCGAAACAACATTGAGTAACTATCAAAACAAGCTTTCTTTGATATAAATTACATCATCAGGTTCAACTAGATCGCTGGATTTCACAGATAGAACTTGCAAATTTCCTTCAGAATCACGCCTTTGAATTCGCAAACCACGCTCAGTACCTCGTGGATTAAGCCCACCAGCAACCGATAAAGCTTGAATGACTGTCATATTACGCTCCAGCCTATATGTTCCAGCACGTTGAACCTCACCATAAATATAAAATCGATTTGCTCTTTCAACATATACAAGGTCGTCACTCCTCACGTGCGTATCACGTGATAAATCTCCAGAACGCACCATCTCTGATACATCAATAACTTCTTTAACGAATTGTTTTCCATCGGAACGGATCACTGTAATCAGATCGCCGCCGTCTGGAATTATTCCACCCGCCATCGCAAGAATTTCTGTCAAACTGCGTTTTCCCTCAATTGGGTAACGCCCTTGATTTCGAACAAAACCTAGAACAGAAACCATCTGGCTTTGCAATGATGGGGTAAAAATATTTACTTGTGGTTTACGTAAAATATCTCTACTTTCAAGCAAATTTGCGATCTTCTTCTCTGCTGCGGAAGGCGTTAATCCATCAATGAGAATCTCGCCAAGTAAAGGAAAAGTAATATTCCCGGTTTCACTTATTTTCGTTTCGGTTGTCATATCGGGATGACCGTAGACAAATATCTTTAATAAATCTCCGGGTCCCAACACACTCTCTCTTGAGTCGTTTGCTACCGCAAAGTTTATACAAGCAATCCAAAGAAAAATGAAAGTCAAAACCAACAAATTGAATCTACTTAAATATTTCATCATTTCTTGCAATCCTTAATTCATAAGCCAATCAACTTCAAATCCTAAAACATATGAATATCACTTGAATCCAGTAATTCCACGTTCAATTGCTCTTTCTGGAATCGGCGCAGAAGTATCCAACCCATTCAAACTATCCGTCATCAGTTCTACAGGTGGTTGAGTAGCTGGTTCTCCCGTATTTGGTTTCTGATCTTTAAGATTGAGGTACTCGATTTGTGCAGCAGTTCGAAGGCGAGCAATTTCAGCATCGGTTGCTGCTTTAAGTTTTTGATTCATTAGAAACTTTTCAATCTGCGGCGCGGCAGCAGCTAAAGTAATCGGGCTTTCTTTAATCGCATTAACATAAATCAGTGAACTGGTTTCTTGTTCATTGACAATAAAGATGGTGTCTTTGCTTTTTTCCTGTAATACAGTCGCCATCTGGGGTGGTAAATCAGCTGTACTACGGGATGCCACATTGCGGATATACTGTATTTTATTTTTTTCAAGCCACAAAACAACTTCATCGAGTGTTTTTGCCGTATCAAGTATTTTTCTTAATTCTTCACTTAAATCCTTTGTTGCAATTCGCACTACCGCCAAATCAAATTGCTTACGTTGAGTAAAAAACTCCGGGTGTTTTTGGAAATATTCATCAATCTCAGCTTTTGAAGGTTTCGCAACCTTACTCATAACTCCTTGCAAATATGCTTGGGTTATTACTTGAGCATTAACACGTTCTCTAGCCTGCATAACTTCCGGCGTACGGTCAAGTTTATTTCGAACCGCTTCATCAACAATTAGCTGCCGAGAAATTAGTGACTCCAATAATTGCTTACTTGCGGCATCATATTGATCAGGGCGAACGTTGGCTCGCCTAATTTCATCGTTAAGTTGTAACATTGTAATCTCTTTTCCATTTACACTAGCAAGCGCTTGACCGGATTTTTTCTCAGCCGGTTCTTTATCACAAGCAGTAAGAACTACGGTAACCGTAATCGCCACGCTGAAAAACAAAAACATCCGCAAATATGCTAATACCATAGTCCTTTTCCCTTTCTGATAACAATATTATTCAAATCAACCAAACCCATAATACTATATATAGATATATAGCAATATCAATCAGATACACCGCACATTTCAAGTTAGCTACGACATATAAAAGAAGAAACTTTAATGATAGAGTTATTATCCGATAAAATACAGTAATGTTTTTTACAAATCAAATACGTATTAATGACTTCTTAAAGAAAAACACAAATAGATTACAAAAATTAATCGAATTAAAAATTACCATTAATCTAAAAGAAAAAACCCTCTAAATAATTTGTCACGATTTTACTTAAAATAATTTATGATGTCATTTTCTATTTAAATAACATTAACTTAAAAATTATTGATATTCTCCTAATGATCACCGTCAATACTTAGGTTCGTATCATAAAATTAATTTATGACAACAAATAATGAAACACTCATTGATTTACACCCTATTTAACATATATAGTGTAAAACATATAACCACCGTACGGCTTTCATTCTCCATGAATGACTTCAGAATACAACGACTACGAGGAAAACTTAAAAATCGACAAGCTGACTGAAAGCTTAAATTTGCATAAAAGATCTACAGATCGATTTTGCAAAGATCAATAACTAATAGACAACTTCTGGGGATAAAAAAACCGCCACTAAGGACGGTCTAATGTTCTATCAGATTATTAGGAATTATAAGAACTTCTTGATATTAGTGGCCAGGTTTACTTTTACCGCCATAAGGCCGAGGATCTTGCCCTTCTTTTACACAGTTGCCATTACCATCAACCCCGTGTGGACAATCAGCACCAACCTGATTGGGATCCCCCATATCAGCATTTGAACAAGCTGCTAAGAAAACTAATAAAATCACAGCAAAAAACGATACTTTCATTATCTTTTCCTTTTACTAAATCTATCATAGTTATTTCATGGACCTAGAGTATACAACAGAACAACGAAGAATTCCAAGTACCGGGTAACAAAACAAAATCTAATTTCTTATCTATTTGCTTGTGAATTAGCTAAAAAAAATGTCATCAAATGATCGCCATATTTTTCAAGCTTCCGTGCACCAATACCTGTTACTCGACTTAATTCACTGATATTTTGCGGACACAAGCGTACTAACTCCATGAGTGTAACATCATGAAAAATCACGTACGCGGGTACACCATTTTCCTTAGCAGTTGCTGCACGCCAAATTCGCAATTGATTCCATAAGTCACGTTTGTTTGTATCCAGATCATCCAAGTCATCGCTTGGAGGATTTCCAAGCAATTGATTTGATTCAATCCGTTGGTGCAGAAAAACCGTTTGTTGCCCTTTCAGTATCTCTCGGCTTAGCTCAGTTAATCGTAAAGCGCCATATTCAGCGCTGGCCGTTTCTAAAAAACCCAGCGCAATAATCTGGCGAAAAACAGAATGCCATACTTTCACCGATAGGCTTTTACCGATCCCAAATGTACTAAGCTTATCGTGATGCCATTCCTTGACACGATTCGTCAAATTGCCACGTAATATATCAATCAAATGTTTAGCGCCAAAATTTTGCCTTACACGATAGACACATGACAATGCCTTTTGCACTTCCACAGTTGCGTCCCAAATTTTGGGTGGATTTAAACAGATATCACAATTTCCACATGCAGCTGTATTTTCAGTCTCACCAAAATAACTTAGCATTTGTACACGACGGCATGTCGATGTCTCACACAGTGATAGCATAGCTTCCAGCTTCCGTAGCGCTACTTGTTTGTATAGGGCATTTGCCTCCGATTCTTCAATCAGCCGCTGCTGCTGAATAACATCACTCAATCCGTATATCATCCAAGCATCCGCAACCAACCCATCTCGCCCTGCACGACCAGTCTCCTGATAATAACTCTCAATGTTTTTAGGTAAATCAAGATGCGCTACAAAACGTACATTCGGTTTATCTATACCCATTCCAAAAGCGATCGTCGCAACCATGATAATACCTTCATCACGCAAAAATTGTTTTTGATTCCTATTTCGTTCCAACATGCTCATTCCGGCATGATATGCAACTGCGGGTAAACCTTGCTTTGTCAGCCAAGCCGCAGTTTCCTCAACTTTTTTGCGTGACAGACAATACACAATCCCGGCATCACCTGGATGTTCTGTCTGAATAAAAGTCAACAGTTGAGAATAGCGATTGGTTTTATCCAAAATTTGATACCGAATATTGGAACGATCAAAGCTAGAAATAAATACTCTGCTCGCGCCCAATCCTAATCGCTCAATGATGTCTTTGCGAGTATCCTTATCCGCTGTAGCTGTCAAAGCAATACGTGGAACCTTCGGAAAACGCTCGTGCAACATCGACAACCGCATATACTCGGGGCGAAAATCATGCCCCCATTGTGAAACACAATGCGCTTCATCGATTGCAAATAGAGCAATACGAATGTTGGAAATCAAATTTATGAATCGCGCTGTTAACAAACGTTCCGGCGCCACATAAAGCAAATCATAAGCCCCTGTCATGAGCTTGTATTCAACAGATACAGCTTCCTGCTGAGATAATGAAGAATTCAATACAGCTGCTCTCACTCCAATTTCATTCAACGTTGCAACTTGATTCTGCATCAAGGCGATTAATGGAGATATGACAATAGCAACTCCATCGCGCATTAGCGCAGGAATCTGATAACACAACGATTTACCACCGCCAGTCGGCATCAAAACCAAGCAATCGCCACCTTCGGCAAGATGCGAAATGATTTCGGCTTGTTGTCCTCGGAAAGCTGGATAACCAAAAACCTCTCTAAGTAAATTAAGCGCTTGAGACATTTAAGTTATTGTGACGAATACGTGAATCTCTTCTATAGTAAACATCAAGTTTCTTTCTACTCGATAAAAAATGTGGAAATCGTCACGTATAAATAATTTGCGATAAAAATTATATTAAACGTAGAGACTTAACGGGCAATAGTACAGTAGAATGCACATCCCGGCATATGTGAAATTGATTCCGATCAGCCGATTTACAGACAAATACCAGCAACGTTCTAAATTGCTCATAAGAGTGTACTGGTATAATTCTATCCAAATGTAACTTAAGTTAATAATAATTCTGCAACAGAAGTCTGGAGAAAATAATATGGTGGTATCTGATGTTTTGAAAATGATTCAAGACAATGAAGTTAAATTTGTTGATTTACGATTTACCGATACCAATGGTAAAGAACATCACGTCACCATTCCCGCACATACCTTTGATGCCGACAAATTTGAAGACGGCCACCCTTTTGACGGCTCATCAATCGGCGGCTGGAAAAGCATCCAAGCATCCGATATGTTGTTAATCCCTGATCCCGATACTGCCAACCTGGATCCGTTTATGGATGAGCCGACATTACTGCTTACTTGCGATGTCGTGGAGCCTGCTGATGGCAAAGGTTATAACCGGGATCCCCGTTCGCTTGCAAAACGTGCTGAAATTTATCTCAAATCGACCGGTATTGGTGATGTGGCATACTTTGGTCCGGAACCTGAATTTTTCATTTTCGATTCGATACGTTGGCACACCGACATGTCCGGATGTTCTGTTAAAATCGAATCCGAAGAAGCCGCATGGAGTTCCGCGCTCAAATATGAAAGTGGCAATATCGGACATCGCCCTGCAATTAAAGGCGGTTATTTTCCGGTCCCTCCAGTCGATTCATTCCAAGATATCCGTTCTGCAATGTGCTTGACACTGGAAGAAATGGGTGTAGGTGTTGAAGTGCATCACCATGAAGTCGCCACCGCCGGTCAATGTGAAATTGGAACACGCTATAACAGCCTAGTCAAACGCGCGGATTGGAACCAAATCTTGAAATATGTAGTACACAATGTTGCGCATTCCTATGGTAAAACAGCCACCTTCATGCCAAAACCGATCGTGGGCGATAATGGTTCCGGTATGCACGTGCACCAATCTATCTGGAAAGATGGAAAAAACTTATTTTCCGGCAATGGTTATGCGGGTTTATCCGAAATCGCACTCTATTACATTGGTGGCATCTTGAAACACGCCAAAGCACTGAATGCCATTTGCAATCCCAGCACCAATTCATACAAACGTTTGGTGGCAGGGTTTGAGGCTCCTGTTAATCTGGCGTATTCGGCCAGCAATCGTTCAGCAGCGATTCGGATTCCACACACCAGCAGTCCCAAGGGACGCCGGATTGAAGTTAGATTTCCCGATCCGACCGCTAATCCTTATTTAGCGTTTACTGCTCTAATGATGGCAGGATTGGACGGTATCCAAAATAAAATACATCCGGGTGACCCAATGGATAAAAATCTGTATGACTTGCCACCCGAAGAAGCCGCAAAAGTTCCTAATGCCTGTGCTTCATTGGATGAAGCACTGGAATATTTGGACAAAGATCGTGATTTCCTGATCCGCGGTGGTGTATTTTCTAATGATATGATTGATGCCTATATTCAGTTGAAGATGGATGAAGTCATTTTGTTGCGAACAACAACGCATCCGATTGAATTTGATCTGTACTATAGCCTTTAACTCGGCAAAAAGCCTGAATAGTTAAATAATCATTAGACTTATTTCAGAATCGGTGCATACTTTGCGTGAAACATTGACTGTAATAAGGAGGAATAAATAGTTCTTTTTTAACTTTCCCTTTAAGAAATCATTGATAAACTGATCATATGGTTGCAATTGCTACTAACTTACATCTAGCACAATATGAAAACCAGCACATTTATTTTATTGATTCTTCTGCAATTTATTCTTGTACCCAGCGTAATTGCCGGATCAACCATCTATAAACATGTTGATAAAGACGGTAATATTACATTTACCAATCGTCCCATCCCCAATGCAGAAAGAATTTCGATCGCCTCTTACTCCAGAAATGGTGATAGTCAATCAAAATCGCAGTCCACCCCAAGCTTACCTAGAATTAAAGACTCTACGCAGAATGAGCGGGATACTATGCGTCGCAAAATTCTGGAGAAAGAACTTGTTACAGAAGAAAAGCTTTTTGCCGATACACAAAATTCTCTGGACCAAATCCCCGTTGGAACTGATACCGGCAACTATGCAGAGAAAGTTGTTCAGTTAAAAAATAAATTGTTTCTTCATCAGAGAAATATCAGTGCTCTAAAAAAAGAACTTGGCAGATTATAGATTCTGAGCATCCTCCGCGTTCAACCCGGTGAATCTATGAAAAGAAAATTATTATCCTTAATTACACTCATTTTTTTTTCATGCGCAACCAGCGCCGGGATTTATAAGCATGTCGATGATCAAGGCAATGTCACTTATTCAAATATCCCATCCAACAATGCCAAGCAACTCAATTTACCTCCCATTGTCGTTGTTCCCCCTGTCGATTCCGGTGAAGTAGAAGATAGAATCGCAAAGCGCAGGGAATCAATGAAGCTGGAAGAGCAGAAAGAAAAGCTACAAAGCAAAATTTCCGAAGAAGAAAAACGTCTTAGCGAGATTAAAAACGAATATAAAGACGGCAACCCGGATCGATTAGGGAGCGAACGGAATTATCAAAGATATCTGGATCGGGTGGAACGGTTACGCACTGAAATAGACAGACGAGAAAGTAGTCTGGATATTCTAAAAAAAGAACTGAATGATCTTCCAAAGAAAAGCAGCGCTCGTTGATTTGTAAAAATTTTACAAAGATAACTCGACCATGACTGGCACATGATCGGAAGGGCGCTCCAGTTTACGCATTGACTTATCAATGATGCAAGCTGCACATTCACGAGCAAGATCAGTACTTAATAAAATATGATCAATACGTAATCCACGATTTAACCGGAAAGCCATCATCCGATAATCCCACCAGGTAAACGATTTTTCCGGTTGATCAAAAAGACGGAAACTATCCAGCAGCCCCAAGTTCAGCAAATCACCAAAAGCCGCTCGTTCCGGCTGGCTACACAAAACCTTCCCTTCCCACAAATTAGGATCGTGAACATCGCGATCCTCGGGTGCGATATTAAAATCTCCAAGTAATGCTAGCTTGCTGTAGCCGTTGAGCTCTTGCTGCAACCACCTAGTCAAGGAAGGAAGCCATCTCATTTTATAATCATATTTTTCGGAGCCGACACTGTCGCCATTCGGAACATACACAGACACAACCCGCAAATCACCAAAAGTGGCGGCGATGATTCTCTTCTGCTCGTCAACAAAATCGGGAAAAGCTGTTACAACTTCAACTCCTTTCCGCTTACTTAGAATCGCTACGCCATTATAGGTTTTTTGCCCGGCAAAAAGAGACTCATAGCCAATCTCCGCGATTTCCTTGAGCGGGAAATTCTCATCGGTCACTTTTGTTTCCTGTAAACATAACATGTCCGGTTGATTTGCCTTTAACCAATCAATCACTTGCGGCAATCGCACTTTTAACGAATTAACATTCCAGGTAGCTAATTTCATACGTATTTATTGAGCACAGAAACCTAAATAAACCAGCAGCTTATTGATGTCACCATCAGCAAGGAATCAATTTACCTCATTATGAACAACGACTTGGGTGAATGGTATGATCCATTGCTGATGATTACAAACTTCAACCGCATAACGTTGTAACGCTCGCCGAATAGCAAAGTATTCTTTTGCAGCCATACCCTCAAATGTGGCGACTATTTTATAATCCAACGATGATGTATTGGCTTCTGAGAAATATACTGACAAACCCTGCAGAGCGCCACCGTAAGCTTCCTGCATTAACCCCTCGCGGATCCCTATCGCCATTTTATCCGGAATCTCCGTGGTACATATCATTTGATGCTTATAATCAACGCCAAAATCACTCACAACGATAAATCCTTGCGAAAAATTCTTAGGGCTCGCGGCGAGAAAACCCGGAATAGTATAAGTCCTAGGCATCGTGCCATCGGATAGTGACAATAAAATATTCTCGAGCGTGATGCATTTAACCATTCCATACGACCCATCAGACAGCATCACATAATCACCGACTTGACAAGGAAACCAAGGTTCATCCGTTAAATACGGACGGGAAACATAATTGGCCAGCTCCGCCAGTGTTAAACGTAATTCCAAACCAGGCAGCAAAGGATTCACCAATTTAGTGTAATAATTCAAACTCTCAACCTGCATCGGAATGCCATTATAAATAATACATTCCCCTTCTCTGACGGAACCGGTATTGAGCAATATTCTTAACTCGTTTACATAACTGGGAATCGAGCTCTTTAATAACAAAATAATACTCAGCAGCAGTAATACCGTAATACCAATTAATACTTGATCATTCCGGACACTCAGCACATAAAAAGCTGCCGCAACAGCCAAGGCTGCCATAAGAAAATGATAAAACAATGCACTCACACGTTGGTAATAGGTTCTTCTCTGTTCTTTTTTTCTGTTACTCAACCAATGCAATAGCTTTAATAGCGATATCATTGAGAAATACACGGCAATAAAGGCGATGAGTGCCATCAACAGGGTCGTGCCCCGCCCCGTGGCAAATTGCTCAATATGTTCACCAACAGAAACCTCCTTCGCAGATTGTGACTTAATCATTTCGTCGTACTGCAATTGCACAATCTCCAGTAAATGTCTGTTCTTAGCTAATCGATCCCGCCATTTACGGTCAATACGCTCAAATTCAATTAAAGCCTCTTTCTCGAAGCTTTGTGTATTGATTTTTGAAATATGCTTGAGAGCTTCCTCGATATTCGCAATCTGTGAAGTATAAAAAACAATTTTTTTGTTGAGATTGTCCAGTTTACGTTTATTCTCAGTTAATTGTCGCAACTCGCTCAAAATCGGCTGTACAATTTCCAGTAAATCCTTCTGCCAATTAAAATTCTTCTGTTCTTCCGTATCGTCTTTTTCTAATTCCAAACCAGCCGTCAATATCATTTCAAAAGAGGATTCCTGCTCAACAATCGCATTGTTTAATTCATTTAATTCATTCTGAATTCTATTTTTTTCCTGTTCGGTTTTTGCCTTCATCAATAACTGCAAGTTGGCGTCCACCTCTTTCCTCTGCTGTTTAATGTCTCGAATAATGTCGTTCAATTTGACGATAGCGAGTTCTTTTTGCAATTCTCGGTCATTGGCTATCAATGAAATATCATCCTTTGCATACGTATTGGCAATAAAAGCCATCATTCCTGCAAGAGTGGAAACCATTAGCAAAAAGAATACTTTTTTCTGCATAAAACTTTGCATCATCTTTTAGTAACCTATTAATAATTCAATATCTTTATGACTCATTTATTATTCACCCGTAAAGAATCGCTCGACATCTTTTAACTCACGAGTTCTTTTCATCGGCGGCAAGCTTTGCCAAATATGTTTTCCATAAGCTTTGGTCGTGAGGCGAGGATCACAGATCATCAGTACTCCACGATCAGTTTCATCTCTAATCAACCGGCCGGCTCCTTGCTTAAGATTAATGACTGCACGTGGCAGTTGATATTCCAAAAAAGCATTGCGGCCTTCGCGATTAATTTTCTCAATGCGAGCTGATAATACCGGGTCGTCCGGTGGAGCAAAAGGCAGCTTGTCGATTATAACCAGCGACAATGCCTCGCCCCGCACATCCACACCTTCCCAAAAAGATTGGCTGCCAATAAGCACCGCATTTTTCAACTCACGAAAACGCTCTAACATATAAGAACGAGAATCTTGTCCTTGCAGCAGTATCGGGAAATCAAAATCATCGCTCGCTTGCAGCAATTCATAGGCCCGCTGCATTGCACGCAAGCTTGTACACAAAAAAAAGGCGCGTCCCCGGCTTGCTCGTAATACCGGCAATGCCGCTTGCACAACTTGCTCGGTATAGGATTTGTGATGCGGCTCCGGTAACCCAGGCGGTACGTACAGCAATGCCTGTTCCGCAAAATTAAAAGGACTCTCCCAATAAGCGGTTTGCACATCATTCAAGCCCATTTCGTGATTAAAATGCGCAAAATCCTTCTTCACCGACAGAGTTGCGGAAGTAAAAACCCAAGTACGTAAAGAGCTCAGCATTTGTTTCTGAAAAATTTCCGCAATTGAAAGCGGCGTTGCGTGTAACTGCATAGCCTGATGGTAAACTTCAATCCAGCGCACATACCCTTGCATGTCAATTTCATCCCGCCAGCGTTGAATCAGATACAGATGACTGGCAACACGTTGCCGGCAATTTTCCAATCCTTCCGATCGTTCCGCTTGATCCTCAAGCAATCTTGTCAATAGGGTCAATTTCTCTAACAAACGACTCAATGCCACATCGAAATCAGCATATTGCATCACCATCGCAAACGATAACCGCGTATTATCCGCCGTTATTGTTAACCGTAAATCACGAACAGCTTTCTCCATCTCAGCGATCGCATCCGTCAATGGCACAAAATCCACCGCGGCTTTAATCGTCTCTGCTTTTGCATCACGCGCAAGATCCAATAATTGTCCGGTACTGATGGATTCACCAAAAAATAAACTGGCCGTTTCCGGCAACTGGTGCGCCTCGTCAAAAATCACTGTGTTGCAGGCCGGTAACAACTCGGACAGCCCTTCATCGCGCAACATAACATCCGCAAAAAACAAGTGATGATTAACCACTACGATATCTGCAGCCAGTGCTTGCTTCCGCGCCTCCATCACAAAACATTTCTTGTAATCAGGACACTCGGAACCCAAGCAACTATCACGAGTAGAGGTAACTTGTTGCCAGATCGCCGCATTCTCCGGAACTTCACTGAGCTCACTTTTATCACCAGACTTGCTGTTTTTTGCATAGCGTTCGATCAGCTGCAGATATCGAATTTCATCACGATTAATGAAACTGAGCTGAGTATCCTGCAAACTTCTTTCCAGGTGATAAAGGCAAATGTAATTCGCACGCCCCTTTAATAAGGCAATAGCCACCGGCACTTTCAATGCTGCCCGAACGATTGGAATATCTCGATTAAATAGCTGATCCTGTAATGTTTTTGTTCCAGTTGAGATGATCACTTTTCCACCGGCAAGAAAAGCGGGAACCAAATATGCAAATGTCTTTCCGGTACCAGTACCTGCTTCCGCAACCAGAACTTGGTGATTATCAATTGTTTCAGCAATAACTTGAGCCATTTCCAACTGCTGGGGACGCATGCGGAATCCCGAAATTTGACTGGCTAGCGCACCATTTGCAGAGAAAATTGAATCAATATCTAGCATGTAAAAAGCACCGAATGCCTTGAGTTCACGGGAGCAGAAAATTGCCGAGAGGCAATCAAAGGAGTTTTTCTTCTTTAAAATACAGATAAGGCAAATAACAACTTATAATTTCCGCAGTAACAATCATTGTAAACAAGCTCAAAGTCTTCAATAATTGACTGTGATAGTATCAGATCAATTTCAGTGAAAGCATAAAAAATTTGATTTTGATCGATAAAATTTCTAATAGCTTTTCTAGAGGATTCTTTATGCCAACCAGGTCACAATTGTGGTCCCGCAAGTCTCAGTTCGCAGCTCTGCTTGGATTCTTTGCAATTTTTATCGCATTTAGCGCTTTTTATCAAACAAGTTCCCAAGGCGATATGTCTGAGACCTATCCAAAAGGATTTCGTGGCGGTGCCTGCACCATAGAAACCGAAGCGTTAACCATCGGTTACTCCGGATACTACCTTCCTATGGGCAATGAAGCGCCTAAAGATACCATTCGATCCGCGTATGTACCTATCCAATGCGGCAAGGTACCGGAACCTGCAACGGTGAATATTTCGATTGATTTATTGTATCCGGAATCAGCTCGTGATTTTATTTTAGGTCAACGCTTAGTCAAAGTTGAAATTCTGGAAAACGAAAAGGAAAAAGAAATTGAAATTTTGTTGATACCCGCGCAACGTCACTCATCCGGCGTCATCACACAAGCGTTTAAGTTAAGCGAACCAGGGCAATATATGCTATATCTGGATGGCAGCGACGATCAAAACTCAACGATCCATTTGAAAGTTCCGCTTAAAGTTGGTTTGGACTGGAAAGACTACTTCAGAAAGCTTTTTTCAACATTTCTAAGAAAAGAATAGAGAATTTACAAATGCAGCGCTACATCGATTATCTTTTATCCGGTAGAAATATCTCGAGTCATTCCTAAAAACAAACCCTTACCTGCCGTTAAATAAATTATGAAAAAGGAGATATAGTATGGACGTAACAGGCATCACCAGTTTAGCGACAGCAATGTCCGATTTAAGCAGTAATCAAGCAGTAGGAATTGCAGTGCTCAAAAAAGCTATCAATCTTAATGCCGCTGGCGCACTTGCCTTGATTCAGGCTCTTCCTGACAGTAAACCGACTTCCAATCTTCCCGCACATTTGGGACAAAATATTAATACCACCGCATAAACGAATTCACACTTACGCAGTTGTGGAATACTTTAGATTTTAGAATCAGTCGGCCATGATTTTTGCCGTGCTAGAACGCACCAGACCCCTGAAATTCACTTCGCGTAACAGCACTAACCAACGGCGGAACCATGCGGGTCATTCGAACCCTCATGAACAGGTGACATAATCCAATTTGTTTTAGAAACAGCGCCGATCACTGTATCCAGCTTATCCGTTTATTAATTTCCACAACACCGCAAAACCTCATAAAGATTTGATAATACTACCCCTTATAAAATATCCACGTTCATAGCAGAGAAATTCTGAACAATCGCATAGATCCTTAATCTAACTTGTCGGTAGTATCGATTCCCATAATCTGCCCCAAGCAAATTTATGGGATTCAGGAAGTAACAATCATGAGTAAGAACCGAACAAATACAGGAGATTCCAGAATGGAACAACACATAAAAACATGGACTTCAGTAATCATTCTTTCCGCAGCGCTTTACTCTGGGTTTGCTGGCGCTCATGGAAAAGTTTCTTTAGAAACAGATAGCTGCATACGAAATATATCTGGCAGTATGATACACCTAAGCACCTATCAACCACAACATGACCCAGAAGCTGAATATTGCACTGAAATCCCTCAAGAAGGCGAAACATTGTGGGTTCTGGATCTTGTCGATCAAGCCCTGCGTGATATGCCGATTGGTATCAAAATTGTCAGAGGCAGCGGTAAGGCTTTAAGCGAGACAGTGGCAAGCATTTATTCCACGAATCATTCCGATGGTGTCATTAAAGGCCATTTTAATCTGAGCGAAGGACAATATACATTGTTTGTAACTGGCGAAGGCATTCCTCCACTTCACTACGAGTATCCCTTGCGGATACAAATGACCAACTACACAGAATCATTCATTAGGATAGCTCCCTACATTATTACTTTCTTATTAATCGCTTTCATCACCGATAAGCTACTAAAACGTAGGCAATTGCGCCATTAACAGATAAATTGAAAAAAAAGAGGCATCGGTGGCTTAATCACGTTACATGTGATCCAGTCACCGAATTACCGTTATTCTGGTGGTGGCGGAGGTGGATTACCAGCAGGCGGTGGTGGTGGAGCAAATTTCTCTGAAATCATAGCGGGCCCTTTGTTCACAGAGCTTCTGAAGGACGAATCAGTAATGATCCTGCCGTTAACCGGAATCTTGTGTCCTTTTGCATACATGCATTGAATATAGTTGTTATCGTACCGTTCCTGGCTCTCATAGCCTGATGCCTCCGCTGCATTTGAACCAAGCAAACTACCGAATAACAGGCCAATTCCGGCTCCTACCGCCGCACCGTGACCTCCTCCGATAGCCGCACCCGCTGCGGCGCCTAAGCCACTACCAAGTACTGCGCTTTGCAATCCACTGTAACGTGAAGCCTGTCGTGGCGTATAACCTTCGATTTGCTCATAAGCATACTGCTTGCATGCCATTTCATCCGAACGAAATTGATCAAAATTTTTACCGCTACCCGGTAATGCCATCACGCTGGGCCCTGAAGGCAAATGAACACAGCCAACCAGCATGCCAACAAACAGCATCACAATTAAGTTTCTTTGAGTTTTCATAATCCCCTTGTCTCTTACTCACTTACAAAACCTTTTTTGAGTCGTATCCAGATTCATAGCCAGTACGTGGAATCCGGGCCGCAGGAGTGATTTTAGTGATTTCGAACTGAACAAATCCTGAATACAAAGAGTTATACGAGCAGATCTATTGCATGCGGTAACTTCGGAAAACTTAACTCAAGTTGTGTTATCTATAATCGTAAGGATTATCAAATCAATAGATAAGCATTTCGAACTGCATTGGTTATTCCAGCATCGCAAAAAAACACTTGAGTGGCCATATTAATCTTGCAGTATCCGAAAATTCCCGCAAAATAATGCTATCAGTTATTTTAAGAACAGCGCATCGGGAAAAATAATGAAATTACTCAGTTGGAATATCCAATGGGGACGGGGAATGGATGAGAATGTCGATCTCAAACGCATCGTCCAAACAATTCGCCAATTAGATGACTTTGATATCATCTGCTTGCAGGAAGTCGCAGTCAGTTTCCCCGATCTGCCAGGAAGCCATAACGAAGATCAAGTAGCTATGCTATCAGCATTACTGCCTGATTATAAAGCAATCTACGGTATTGGAACCGATGTTCCCAACATACAAGGTGGCCGCAATCAATTCGGCAATGTCATTTTCAGCCGTTGCCCTGTCGGTCAAGTATGGCGGCACCTTCTGCCCTGGCAAGCGGAATTATCCACACCCAGCATGCAGCGCGTATTGGTTGAAGCTGTAATTACAACAGATATCGGTTCGCTTCGTATCTTAACTACGCATTTGGAATATTACTCGCAGCGGCAGCGTGAAATGCAGATCGATGCGATCCGGTATTTACATCAGGAAGCCTGCATGATGTCGCAACGCAAATTACTGCATGAGGAACAAGGTGGCACTTTCGAAGTATTCCCCAGGCCCAAAGAAGCGATTTTATGCGGCGATTTCAACTTCTCAGCAACAGCGCCCGAGCATGCGCAAATTCTTGCACCCTTCAGTGATGGCACGCCGGGTTTTCATGATGCCTGGTCTGTGTTAAATCCTTGGGTAACTCATGCGCCAACTGTCGGCATTCATCCGGTTGATTTTGTTGATCAGCCGGAATGTTTCGATTTTGTCTTGATAACCGATGGCTTAGTGAAACGTCTGAAAAAACATGGCATCAATGCGGAAACAACCGCTTCCGATCATCAGCCGGTTTGGGTGGAATTGAGTCAGGGAAACGCCGATTAATTTGCTTCACGAACAAATCGCTGGCGCAATGAATTAATCCGTCTCAGCAGCTTGCTTCCGGCTTCGAATTAAAATATTCGATTACCGAAGCTTTCAAAATAACATTGATCGATTTCATCGCGGGTAAATCGATGGTTCTGTCCACCGCGTTGAGCGATTTTTAGCGACCCCATCAACGAACCCAGTTGCCCGGTAGTTTGCCAATCGAAGTTATTGACAATACCATATAACAAGCCAGCTCGATAAGCATCGCCGCACCCGGTCGGGTCAACGATTGCCTTTGGTTTGACACAAGGAATTTCATATTGCTTGCCATCGGCATGGATGATCGAACCTTGCGCGCCCAAAGTTATAATCAGTGCTTTGGCCTGACTCGCAAGGTTTTCCAGATTACGCCCGGTTCGATCTTGCAGCATTTGGCCCTCATAGTCGTTCACTGCAATATAATCAGCTTTATCGATGAAATTGAGAAGCTCTTCACCGTTATACATCGGTAATCCTTGCCCTGGATCGAAAATAAACGGAATCCCGGCTTCATGAAATTCACGCGCATGTTGCATCATACCGTCACGGCCATCCGGCGCGATGATGCCTAAACGGATGTTCCGCGTATCTTTCACGGAATTAAGGTGCGAAAAATTCATCGCACCAGGATGAAACGCAGTAATCTGATTATCCGCCAGATCCGTGGTAATAAAAGCTTGTGCGGTAAATGTCTCAGGAACATGCTGCACATGTTCCTGGATCAGGTTTAATTGATCGAAACGTGCTTTATAAGGCGCATAATCATCACCAACCGTCGCCATCATAACCGGTTCACCGCCCAGCATTTTTAAATTGTAAGCAATATTTCCAGCGCATCCGCCGAATTCGCGGCGCATTTCAGGTACTAGGAATGCGACATTCAAGACGTGAATTTTTTCCGGCAATATATGATTCTTAAAATGATCCGGAAAGACCATAATATTGTCGTAAGCGATGGAACCACAAATCAGGGTACGCATGGTTTATATGCCAAAGTTAAGATGGTTGACGGTTATTTACTTACTAATCACGCACGGGGTCTCCAAGCCAGATCGAGTTCCCGCGCTGCTTTGACATCATCCAGCTTACGCACCGACATGGTATGCGGAGCGCCTTTGACCATATCCGGTTGCGATTCGATCTCTTGCAAAATTTCCTTCATTGACGCCACAAATGCATCCAATGTTTCTTTGGATTCCGTTTCTGCCGGTTCGATCAGCAAGCACTCAGGTACCAGCAAAGGAAAATAGGTGGTTGGCGCATGATAGCCCTTATCCAATAAGCGCTTCGCCAAATTCATCGCGGTAACACCCGTTTTGTCCTTGATATCTTTCATAGTGACAATAAATTCATGACTGGCGCGACGGTTTGGATAGGCGATTTCAAAACCTGCCTTGCGTAATTCCGCCATCAGGTAATTCGCATTCAGGGTTGCGAATTCAGAAATACGATGCATACCATCAACCCCAAGTAATCGGACATAGATATAAGCACGCAGTAACACGCCCGCATTCCCCATATGTGCAGATAAGCGTCCGATCGTTTGCGGCTTGTCTTTTTCCGTCACCCAACGGTAACGATCTCCGTCTTTCGCCACGAACGGAATCGGCATAAACGGTAACAAGCGCTCGGCCACACCGACTGGTGCGGAGCCGGGACCACCGCCGCCATGCGGCGTCGAAAAGGTTTTATGCAGATTGATATGAATCACGTCAAAGCCCATGTCGCCTGGCTTGACCTTACCCAACACCGCATTCAAATTGGCGCCATCGTAATACAACAAACCACCAGCCGCATGCACGACACGACTCATTTCCGCGACATTTTTTTCAAATACGCCAAGCGTCGATGGGTTGGTCAACATCAATCCGGCTGTCTGCGGGCCAACGGCTGCTTTCAATGCATCCAGATCGACATTGCCGTCTTTATCGGTTGCGATCTCGACCACTTTGAAACCACACATCACCGCTGTCGCAGGGTTGGTGCCGTGCGCCGCATCCGGCACGATAATTTCGGTACGGGCAAAATCACCGCGTGATTCGTGATAGGCGCGTATCATCATCACACCGATCAATTCACCTTGCGCACCAGCCATCGGCGTCAAACTGACACCTGCCATACCGGTAACGGATTTCAGAATTTCTTGCAACTCATACATGCACGCCAGAAAACCCTGACCGGTCTCTTCAGGCGCCAGCGGATGCCGTGACAAAAATTGTGGCAGCATTGCCAGCGAGTTACACGCGCGCGGATTGTATTTCATTGTGCATGAACCCAACGGGTAAAACTCGGTATCGATCGAAAAATTCTTTTGTGATAACCGCGTGTAATGACGCACGGTATCCATCTCGGAAACTTCCGGCAGCAATACCGGTGATTTGCGCAATAAGTTTTGCGGAATTGCCGATTTGCTTGCCGCTTTTGCCGGCGATTGAGAATAGTTGAGACGTCCTTTGCGCGAGTGTTCGAATATCAGCATGATGTACGGTTCAAAGAAAATTATTGCTTTAATGCAGCCATAGCTGCGTCATAATTGGGTTCGTCGGCGATTTCGGGAACCAGTTCGGCATGTATCACTTTATCGTTCTCATCCAGAACAATGACCGCACGCGCCGTAATTCCGCCAAATGCGCTATCGGCGATAAAAACACCATAATCCTTCATGAAGTTAGCGCCTCGCATGGTTGATAATGTAATCACTTTATCGAGTCCTTCGGAATCGCAGAAACGCGTCATTGCAAACGGCAAGTCCGCAGCAATGATCAACACCGCGGTATTTCCCATATTGCTGGCTTGCTGATTGAATTTACGTGTTGACAGCGCACATACCGGGGTATCCAAACTGGGCACGATATTCAATACTTTTTTCTTGCCAGAAAAATTTGCCAATGTAACGTCTTGCAGATCCCGATTGACCAGAGAAAAAGCTGGCGCTTGTTGCCCGACTTTGGGAAAAGTGCCTTCGATTTTGATAGGTTTTCCTTTCAGAGTGACCATGTTTTTTCCTTTTTGTTGATAGTAAGTATGCTGAATTTACCCAAGTACCTGTTTCATAGCATTTGCATAGTTTTGCAAATCGCCCGCGGTTTTCGTTTCAGTCGCACAAACCAGCAGTGCATTGCCTAATTCCGGATAATGCGTTTGCAGATCAAATCCGCCCAAAATACCTTTCTGTCTCAATCCAGCTAACACTTCGGCAGTGGGTTTTGGCAACGTCAATGCAGTTTCATGGAAGGTTGCGCCGCTGAAAGTCCTTTTCACGCCGCTTATTTTTTCCATTTGCTCGACCAATTCCAAAGTATTGGCATGCGATTGCGCGGCAACCCGGCGAAGCCCTTCCGGCCCTATCAGCGACATATAGATGGTCGCCGCAGTAACCATTAAACCTTGGTTGGTACAAATATTGGAAGTCGCTTTTGAACGACGAATATGTTGTTCGCGCGCTTGCAATGTCAACACAAAACCTTCTTTGTTATCCAAATCGGTGGTTCGGCCAATGATACGCCCCGGCATTTGACGGACCAGATCATTCTTACAAGCCATAAAACCGAAGTATGGACCGCCGCTGGATAACGGAATTCCTAAGGGCTGCCCTTCGCCGACAGCGATATCAGCTCCTTTAGCACCCCATTCGCCCGGGGGTGTCAGCAATGCCAATGCGGTCGGATTGACAACACCGATTGCAAATGCATTTTTGCTATGTGCCCAGTCGGTTAATGCATCGACTTGTTCCAATACACCGAAGATATTCGGTTGCGGAATCACCAGTGCGGCAAAATCGCCATAATCCGATTTAGCAAGCGATGCCGGATCGACTTGACCGGTTTTGGTATCAAACGGCAGCTCGACGACTTCAATTTTCTGATTACTGACAATCGCTCGCACCACTTGGCGATAAACCGGATGTACGGTTTTCGGAATCAAAATCTTGCGTGAAGTTTTGTGCGAACGCACCGCCATCAAAGCCGCTTCCGCCAATGCGGTGGCACCGTCGTACATACTGGCATTGGAAACATCCATGCCGGTCAAAGACGCCATCATCGTCTGGTATTCGTACAACAGCTGCAGCGTTCCTTGGCTGGCTTCGGCTTGATAAGGTGTATAGGAAGAATAAAATTCGCCGCGCGTCGTGATTTGCCAGACAGCGGCAGGAATATGGTGTTCATACGCACCGGCGCCGATGAAATTCTGATAGAAACCGTCTTTGTTGGCGCGTTCCATCATCAAGCGGGAAATTTCCATTTCGCTAAGGCCGGGCGGAACGCCGGTTAATTCGCCGCTGACGAGTTCCTTGGGAATTTCGTCGAACAGCTCTTCGATTGATTTGGCGCCGATGCTGGCTAGCATCTCAGCGATATCTTCTTCGGTATGGGGAATAAACGGCATGATTTAACTCGATGAACTTAAAAATATAATTTACCAGGGCAACTTGAATCAGTGATCTTCGCTTTCGACCAGCTCGTTATAAGCCGCCGCATCCAACAAACCGTCTATTTCCGCAGGATTGCTGGGTTTCAGTTTGAATAACCAGGCGGAATAAGCATCTTCGTTAATTTTTCCGGGTTCATCAACTAACGGCGAATTAACCGCGGTCACTTCACCGGAAATTGGTGAATAAACATCAGCCGCTGCCTTCACGGATTCAGCGACAGCACACTCTTCTTTCTGTTTCAATTGACGGCCGACATCCGGCAATTCGATAAACACCATATCACCGAGCAATTCCTGCGCGTGATGGGTAATCCCGACAGTAACCGTTCCATCGGCTTCCGATTTCACCCATTCATGGGATTTACTATATTTCAAATTGCTTGGAATACTCATAAGTTCACTCCAGATTAAAGTTATATAGGTTGTTTATACTAAAACTTTGCCGTTACGCACGAAGGGATATTTTACCACTTTGGCGCGCAACTTCTTATCACGCACCACCACATTAACTTCGTCACCGATCTCGATTTGTACCGGAATCCGCGCTAAAGCGATCGATTGATTCATTGTCGGCGAAAAACCACCGCTGGTAATCTCGCCTTTATATTCAACACCGGCTTTTTCGCCGATCACTTCCTGATGTCCGCGCAACACACCGCGATCAACCAATACCAATCCGATCAGTTGCTGCGCAACCTTGGTGTCTAATAATGCCTGCTTGCCGATAAAATCGCGTTCACTCTTTAAATCGACCGTCCAGGCTAAACCTGATTCCAGTGGATTTTTGGTTTCATCCATGTCCTGGCCGTACAAATTCATCCCGGCTTCCAAGCGTAAAGTATCACGAGCACCCAGTCCTGCGGGAGCAACACCGGCGGCATGCAACGCTTTCCAAAATGAAGCGGCTTCATCCGCCGGCAGCATGATTTCAAAACCATCCTCACCGGTGTATCCAGTGCGGGCGATGAAATAATGCCCAACGATCGCCGATTGAAACGGTTTTAATTCCTCTGTCGCCGCTTGCGAACCAGGGATTACCTGCCAAACTTTGGCGCGGGCATTCGGGCCTTGCACAGCCACCATCGCCAGATCGCGCCGTGGTGTAATTTCAAGTTTCGGCGCCAAGGCATCGCGTTGTTTCAGCATCCAGGCAAGATCTTTATCCGCAGTACCGGCGTTAACAACGATTCGGAACCAGTCTTCCGATAAAAAATAAATGATCAGATCATCGATGATGCCACCTTGCGGAGTCAGCATACAGGAATACAATGCTTTGCCGGATACGGTTAGTTTATCGACATTGTTGGCAACCAGTTGGCGTAAAAAACCACGCACATTATCGCCTTTGACATCCACCGGCAGCATGTGTGACACGTCAAACATACCGGCATCCTGGCGGACTTTGTGATGTTCGTCTAATTGTGAGCCGTAATGCAGCGGCATATCCCAACCGCCGAAATCGACCATTTTGGCATTCATATCACGGTGAGCTTGATTCAGGGGTGTCATTTTCAGCACGGTTTTTCTCCCAAAGAATAAAGAGTCATTTAAACGTAATGGAAACGTAAACGACTTCGCGCCCCTCTGTCCTTTTTACCTGAGAGATTGACAGAATAGAATCCGTGTGCCCCTTCGGTGGCCGGAACCTGTCCGGCACTCTCCAGATTGCCTGTCGCAAGCAGTTCTCAAGGAACAAGCGGAACTTGACCCTGCCTGAGCGATTCCGGGGAGGTTACGCCTTCGGCGGCGCTATTTAATAGCGCGCTCTTCTGCTTGGATTGATTTGGCAAAGTGCGAACTATACCTGAGGAACAAGGGTTTACACAAGGTGTTGCGATAAATTTTGCTGACCGCCGAAGAGATCTTCTCCAACTTGCAGTAAACGAGCGTCATTGATGAATTAAAGCATCGTATTTTAAAGGAAAACTTCATTCAATCATCCACTACCTCCTGCCCCGGAAACAACACATCGGTAAACCCAAACAACCGGAAATCCTTGATTCGCATCGGATACAAAATGCCTAGCAAATGATCGCATTCGTGCTGCACGACACGGGCATGAAAACCGTTGACGGTACGATCGATAATATTGCCATACTGATCGAAACCTTGATAACGCAATTGCTTGTAACGTGGCACCATGCCACGCAGGCCGGGAACGCTAAGACAACCTTCCCAGTCATCTTCCTTGTCGTCCGATAGCGGCGTTAATTGCGGGTTGATCAACACGGTGAAAGGCACTTCCTCGGCACGCGGATAACGGGGATTATGGTTAAAGCCGAAAATGACGACTTGCAAGCTTACACCGATTTGCGGCGCCGCCAAACCTGCGCCATTCAATGATTCCATCGTATCTTCCATATCATGGATTAAGGCACGCAATTCCTCCGTATCGAATCGTTCGATCGGTTTGGCGACTTGCAGCAGCAGCGGTTCGCCCATCTTCAGTACCGGTTTAATGGCCATGACACCTCACCAAATGTTCCAGAATGTTTCTGACTTTAATCATTGCTTGCTCCAGCACCATATAAATTTCCTTGAGCGGAATCGCATTTTTATTGGTTCCGCGTCCGGCGGCGTAGTTAGCAACCACTGCCAATGTCGCGTAATTTAAACCGATCTCCCGCGCCAGAACCGTCTCCGGCATACCGGTCATACCGACGATATCGGCGCCGTCGCGCTCCAGCCGGTTAATCTCCGCCGCAGTTTCCAATCGCGGGCCTTGCATGGCCGCGTATACACCGCCATTGACAACGGTTTGACCGGCATTCTTCGCCGCTTGCAGCACTAACTCCCGGGTTTGCTGGCAATACGGCCAAGTAAAATCGACGTGCGTTACCGGCTGATCCTTGGCATCGAAAAAAGTAAAATTACGCCCGTGGGTATAATCGATAATTTGATCGGGCACCACCAGTTCTCCGGGTGTCAGATCCGCACGGATACCGCCGACAGAGGCTACGGCGATGACATGTTCGGGCTTCAGCGAATGCAAAGCCCATAAATTGGCACGATAGTTGATCGCATGCGGCGGAATTGTATGTCCATGTCCGTGCCGCGCCAAAAATACGATTTCTTCGCTATTCAATTTACCAAAGGTCAAGGGGCCGGAAGGCTCGCCATAGGGTGTACGGATGATTTGCCGGTGCGAAATTTCCAAGCAGGATAACTGCGTAAGGCCGCTACCGCCGATAATTGCTAACATTTTTCACTATTTCCAATGTCATCCTTCAAAGCATAAATGGCCGGCAAATTACGCCAGGCACCATGAATATCCATGCCAAAACCGAACACATACCGGTTTGGGATCATCATTCCGACAAAATCGGCCGCGATCGGCTTCGACTTTCCTATTTCCTTTTCCACCAGCACCGCACTATAAAACGCTTTGGCGCCATTTTCCATTACAAAATCGCGCAGAGCCGCCAACGTCACCCCCTCATCCAGAATATCGTCCACAGCCAACACGACCCGGTCCTTCATGCTTTCTCGCGGCGCGACCCGCCACTGGATCTCCCCGCCTTGCAACGTATTGCCGTAGCGCGTCAAATGGACATAATCAAAATCCAGCGGAAACTTGAGGCACGGCAACAACTGTCCGGTAAAAACCACTGCGCCGCCCATCAAGCATAAGACTAAAGGTTGTCGCTGTGATAATTCAGCGGTAATATCCGCTGCCAGACGTTGCAAAGTTTGCATCACCACCTGCTCGGAACGAATGAGTTCAGCCGATTGAAAAATTTGTTGAGCTTGTTGATAGGTTAACATGGGCGATTTTACAATTGCCTTCTAATTAAGGCGTGTAATACTATCATGACTTCAATCGGCAGCATAAACATAATAAATATTATATAATCAGTAGTTTACCGTATATATTACCTTAAGTATCCTTATCCAAAGGAACATCACATGACTCGGTCTAATATTTTTCTGAAAGTATCTGTTCTATACTTATTACTGGTTAATTCAGCAGTTGCTGACAGCACAGCCACGACCCAGTATCCGCTATTTCAGGATGACAAATTGACCATCCCGCGCGTCGATACCGCTGAACAAGCCGGACGCTTTCAAAATGTGGAACTACAATTCATTGCAGCGAATAATACCTGGGTTTTACTTAATTATCAGGAGAGCATCATTTCGCCAGATAAAGGCATCTATATCGATAAAGTGGAAACTATCGTTACCGATACATATCCAGTTCAAGTATTTGCCAAAGTCACCGGCAATCTTCCAAGCTCTTGTTATTCGATCGGACAAATCAATCAGCGTTTGGTAGATAGCCATTTTGAAATAGCGATACACTCAATACTGCTGGAAACTCTTGCTGCGTGCCCGGCAGTGTTGGTTCTTTTTGAAAAAATTATTCCGCTGGAAGTCTACGGATTAGCCGCCGGCCATTACGAATATCAAGTAAATGGCAAATATGATGGCTCTTTTAGTTTATCCGTCGAAAATAAACTGTAAGCTCTGAATCACGACCCGCCTAGGAGTGTCAGCAGTCCATCCTCGTCTAGAATTGCGACACCCAGGCTAACCGCTTTATCGTACTTGCTGCCGGGATCGGTGCCCACAACGACATAATCTGTTTTACTAGAAACGCTGCCGCTGACTTTGCCACCTTGCGCCTCGATTTTCTCTTTAACTTCCTCGCGACTCATGTGCGGCAACGTGCCTGTCAGCACAAAAGTTTTACCCTGTAGTGGCGCAGTATTTGCGGCTGCAACCGGTTTGCCATCATGTTCGTTCCAATTCACGCCACAAGCGCGTAACTGCTCGACGACTTCACAGTTATGCGTCTCGGCAAAAAAATCCACGATGCTTTGCGCCACCACCGGCCCGACATCCGGAATTTGCTGCAATCGCTCGCTATCCGCTGTCATCAATCGATCCATACTTCCCAAATGCACCGCCAGGTCTTTGGCAGTGGCTTCGCCCACATTACGGATACCGAGCGCGTAGATGAATCGCGCCAATGTGGTTTGTTTGCTATTTTCAATCGCTTTTACAATGTTATTCGCCGATTTATCCGCCATGCGCTCTAAGTTTGCCAACGCGGCGATTCCCAACCGGTACAAATCCGCGGGTGTCCGCACGATCGTCTGATCGACCAATTGATCGACCAGTTTTTCTCCAAGACCGTCGATATCCATCGCGCGGCGTGATGCAAAATGCAATATCGCTTGTTTACGCTGCGCCGGACAAAACAAGCCACCGGTGCAGCGCGACACCGTTTCACCCGGCAAACGCACCGCTTTTGCACCACAGACCGGGCAATGCGAGGGCATGGTAAATACCAGGGCATCCGGCGAACGTTTTTCCGGCACCACCGATACCACTTCCGGAATCACATCGCCGGCACGGCGCACGATCACGGTGTCACCGATACGCACATCCTTGCGTTCAACTTCGTCAGCGTTATGCAAAGTCGCATTGGTCACCGTCACACCGCCGACAAATACCGGTTGTAAACGGGCCACCGGCGTCAATGCGCCGGTGCGACCGACCTGCACGTCGATATCGAGCAGTTTCGTCATGGCTTCCTGCGCTGGAAATTTATGCGCGATGGCAAAGCGTGGCGCGCGCGATACGAAGCCCAATTGCTCCTGCTGCGCGATCGCATTAACTTTGTAGACTACACCATCAATATCGTAGGGAAGATTTTCTCTCTTTGCAGCAATGACTTGGTAATATTCAAGCAACCCTTTTAATCCCATCACCACCTGGCTTTCTTTTGCAATCGGAAAATGCAGCGAGCTTAAATAAGCCATCAAATCACTGTGCGTAGCCTTCGGCAGGCACGTGTCTTGAGAATCGCCAATACCGTATGCGAAAAAGGCCAAGCGGCGTCTCGCAGTGATATTCGGATCGAGTTGCCGCAACGAGCCCGCGGCTGCATTGCGCGGATTGGCGAATTCCTTTTCACCTTTGGCCGATTGTTGTTGATTCAACCGCTGAAAATCCTTTTTCAGCATCAACACTTCACCACGCACTTCCAGCAATGCGGGCGGATTATTCACCGGCAGTTTCAAGGGAATCGACCGGATCGTTTTCAGGTTCAGCGTAATGTCTTCGCCTGTGTAGCCATCGCCGCGCGTAGCACCGGTTTTGAACACACCGTTTTCATAGCGCAAACTGACCGCTAATCCATCAAATTTCGGTTCGGCATTATACTCAACAGTTAAAGGATCGGAATCTATCCACGCAACCCCTGCCGCTTCCAGCGCCAAGCCCGCACGCACGCGCCGGTCGAAAGCTTCGACTTCGTCATCCTCAAATGCATTGCTTAGCGATAACATCGGAATCACGTGCGTAATCTGCGCAAACGTTTTGAGCGGTGCGGCGCCAACGCGCTGTGTCGGCGAATCGGCGGCAATCAACTGCGGATAATCCTGTTCGAGCTGCTGCAACTCTCTAAACAACTTATCATATTCCGCATCGGGAATAGATGGTTGATCGAGCACATAATAACGGTAATTATGATGTTCGATATCGGAACGCAATTGCTGTAACCGTTGTTTTATTTCCTCAATATTTTCATTCATATTTAATAGTATAGCGAATACCCATGTGATGCAGTTTCAGTTCTTAGCTCAAAATCCTTTATACTGCGCACTCCATCGAAAACCAACTCTGCGACATCCGCTTGTCTTGAACAACACAATATGAGCAACAATAACTTAAAAATCCGCATTCAGATCCAACAACAACCGCCGCAAGCCATCGAAGAAATTTATCCGGAACCCGAGGTTGTTTATGAACAAGTACTGGATTGGAAAAAAATTGCCGCTGCAGCCGCATTGCTTACGGTTGTGCTTTCTTTGCTGGGCTATTTAATTTTCGGCAATGGAACCGGTGAATCGCTCCAAGGCGACCCGGTCAACGCAGAAACTGGAAATATTACCTCCTCGGAAAATACTCCGCTGGAATTTAATGCGCAAACGGAAGTACCGATTATTGAGTCCGGCGAAAGCAACGCAGAGCAAACGATTCAATCAATCCCGGTCGATCCCGGAACCGCCGGTATCGCAGATCGGACGGTCGTCATTCCACGAAAAAAACCGGGAATTCGCGTTGCGACGCCTGCATCCATGACGACTCGTTCCATTCCAAAAACCGTAACGCAACCAAAGCCACATCAGACATCCGATCAGTCAGCGGTTCTCAGAGCTCAGTTAAGCAACGCCGTAGTCTCACGAGAGCCTGTTGATTCTATTGATGTTGTTCATTTAGGAACCGGTGAAACCAAACCGATTTATTTCTACATGCACTTAAAAAATCTGCAAGGGAAAAAAATCCGGATCGACTGGTACTACCATAATGAACTGGACTCACAACTACAGCTGCAAGTACTGAATAACAACTGGCGCACGTACGCCAGCAAACAACTGGATCACAGTCGGCTTGGTTCATGGCGTGTCGAGTTGATCGACGATCGGGAAAACCGGCTGGCAGTCAGAGAGTTTAACGTCTTACCGCATTAATTCATGCATGGAATGAATGTATTTGAGGGTTTATCATGAAATATTGCAGCAACTGTAGCGCTTCCGTCGAACTATTGATTCCTGAAGGTGACAACTTACCACGCTATGTTTGCACCGCGTGTAATACAATTCATTATCAAAATCCAAAAATGGTTGTCGGATGCATTCCCGAATGGGAAGATAAAATCCTGATATGCCGGCGAGCAATCGAACCACGTCGTGGCTGGTGGACGCTTCCTGCCGGTTTTATGGAAAACAACGAGACATTGACTCAGGCAGCCGCGCGCGAAACACTCGAAGAAGCCAATGCCCGAGTGGAAATCGGTAATCTGTACACGGTTTACAGCTTACCGCATATCAGTCAGGTGTATTTTTTATTCCGCGCACGGCTCTTGGATCTTGATTTCAAGCCAGGCATTGAAAGTCTGGAAGTTAAACTCGTCAGCGAAGAAGAAGTGCCGTGGGATGAACTGGCTTTTCGCGTTATCCATGATCCGCTGAAACAATATTTCGAAGAGCGCAAGCAGGGAGGGGTAGGCTTCCATATGGGAATTATTGACAAACCCCGTAGCTCTTCTTGAGTTATATTGTTGTATCAACAATCAGAAAATCGAAGGTTTTAGATTATCGGATGGCAAGCTATAATGTTCCTTTTTGTAGACTTCAGACTCTTATGAAGCATTTATTCCTTTTGATACTTGTATGCCTCATTATTCCGTCATCAGTATCCGCGCAACAGCAAGATCTTAAAATAGCCGCCAGATCCTATCTTCTGTCAGATTTTCAGACAGGACAGGTATTGGCCGGCCAAAATGCACATGAACGGATAGAGCCGGCTTCCTTGACCAAGCTGATGACGGCTTACGTGGTATTCTCGGCTCTAAAGCAGAATCAGATTTCGCTGGAGCAGATTGTTCCGGTATCGGAGAGCGCTTGGCGCATGATTGGCTCTCGCATGTTTATCGAACCTAATAAGCCTGTAACGGTTGACGAGCTCATACGCGGCATGATTGTACAATCCGGAAACGACGCGTGTATTGCTCTCGCGGAAGCGGTTGTCGGGTCGGAAGAAAACTTTATCAAACTGATGAATACCGAAGCCCAACAGCTAGGAATGAAGAATACGCATTTTACCAACTCAACCGGACTACCCGATCCGGAGCATTACACAACCGCTTATGATTTAACTTTACTGGCAACCGCCATCATTCGTGATTTTCCGGAATTTTACCCGCTCTACTCGCAAAAAGAGTACACCTATAACAATATTACGCAACCGAACCGGAACCGTTTACTATGGCTGGATCCGCATGTCGACGGCATGAAAACCGGCTGGACCAAAACAGCCGGTTATTGTTTGATCACCTCCGCCACACGTGACAAGCGGCGATTGATCTCGGTCATTATAGGCGCCAATTCGGCCAATGCCCGCAGCATCGAGAGTCAACGCTTACTTAACTATGGCTTTCAGTTTTACGATACCTTGCATTTGTACAAAAAGAACGATTCGTTAGCCACCATCCATTTATGGAAAGGCACCCAAAATGAACTGAAAGCCGGATTTGATCGCGACGTTTACTTCACCTTGCCCAAAGGGCAGGCCGATAAATTAAAAGCCACCATGGAGTATAAGCAGCCATTAATCGCCCCCATCCGCATGGGACAGGAAGTCGGAACGGTCAAATTTACGCTCGACGACAAGGTCGTCGAAACCTATCCCCTGGTTTCATTGGAAAATGTTGATACCGCTAATTTCATTGGACGCGCATGGGATAGTGTAAAATTGCTGCTTAATTAATTTCATCGCTCATAGCTAATCGATAAAGACTCTCGCATGATATATCTTAATGGCAAGTTCATGCCGCTCGAAGAAGCATATATTCCGGTCCTCGATCGTGGTTTTATTTTCGGTGACGGCATCTATGAAGTAATTCCGGCCTACTCCAGAAAACCATTCAGACTCCAAGAACATCTCGACCGACTGCAACATAGCCTGGATGGTATCCGCTTAAAAAATCCGCTAAGCAATGACGAATGGGGCAATTTACTGGAACAGCTCATTGCCAAGAATAGCGGTGAAGATCAATATATTTACTTGCACATCACACGCGGCGTGGCAAAACGGGATCATGCTTTTCCGGTGAATGTATCACCGACCATTTTTATCATGAGCAATCCGCTGCTTCCGCCACCGGCGGAGTTGCTTGCGAGTGGTGCATCGGCTATCACCGCCATTGACAATCGCTGGATGCGTTGCGATGTTAAAGCGATTTCGTTGTTACCCAATGTGTTATTACGTCAGCTTGCAGTCGATGTGCATGCGCTTGAAACTATTCTGATCCGGGATGGTTTTTTAACGGAAGGCGCCGCCAGCAATATTTTCATTGTAAAGAATAATGTCTTATTAGCACCGCCCAAAAGCCATCTGATGTTGCCGGGAATTACCTACGATGTCGTCTTGGAATTGGCGGCAGCAAACCATATTCCACATGAAGTAAGGGAAATTTCCGAGAGCGAAGTCCGTATGGCGGATGAAATTCTTTTAACATCCTCCACCAAGGAAATCATGCCGATTACCACATTGGATAATCAACCGGTTGGCGATGGAAAACCCGGCGCGTTCTTTTTCCGATTACACACGCTTTACCAGGCTTATAAAGCCACGCGCATGCGTGGCCATTCTTGCGGTTGAGTGATTCACAAAATATGACTCGCAATTCGTAATGTCTGAGCAACCTTCATTAATCGAGTACCCTTGCGACTTTCCAATAAAAATTATGGGAAAAGCGCAACCCGAGTTTACTCAAACGACATTGGCCATCGTTCGCAACCATGCCCCGGATTTTGATGCTGAAACCATATCCGTTCGAGCCAGCAAAAATGGCACTTACCTAAGCATCACTTGTACTATTCGCGCCACTTCGCGTACGCAACTTGATGCGCTTTATCAAGCATTATCAAGTCACCCATTGATCGCGGTCGTCTTGTGATCATTGTTCCATCAAACTCCGCAACCTTCGTGCATAAACCTCAACAATTTATCGTCAGAACCATGGGATTATCCGATTACCGGGTCACCTGGCAAGCCATGAAGGACTTCACATCCCATCGAAACGAGCAAACATGCGATGAAATCTGGTTATTACAGCATCCGCCGGTATTTACGCAAGGAATTGCCGGAAAACCGGAACACCTATTGCGTGATCATGGAATTGCAGTCATTCAAACCGATCGAGGCGGCCAGATCACATTCCATGGACCGGGCCAACTGATTGCCTATTTACTGCTGGATTTACGCCGATTGAAACTCGGTGTACGCGAATTGGTCAGAAGCATGGAAAACGCCGTAATCGACCTGTTGCAGGACTATCAAGTCAAAGCGGCTGGACGGATTGAAGCGCCGGGAGTATATGTCGGTACTGCAAAAATCGCTGCATTAGGCTTAAAGATAAGAAAAAATTATTGCTATCACGGCATCGCTGTCAACGTTGATATGGATCTGACACCGTTTTCATACATTAATCCCTGTGGTTATCAGGGCTTACAAGTAACGCAAACCAAAGATTTAGGTATTACCGACGGACTGGAAATGCTCGGCTCTAAGTTAGCAAACTATCTACAACAACACCTTCTCAAGAAAATAAGCGACCGTACACCATGACCGCAGATACTCGTCAAAAAGGCGCTGATAAAACAGCCCGCAATCCCATCAAAATTACCCCGCAATCGCGAGATGCGCTATTACGCAAGCCTTCGTGGATTCGCGTTCGTTCGCCTAACAGCGAGAATTATTACGAAGTCAAACGCTTGCTCCGTGAGCATAAACTGCACACCGTCTGCGAGGAAGCATCTTGTCCCAACATTGGAGAATGTTTTGGCAAAGGTACCGCGACTTTCATGATTCTGGGTGATTTATGCACGCGCCGCTGCCCGTTTTGCGATGTCGCACATGGCCGCCCGAAGCCGCCGGATGCCAATGAGCCGCTGCATTTAGCGCAATCGATAGCCGCTATGCGATTGAAATATGTGGTGATCACTAGCGTCGATCGTGACGATTTGCGGGATGGCGGCGCTCAACATTTTGCGGAATGCATTCAAGCCATCAGGACGCATTCTCCATCGACCCGGATAGAAATTCTGGTACCCGACTTCCGCGGACGTTTGGAAATCGCGTTGGAGAAACTGACCGTGAATCCACCCGATGTCTTGAATCATAATCTCGAAACGGTACCACGGCTGTATAAACAATGCCGTCCCGGTGCGGATTATAAACACTCGCTAAAGCTTCTAAAAGACTTTAAAGCGTTATTTCCGCACATCCCGACCAAATCCGGGTTAATGCTCGGTTTGGGAGAAACTGACGAAGAAATTCTGCAGGTACTGCGTGATCTGCGCGAGCATCACGTAGAAATGCTGACGATCGGTCAATATCTGCAACCCAGTATCGGCCATCTGCCGGTTATGCGTTATGTCACTCCGGAGGGATTCAAAACACTTGAACAAGCTGCAAGCGAGATGGGATTCAGTCATGCCGCCTGCGGTCCGATGGTTCGTTCCAGTTATCACGCGGATTTACAAGCGCATGAATCCGGTTTATTAAAATAACGCCGGCACAAGGGCTCCAGCATTTACTATGGCTTTCACCATCCTGACTGCATTAAATTGACAGGATTTAAAAATATTTCCAGAATGATAACGCTTCGGATCTTATTCGCTTTCGGCATCCACTGAAGTTAATATTCCAGAACAAGCACTCCAATTAAAAATAATTGATTATTTTAGGGTTAATTTATGAAAAAAATACTTTTACTGATTATTATCTCGCTCATGTTTTCCACCAACGTATACGCCAAAAAAGCTAAAGGTGGCGTTGGCAAAGGTGGTCTCAGCGCAAAATCGGCGCCAGCACAAACCAACAAAACGCCCGCTCCTGCTGCCAAATCAGCACCAGCCCACGCACCGGCTGCAAATACGGCGGTACCTGCCGCGAATGCTTCCGCGCAAAAACCTTCGCTGCTGCAATCGGCTATGCCGGCCTTGGTCGGTGGTGCTGTTGGCAGTTATGTCGGCAGCAAATTAGCCAGTGACGGCGAAACTGACAATACCGCTGTCGAAGCGGAAAAGAAAGACGGCCATCCGTTAACAACCCGTTAACTCCAGTCGCCTGGATCATTGAGTCTTGTTTGATCCTGGTCGAATACGCACTGATTCGTTGATCATAAGCGAATCAGTGTAAAAATCTCACAAATACAATACTAAAAGACTAAGCATCAACAATCTCAAAATCATGAGTGATTGTTACCGTCTGCTTTAACATGATGGAAGCGGAACAATACTTTTCGGAGGATAGGCTAATGGCGCGTTCGATTGTCTGCGGATTCAAATTGTGCCCGGAGATAATGAAATGCAAATGAATACGGGTGAATACTTTCGGGTCAACCGATGCACGCTCGGCCTCAATTTCCACGACACAATCAGTAATGTCTTGCCGGCTCTTTTTCAGGATCAGCACTACATCAAAAGTCGTACATCCACCCAAACCCATCAGCATCATTTCCATCGGGCGCGGCCCAAGATTCTGTCCGCCAGCCTCTGGTGCGCCATCCATTAGTATCGAATGACCGCTTCCCGATTCGGCAAGAAAGCTAACGTTGCCATTCCATTTAATTTGAGTTTTCATCTTTTCCTCAAGATTCTGTAGAAATTTACAGAAATAAACTAAGAACGCGGTGCAAATAAAAAGCCGACGGTTTTAAGCGTCGGCTTTTCTGAATTCTGAAAAGCTTACTTCAGTGTCAGAATAAAATCAGCTAATGCTTTAGCGTTTTCAGGGCTAACGTTAGCATTTGGCGGCATTGGAATTGGACCCCAGACACCGTTGCTTCCTTTAAGGATTTTATCTGTCAAATAAGCAGAAGCATCAGCTTGCTCTGCGTATTTACCAGCAATATCTTTCAAGCTAGGGCCGACCAATTTGGTATCCACATTGTGGCAATTCAAACAACCATTGTTTTTTGCCAGATCAGCATCAGCTTGTGCAACACCAGCTAATAAGAAGACAGATGCAGCAACTGTTCCAATTAAAATTTTTCTCATTTCTCTTCCTTGTTAAAATTATAAAAGGGTTGTTATTCTAACCCGAACTTTACAGACTTGCAGCAATTCCTGTAAGTTTGTAATTATCGACATAAAACTTGTTGTTTACAACCGATACACTTACTGACCTTACCGAGCAAGCTGCTAACTCCGATGATACTGCGTTCCTAAGACTTTATCGAAAATAATTTAGTTCCAAATACGCAATATAAACTTAATCCACTGTAGAGTTAGCCGGTTATAGCGCCTGCGCTGGCACTCGAAACGAGTTTCGCATACTTGGACAGCACCCCGCGCGTATAGCGAGGTTGCGGCGGTTGCCAAGCAGCGCGACGTTGCGCCAAAACATCATCCGGTACATTTAATTGCAACAAGCGTTGTTCGGCATCGATCGTTATAGTGTCACCCTCCTGCACTAGTGCAATTGTGCCTCCCACAAACGCCTCAGGTGCGACATGCCCTACCACCATGCCATACGTTCCGCCTGAAAAACGCCCGTCGGTGATCAAGCCCACGGAATCACCCAGCCCCTCACCGATCAGCGCGGCGGTCGGCGACAGCATTTCACGCATGCCGGGACCACCTTTCGGGCCTTCATAGCGAATCACCACGACATCACCCGGTTGAATTTTACGTGCCAAAATGGCTGCCATGCAGGTCTCTTCGGATTCAAAAACACGCGCTGGGCCGGTTATTTTCGGATTCTTGATGCCGGAAATTTTCGCGACACAACCTTCCGTCGATAAATTTCCTTTCAGAATAGCCAGATGACCTTGTGCATACATCGGATTGTCCCATTGGCGAATCACCTGCTGACCAGCGCGCGGTGTATCGGGGATGTCTTTCAAAACTTCCGCGATCGTTTGGCCGCTGATGGTGATGCAATCACCGTGAAGCAATCCATGATTCAACAACATCTTCATCACTTGCGGAATACCGCCTGCCTGATGCAAATCGGCGGCCACGTAACGTCCGGATGGTTTCAGGTCGCACAATACCGGCACTTTGGCGCGTATCCGTTCAAAATCGTCTATGTTCCATTCGATTTCCGCAGCATGCGCAATCGCCAGAAAATGCAAAATCGCATTGGTCGAACCGCCCACCGCCATGATTACCGCAATGGCATTCTCAATCGATTGACGCGTGATGATGTCGCGCGGCAGGATTTGCTTTTTGATCGCGTGCACCAGCGCTTCGGCGGATTGCCCCGCGCTGATCAGCTTCTCGCCGTCTTCCGCGGACATCGTGGAAGAATACGGCAAGCTCATGCCCATCGCTTCAAACGCGGATGACATGGTATTGGCGGTATACATACCGCCGCACGAACCGGCGCCCGGACAAGCGTGCCGCTCGATCTGCAGCAATTCCTCGTCGTCTATTTTGTGCGCGCTGTGCTGCCCTACCGCTTCAAATACACTGACCACCGTCAGATCCTGGTTTTTGTAGTGCCCTGGCTTGATCGTGCCGCCATAAACAAAAATCGCCGGCACATTCATGCGAGCAATCGCAATCATCGCACCCGGCATATTTTTGTCGCAACCGCCGATGGCGATCACACCATCCATACTTCCGCCTTGCACACAGGTTTCAATCGAATCCGCGATCACTTCGCGCGAAACCAGCGAATACTTCATGCCTTCGGTACCCATCGAAATGCCATCCGATACCGTGATGGTACCGAACATCTGCGGCATGGCGCCCGCCTTTCTGAGTGCCGATTCCGCTTTTAACGACAGATCGTTCAATCCCTTATTACAGGGTGTAATCGTTGAATAACCATTGGCCACGCCGACAATCGGTTTATTAAAATCGTCATCGCCAAAACCAACCGCGCGCAACATCGCACGGCTGGGGGCATGTTGAACACCCTGGGTGATAGTTTGGCTACGTTTATTGTCTGGCATGCTTACTCCTGAATGAGAAGAAAAATATAAGAAAAGCGCATGCAACTGCGCTTGCTATAATAGGCGATATTTTACCGTAAATAAGGCCGAAACTATGCTCGTTCATCCGCAAATTGATCCGGTTGCCATTTCCCTGGGCCCGCTTTCCATTCATTGGTATGGATTAATGTATTTACTGGGTTTTGCGCTGTTCATTTTATTGGGACGATATCGCATCAAACACTATCCGCATGTCACCTTCACTTATGAAATGCTGGACGATGCCTTATTTTACGGCATGTTAGGTGTCGTCCTGGGCGGACGTCTGGGGCATGTATTGTTTTACCAGTTCGGTTATTACTTGGAGCATCCATTACAGACATTCGCCATCTGGGAAGGTGGCATGTCATTCCATGGCGGGTTTCTTGGCGTCTTCGTCGCCATGATGATGCTTGCCCGCAAATATAATTTATCCTGGCTCGCAGTCACCGATTTCGTAATCCCGCTGATTCCTCCGGGATTAGCGGCAGGCCGTATCGGTAATTTCATCAATGGCGAGCTGTGGGGGCGCACTACCGATGCGCCATGGGGCATGGTCTTCCCGTATGTAGACGAACTACCCCGCCATCCCTCGCAGCTCTATCAATTCGCGCTGGAAGGATTATTATTATTCATCATTATTTGGATCTATTCGTCCAAGCCGCGTCCGACCGGTGCCGTCACCGGCATGTTTATGATTGGTTATGGTGTTTTTCGCTCAATTGCGGAATTTTTCCGCGAACCGGAAGATGGTTTCATGGGTGTACTGACTTTAGGCGTCACAATGGGGCAGTGGTTGTCGATTCCCATGATTCTTGCAGGCATCGCTGTCTTGCTATGGTCAGGACGGCAGACCGTCATCCCGCAAAATCATAAAAAACAAACACCGAAGCGTCAGCGCAAGTAGCTTTGCAGCAATCCGGTCAGTATCGTTTCTTCCCGCTGCGCTTGACTTCGGTTTCTTCGATGATCTGCGCGTCTTCGATAGTTTCTGTTGGCCCGGTATCGCTTTGCCGGTTCATTTCTTCGGCATGGAATTGCTTTGCATTTTCAAATTTCCTGCGCCACCACCAAAAGCGGATGCCTACAACCACTACTGCGACGGCCAGCAACGCAAGGAATGCGGCAAAAAAGAAAAAACCAAGTACCGCCATTAAAGCAATTACCGGAATCATGATGGCATAAGTAACCCATCGATTCAAAGGGGAAACCGGTATCCGGCGATACTCTCCGGATTCATCCTGTTGATAGTTGGAAATATGATGGATAATTATCTTTCGCTCTTCGTCTTTCATCTCATAAGCTCCTCTATGGCAACTATGGTCTTTGGTGCCGCCTCAGTCAATAGCTCGTGCCCGTCCGGCGTCACCACCACATCGTCCTCGATACGGATACCAATATTCCAGAAATCCTCGGAAACATTATCCGCTGGACGGATATAACAGCCGGGTTCCACCGTCAGCACCATGCCCGGCTGCAACGCGCGCCATTCTCCCTGTTGTTTATACTCGCCTACGTCGTGCACGTCCATACCTAGCCAATGTCCGGTTCGGTGCATATAAAACTTTTTGTAGTCCTCCGATTCCAGCACTCCGTCGACGCTACCCAAGCACAATCCCAGATCAATAAACCCTTGCGCCAACACTCGCAGCGCCGCTTGATGCGGATCATTCCAGCGGTTACCCGGTTTCACTTCGGCAATCGCAGCCGCTTGAGCCGCCAAAACCAATTGGTAAATATCCCGCTGTACCGTAGTAAACTTGCCATTGACCGGAAATGTCCGGGTAATGTCGGAAGCATAACCATCGAGTTCGCAACCTGCGTCGATCAATAACAAATCACCCGACTTGAGCTCGGCATCGTTCTGGACATAATGCAAAACACACGCATTGGCACCACCGGCGACAATCGACGTATAAGCAGGCGCGCGCGCGCCATGCCGATAAAAGGTATGCAGCAACTCAGCTTCTACCTCGTACTCCCGCATTCCCGGACACGCCGCTTGCATCGCGCGCTGATGAGCTTGCGCTGAAATATCCGCGGCATGTTGCATGATTTGCAACTCGCCGGTGCTTTTTATCAATCGCATTTCATCCAGTATCGGCCGGTAATCATAAATCCCCCGTGGTGCAACCACGCCGGTTCGCGCTAAATCACGCACGCGGTTCAACCAGCCGACAACGCGCTGATCCCAGTTCTGATCCTGCCCCAGCGCAGTGTAAACCGCGGACTGATCGGACAACAAACCCGGAAGCAATTCGTCGAGCTTGGCAAGCGGATGCGCTTCGTCAAAACCAAAAATCTCTTTGGCCGCTTCCGGCCCGAACCGATGACCATCCCAAATTTCCCGTTCCACATTCTTCTCACGGCAAAACAAAATATGCCTGGCCGGCGCCTGGCCGGTTGCCGCGACAATCACCAATACCGCTTCGGGTTCACGAAAACCGGTCAAATAATAAAAATAGCTATCGAATCGATACGGATAATGCGCATCACGATTACGCACCCGTTCCGGAGCCGTAGGAATGATCGCAACACCGTTTTGCATTTTTTCAGCAAAAAGCTTGCGATGCGCGATAAACGATTGCATGTGCATCATAGTCACTTATCAGATTTAATCGAGCTTATTATTGAATACTCAGTTGTTTATCAAGAAATTCCAGTCTTTCCGGGGTGCCCACATCGATCCATTGCCCGGGAAAATGCTGCCCGCTGACGTTCCCATCCGCAATAGCACGCCGCAGCAGCGGCGCCAGTTTTACAGCTTGCCCCGGTTCGATACCCCGGAATAATTGCGGCTGATAAACGCCGATACCGCTGAACGTCAATCGCGCCGCCTCTGCCAGCGTTACCCAACCACCTCGCAATGCAAAATCACCTTCGCGATGATGCGCCGGATTATCAATCAGCACCAAGTGCGCTAATCGCTGATCGGGTTGATGGCGCATCGCATGCAAAATCGGTATTAACAAGGTGTAATCGATTTCGCAGTAGATATCCGCATTGACAACCAAAAACGGCATGCTATCCGCCTGCCCTGCCAGTAAAGGCAATGCGTTGGCAATTCCGCCGGCGGTTTCCAGAACTACCGCTTCCGCTGAATATTGGATATTAACACCATACCGCTCGCCAGATCCCAAGGTTTGCTCGATCTTTTCGCCGAGATAAGCATGATTAATGACGATATCAACAAACCCCGCGCGCGCCAGATTGATCAGTTGATACTCGATCAATGCTTTGCCGCCCGCCTTTAATAGCGGTTTCGGCACATCGTCGGTCAACGGGCGCATGCGCTCCCCGCGCCCAGCGGCGAGGATCATCGCTTTATACGAAACCCGCTCAGAAGGTGTAGCCAATTTTCCGGTCCGGCGCGGCCGGATGTATTTCATCCAGCAAATTCAGCAATGGATGCAATTCGATATAGCGCTCGCTGGTTTTACGCAAATATTCCATCACCAGCGGCATGTCATTCAAGTACATGGCTTTTCCATCACGATAATTCAAGCGGGCAAAAATCCCCAGTACTTTCAGATGGCGCTGCACGCCCATCCATTCAAAGTCCCGATAAAATGCGGCAAAATCGGTACTGACCGGCAAGCCTGCCCGGCGCGCTTTTTCCCAATAGCGAATCGCCCAATCCAATAGCCGCTCCTCATCCCAGCAGATATACGCATCTTTCAGCAATGAGGCCAAATCATACGTAATCGGACCGAATACTGCATCCTGGAAATCAATGATGCCCGGATTCGGCGTTGTTACCATGAGATTGCGGGAATGATAATCGCGATGAACCAGCACCCTCGGTTGCGCGAGATTGTTTTGCAGAATTTTGGCAAAAACGGCCTTCAATGCCACTTGCTGACTATCGGTCAATTCTAATTGCAAATGCCTGGCGATATACCAATCCGGAAATAAATCGAGCTCCTTTTGCAATAAAGCTTCATCGTATGGCGGCAAGCTTTCAGCGTGCTGCGACAATTGCATTTTGACCAATGCATCGGTGGCTGCATTGTATAATTGATCGGCATTCTCCGACTGATTAGCCAGTGCCTGCAAAAAGGTCGTATTGCCAAGATCCGATAGCAATAAAAACCCCAGATCCAGATTCCGCGCCACGATCGCCGGCACATGCACACCACTGTCTGCAAGAATCTTCGCCACCCGCAAAAACGGCTCGCAATTCTCGTGTTGCGGCGGCGCATCCATCACGATCAATGTCCGATCACCGAAGAAAACACGAAAATACCGGCGGAAACTGGCATCTGCGGATGCCGGCTGCAGCGTAAAAGACTTCGTTGGAAATTGTTCCGTGATCCAACTTTCAAGCAAATGTAAACGTTCCATTTATGTATCCGGGCGATAAACCATCATTAAAAGGTTCGCAGCGAAGGGCATGCATCTTTTCCGCGATTGCAACGAGTATGAAAAATAACAATCGCGCCCTACTACTGGAACCTTGTTCAATAACAGTGGATAATTAAGTCTTATAAAGACGGGGCACTGCAAATTTTATCACGTCGTCAATACTTGCTGATCGCCTGGTCAATCCATCCATAAGGAGAATCATTATGCTAAATAAAAATGTCATCGACGAAATCAATGCCAAAGTCAGCGAAATCATGCAGAACAGCCCTGCCAAGGACATCGAAAAAAACGTCAAGATGCTGTTATCAGGCGCATTTTCAAAAATGGATTTGGTGACTCGCGATGAATTTGATATCCAACAAGAAGTGTTGCAACGCACGCGGGAAAAATTAATTATTCTCGAAGCGAAAGTAGCCGAACTCGAAGCACGGTTGAATCCGCCCGCAACCGACTTCGAATCCACCGATTAATCCGGGGCCCTGTTCAAAGATTCATCGAAGGGTTCAACAGTATAGCCTGCGATGAATTGCGCTTCGATGATTCCCAATTTGCCACCTGTCCGGGTTAATTGTTACGTCCATGTCGCTGGCCGTTCTTTATAGCCGGGCGCTATCGGGCATTCACGCACCGCTGGTAACAGTAGAAACGCACATCGCCAATGGGCTGCCGAGTTTCACGATTGTCGGTCTACCCGATACCGAAGTAAAAGAAAGCAAAGACCGTGTTCGCTCGGCGCTGCAGAATGCGCAATTCAAGATCCCCGCGCAACGCATTACCGTCAATCTGGCACCCGCCGATCTGCCCAAGGAAAGCGGCCGTTTCGATTTGCCGATTGCGCTTGGAATACTGGCGGCCACCGGACAAATCCCCAGTGACAAACTCGATCAATACGAGTGGGCTGGAGAACTGGCGCTAACCGGAGAACTGCGCCCGATTCACGGCGCACTGGCAATGACCTATAACGCGTCGCAATCCGGACGCAGCTTCGTGCTACCGCAGCAAAATGCCGCGGAAGCGGCGCTGGTTAATAACGCCACGATCTACGCCGCTCAATCACTACTGCAAATCTGCGCCCATCTGAGCGGACGAAACCCGCTGCCCGTCTACCAAAATATCGCGGAAAATAACACACACCTGCATGATGCCTGTTACCCCGATCTGGACGAAGTCAAAGGCCAGGCGCACGCCAAACGCGCATTGGAAATTGCCGCCGCCGGCGGCCACAGCCTGCTGATGATCGGTCCGCCGGGTACCGGCAAGTCGATGCTGGCAACGCGCTTTCCCGGCATTCTGCCTCCGATGACCGAAGCCGAAGCTTTGGAATCCGCCGCGATCCAATCGCTCGCTTTCGGCAGCTTCGATATCAGCAACTGGAAAAAACGTCCTTTCCGCGCCCCGCACCATACCGCATCCGGCGTCGCGCTCGTCGGCGGCGGCAGCCACCCGCGACCTGGTGAAATTTCACTCGCCATGCACGGTGTGCTGTTTTTGGATGAACTCGCCGAATTCGATCGCAAAGTCCTGGAGGTGCTGCGCGAGCCACTGGAATCCGGCAAAATCACCATCTCCCGCGCCGCCCGTCAAGCCGAATTTCCCGCACGTTTCCAACTGATCGCTGCGATGAATCCCTGCCCTTGCGGCTACCTGGGCCACCCCTCCGGCAAATGCCACTGCACCCCCGACCAAATCGCCCGCTACCGCGGACGGATCTCCGGCCCGTTACTCGACCGCATCGACATGCAAATCGAAGTTCCTGCCGTGCCACAGCAGGAATTGATGAAACAACAAGCGACCGGTGAGAAAAGCGGCGCCATCCGCCAGCGGGTTGAAAAAGCCCACCAATTTCAGCTTGATCGGCAAGGCAAGACAAACAACCGCTTGAGTGTTAAGGAAATTGATCGATTCTGCGCACTTGATAACGCCAGTGAGAATCTGCTGAAACAAGCGATCAGCCGCTTGAATTTATCCGCGCGTGCGTATCACCGTATTCTGAAAGTCGCGCGCACTATCGCGGACTTAGCGAGTGCTGAGAAAATCACTAACCAGCATATTGCGGAAGCGATTCAGTATCGTAGACTGGACAAACACTCGCATCTATCTGGCTAGGTTGAAAGAAAATTACTGTTCAATGCAGCGAATTCAAGAAGTTTTTTTCTCATTAAATTCCAGACTACAGCTCTTTCGCAAGTTCTTGTGTAATTGTCTTGATCTCAGGCGGCGAAGCTAAATTTGATTTATCAAACGTAAACATAAAGAACAGAGTGTATTTGTTGTAAAAAGCCCCGGCTAGAAACGGTGAAGAAGATGCCAAGAATTGTCCAGAAGCCGTTTCAAAAATATCAAAATGGAACTTCGAATAACCTAATTGACTTTCTGATTTATAGATTGCTAACTCAGGCAATGAAAGTGGAAAAAAGGTGGACGAAATCGGCGGAATTCCAAAAAATGTGGTTGCAAGCTCGGTTCCTAAGGAATTGACTATAATATTAATACGATAGCTTGCACCTTCCTCTACCGGCATATAGCCATGCATACCTAACCACCCTGCTACAATGCCTTTAACAATATCTTTATCTGCACTAACACCGGTTACGTCCAATTTGACTTTTGATGCACGTGGCATTGGAAAAGAAAGATCACGATCTTTCGGTAAGCTACGTAATACAGATTCGGTTATTAACAATTGCTCAGTTGCAGATCTGGCCGATTGTGTTATTTTCTGTGTTGTTGTACACGCTGAAAGAAATGTAGCTATCGCTATGCACGAGAAGAGCATCTTGAGTATTTTTTGAGTCATATAATGTTTCTCCATTTTTTTATGAATCGATTTTTTTATTTGATCGAAGGGCCGACTAACAAAAAACTTGAATAGGTTTATCTAGGGTCTGTTGACGTTTTGAGATAAGTATTTCATAGAAAAAAACAAACTCGTAATATTGGGAGGTAATCCCCCCATTATTAACCGAAGTTAAAAGTAGAGGTTAATGCGCTAACTGAGCGAGCTTTTGTTTTGGTGTTATTCCTCCAATGGCCGTGTTAGGCCGTTCATGATTATAGGTCCATAGCCATTTTGTTGCATAGTCCTGAACTTCGGCGATTGATTCAAAGCAGTGCTGGTTTAACCAGTCATAACGTACGGTTCTGTTGTAACGTTCAATATAGGCGTTTTGCTGAGGTTTGCCGGGCTGTATGAATTCCAGCTGTATGCCGTTCTTTGCCGCCCAGGCAGAGAGTAAACCGCTGATGTACTCAGGACCGTTGTCACAGCGAATCCGCTTTGGCTTGCCGCGCCATTCAATCAGGCGATCCAGCGTGCGTATGACGCGCCCTGCAGGTAAGGAGAAATCCACCTCTATTCCCAATCCTTCACGATTGCAGTCGTCCAGTATATTGAGTAACCGAAAGCTGCGGCCATCTTCCAGTTGGTCATGCATAAAGTCCATTGACCAGGTTTCATTGATTGCTAACGGTACCGCCAGCACTTCCGGTTTGTCACGTTTGAGCCGCTTTTTCGGCTTGATCCGCATGTTCAGTTCCAACTCCCGGTAAATACGATAAACACGTTTGTGGTTCCAGGAATAATCCTGCACATTACGCAGATACAGAAAGCATAAACCAAACCCCCAGTTCCGCTGGTTGTGTGTCAACCGCAGCAGCCAATCGGCAATGATACGGTTATCAGCATCGAGCCTGGTTTGATAACGGTAACACGTCTCGCTGATACCATAGGTATCGCACGCCAGACGGATACTGGCTTTTCCCTGCTTAACAAGCTGTTTAGCCATGACGCGCCGCTGCCTGGGCGCTACCACTTTTTTTCGAGCGCCTCCTTGCGTAGCTCGGATTTTAGCCGCTCTTCGGCATACATCTTTTTCAACCGCCGATTCTCCTCTTCTAGCTCTTTGAGCCGGGCTATCATCGATGCATCCATACCACCATATTTACTGCGCCATTTGTAAAATGTCGCATTGCTCATGCCATGTTCACGACACAGCTCAGGTACCGGCACCCCTGCCTCTGCCTGTTTGAGTATCGCCATGATCTGGCTGTCACTGAATTTCGATTGCTTCATCGCAGAATCTCCTCTCCATAAAGTACTAGAAAATTCTACTTTTGACTCCTGTTATTTTCTGGGGGGATTACCACCTTTGTCGACTTAAAGGGGGAGTTTACGCATACACCAGATTTGACTATTACTCCTAAAAAAACATTAATTCCTCTTAAGATTGTTGTATAAAAGAGTCAATTGACGATTAATGTATAAATTATTTGTGAATAAAATGTGAAATATTTGTGAATATAGTGTAAACTTCTCATCAAGTTTGAATTCCAATTAGTTCAGATGTTTTTATTAATAATTTTTTCTGGAGTATAAAAATGAGTAAGAAACATGTTAGCAATTCAGCAATTTTATTCAGTTTTGTTTTACTAAGTGTTCTAGCTTCAATCGGCTTGGTTGTGTTTGAAGAAATGCACGTAGGAATATTATTTTTTGCAGGCTATCTAGTAGTTGCTGCAATTAGCAGCACTTATAAAGATAAAAGATATTTTCCACGCAGAGCTTTAGGCTAAGTTACAGTAAATTCTAAGGCCAACACTAATTTAGTGTTGGCCTTTTTATTGAAAGGTTAATAGACAAGTCCTTTTTCAACTCGTATTTTGTTTACACGAAGATGCTGCAGTAATCGCGCAGATACATCCCCTTCCTGGTTTTCTTAAATATTCTACATCCTGACGATACAACCAGCCGTTACATCATTCGATATTTTGTACTTTACCAATCGTTTAAGCGTATAAAGCTGTTCAGGCAATACATAAGAAGATACGTCATAGATCGTGCAATGTAAACGATATTCCGGTTACAAATTACCAGAATAATTTTTCTCTTTAGAAAGGAAAGTGATTTTTTCCTCAAATAATTTATTAAGCTCAGTGGCAGGAATTGGTTTTGAAAATAAATAACCTTGTCCAAAATCACACCCTATGTCTTTTAATAACTGTAATTGATTCCATGTTTCTATCCCTTCTGCAATAACTTTTAAATTAAGCTTATGAGCCATTACAATCATTGCTTCACATAATGTTAAGTCATCCGAATCAGAGCTAAGGTTCTGCACAAAAGATTTGTCTATTTTGATGTAATCAATATCAAATTTTTTGAGATACGCTAGAGATGAATATCCCGTTCCAAAATCATCAAGCGCAACTTGCATGCCATTATCACGAAGCATCAACAAATAGTTATATATATTATTATTTGCTTCCATCATAGAGTTCTCAGTAATTTCAATGACTATACTCTCGCCCGGTAAGCCAAGTTTCTTAAGATGTTCAAACCAAGGGCGATATTTATTGGAGTCAACTTTAAACTGAAAAGGAGATTTATTAACACTAATCTGGAAGCTCAAATTGTAATTTGCACGACAATGCTGTACTTGAGCAGCCGCTTGCCGAAATACCCAATCCCCAATCTCTACGATCAGACCTGTTTCTTCGGCAATAGGTATAAATTTATCAGGACTAATAATCCCCTTTTTCGGATGCTGCCAACGTGCAAGGGCTTCTGCTTTTCGAATATTGCCTGTCGATAAATCTACGATTGGTTGATAATGAACTATTAATTCTTCGTTCTTCACGGCATATCGCAAATCATTTGCGAGCCGCAACCGTGCATTGGCAATTTCCTGCATGCTGTGCGTAAAGTGACAAAAGCAATTTCTTCCTTCACGTTTAGCTGTTTGCATCGCATGATTGGCACACTTAAGTAAAGTGGTTACATCACCCGCATCCACTGGAGAAAGTGCAATCCCTATGCTGGCTGTCAGATAGGTAATTTCATTCTCCAAGTGATAAGGGATCGCCAATTGCTCTAAAATTGAATTAACGCTATAACCTACTGGACTAGTTTCATTCAGACCACTAAGTATGAAAGCAAATTCATCGCTGCCCAGCCGTCCAAGCATACCTTTTTCATGTGAAAACGCTGTCAATCTTCTAGAAACTTCTTTAAGCAACTGATCACCATATTGATGGCCGAGGGTATCGTTTATCTCTCGAAAGCGATCAAGGTTGATAAGAATTAATGCGAGTTGCTTTTTCTCAAGCTGACATTTCTTTATTTCTTCATTTAATCGCTCATAAACCATTCGGCGATTGGGCAATCCTGTCAATTGATCGTAGTTAGCTTGCCTCCAAATTAATTCCTCTTTTTTCTTCCTATCGGAAATATCGCTAAATAACCCGACCCACCCCTGGATAGTGCCGTCCGAGTTATAGAGAGTATTGATACTCAATATTTCCGTAAATAATTCACCATTCTTTCGACGATTTTGTATCTCACCCTGCCACTTACCAGTCACATTGATCGATTGCCACATGGTTTGGTAAAACTCTTTATTATGAATACCCGCACTCAGAATTTTTGGAGTTTTCCCAATAACCTCAATCGCTTGATAGCCAGTTACTTCTGTAAAAGCCGGATTAACGCTGATAATACATTTATTCGCATCGGTCACTATCATTGCTTCACTGCTTTTGTGATAGACAAGTGAAGCCAATTTCATTTCAGTTTGAGATTTTCTTAATTCATAAATTGTCAGTGTCAATAGTAAGCCAAGCACTGATACAACGAGAAAGGAAAGCTGCATGTTTAGTAATCCAGAGTCTTGCAAATCTCTCCCAAAGAAACCGATTCCCTGCGCAGCCCCTATCATGGCTTGTATAAATGTAATGGCAATAACCAATGTAATCCCATGGCGACCAAACCGGATGGCTCCCCATGTTACAAAAACCACTACCCAGTAGCTTCGGGCAATAACACCCAATTCATGATGAAACCACTCGAGAAATACAATTTGTCCCGTCAGAATGGTTAAACCGATAAAAGCAATGGTTTCAATCACACGATAACCTTCAAACCATCCTTCAGGAAATTTCTTCCAAATTAAGAAAAAGGGAGTAAATATGGCGATTCCGAGTAAGTTCGCTATCCACCAGAGCAGCAAGCTAAAAGTTAATACTCGAGGGCTTAATTCGTTAATGAATGACAGCCCGATGATACATATCATAGTGCCGATTGAGACTGACAAGATAGCCGATAAGGCAAGCCAGAAATAATCGCTAGGATTTTTAAGATCAATGATACTTTGATAATCGATATTCTTGTATTTAAGAAACCCAATAGCGATAAGAGGCTCAAGAGTATTACCAATAACAAAGACCAGATTTGATTCTATAGATTTACCTGCTAAGTAGTTCGCTAAAAAAACTCCTAGCGCGATACCAGGCCAAAGTCTATATCCCCCCACGAGCAGAGCTGCCACAGCCAATCCACTTGGTGGCCAGATTGGAGAAAAAATCCCATGAACAGCGAAATTCTCTATTATTATCTTTGCTAATAAAGCATATATGAGTGCTAGCAACAGCATAAAGCCAATACTCATCCATTCATTTATCAGAAGTTTTCTCAAGGCAAAATTAATTTGAAGTTTTTCTTAGAAAGATCATAACCATTATAATTATTGTTAATATTGTTTGGATGGAAGCTTACTGAAGCTAGATATACATAAACTAGATTGGTTAAAAATATGCTATCGTCGTTTTTTGAAAAACTGACCTATGGCTTACTAATTTGGAGAGGTTTCATAAATTAGTAAATACTCCCGATAGCTTATTAAGACATCACACAATATTGTGCACTTCTTCTATTAATTTATCCTAAAAGCTTACCATATTAGATAATATATTGTTTTTTATATATAACTTTAAACTTTGGATTGTAATTAGTAAAATCAGTATATCATTACCGATATAATATTCTGTGTTTAAAACCGGTAGATTTACCTTCATATTCCCTTATTTATCAGTTCTATTGATTGGTATGAATGTTGCGTCTATTTATTTTAAGAATTGGAAAGATAATCCCTGTTTCAGGTTAATTTTTCACAAAGTCAGATGGCATCCAAATAATTTGGATCTATAGGAAATCAGAATAAGGCCCTTCGTTACCAATACAAACTGTTAAATATTAAATACAGCCCCCTGATCCGATCCTTGTTACGTAAAGATTCGCATTTATTGTAATTATTTGATACTCTTTATGCCAGATACCATAAATTTATCAACTGCTTAAGTTTTCATGACAAAATAATGCATCACAGCTCAGGATTTTTGAAGCTAGTAGAACAAGCAAGAAAGCGAATAAAAGAATGCACGTCTGAAGATGTGCACGCTCGTATCGCTCGTGGAGAAAAATTTCATTTTATAGATGTTCGCGAAGACCACGAATATTGGATAGATCACGCCTCTGGAGCCAGTCATCTCAGCAAAGGAATTCTTGAACGGGATATTGAAGCGGTAATCCCCGACAAACAAGCTGAGATTGTACTATATTGCGGCGGCGGGTATCGTTCTGTTCTAGCGGCAGATGCCTTACAGCAAATGGGCTATCAAAATGTTGAATCCATGAGAGGTGGCATTAAAGCATGGCGTGATGCGGGCTTCCCGCTTGAGAAAGATAAAGCAATTTAGTAATTGATCAATTTTAAGGCTTCTTTACTTCTCACACGTGTTAGAAATGGTTCAATCGCCATAGCAGCTTAGCGATCCGTAATTACCGCAGATTATTCTTATCCTCACTATCGAGCACCATATGCGCTCTTTCCAATGGTAATGTTTCTCCGCGGAAAAATCTTGGCTCACAAATGCTCCAAATTATCATTAAAGGAATACCACATAGAAGTGTAACAACACCAATAAAAAAAACAGCACCTACTCCTGCAATTGATCCACTGGAGCCATAGCTCGGATCAATCATATTCCAAGCTTGTAATATCACTACGAAAATCAATACAATAACCGCGGCTGATGGAAAAATCACCTGGGACAAAGCAGTTCTCCAGTGATTGAACGCGGTTCGATGAAAATACAAAATGCATGATAGTGCTGCAACAATGTAATAAGTACATACGGCGATACTAACACTATGAATTGTGTCTTTGACAACCGATTCACTGATTGAAGTAAGGATAATATAAATAAGCAATGTCATCAATCCAATTGTCCAAGTTGCGAATTTTGGGGTATTTGTCACTTCATTGACCGAAGAAAATTTACGCGGAATTGCCCGATAGGTTGCCATTGCCAATGCTGCCCTTGCTGCCGGCATGATTGTTGACATTGTGGATGAGAATGCTGAGATAGCGATTATTAGTGCAGCAAGTAACGCGCCATTGGAACCGACAATTTGGGAAGTTAACACAGTAATACTGGAGTCAATATTTTCTTTGAAAGTCAAACTAGAATGATCATTCGCATCAATACCTGCATATGCCAATGCAGCCGTAGAAAAAGTTACATAAGTTATTACAGTAATAATCATTGCGATGACACCACTTTGGCCGGCTTGTTCAGCACTACCTTCGGTTTCTTCGGACATCGCAAGCGATGCATCGAATCCCCAAAAAATAAATAATGCAACCAAGAATCCATTTAAAAACGCATCAAAAGAAGAAATGGCAAATGGATTAAACCATTCTAATGAAAGAGATTCAGCAGTACTAACCGCATTTCCTTGCGCAACTTGCAAAAATAATACTGCCGCAAGCATTATCAATCCACCATACTGAGTAATCGTCAAAACCATTGTAGTACGTGACGACTCTTCAGCACCAAGCGCGGTTAAATATGTTGTGCTTACAATAAATAATATTGCCACACCGAAATGAAGCAATAACGAAACTTCTCGGGCATTCACTAAGATCGCTACTGCATTAACAATAATCTGAGTTGCGGCCACCCCCGCCAATATACTTGCTAACAGCAGCGCCCACCCACCAACCCAACCAAATTTCGGGCCAATTGCTTTTGACCCCCAAGTAAAGACCGTTCCCGAATCAGGCGCAGAAGATGTTAGGTTCTTATAGGATAGTGCTACAAAAAACATTGGAATGACAGATAAAATGAAAATAATCGGCAGTTGATACCCACTTTCGGAAGCACCATGTCCAAGCGCTCCTGTTAATGAATAAGCAGGAGCAGTGGCAGCTAAACCTATAGTTACTGTTGCGACGGTTGAAACAGATCCCTTCTTTAATCCTTTGGCCTTCAAGCCATGCATCTTTGTATCTTCGTGCATTATTACGATTTTTTCTATTTTTAATGAAGAGATTTTTGATTGTACTTAAATAGGTAATCTCGAGAAATTAAGACAAGCTCAGCATTAATTACAGCTAATTCATAAATGCCAATAGACAAAAGTTTTCAGATTCTCTATAAAAAAACCGGTACACCGGCTGTCTTGCGACAGTGGTGTACCGGTGTTTAGACTCGCTCTATCTTATAGCTTGGTAAAGACTGGAATTACTGCGCCAGCAATACTGTTAATATAACGATTGCCTTCGTCATCCCATGTCATTAACAAACCACCAAAGCGGCTTTCCGGGTCACCCAACAGCGCCATCAAACGTTGTACTTCCCACAACGCGTCTTTGGCTTCCATTTTAACTTCACGGGTTTCTCCTGGTTCAATCCCTCTGTCATCATCCATCGTCAAACCGGTCGCTACCAGTTCGCGTGGATAGTCAGGATCCAGATATTTACGTCCCAAGTCGTTTACAAAACGAACACCCGCTGTCGTGAACTCTCCAATGTTAACGGTCGAGTCACCATTGTTGGTGATTTCCATCGTCACACGCAGTGCGCGTCCAGGTACGTCGTAGTTAGCATGCGTTACCTTGATCGCTACCGGATTCGGTGCGATTGGCATCGGTTCTACCTTCGATTCACCCGCTTGGATCGGAACTGTGTATGGATGAACGCTCTCGGTATAACGATAACCGCCCCATACCAGCGCACAGGTCAGAATCGCGACTGCCATACCTACTTTACGATCCATTGGATCCAACAGCAGTTCGTCACCGTATGCTAACAGTACCCGGCTACGTGGCAGGAACATCGGACGTGCTACATAGTAGCCAATCCAGAAACAGCCTAAGCCTAACCATACCAAGTGCCAGAACACGCCATTGCTGAAGTTGAATGTCTCCAGATCAATGGTTTTGCCTGTCAGAGTGGTTACCGGATTGGTGAAGTCATCCCAGTTGCCTGAAATGTTCATCCAAGATGCCGGTCCTGCAATCGGGCCCGCTTCTTTTACGTTTACCATCGCGTGCATATGATGGCGTCCTGGAATCCTCGCTTTCAGTCTGACTTCAAATTCATAGTCGCGACCAATTTGCAACGGTCCAGAAATAAACGTCGGTTCACCGTTCAGCTTGGTGCTCAAACGTACAAACACCGGGCTCGGACTACCAATGTTGAAGAATGCGCGTTCCGGTTTACCTACCGCACGTGGCCAATCTTCCGCCAAGTGAAATTTACCGGTGATCGTCGCAATGTCGTTCACTTTGGTGACTTTCGGTTGCCATTTCAGATCGTACCATTGAATCGTACGCATACGAAGAAACGGTTCTTGCGAACGTTCACCATGTGCCGCCGCTGTCTTAACATCTATCGTCAGCGTCAGCGCCAGTGAGGCCGCTCCAATCGCCGCTCCATACAGGCCCAATACGCCCAGCTTAAATATGCTTCTTATATTCATTATCTAATCCCCTGTGCAAAGCCTTTTTCACCAAACGCTGTTACGTCATTCTTCATAGAAATACGTCCTCTTTCTCCTTTAACATAGAAGAAAGCGGTGCAGTAGATCTTGCCAAAGTACCACCATACGCAGTACATCAACATCGATACAAACGCTGAGAAGAATGCCGCAATTACCGTCGTGTGACCACCAAAGGTACGCAGTGAGCCTTGTTCAATCAGGCGTACATATTCCGGTGTTCCGGTACGTACATATAAGAAGCCTGTGTAGTCAGCTACTGATAACAGTACGCCTTCTACTACCAGCGGTAAGTGGGTCGGTCCAAAAATCGGCCAGTTGCCAGGATAGAAGAATAATCCCCAGAATCCACCACCCACCAGTGCCGTGATCAGCCAGTTACCTGTCAATAACAGAACGGTATCCAGCATCAATGCGCCAGGTATCATCGTTGATGGCAGTACGAAGTTCAACGGGTAGTGTGACCACCAGTAGAAACCCCAGTAACGGGTCAGCCATTCGCCTACCAATAAACATACGATACACAGTGTCGCACCGTACGATAAACGATAGTTTACCCACAAATAGTATTGCAGTGCCGCACAATACATAACACCTACAATCGGTGTTACTACCGGCCACCATTGACGGTCTTTCCAATCAAGCCAGAAGTCCCAGTCACCTGCCAACAGCATGAAGTGCATGTGGAATGTACCTACCAACAAAATACACAGAATCGGAAAATATATCGCGTCGATATATCTGGACATCCTGATCGCTTCCGGCGGCATCTTTGCCGCTGCTAAAATTTCGTCTGTTCTACTCACTAGACCCTCCCTTCTTCATTTCGTGTGATATTAAATATGAAAACCTTCGACGATCCCTTTACTTCCTCTTTTATCGTCAACCTTCAGTACGTTTCCATAACTTTTAGTGCCTTAACTTCTTCTACCATGCCCGTATCCTATACAGGCATGGCTATCCCGCTCAGAAATTAAGGAACAATGCGATTGTTCAGAATCTCTCTGCTTGAACCATTCCAGGTTACGTCGGTCAGGTTAGAGTAACGGGTGATGATTTGCGCTGCAATACCGCCCGAGAATAAACCTGCCCAGCCCAGAATCACAAATCCCCAGTGCAATGGCGCGCTAAACAGCTCTTCCATGAACCAGAATGCATGACCCCATTCGTTCAAACCTACGTTCGGCAGAATCATCAATGGGCCAGCAATCGCCATTACCAACGGGAACGATGTGCCGCGGCTGTACAGTGGCAGACGGGTCATCGCGTACAGGTATGAAGCAACGCCGCATACAATGTACATCGGGAATGAGCCGTAAAACACCACTACGTGACTTGGCGTGAAGCTCGTGTCACGAATAATCACTTGGTGCCAGCTTGCATCTTGCTCGGTGAAGAAGCTGCCGCCCCAGTAAACACCAAACAAATACACACCCAGCCACATCATCCAGTAGAAATAACGTTTCATTTCCAGTTTGGTGTCCAGGTTGTCCAATTGTTCTTTGGTGTCACGGGTCTTCAATATCCAACCCCAGGTTACCAACGCAAACAACGGCATCAGGGTCATGTGCACTCGCCACAGTCCCATCCACACTTTGTCAAATTCCGGTTCCATTGAGTCCATCCCGTGCGAATACGCAAAGGTCCTTTGGTACCAAATCCAAAATATCGCTACCAGAAGCATGGTCGCCATGCCCAGTTTGTAGTACTTGGAATCGTACCACAGCGACATGTCATAGCTCGCGCTCGACGCGCCACTCGTTGTGCCATACGTTGTTGCCATCTCTATACCTCCTATCTGTTAATCAAAACTACTTCTCTTTTCTTCTACTACTTCTAATACTAATTAATTAGTACTGCTTATAATTTCGGCAGCTACATTAGAATCTCTTCCGTCCCTAATTTCGCTACGCCTCTCAGGCTAGTCGACCTTGGGGTCCAAAGTCAAGTCATTTGTCATAAAATCACCTTCCCCAAAAAATGGACTTATTGCAAATATAGCCCCTTTTCCCTTTAGCGACAATAATTAATACCATAGCCTGTAAAAAATCTCGATATACAACCCTTCCTTGGAAAAATCATTAATCAATTTAACATGAGAGACTGTAGTAGTTTTTCACATAGCAAAAAATTGTTAAATATTCTTTTGTGGCGCGACCAAATTAATGAACAAGATATTTAACAATAACATTATGATTCCTAGAATCAACCATCTTTTTCCGGCTCTCTTTTCATCGGGATGATTCTTTCTGTAATAGGTAAAGCCCATAGCTATACCTATTACAGGGAAAATTAAAGTAGCAATAATGATTATCATATTAAAACCAATAGAAACAGCCGGTTTCTCATTATTGGAGGTTATCGTATTATTCTTATCAATCATCTTTCATACCTAAAAGCAAAATTTAAGATCTAATTTAAAAAAGTATGCTTCACTGTTAAGTCACTAAATATAATTTGAATGAAAAATTACACAAATTGACCAGCTGCATGACCGGATGACCACGCCCACTGAAAATTATATCCTCCCAGCTGTCCCGTAACATCTACGACTTCTCCAATAAAATGCAAACCCGGCACATGCTTACATTCCATTGTTTTTGATGATAATTCACGAGTATCAATACCGCCTGCTGTAGCTTCTGCTTTTTTATAGCCAACTGTTCCGCTGGGAGCAATTGACCATCTATGGAGTTTCTCGGCAATATAATGTAACTCGTTGCCACGATACTGGGACATCGGTTGAGAAAAAACTAACATATTAGAAAATAATTTTGAACACCAAATTTTTATAAAACGCTTGGGTAAGTAACGCGCTAATAAATTAGGCAAAATCACTTCTCGTTTACGATTCTCAAAGAATAATTGCTGCAAATTCTGCTCAGGAAAAAGATTTACTTCTAGCATCTGCCCAGGTTGCCAGTAGGAGGAAATTTGCAAAATAGCCGGGCCACTCAAACCGCGATGTGTAAATAAAATATTTTCACGAAAAGAAGCATTATTACAGTTGACTTCAGCATCAATCGTAATGCCTGGAATATTTTTAAATTCTGCAAAATCTTCGCCTGCAAAAGTTAAACCCACCAACGCAGGCCGTAATTGAATAACAGGAACACCAAATTGTTCAGCAATTTTATAACCCAACGCACTTGCGCCAATTTGTGGTACGGATAGCCCACCCGTCGCAACAACAAGAGAGTGCGCTTCAATGCAATTTCTTTCTGTTGTTATACTAAACTTATGATTGGAAAACTCATTTTCTTTATTAGCGAACGAATACTCTATTTTTTGTACTTGCGATGGCATTTGCCAATCAACCCCGGCGGATAAGCATTCATTCTGTAACATATTGATGATATGCTGAGATTTCCCATCACAGAACAATTGCCCTAATTTCTTTTCATGAAAATGAATACCATGTTTCTTGATCAGCGCGATAAAATCCTGAGGTGTATAACGAGCTAGTGCTGAACGACAAAAATTTGGATTACTGGAAATATAGTTTTCCGATTTGACATAACGATTAGTGAAGTTGCAATGTCCACCGCCCGATATGCGGATTTTTTCACCGACTTTTCGAGCATGATCAACTAGCAGTACTCGACGCCCTCGCTTCCCAGCTTCGATTGCACACATCATTCCAGCTGCACCTGCTCCGATGATTACCACATCTTTGGAGAACCTCTGCGGCCGCATTTAATTGCGGAATGTATTTGAATTTTTATTAAACAAAGAAAAGCTATTTTTACTCAGATTCAGCCAACATTTCCAACCGAGTTGCTATCATCATCACAATAAAAAGAAAAAGCGACAATCCAATACGGATACTTAATGATTTGACCATACGGGTTGAGTTCCCTTTGTCTTTAAACATGTAATAAAGTGCCGAACCCAAACTATATACAATGATTACAAATAATGTAATGGCGAAGATCTTCAATGGTATTTTCCACAAAAGTAAATTTCTTGAAAGTTTAGCTGAGTTTTAGAATTTGTCCAATGACTATTTTCTTGCCATCGTTTTCCTTATTTCAGACAACTATTATTTGGTTAATCATAATGGTAATACTTCTTGATTTTTTCTCCATCAATCATTAATCGATGCAACATTTGCCTAATTTACTTCCCGCTATATTCTTATTAGGGCCAACGGCAAGCGGAAAGAGCCGGATTGCTCTAGAAATTGCCGATCGTTTCCCTGTCGAAATTATCAGCGTTGATTCCGCGCAAATATACCGATATATGGATATTGGTACGGCCAAGCCGGATCCCAAAACATTAACCCGGGTTACTCACCACCTTATCAACCTTATTGATCCGGATCAGAGATATTCCGCCGCTCAGTTTCGGCAGGATGCATTGAGCATCATGCATGAAGTCAGTCAACGCAATAAGATTCCATTACTCGCGGGTGGAACCATGCTTTATTTCCGGGCATTGCAAAATGGCCTTTCGAATCTGCCGCCGGCCGATATAAAACTCCGTCAATGCTTGGAAGAAATGGCAAAAGAAATCGGTTGGCCTGCCATGCATCGCAAACTATCCGAATTGGATGAAGTCACTGCCATGCGGATCAAACCAACCGATAGTCAAAGAATTCAACGTGCGCTTGAGGTCTGTCATCTCACTCAACAACCCATGTCGAAAATTTTACAATCACCCCGACAATCCGATTTTCCATTCCGCACGATCCGCATCGCACTTCTTCCTAGTGATCGTACTCAATTACATCAAAGAATAGCGGAGCGCTTTGGAACAATGCTTGATCAAGGATTCATTGATGAAGTCCGATTGATTCGACAACGATTTCCCGGGCTGAATCTCGAGTCACCATCAATGCGCTGCGTCGGTTATCGTCAAGCATGTCTTTTTTTGGATAATGTCATTGATCGCAATGAATTATCTAATATGGGAATAGCAGCCACCCGCCAGTTAGCTAAACGTCAACTCACTTGGTTACGAAGCATGAAAACGACTGATAAACTATTCGAATTCGATTGTTTAGAGAAGAGCCTAGCAGCACAAATCAAAAACTTTCTGGATACCGCCATACCGGCCCATCTGAGTCATACTAAGCAATCATCTTAAAAAGGTATTCAACACGTTCGCTTGTCGATTAACAAGCTGAAAGGTTATGATTTGAGACAAATCGCCTTGGATTGAAATCGATAAACAATAAGGAAACTGTAATTTTTATTTAACTTACTGACCAGAAACATTAAATTACCGATAGGAAAAATCATTATGTTTAACCAATCTAAAGTAGTTGCATTCATCCTTTTACTCTTCAGCACATTACTGTTGATTGGATGTGAAAATTATGCAGAAAAAACTCATCCATCGTGGGTTGCGCCACCGGCAGGTGCTGTTTTTGATGATTCGACTATTTATGCGCGTATCGCACAAGCTGTGCAAACCGATTCTGATTTGCGCGGAATCAATATCGATATTAACGTTAAAGACGGCAATGTTACTTTAACCGGCACTGCGGCGAACGAAGATCAAATTACGCGCATCAATATGCACGCTTGGATCGCCGATGGTGTCAAGAAAGTCGACAATCAAGTTTCAATTCGATAGCTTATATTAAAAATCCCCGTACGGGGATTTTTAATATTTCCAGATGGCAGAATTAATCAGATTCCTCGTAATAACTCATTAATTCCAGTTTTTGAGCGGGTTTTGGCATCAACCTGTTTGACGATCACGGCACAATACAAACTATACTTTCCGTTTTCCGCCGGCAAATTACCTGACACGACAACTGAACCTGGAGGTATTCGTCCATATAACACTTCTCCGGTTTCTCGATTGTAAATCTTAGTACTTTGACCGATATACACACCCATTGAAATCACCGAATTTTCTCCGACGATAACGCCTTCCACAATCTCTGAGCGCGCGCCTATAAAACAATTATCTTCGATGATTGTCGGATTGGCCTGAACAGGCTCCAACACACCGCCGATACCGACGCCTCCGGACAAATGCACATTCTTGCCAATTTGCGCGCAAGATCCGACTGTCGCCCAAGTATCAACCATTGTACCTTCATCGACATACGCACCAATATTGACGTAAGATGGCATCAGCACCACATTATTTGCAATAAAAGCACCTTTTCTTACGGCAGCAGGCGGTACGACTCGAAAACCGCCATCGCGGAAATCCCTGGAACTATAATCCGCGAACTTCGATGGCACTTTGTCAAAATAGTTGGAGAATCCGCCTTTAATAAAGCTATTATCTTCAATACGAAATGATAGCAATACGGCTTTCTTAATCCATTGGTGTGTAATCCAATCGCCATCAATTTTCTCAGCCACGCGCAGTTTGCCATTATCCAGCATCGACAATACTTGCGTCACAGCTTCTTTCAAGCTAGCATCCACATTTCGTGGCGTAATCTCGGCCCGGCGATCAAAAGCTTCTTCAATGATGGTTCTTAATTCGGTCATATTATTTCCTAGTTATAAAATTCAATTGTTTCCGCCTAATTCGGTCAACAGGCTATTGATTCTGTTCATCGCTTCGATACATTCCTGCGGCGAAGCAACAAGCGCAATTCGCACAAAATTTCTACCCGGATTTACAGCATGCGCATCACGAGCAAGATAACTACCGGGCAACACGGTCACATTATAATCTTGATAAAGCCTTTTAGTGAATTCAGTATCGCTGACCGGTGTTTTAAGCCATAAATAAAAACCGGCATCCGGCTTTTGCACAGTAATCGCACCAGAAAGCAGCGAAATTGCATCAGAAAATTTCTGCGCATACAAACAACGATTCTCCACTACGTGAGCCTCATCGTTCCAAGCTGCTGCGCTGGCAACTTGCGCAGCCGGATTCATTGCACAGCCGTGATAGGTTCGATATAACAAGAATTTTTCCAATATCCCGGCATCACCGGCAGCAAAGCCAGACCGTAATCCCGGCACATTAGAACGTTTCGACAAACTATTAAATACCACCAAACGTGGAAAACCCTTACGTCCCAACCGATTGGCAGCATCCAAAGCGCCCAGCGGAGGGTTCGCTTCATCAAAATAAATTTCCGAATAACATTCATCTGCGGCCACGACAAATCCATATTGATCCGACAATGCAAAAACTTTTCGCCATTCATCCAACGTCATAACACTCCCGGTCGGGTTATTGGGTGAACACACGTACATAAGCTGCGTTCTCGCCCATACGTCATCGCTTAACTGTGAGAAATCCAGTTGATAACGATTCTCCGGCAGCGTATTAAGAAAATGCGGTGTCGCGCCTGCAAGATAAGCAGCGCCTTCATAAATTTGATAAAACGGATTAGGGCAAACAACGACCGGACGAACACCATCGTTGTCGATCACTGCTTGCGCAAAGGAAAACAACGCCTCCCGGCTACCGTTGACAGGAATAATCTCAGTCTCCGGATTGATTTCCGGCAAATTGAAGCGCCGTTGGATCCAGGTCGCAATGTTATTTCGGAGAGCGGGTATCCCCAATGTCGTCGGATAAGTTGACAATCCATCCAAGCTATCCGCTAAAGCGCGACGAATAAAATCCGGTGTTTGATGCTTGGGTTCGCCGATCTGTAATTCGATCGGTGGCAAATCAATGTTCCGTTCTAATCCTTCAAACAAATACCGTAACTTCTGGAATGGATAGGGCTGCAGTAAATTTAGTTTTGAATTCATTCCATTGTAAGCAAAATATTTGAGGAAAAGCTTTTCTATCGATCGATTCAAGTCAATTGAATTGGTACGAATTATAAACGGTTATAGCGGGATGACCAACCGATTGAAGTTCCGACAAACACTGGAAATATGCACTCACATTCTGCGGCTGAAGAAATTGACTATTCGTCAAACATTAATTTGAAATCGGCAGTTTGTAAGAAGCCCTGCTCTGTCATTAAATCAACCAAAGTCAGCGGGTGCTGTTCAAACCAACCCGGTGGAAAGTGGAGATTTACTTTATTGTTTTCCACGTTAATTTTTATTTCCGGCAAACTATCATTAGGACGGCTCCGATACAATACAACCGCCAGCCGTAACAAAATACAGAGTCTTATCAAGGTAATCCGCATTGAAGCGGGAAACGTTTCAAATTCTTCCAACGGGAATTTGCGTCGATGGCAACGAACAAGCAGCGCCAATTTCATTTGCTCCTGACGGGAAAAACCGGCCAAATCGGAATTGCCGACCAGATAAGCGCCGTGACGGTGATATTGATTGTGCGCGATAGACAATCCGATTTCGTGAATCAGCGCCGCCCATGACAATAATTTCAGATCTGTCTTTTTATTCAATCCCCAGTCATCTTTTACTTGAACAAAAAAATTCTCAGCGGCTTTCCGCACACGTTGAGCCTGCTCCACGTCGACACTGTAACGCTGAACGACTGCCAAGATGGTGTTATCTCGAATATCTTCGTCATGCTCACGACCAATCAGATCATAGAGCAAGCCTTCACGTAAGGCGCCTTCCGAAATTTCCATTTTATCCAACTTCAATGCTTCAAAAACACCGACCAATATTGCTACACCACTCGCAAATACCGGTTTTCTGCGATCGGGCAAACCGGTGAAATTGATCGCGGCACTGTCTCCGATTGCAATCAAAGTATCCATCAAGCGCGTCAATGCATCCGCAGTGATGCCCGAGTCGCACCACCCCTGCTCCCGCAATACTTCACCAATCGACATTATCGTACCGGAAGATCCCAATGCGTAATCCCAGCCCATTTTCTTATACGCAGCCTCCAAAGATTCCAGTTCCTGCATCGCAAACAATACCGCCTTACGCATTCGTTTCGCTTTTATTTTGCCGTCTTCAAAAAACCGTTGCCCCACATTAACACATCCCATATACAAGCTTTCCATATAGAATGTGTCAAACCCGCGACCGATAATCAATTCCGTGCTCCCACCGCCAATATCGATTACCAATCGTTTATGAACTTCATCATACAAGCTGTGCGCAACTCCCGAATAAATCAACCGCGCCTCTTCACGTCCAGCGATGATCTCAATCGGATGCCCTAATGCAGCATGAGCTTTCGTTAAAAATTCACTGCCATTTCTCGCTTGACGCAATGTATTGGTTCCGACAGCACGAACATTTAAATGAGGAACTTGGCGAATGCGTTGGCCAAACCGTTGCAAACACTCCAGCGCTTGCTGCATGGATTCCTTTGACAACTCCTGTTGGTCGTTTAAACCTGCTGCCAATCTGACCATTTCCTTCATCCGGTCAATAACCTGCAGTTGACCATCGATTAAATTAGCGACGATCATATGAAAACTATTGGAACCTAAATCAACTGCTGCGTAGGATTCATCCATGATAAGTGTTTTCTCAATACCGGTGAATTGAATGACTAAAAGCTATATTATCTTTAACAAATGAAAAATAGACTGATTCTAATGCGTCACGCCAAGTCGGACTGGACAAAGAAACACTGTACTGATTTTGAGCGCCCTTTAACCGCGCGCGGGCAAAAAGCTGCAATCCAAATGGGAAAGTGGTTAAAACAACAGCCATTTCACTTAGATCGGATCATTTGTTCGCCAGCGGTAAGAACACGACAAACCGGCCAGCTTGTCCTGAAAGAATTAGGTATTCCTTATTCACAGATCATTTGGGAGTCTGCCATCTATGAAGCCTCGCTGGATGCCTTGATTGCCATCATCAATCATCATCGCCTAAATACTCAAACTTTGCTCATCATTGCTCATAATCCCGGCCTTGAACAACTGCTTTGCCATCTTTCAAAAGACCCGCCACCCATCAATGAAAGCGGTAAAATTTTGACCGCTGCTGCAATTGCAATCCTTGACTACGATCACAACCCGATTACCACCGACCCCTGCCAAGCGCATTTATCGTATCTCATCAGACCCAAGGAATTACGAAGCACGAGCCACTAATCCAATAAAAAGTGCGCTTCACGCCAATCAGGATTTTTTCTTGTTTTTACCTTTCTTTTTATCCTTACCTTTTTTACTTTTATCTTTTGTGTTTTCTTTACCGTCTTTTTTCTTTTTTTTCTTCTTTTTTGCTTTGGGTTGTTCGGGTTCGATCGCCGCTATGGTTTTGCTCGCGGCATTTTCTTTACGTGTTGTTTTCACGGCAGGAGTTTGCGTTTGATCGCTTCTCGCAGCCAACGGCTTAGGTCTTTGTTCTTTTAAGTAATCTGCAGCCGCTTGCTTAACCGCTCGAGCGCGCGTTTCACCTCCAAATCCCGGAATCTTTTGTAGTTCTATCAGTTTAACGGCAGCAAGCGCCGCTACCGTTTTGATTTGATGATCCAGCAGCAATTTTGCCGTTACCGGACCGATACCGGCAACGTCCGTTAACTTCTCCATGACAGACTCCTTGTGTTTTTCATGAAAAACTCAATCATATTCAAATGCTCGATTCGATACTCCTGCGCTCACTCCTCGCATTACTTTGTAGAGTGGATTCGAGTCAAAATTTTCAACATTTAAACCAGTGATTTCCTGCTTACAGAATTTTCTGCACGAATAAATAACGCGATAGACCGCTAATGTCCAGCATATAATTGATCAATATCCGCTTTGTGCTTCTCGAAAACTTTTCCGCGCTTTAGCTTGAGCGTCGGTGTCAGTAATCCATTCTCCACACTCCATGATTCTTCGATCACCGCTACTCTGCGTATTTTGGCATACCCTGGAAACTCACTGGTTTGTAACGCTATCCGTTCCAGTAGAAATTCTTCCAATTGCTGTTTTTGTTGATTGCTGGTCAAATTGCCATCAAAGCCATGTTGTGCCATAAAATCCTGCCATAGGGTTCTATTCAAAACAGCCAGAACGCTTAGGTAAGAGCGCGCTTCACCAACCAGCATTACTTGCTCAAATATCGGATCACGCAAAATCGCTGCTTCCATATCAGCAGGAGGTACTTTCTCGCCGGTCGATAATACAATAATCTCTTTCAAACGCCCCGTAATGGTTACATGCCCCTGTTCATCAATTGATGCGATATCTCCTGAATTTAACCAGCCATCGGAAGAAATGATTGCCTCCGTGGCTTCCGGATTATTCCAATAACCCAGCATTACATTGGGCCCGCGAATAAGCAGCGCATTGCTCTCTCCAAGTTTTACTTCCACACCGGGGATTGGCGCTCCAACACTTGATGGCATGTTATCGTTCAGTCTATTAGCGCAAGCGACTGGACTGCTCTCAGTCATACCGTATCCTTGCAGAACGGGTAGACCCAGTCCGATAAAGACACGCGAAACTTGCGGCGATAATGCAGCGCCGCCGCTCAATGCGAAGCGCAAGCGTCCGCCCAGTTTGCTTAGTACCTTATTGGCCACCATTTGCTTTAACAATGGCCACAGACAATGCGAGAATTTCCAGTTGCCTCTCCCCTGCTGGCACTCAAATCGGCTATAACCGACATTCACAGCAAAGTTAAATAACCACTTTGCCAAACCGGAGCCTTCCGCAAGCTTGGCGCGGATACCCGAAAATACCCGCTCATAAATACGTGGTACGGAAATTAACAAAGTCGGACGAATCGTCAATAAATCTTCTTGTAATTGCGGAATCGAACGCGCATACGCAACCATCGCCCCAGCCATCATCGGCACGTAGTAGCCCGAAGTACGCTCAAACGTATGTGACAGCGGCAAAAAAGAAAGCAAACAATCATCCGCCAACACCGGAATCACTTGCAAACAACTTGCGGCGTTGGACAGAATGTTGTGATGACTCAGCATGACGCCTTTAGGCCGACCGGATGTTCCGGAGGTGTAGATAATCGTCGCAAGTGCATGCGAATCAACAGGAATATGTTTAACGGCACCGGCACGCACCGATAACCAACTTTTCGCGGCAATCACTCGGACAGAATCGCATGGATCAACGCAATCCGGTTCGAGAGGATGAAGAATAACGACCCGCTGCAATCCCTCGATTTCGTTTCGAATGGTTAGGAATTGCTGCCATTGGTGTGCATTTTCCAATAGCAAAACTTTAACATCAGCATCATTAATCACATAAGCGGCATTCTCAACGCGATCATCCGTATATAAAGGGATCACCACTAATCCGAGACCTAATGCCGCTTGCTCGAACATTACCCATTCCGGAGAATTTTTCATCATGACCGCCACACGGTCACCAGGCGCCAGCGATTCTTTTTCCAAAGCGGCTTGCCAGCGCGCCACGAATTGATTCATTTGCTCCCAGTTATAATCCGCCCATTCTTCACTGATTGGATTGAAGTAGCGATAAGCCGGCTTGTGCGGAGTACGCCGCACCCGTTCATTAAAAAGACCATCCAGTGTTTTAGCTTCCTCCACTGGAATAATCCCGATCATCCCGTCATGTTCAAGTTGCGTAGCGCTCATTTTTTAAAACCTCGGACAACGGATTACAGTAGTTCACAATACTTCGGAAAGTACTGACTGATTTGCCGAGCAATCAAAATACAAGAAGGATGAAACACAGAAAACGAGGCATATCATTCAGATAGGCAATTTTCAAGATATCAGCCAAACAGCAATTTCATTACGTAAACGATTAATCAGCGTTTTCCTTGTTCTTATGAATTCTTATCATTCAATATCTTAGCAATATCAATCGCAGCTTCGGCATCGATTATGCTTTTTTGCTGCACCCTACAGTTGCTTCTATCTGCTTATCTCCGAATCATTCTGGTCGCATCGCGATAGATTTTTCACTATACACCCAGATCCGGAGAAAAATCATCCACTTTCACGACTCGGTCACGCAATTCAATCAATTTATTCAAAAGATCCGCTTCTTCAGCAGTAATAATATCGTGCAGCAAGGCTTGCGCAATCTGCTGATCGCCATATTCGGTAACTTTATGTGATTTAATCGCCTGCCGCAGCTTAGTTTCAATAGCACCGCACTCGATCACGCACTGCAATGCTTGCTCTAAATCCGCCAAAGGCTCCCGATCTTTTGTCGGCAGATAGATTCCAAGCGTCAGCCGGTTGCGCACAGCACCCGGTTCCATCATCAGTTTGGCCACTTCGTGTGTTAATGCATCGGTAGGCGGTTTACAGTATTTACCCAACGGAAATATTAATCTCCTTAAGAACCAAACTATGGCTGCAGGTGCCGGAAAATTGTCCAAGAATTCATCCAAAGCCTGCTGCAGACGATAAAGCGCATCTTGCATCGACCAATGCAGCAACGGCAAATCGGCGCTCGGGCGATAATCATCCTCAAATCGCTTCAAAGTTGCCGAGCACAAATACAGCATACTCAAAATATCACCCAATCGCGCGGATAATCGCTCCCTGCGCTTCAGCGAACCACCCAGCCGCATTAACGCGATATCGGCGATACAAGCAAAGCTGGCGGAGAATCGCGCCAATTGGCGGTAATAATCGGCCGTTTCCGGCGCACAATTATCCGGCGCATTGGTCTTGATGTATTTGCCAGCAAGCGCATACACCAAGCTATTGCCAATATTGCGGAAGGTAAATTTGACGTGACCGACCAGTGCTTCGTCAAATGCCAATAGAGCCCGGTCTGAATTGCTGTCATGCGCCGCATTGACTTCTTTTAACAAATACGGGTGACAACGAATCGCGCCTTGACCGAAAATGATCATATTGCGCGTCAAAATATTGGCGCCCTCAACCGTAATGCTCACCGGAATTTGCTGATACGTCCGTCCGAGATAGTTACGCGGACCGATGCAAATCCCCTTGCCGCCATGAATATCCATTGCGTCGTTAATCGCCTGGCGGCCACGTTCAGTCAAATGATACTTAACAATCGCTGATATTACCGATGGTTTCTCACCCAAATCGACAGCACCGGCGGTCATCACACGAGCCGCGTCCATCATGTAGGTATTTCCGCCAATCCGCGCCAGAGCTTCTTCGATGCCTTCAAAATAACCGATAGGCACTTTAAATTGAGTACGCACTCTGCTATAAGCACCACTGGTACGAGCCGCCAATTTTGCGGCTCCAACGCTGGTTGCCGGCAATGAAATCGATCGACCTGCGGCAAGGCAATTCATCAGCATGCGCCACCCCTGGCCAACACCTTCCGGTCCGCCGATAATCCAATCCATCGGAATGAATACTTCTTTACCCCAGTTCGGGCCGTTCTGAAATGCGCCATTCAAAGGATAATGCCGGCGCCCGATATGAACACCCGAGGTATTGGTTGGGATTAGCGCTAAGGTAATACCTAAATCCTCTTCGCCACCCAGTAAATGATCCGGGTCATATAATTTGAAAGCCAATCCCAGAATGGTTGCAACCGGACCCAAGGTGATATAGCGTTTTTCCCAAGTAACCCGCATGCCGAGCACATCGGATTTTCCATCAAACTCACCGCGGCAAACGATCGCAAAATCCGGCATCGAACCGGCATCCGAACCGGCGTGCGGGGATGTCAAAGCAAAACAAGGTACTTCCAGTCCCTTAGCAAGGCGTGGCAAGTAGTACTCTTTCTGCTTATCAGTCCCGTAATGCAGCAATAATTCAGCCGGCCCCAGCGAATTCGGCACCATCACCGTTACAGCCGCCGAGCCGCTGCGAGAGCCAATTTTCATCACCACTTCTGAATGCGCTAACGCCGAGAAACCGAAACCACCATATTGTTTGGGGATAATCAATCCGAAAAAACCTTGATCCTTGATGAACTGCCATACATCCGGCGGTAAATCTTTAAGCTCATGAGTAATCTTCCATTCGTCCAGCATTGCGCATAATTCTTCCACCGGGCCATCCAAAAATGCTTGCTCTTCCGCAGTCAATTGCGGTTTGGGGTAAGCCAGCATTTTTTTCCAATCCGGTTTACCGCTAAATAAATCGCCCTCCCACCAAACAGTCCCGGCATCCAAAGCCTCTTGCTCGGTTTGCGAAATCTGCGGCAACATTTTGCGAAAAACCTTTAATAACGGACCGGTAACCAAAAAACGGCGAATCGCAGGAATTCCCAAAACCAAACCTGCGGTTACAGCAAGAAACAAGAAGACATAGAAGAGAAACAGGAGCATGATGATTTTCCCCGTAGAAAGAGAAGCCTAAAAGTGACAAACTTAGCCTTCCGATTGCGCAAACCCGAATCCGAATTGAATCCAGCTTCTGTTAAAAAACTTACAGTCTCGAATTTACATGATATTCGCTCAAACCCCTACTTTAATGCAGAAGTTTTTCAAATCAATTGTTGTGAAATTTAGACACCTTCGGTCATTCTGTGCCGAATACTGACGGTGACACTTGTTTTACCAAGTGCTGGATAACTCATTGAATGTGAGAATTTCCAGCACTGCTTGCAGTATTCAGAAAATGCCGTTCATGGCCATACATTGATGTATTCGCTTGAGTTTATCAGATACTTATTCGATCACAACAAGCTCGGCAGGATATATTTTGTAGTTACCCGGGTTTTCCGGTAGAAAAATCCGTATTTATTTTTCCTAATCATTTAATTTTATTAAAGAATTATGGAAATATGACAAATTGAATCATGAATCTATATTACACCCATGAATTGCCAACACACACTGTTTGGAATAACACCGCTGGAAAATTATTATTGCAATTAATTTGCGTAGCTTATGGAAAGCTCACTTCTGGCAGCTTTGTTGAAAGTCACTCGATCGAACTTTCGCGAGCAAGTACTTTTTTCCAATCTGAACAGCAAAAGCCTTGTATCATGCTCAGGAGGTAGATTGAACACGATACAAGGTAAACTTCAAATACATACTAACCCACTGTAACCCACTGGGAAGATACTGAAAATTTCCACGCAAGCAATTATCCGGAAACATGCTGAAATTCACCTATCATGGATAGGTTGCATGATCACTCTTCCATTAAATTTGCAGCTTGTAAGTCGAAAATTTTCAGCACTCCCTGCAGTGCTTTTCAAATCACACGCGTTCGTTTTGAATCGACCGGCGGCGGCTAACACTGACACCCAGCAAACCTAAACCAGCTAATAACATTGCGTAGGTTTCAGGTTCCGGAACAACCGCCACCATACCTTCGATGCCTAACGAAGGAAACGGTGTAGCATCATTGAAATAATCGGTACCACCGACAAAGATTGAATAATCACCGGCTGCCAAATGAAAAACCTTCGATACCGAGTGATCGGCCAGGCCGTCAGCGCCAGAGATTACACCGGTACCGTAATCAATACCCGTGCCGTCATAAGCATGGCCAACGTAGGTAAAGACACTGGCCGGATCATCGTTATCGTTGGTAATCCTCCAATCATTCAATGCTCTGAACGAACCTTCGGTGACTGCACCACCGCTGTCAGTATCGCGGATCGCTACCGATCCGGGTGCAGTGTCATAATCCGCAGCAAGTGGTGCCAAATGCGCCAGTCCCTTGTAAACAGTGAAACCGGGCATGATTCCGCCAAGTGCGGTACCCCAAACTTGCTCCTTGAAGGATATTTGAACATCGGCATCATTATCGAGATGAAATCTAAATGCCCGTAAACGATGAGAATCGCCCCAATCGGCATCGGTGCCGTCAATCCAGCCGTGCCAGCCGGTAGCGGCTTGATTGCTGATGGTACTTGATGCCGCGGTAGTTCCCGTAAATGATCCGAAATCACGGCCGCCATAGCTGATATGAGCCATTGCAGGCAGAGAAGTCAGACCCGCGAATAATAATGCGTATCTTAATGTTTTATTGATTGATTTATTTTTCATAAAGACCCTGAAAATACTAATTTGATCATCTAAAAACGCGGAAATATTCCTATATCCCGCACCTGACGTCGGCCAACGCGCCCGCAGTATTTATCAAAGCTTTTAAGGGGTCAATGCGGTAAATTGTCGCACCACCGCATGCTCCCCCGATTAATTCTATCAATTCCATCATTCATTAAATCAATTGGAACAATGAATTAATGAATGATGACTCACCTTCATCAGTCAATATGATTTGTTATTCGCAAGGGCGCGACAATTTGTCGCATTGTTTTTTTCTGAATTTAAAAGACAATAGAGATACGTAAGAATAGCCACCCTTGCCGCAAGGCAAGTCCGGAAAACCGCAGGGTCTTTGCAACGAAGATAGCCTGGTTGCCTCCTTCGAATGATGGGGAGTCTCTGAAATGAACTGCGTATGATCCCAATTCATTCTCAGAATGTCATTCAAAAAAGAGGCGCTGTCAATTGGCCGTTTCCCAAAGCAGCAAACAATCGACGGCGCCTTGAAAACAAACTAATGCATTTTTTGGAGAAAATTAAATATGCAAAAATCATATTACAACAAAACCAGCTCGCTGGTCTCATTCGCGATTGTTTCCGCTGTGGCACTGGTTAGCAGCAATGTTTATGCTGCCGATGCGGTAGCTCCTAAACCTTGGACCGGCGGTGACAATATCGTTGGCCCGGGCGAGACTATTTCTGTCGATGAAAGCGCACTGAAAAGCGCTTATTCCGATAACCCGAGTTTGAATTATTCCGCATGGGCGCACACCGGTGATTGGTTTGTCTTCCAGAATACCGGTTTGGGTGATGTCACCGTAACCGTTAACGGCAGTTCAGGATTTGTACCTGGCGTAACCGTGTGGGCAACCGGCGCGAATCCGTTTGATGGCGGTACCGAAGGTTTCGGCTCGGAAATCAGCTTGGCAGGTTTCGGTACCCCGCATTCGTTCAATGCAACCGGTGCAATGGGTGATGACGGCACGCTCTGGATGGCCAATGGTCAAGGCGGCAATGTGCTGGAAACCCTGGGATATGCGGTTTCAGGTCCTTCACACACGACCGATACCGGTTGGGGCGAGAGCATTTTAAACGGCGCTCATGATGTCAGCCTGACCAACACCTTTGAGAACGGTATTGGCGGCAGCGTTGGTGCGCATACCGCATCACTTGCATTTAACGACCTGGCGCCTGGCTGGTATACGGTATATGTCGGCGGCACGGATCACACGTCCGCCGGTGGCGCTTATACACTGACCGTCAGTGCGGTACCGGAAGCCGAAACTTGGGCGATGCTGCTGGCCGGCTTAGGCTTGGTCGGATGGCGTATGCGTAAGCATCACAAAGCTGCGATTCAGGCTACAGCCTAAGCAGCGGAACATTTAGCCACGGGAGAAACGGGGGTAGCAACATCGCCCCCGTTTTTACCTAAAAAAAGTACACTCGGCTTTGTTCTCGCAAGAATTCGAATCGGTTGCTTTCTTTATATCAGTTAGCAAGCAATATTTACAGCGGAAATGCCGGGGTATTGAACTGCGAGGAATTCAATTCATGCTAAAAACTATTAAAAAATACGGCATCCAGTTACTGACAGCAAGCTGTCTGATATTGCTGACCAGCTCAGTCTTGCACGCCGACTTCGGACCACTGCCCACGTCTCTGAAAGGCGCGCCGGTTCCTGAAGTACCCGGTTTGTTGGACGGCAATAATCCGATCATCATCGACAAAGCAAGCGCCATCGCTTTGGGTAAAGCTTTATTCTGGGATACCAATGTAGGAAGCGACGGCATCGCTTGCGCCAGCTGCCATTATCATGCCGGCACCGATCGCCGCACTAAAAGTTCGATTTCACCCACCGGCAGAAACAGCGAACTGCCCAAGGAATTTTCACAGGCCCGTGATGGAAGCTTGATGGGGCCTTATACCGAGTTGAGAAAAAACGATTTTCCATTTTTCCAAACCGATGATCCCATGAGCCCCGTAGGTGCTCCGGTCTACATCAACAATGATGTGATTTCATCGGCAGGCACTTTCGGCGGCACCTATCGGGATGCTGAAGCATTCGAGGAAATGAACGATGTGTGTGATCGTAGTGTTGATCCGGTTTTTCATATCGGCTCTATCAGCGCTCGCAAGGTTGAACCGCGTAACACGCCGACAGTGATTAATGCCGTTTTTAATTTCCGCAGCTTCTGGGATGGTCGTGCCAATAATATTTTTAATGGCAGCAGCCCCTGGGGGGATCGTGACCCGAACGCCGGTGTATGGATAAAAAATCCCGATGGATCATTCACCAGGAAGCGGCTCCAGCTGATTAATTCGTCACTTGCGTCCGTTTCCGTCGCACCACCGCTCGATGATTTCGAAATGAGCTGCAAAGGACGGACCTTCCCTGAGCTCGGCCGCAAGTTGTTTTACCGCAGACCGCTGGAACATCAACAAGTCCATTGGAATGACAGCGTACTGGGTGGTTTGGCTCAGAGCACTCCCAATAATCTGCAAAAGGGCCTGAAAGCCCGGTATTACCAAATGATCAAAAAAGCATTTCATCCAAAATACTGGAATGACACGCCTAATGAACGATTTGGTTTCCCGCCCGCATCTTCAGTCAGTCATGCGATCCCTTACAGTCAGACAGAGGCGAATTTCGCCATGTTCTTTGGATTATCGTTGCAGATGTATATGACTACGCTGATTTCCGATGACTCTCCATTCGATCGCAGTGAAGTCGACGAGCATGGTGAGCCGATCGGGTTGAGTGAATCGGCCCAGCGCGGCTTGGATTTCTTTCGCGATGCACATTGCGCGCTTTGCCATATCGGCCCTAACTTCACTGCTTCCGCAGTCATCACCAACAGCATTTTGCAAAAAACCAACCCGCATGCCTTTGGAAACGACCTGTTTCGCATCAGCACCTTGAATGTGTTGACCTATTTGCCCTTGACCAGCGGCATGATGTTTCAGGATACCGGATTTGCCGGCACCGGCGTAACACCGGTGGAAAACGATCCAGGACTGGGTACAACCGATCCTTTCGGCAATCCTCTGTCATTTGCCGATCAATACATCCAATTACTGGCCGGTAACCTATCAGCGTTGGTTGATCCTTTCGTGGTCAATGTACGGCCATGCGATCTTGATACCGCTATTGCAATCGATCGCGACAAGCCGCATCCCTTGCTTTTCACACGATCGGACGGCATACAAAAACAATTTCAAAGCACCGAAGGTTGTTTTAATCCGAGTGGCACTTTTATTCCAACGGTAGCAGCTGCTCAAGCTGAATTGGCGAAACCCAGTCGAAAACGTCTTTTGAGCGCCGCCAAAGGTTCCTATAAAATTCCGTCTCTCAGAAACATCGAATTGACAGGACCTTACATGCACAACGGTGGCATGGCGACACTGGAGCAAGTGTTGGAATTTTACATTCGAGGTGGTAATTTCGTAACGCCACCGAAAGATTTCGGCAAGGTTTTTTCACAACCTGAGTTGCAATTATCCGCACAACACCGCGAAGATTTGCTCAATTTTCTGAAGAGTCTGACAGACGATCGCGTGCGGTATGAAAGAGCACCGTTTGATCATCCGGAGATCAGAATACCGCATGGTCATAGCGGCAATTCGTTCAGCAATCCGATCAGCAGCGCACTGGCTGCGGATGAATGGATGGTCATTCCTGCTGTCGGCGCCGAAGGAAATTCGAGTCCTGTCATGCCTTTCGAACGTTATTTGCACTAACCTCTTCGAATACTGACAGAAATTCCTGGAAAAATATCAATGCCTTTCGATAACCATCGAAAGGCATTGTCTTTCCGGAAACCGGTCTTCATTGAAACGGAATCAATGCAACTTGAAAAACTTGTCGTGAATACGCCGTGTCGTTCGCCATACGACCCATAGCACCACCGGAATCATCAACCCGGTCGCCAGTTCCGGGTGGATTGGCAATCCCGCTGCTTTGCCCGCTTTGGCAACATACAGCAGCAAGCTGATCACATAGTACGAAATCGCTGCAATCGACAAGCCTTCCACAGTACTTTGCAATCCTAGTTGCAACGCTTGCCCGCGTGTCAATTTCTCCAGCAATTGCTGATTTTGTGTTTCCGCCAGAATATCGACGCGCGTACGTAACAACGAGCTGGTGCGTGACACGCGCGCTGACAAATAATTGAGCCGTTTCGCGGTTGCTTCCACCGTGCTGATCGCCGGAGATAACCGCCGCTGCATGAATTCCCCGATGGTCTGCGTGCCGGGTGTAGCCGTCTCGCGTAATTCCGTTATCCGCTGCATCACCAATTTGTAATACGCCTGCGTCGCTGCAAAGCGATAAGCATGTTCAACCGTTGCCCGCTCGATGCGCACGGCCAAAGAAATAAGCGTATCCAGTAATTCCTGATCCGAAGCGCCTTTATTTTCCAGCCGCGCGGTAATTTCGGCTAATCGCTGTTCGGCGCTGGTCAATTCCGGGATGAGACGCTTTGCCACCGGCAAACCGCGTAATGCCATTAACCGATAAGTTTCAATTTCCAGCAGTCGCTGTGAAACACGCCCTGCACGCGTCTCGGATGCATCGGCTGACATAATCACCAAAAAGCGCTCAAATCCGCTGGGGCGCAACATAAAATCCGTCACTGCCAGTGAGTGTTCTTCTCTGCCGATCAGCGAAGCGACTATCGGATTTCCACCAAACCACTGCCGCGATTGCTTGAGCAATTCATGGGGAGCATTCAAATTGCCTTGAACCATCGCAAGTTTCACCGCTGCAAATGTCCGTCCCGGAATATCCGCCAGCCAATCGCGTGGCAACGCCAAACATGACAGCAATTCAGGATCTGTCGCACCCAATTGCGCTTCATCCGGTAAATACTGCACCAATGAATAGCGGGTAAATTCTGTATGACGCTCCCATCGCAACGAATAACCTTGCAATCGCAACCGCAAGAAATTGTTTTGCAATTGTTCGGACAGCAAACCTTGCTGCCCGGGAAGCCGCCGCAGATGCTCGCATTCTTGCTCGCGTGAAATGCCGTCATTGATGACAACCACATAAATAACCAATGCAGGCAACCGGATGCGCTGACTGGGACGGGCATGCACTTCGTTATGCAACAAAATACGCTGCGGATCGTTATCAGGCAACAAATCGATAACATCAGAATCAATCGTTGAATACATATAAGCAATTTGAATGAGATTTGAGGTCTGAATGTAGCAAGGATCCGTTATGCGGTCAAAAAACTGAGTACCTGATCACCGTTATCGATACTCGATCGAATTTTGGATTGCAGCTCTGATGGTGCAATTTTTAAATGAAAACTTCCATATGTATCATTTACTCGGACGCCAGCACTTCAAGGGCGGGTGAGTAGTTTAACTTCAATGCTTGCGCAACCGCTTCATAGGTGATCCGGCCACGATAGACATTCAAGCCGTTGCGCAAATGTACGTCATCCAGCAACGCCTTGCGGTATCCTTTGTTTGCAAGTGCGATTACAAACGGTAATGTGGCATTATTGAGCGCAAATGTCGAAGTGCGCGCCACCGCTCCCGGCATATTGGAAACGCAATAATGCACCACACCGTCGCGGATAAAAATCGGATCGGCCAATGTAGTCGGTCTGGAGGTTGCAAAGCAGCCGCCTTGATCGATCGCGACATCGACCAGCACCGCTCCGCGATTCATGCGGCTGACCAACTCGCGGCTCACCAGCTTGGGTGCCGTCCCTCCGGGCACCAGGACAGCACCGATGACCAAGTCGGCCGTTGAGACATGCTCTTCCAAAGTATCCACCGTGGAAAAAACGGTATTTATTTTCGAACCGTATTGAGAATCCAACTGCTGCAAACGATGAATCGATTTGTCCAATACCGTGACATGCGCTTCCACGCCCATGGCAATCCGTGCGGCATTGGTGCCGACAACGCCGCCGCCAATAACGACGACGCGTGCCGCAGGCACACCGGATACCCCGCCAAGCAACATCCCGCGACCGCCTTGATCCAATTCCAAAGCATGCGCACCCGCTTGAATCGCCATTCTTCCGGCCACCTCGCTCATCGGCGCCAACAATGGTAAACCACCAAAGCGATCGGTCACAGTTTCATAAGCAATCGCAATACAACCCGATTCCATCAATCCGTTGGCTTGTATGGGATCCGGTGCCAAATGCAAATAGGTGAAAAGAATTTGTTCGTCCCGCAGCAAAGGAATCTCGGAAGGTTGCGGTTCTTTCACTTTGACAATTAGCCCGGCCTGCGCGTATATCTCCTGCGGCGTGTCAACCATAACAGCACCGGCCGATCGATATTTGTCATCGCTTAAATCGATCTGTGAACCGGCCTCCTTCTGCACCATGACCTGATGACCATTGGCGACCAATTCGCGAACTGCCGTTGGTGTCAACCCAACCCGGGATTCATGTATTTTAATTTCTTTGGGTACGCCGATCAGCATCCGTCTCTCCCCTGCTATCCGTTAAATAATACCGCCATTGACACCGATACTCTGCCCCGTCATCCAACGCGCCTCATCGCTCGCCAAAAATAAAACAACTTGCGCGATGTCACCGCTTTCTCCAATCCGTCCCAATGCCGCCATCGCCGCCATGCGTTCGATATCCACAGCGGTTTTTCCTGTCCTGAATAATTCGGTATCGACCGGACCCGGTAAAACCGAATTGGCAGTGATGCCACGTTTACCCATTTCACGCGCAAAAATGCGAGTCAACTGTTCCACCGCAGCTTTGGTCGCCGCATATACGCCATACTTCGGCAACATCAGCCGCGTTACAGTACTGGAAATGGTAACGACCCGCCCATGATTCGCGAGTTTTTCGGTAGCTTCACGCAAAGTATAAAAAACGCTTTTGAGATTAATGTCGATAATGCGATCGAATTCATCGTTATGAATTTCCGAGATTTCCTTGAACAACAGAATACCGGCATTATTGATCAGGATATCGATCTGCTGGAAATGCTCGATGGTTTGATCAAAAAGCTGTTTTACGTCATCAGGATTGCTGACATCGGCTCGGATGGCGATACACTCACTGCCGGTAGCTTCAATAATGGCGGTACGGATTTCCTCAGCGGCCAGCTTATCTTTCGCATAATTGATCACCACGGTTGCCCCCGCTTTTGCCAGCGTTAAGGCAATTTCCGCGCCAATTCCCCGCGAAGAACCGGTTACAATCGCAACTTTTCCGAGTAACGGCCGCATGATCAACGTATCAAATTAATGTAAACGATTATTTGGAGTTTCCATAGTTTCTGAGAAAGTTGGCAATCTCGGCATGTTCGCGCTTTTCCGCCCAGCTCAATGCATTATCGCCCTGCTCATTGGTTATTTTGGGATCCGCGCCATGACTGAGCAGAAAAGAAACCGCCTTTAAATGATTGCCCCTGACAGCCATCATCAAAGCCGTCGATCCATTATCCGAAGTGGCATTAATATCGGCGCCACCGCCCAGCAGCACCCGCATGGTATCCAAATGACCTCCGGAAGCAGCATAAATCAATGGGTTCCAACCGCCATGATTAATTTCAGCGCCTCTGATATACAGCAATTTAACCATTTCCGTAAGACCTTGATAGCTTGCCAGCATAATTGCAGTCTCGCCAAAATGATTGCGCAGATCCAGTTGCGTTCCCACCTCGATCAATAATTCAGCCATTTTAAAATTCTTTTCCTGCGCCGCGATCATTAACGGCGTATAGCCTTCCTTGTTTGGAAGGTTCGGATTGGCGCCCTTTTCCAGTAACCGGGAAACTTCGGATAAATTCCCCCTTTCCACCGCCCATATAAAATCTTCTTGAATTCCGGCGGATACATTGTTCGATAGCAAAATAAACAGTACTGCAGCGAATCGTAAGATTGTCTGTAAATTAATTGGGTATGCCATGTTTGGAAAGTTTAAATAAGTTAAAAAAATTGTCAGTCGTCGCATTCGCAATCTCTTCAACGCTTACCGCTCGTATCCGCGCAATTTCTTCCGCCACATGCCGGACGAAAGCCGGTTGGTTTTGCTTGCCGCGGAAAGGCACCGGTGCAAGATAAGGTGAATCGGTTTCAATCAGCATTCTATCCAATGGAATATTCTTAGCAACTTCTTTCAATGCAACGGCATTTTTGAAAGTTACAATCCCGGAAAATGATATGAAAAAATTCATTGCAATGGCTTGCTGCGCGACTTCCCAACTTTCTGTAAAACAATGCATCACTCCACCCACTTGATCCGCGCCTTCCTCTTGCATAATGCGTAACGTATCGGCAGCCGCCGAGCGCGTATGAATGATCAAAGGTTTATTGATTTTACGGGCCGCCCGGATATGTTGGCGAAAGCGCTCGCGCTGCCATTCCAGATCGCCTTGCAAACGAAAATAATCCAACCCTGTTTCCCCGATCGCGATTACTTTCGGGTGCCTGGCTAAATCAGCCAGCTCATCGGCTTGTGGTTCGATTTGATCTTCATAATCAGGATGCACACCCACCGAAGCAAACAAATTGACATGGGTTTCCGCCAGAGTCCGCACACGCGGGAAATCCGGCAAATTGACACTGACACACAGTGCATGGGTAACTTGGTTGTGTTGCATATTCTGTAATAAGGCGTCCAGATCTTTGGCAAGATCCGGGAAATCGAGATGACAATGCGAGTCAATAAACATAATTTTCAGAAATCATTATATTTTTAAAATCAGCGTTTGCCACGTACGGCATCGGCCCAGCAATTAGGCGTTTCATATAAGCGGACTTGTTCGAGTTGCAAATGGTTGCCATATTTGTCGCGGTACGCTCCGTCTAAAATTTCGAAAGCGATTAATGCCAGATTTTCCGCGGTTGGTTGCGCATCCAACACCACCGTTTTATGATCTTCGATTGATTGCAAAAACTGCAGCACTTTGGTATCACGAGAATAAACCAGAAAAGCATGGTCCCAATGATCGACTAACACCGATTTCGCAATTTGTTTTACTTCGGAAAAATCCATCACCATGCCTTGCTGCGCCACGCCTTTGTCAGCGATAATATCGCCGGAGAGTGTAATCTCCATGCGGTAGCGGTGTCCATGCAGGTGTCGGCATTGACTGTTATGTGTAGAAATCCGGTGACCTGCATCAAATTCCAACCGCCGTGTGATTAACATTCGTCCATTTTTTTCGCAATATGAATATGCGGAATTGTAACATTGCAAACAACTTCTAAACTATTGAATACCACTGACCATAGTCGCGATAGCGCCGGGTTGACTTATGTATACCCGGTTATTTCACGGCGCGCCGGTGGTGTTTCGATCGGCATTAACCTGAACCCCAATAACGCTTGCAACTGGCGTTGTGTCTATTGCCAGGTTCCCGATCTGAAGCGAGGCACAGCGCCGTCTATCGACTTGGAAAAATTTGAAGCCGAGTTGCGTTTATTTCTGAGTGATTTGATCCATGGCGATTTTATGGATCGCCATGTACCCCCGGAAGTCAGAAAAATCAGCGATATCGCATTATCCGGAAACGGCGAGCCGACCAGCGCCAGAGAATTTGACCGAATCATCGAACTCATCGGCCATATCAAAAAAGACTTTGCGTTACCGGTTGATCTGAAAACAGTGCTCATCACCAATGGCAGCTTAATTCACCGTGCTAACGTACAAACCGGTTTACGACGAATGGCTGAGATTAATGGCGAAGTTTGGTTTAAATTCGACCGCGCATCGGCCAAAGAAAGACAGCGCATCAATCATACTTCTATGAGTTTAAAGAAAATTCAAGAGCATCTTCGTATCGCGACGGCACATTGCCCTACTTGGTTGCAGACTTGTGTTTTCCAAATCGACGGCATGCCGCCGACGGAAGCGGAGGTATCAAGTTACCTGACGTTCATGCGGCAATTGCTCGACAATCACATACTCATCCAAGGCGTTTTGTTATATGGCCTCGCCAGACCCTCACTGCAACCCGAAGCATCCAGACTCACCCCCGTCGAATCAACCTGGTTTCAAGACTTTGAAGAAAGAATCGGCGCACTGGGTGTAACTGTTAGACCCAATCCATAAATCCAGAAGAATCTCCCTCGTACAACAATCTTCCACTGAATAAAGAGTTTGTAACTTATTTACAACAGTTTATGTTTTCTTGATCTCGATCAAGACTGATATTTTATGTAGTTGATATATATACAGAACTGTTTCATTTTCTTTTGAAATAGCACAATTAACGCCCATAAAATAGCTATTCCTTGCCCATACATCAGAAAGTTATCATTTATAATACATCGATATTTTTTTAAAAAACAACATGATACCGGAGAAATGTTACATATGCCGCAATATCACCCTAATCTAAATAATAGGAGTTTTGTTATGAGTTCATGTCGCATTTTATCGGTTTTAACAGCCTCTCCTGTTGAAACCGAAATGCATTGGATAAAAAACATACAGCATCGAATACTAAACACCGGTTTAATCGTTGCGGTCGCTGCGTGTTTGACTTTCCCAGTCCATGCAACCAGTCCGGCGCCTGCGAGCGCAACTCCCGGCGCGGCACCTGCGACTTCGAGCACTACCGCAGAAAAACCTGCTGACGGTGCTTTCGATATGTCGAAAGTACCTCCGGTTACTGTGCCATCGCGCCCCGGGTTATTTATGTTGCCCCCCGCAGGTCCGGGCTATTACTCCCTATGGGACATGGCAACGGGTAACAAGCGCGAAAAACCGCCTGTAGCGCCTTATGCTCCTTTCGCGTTATTAACAACTCCTTCTTATGACATCGATTTTCGCTATTTGGACACCCCGGATCATGAAAAGGACTTTTTTGATCCGGTCAAAAGAATCAAGTTAAGTAACGATTGGTTGCTATCATTCGGCGGCAGCTTCTGGTATCGCTATACCCATGAAACCGATAGCCGCTTGAATGCAGCCGATCTCAATAATGATTTTCATCTGCTGCGCACTCGTTTTCATGCGGATTTATGGTACCGCGACCGAGTCCGGTTGTTCGCAGAGTTATTGGATGCACGAGCTTTCAGTTCCGAATTGCCGCCGCTTCCTACTGACCGTAATCACGCTGACTTCCTGAACATGTTCACTGACATCAAATTGGCTTCCGTCAATAACGGTCCGGTGTATGCGCGTGTTGGCCGGCAAGAATTAATGTATGGCTCACAACGGCTGATCTCAACACTGGATTGGGTAAATACCCGCCGCACTTTCCAGGGCGTTAAATTTTTCTGGCGCAATCCGCAATGGGATTTGGATGCGTTCTGGGTTCGTCCGATGATTACCGAAAAAAGCAATGTTGACAATTGGGATACGCAACAAAACTTCTTCGGTTTATGGGCGACCAACAAACCTAAACCCGGGCACGCAATTGATCTTTATTTCTTGAGTTTAATCAACGACCGTAACATTTCCGCAGCCAACGTACTGGCAGGAAACATTCTAGGCGCAAATGCCGACACCCATACGATCGGCGGACGTTTAGTCGGTAATTTTGATAATTTGTTATACGAAATTGAAGGTATGTACCAGTTTGGACGCCGTTCGGGACTGGATGTATCCGCGTTTGCAACCGCTACGGGTGTCGGTTACCGCTTTCCGTTACCGATGAATCCACAAGGTTGGATCCGCTATGATTTTGCATCCGGTGATAGTAGTCATACCGATGGCCGCAGCAATACCTTCAACCAACTGTTTCCGTTCGGTCATTACTACATGGGCTACCTGGATCGGGTCGGACGCCAGAACATTCATGATTTTAACGCGCAATTTACCATGCACCCGATGCCATGGATCACATTCATTACGCAATATCATCGCTTTTACTTAGCGAATAAGCGTGACTATCTGTATAACGCAGCCGGTCTGGCAACACTACGGGATGTGACCGGTCAATCCGGCAGTCATGTCGGCGACGAATTGGATTTCCGTCTCAATCTGCACGTCAGCCGTCACCAGGATGTTTTGGTGGGATATTCGAAACTTTGGAGCGGTACCTTCCTCGACCGGCAACGGCCAGGCGCCAATCCGGATTTGTTCTACGTTCAATACAACATTCGTTTCTAAGAATCTTTGCACGAAACAACAACGGCATCCAAATGGATGCCGTTGTTGTTTTCAGAAAGTACTTTGCTTTGTTTGAACGAAATTCCGGTAACCTGAAAGATGCGATACTTTCTGCGAATTAAGCAGCGACTCCTTTAGTCTCTGCTTAATAACTTATCCGGCAAATGTCGCGCCGAGTTTCTCGCGGATTTGCTCGTTCATTCGCCAGCCGAGAATACCCAAACCGGCCAGCAACATTACCCAAGTTTCGGGTTCCGGAACGGGCGTCATCGTAATCGTATCACCGGAAATACTGATATACATATCAGACGAACTAAAGGTAACGCGATAATCGGCATGATCCAGAATCGGACTGACAAAACCGGTAGGAGCCGAAAAATTGTCACCGGCATTAATACCTGCGACAGCTTCGGCAGGATCCAGGCGGAAATCGGCAATCAGAAATTGATAATCACCCGGCGTGTTAACGGTTACGTCATACCAGGGATCACGGCGGAAATGCACCGAACCGTCGACGGATGCTTCACTCAGTAGGTGGGTGGTACGCGTCAAGGGACTGGTTTCGGGTGTATAACCGTTGAAATAATTGCTGGCACCGGTAGTACCGCCGCAATTATTCTCGACGTCGTCACAGCGGAAAATAGCATCGGTCGTTTTAATAGCGCCGGTATCGTGATAAAAATAGGTATCGGCGTCAAGCCAGGTCAACTCCCCATCACCGTTGATATCGCTCGTGAAATAACCTGGAGTGGTCACGTTGTTTTGTGAGGCTTCATACGCGGCGACATCGACGGTAAATGTACCGGTACCCAGTATTTTAAATTTCCAGACATCAAAGGTGGTGCCTTCTGCGAGTTTATGCAGCGTGCTGCCGATGACCAGCGAGCCGGCTGCTTGAGCCGGTACGGTAATAAAACCGAACGCCAATATGGTAGTACCAATCCAACGCATTTGTTTTAACATCATGCTAATTCCTCTAATTTATATTTAAGGAAGGCTGAGGAATCCGGATACGCGATAAGATGCTATGAAACTGCACGAAACACAGCGATCAAGATTTATCAATCCGATATTCGAGGGAGCGCGTACCACGTAAAGAATCGCTCAGCATTCCCTTGTTTACTAATTACACTCAGACACCGGCAACCAATTCACCAATAAGCCTTGATCATGCAATTCGCCATCTTCTTCATGCATGTAATACAGATGATAGTCTGCCGAGGAAACGCCCAGATAGGCTTTCGTGCCCGAATAGTAACGATAACTGTAAATACCTGAAATTTGAGTGGCTGCGCCTGCCGGTGCCAGAGCTTCGGAATATTTGCCTTCCGCCCAATTAAAGAAACAGTTGATCTTTTCCTCAGATAACTCACTGATATAATTATTGACAATTGTGCGTCCGCCAGACAGAACTAAATCCGGATATTCCAGGATCTTGAACTTTTCAAATGGATTGCCTTTTACCGCAATTACATCCGCCGGAGCATCGGGCGTTAAGGTTCCCAACGGAGCCAATCCCAGGTGCTCGCCGGCTTTTGAAGTTGCTGCTTTAATGACATTTACCACATCGGTAAAATCGATTGATTCTCCACTGGTTAAGTGCAACATCGCATGGAGCTCCTCGCCGTTAATTCCCCACGGAACGTTATCGTGTCCAATTTCCGATCCATAGATAAATTTAGCGCCCTTGCTAGCCAAACTCATCGTATTGGAATGAATACCTTTACCAGTAGCGGTATCGACGCAGGAAGCCAGGGTATCGATCGTCGTAACAAAGGTCACTCCCTGGTCTACAGCTCGTTGCAGCAGATCTTCGCTAATCTCGGCACAAGGAATATGTGCGAATTCATCCACCCCGGCATTAAGCGCTCGCTCAAAGCCGGTATTCTCACCGACATGCACGAGAACACGTTTGCCCAATGCATGTGCTTTAGCCACAATGGCATTCGCGATGTCTTGCGATATCATTGGCCAAGGGGTAGCCGGTACCGGACCATCATGCGGTTGCATCCATGGCGCGCCGCTTTCACCTCCCGGTTCCAGTGCGACCTTAATGGCAGTCGCTCCTCCGGTGACAAGATCGGTGACGACTTGCTCGGCTTCGGCCACGGAAGCCACATGAATCCCAATTTGATCCAAACCGCCATCACCACCGCCGAATATGTTCAACGGATAACCTCCGACCGCCTGAATAATCGGGCCGACGCTCAGCAATCGCAAAGTGCCTTGCCCTCCTTCGACCGCCATCAAAGGACCGCCTGTGTCTTGTACCGTTGTAATGCCATGCTTCAGCACTGTGTCTTTATTTACATTTTGAAATGTAATATGCGCATGCGATTCAATAAATCCCGGTAGTATCGTCGAATCACCCAAATCCAATTGATTGGCGCATGAACTGCTTAATTCCGCCAGGGTACCAACCTGCTTAATCTTATTACCTTCGATGAGAACAGCTTTGTTATCTTCGGGAAAGTTGATACCGTCGAATAATCGCGCGGCTGAAAGTATTTGACAAGCCGGAAGACCAGGTACAGATGTAGCCCCGGAATCATCCTCGCCATCATGTCCATGCGCATTGAGGCTGATTCCTGCCGAAAGGATAGTTAAGATCAATACCTTAATTGCAGTTTGAGAAAAAAATTTTTTAATCATTTTAGAAATGTATTTCCTTCGAATATTAATAGTGCTCTTATTGATGTCGCCAAAACTTGTTTCAACAACACAATAAAAATGGATCAAGAAAAATTTCCTGAAGATTTTGCTGACATTTGCAGCAAAAATTCATTATAAAGTTAGGAATTTTCATTGAAAATGCGACAAATTGTCACATCACAATGAAACAAGAAACGCGTGTGATAAATTTTTCCGGATAGCGGGCTTGACAATACAGAAATACATCACGACGATACGTTTTTGACGTTAACGAATGCAGATAAAGCTGCTGATACAGAGAAAATGACCCAGCACATCCTATTTGCTGGGAGATTCAATTTGATTGACCACAATTTGACCGCCGGAGATCACAAGATCCGGATATTCAAAACGCTTCATAGTTTGCAATGGATTCCCCTTGAAAACGATGAGATCGGCGGGAGCGCCCGGCTGCAGAGTACCCAGCAACGGTATGCCTAAATGCCGCCCAGCTTTGGAAGTTGCGGCGCGTACCGCATCCAGTGGATCCATTTTGGCAGCTTGCATCATGTACATAAGTTCCTGCGCGTTGATACCCCAGGGAACATCCGGGTGCGCAATTTCGGAACCATATAAAAGCTCGCCGCCCAATGCCGCCCAAGCGGTTGCATTTTGGACGATACCCGGACATTTTGATAGCGTATCGATGGTGCTGATTATTGTTACTTGCTGCGCAATTGCTTGCTTTAAGAGCGCCTCCGGAATCAACTCGCAAGGCATATGCGCCCACTCGTCGACACCTGTATTTAACGCAATTTGTACCCCGGCAGGTTCGGCCACATGCGCCGACACCTTACGTTTCTGTTGATGAGCTTCATCGACAATCGCCTTTACAACCGTTTCGGATAAGACCGGCCAAGTTGCTTTCTGATGCGAATGTTGCATTGCATGATGATTCGCGTCGTCGTGTTTTAAGTGATGCGATCCGTGATGTGCGGGGTCGTGATGATGAGATGTCCAGGGTGCACCAGTTTCCCCGCCGGGTTCGAGGGCGATTTTAATGACAACAGCGCCCTCACCAACCAAGCGTTTCACCGTCGCGCGCGCTTCCTTTTCGTCAACCACTGCAACGGCAATATTTTCAGAGCCCATGGTTACGATCGGGTATCCGCCAGACGCCGTAATAATCGGACCGGATGTGAGTACCCGCAAGCTGCCCGCACCACCGAAAGGTAAATGAACCGGCCCTCCCAAATCACGGATTGTGGTAATACCATGACGCAAAACAACTTCGGGCGAAACGTTCTGACAAGTCAAGTGCGCATGCAGCTCGATAAAACCTGGAAAAATAGTCGCATCACCTAAATCCATCACAGTCATTTCAGTCTCTGCGATCGTCTGTCCGCGAGGTTGAATCTTCGCAACCACACCATCTTTGATAATTATGGACATATCGGTTTTGATGCTATCGCCGTCAAAAACACGCGCGGCATGCAACAATAGAGGAGCTGCTTTATCTTGTGCAAGAACCGGCGCAGAGAAAAATGACAAGACCATTAGAAAAAGATTGCATACGATTGGAGTCGAAATTTTATTAAGGATAGATAGCTGCATAAAATTCACCTGGTTTGGAGTTTTGAGATCGTTCTATTGATTTTAAAATGCTGACTAACAATACCCGGGCTCAACAGACCCTGTTAATGCACAAAGGACAGCCATTAGAAAAAAACTGCCCCAAGCTGATTCCACCAGTTCTTCAACCTTGGAATCCGTTTTATAGCAACACCCCCAGAAAATGGCGGAATTTCTATCGCCTTGATCCATCATAGAATTCATATCTGCCTGGAGAATTGTGAAATAGTGACTGCGCATAACTGCACTAACTTGGCGATGTGAAAATAGCCGCAAAGATTCGCCGTCCGGAACAATATTTGCCAGTGACAGCATTGCCAGCGCAGCAATCACCGATGCGGACGGATCATAGCCCGGTGATGATTCATCAAGCCGGTTAGGCGCCAGCGGGTCCGGTCTGGAAGTTATCCAATACTCGCACGCGTTTCTCGCAAGCGTGACATAAGGCTCTCCCCACAACGCCGCTGACCGGCTCAACCCCAGCATCGCCCACGCCTGTCCGCGTGACCACTGACCGGCTTGCCCGACCGGCTCAAAACCCCGGCCATCAAAATGCGCTGTGGCATGGACCGCACCGCTATCGCGGTAACACGCTGCGAGCATTGTTTCGGTATGCCGTTGCACCATAAAACGATGAAGACTTTGTTCGCTATTGCCCAAAAGCTGAACCATCGAGGCAAAGCTATCAATCGTCACCACTTGGTTGCCACGCTTGCCGCCTCCCATGGCCGTACCGAGTGGAAAACAATTAAGCTTAGGATCGAAACTATGCGTAATCGCAATCAACGATTGTTGCGTCAGTTGCTGTGCAAGCGCATCTCGAAACCACAACGCACCCAAGGCTGCCCCGTACCAAAAAATCAAACTGCGGTAACCCGAATCAACCGTAGTCTTTGCAACCAATTGTTGCGCAATCTCGGATGCTCTGCGTTGATCACGGACTGAATCGGTTACCTTCGCTCTCAGCCACCAGCAAGCGCTCCAAAATCCACCAGCCCACGAACCGCCTTGTGACACCGTCCATGCATTGCTATTTCCAGGAGAAAACAGTGGAAATTCACTACCACATTGCTTATCGACCGCATCCATGCGGCAAAATAGCGATTCGATTGCACCAATCATCTCTTGAACGCTAACCAGTTGTTCGCCGGTTGTATAAACTGCCGACATACGTACTCTCCCTAAAAGATCATATTAAAATCAACAAGAAAATTATTCGCATCGCTTTTCCCCGGATAGATGTTTTTCATCACGCCACTCCCGAATGCGTGCCCATAATAAAGACGCGCGGTAAATTGCTTGCTATACGTATAGGTCAATGCAATGTCCACCAATTGACCGATATTGCTGGCCCCGCCCGATGAGTTACCCGAATAACCGAACGGGCCTTTGTTCAAAGCAGCTCCCAGGCCGCCATACAGCAAATCGCTGGAGTTGCCCAGAGACAGTTGATGCACATTGATATTTGCCTGTAATTTGGGAGTGAGCGAAGTAATGACCTCGACAAATGCGTCTTGGATATTCATCAGGTTATAAAATGGAAACTTGGCATAGAGCCGGCCGCTCGGCACCCCGGAGAAATAAGTTTGATGGGTGCCATCGTGCGGATCGCTATCGCCCGAACTGCGGTAATAGACGGCTCGCAGCCATGGCCTCAGTGGCAACTGCGTCCATTGATAACCTGCTTCAGCCGCAACAGCCCAGGCACGGTGCGATTGGGAAGTCCAATGGCCGAACTGGTAAGCCGCCCACAACAAAGCATCGAAACTGCCGGGACCCACGGTATGCAGCGACAGCAAGTTTGCTCCAATGGTATGAATATCCAATCTTTGCTGATTAAGAAACGGCCTTGCACCGGAAGAGCGATTATCGACCACTTGCGTATCGCGTTGATCGTTGTAATTCATGTAAAACAAGCGGCCTTCGGTTCCAGGTAGCCACGCATCTTTTTTACCGGTCAGCGCAGCAAAAACAATATTAATATCATTTATCTGCTGCTGTCCCTGAACCGTAAGATTACCTTGCGTCGGTCGTATGCCGCTGACAGTCAAATTGACGGTTGGTTGATCATAAACGACTGAGAAACCGTCGAATGTCCGTCCGATATAAATTGCATTAAAACCGCCCAATAGCCGCTTCGCAATGCGCCGGCGTTTCAACGCATCGAATTTCTCCATACCGCTGGTGGTCTCCATGCCATCCGTCAGTTCGAAACGTCCGACTTTGACTGATGTACCCGGCACCCCCATCGCATGCAATTTGAAATTCATATAGCCCTGTTTCAGAAACACATTACTTGCATCGGTTGTTTGATTCGTTTGAAAATAAGCAGCACCCAACCCCAACGGTCTGCCGCCCGGCACGATAGCGTCATTTGGTAAACCGTATAAACCAACATATTGCCCTTGCGCAAAACCATCCACATAGGATGATGTAAACAATGCACCCAGTCTGGCGCGCAGCACCCATAAATCGTAAGAACTATCGACAGCCGCTTCCGGACGAAAGAAATTCCATACTTCATAACTGCTCATCCATTCACCATTGATCCGCAGATGCTGGTTGATATACCCCAAAGGCTTGGGATCATTGCTTGCCTTGGCGATAGCAGCCATGGAAAATACCGGTATCGCCAAACAAAGCAATGCTGTTTGGATAGTTCTTGCAATCGAAGTAAAGCTAATTTCTTTTCTGAAAATCGTTTGATTAATAACCATAAATTAATTTAAATAATTATTATTTAATCTATATTCCGTAAAATAACTTTGTAACCATCAATGAAACTCATCCCATCCAAAGACGGTACCGCGATTGCTTGCTGGCAAGGCGGCACCGGCGATCCGCTGTTATTGATTCATGGAACAACCGGCGATCACACCACGTGGACATCGTCACTCGCGCTACTGCAACAGCATTTCACCGTATGGAGCTTGGACCGGCGTGGCCGGGGTCATAGTGGCGATAGTCACAGCTATGCTTTTGCACGCGAATGCGAAGATATCGCCGCGGTCATCGACGCCATTGGAAACCGCGTTAATGTAGCGGGCCATTCATTTGGCGGATTGTGCGCACTTGAGGCTGCGCTGCTGACTTCCAACGTCGGCAAGCTGATTCTTTATGAACCTTCAATCACACTGACAGGCAGCGGCTGGTCCGCGGAATTGGAACATCACTTGCAAGTTCTATGGGATCAGAATGCATGGGAAGAATCGCTGTTATTATTTTTTTGTGATTTGCTTAAAACACCGCAACACGAAATTACCGCTCTACGAGCCAGTGCCAATTGGGCTCCAAGAGTAGCCGCCGCTCATACCATCTTGCGCGAATTGCAAAGCATTGACCGTTACGTTTTTGCGCCACAAAGATTCCAAGGTCTAAAAATCCCCATTCTGCTCATGATCGGCGGAGATAGTCATGAACGACGCTTCAAAACAGCCGATTTACTGCAGCAATGCTTGGTCCATAGCCAGCGCGCCATCTTGCCAGGACAACAACACAGCGCCATGCGCAACGCACCTGAATTATTTGCAAGAACCATCATTGAATTTCTTGATCACCCGTAACAATTCAGCAAAGAATTACCGCATAACGATCCGGCTTTTTTGTCGTCGCGCATTGGCAAGCAGTAACGTCATCGTGCACGCGATAATCAAAACACCGATCATCACCCCCCAGCCAAACCGGGGATTGCCGAAATAATTGGAGATCATTCCATATAATGGCGGTCCCAATGCAAAACCCGAAAAAAACGCTACAGATACATAACTTGAAGACGTCGTAACCGCACCAAATCCAGCGTCTCTAATCAACATGCTCATAGCGATCGCATTGGTAGCGACTGCTGTAAATCCCATGCCAACAGCACCTATCCACAAGCGCCAATGGCTATGAGAGTCCGTTTGCTGCATTAGAATCATGGTGCAAGCCGCGACAGCAATGAGTGCAAAGAGCAGCAAGGATTCATCTTTGAGCTTTGCGCCGATGGGCGTCAATAAGATTCTGGACAACATACCCATAACACCGAAAGCAGCGATCAACGTATCCGCCCATAGCAGCTCCATGCCATGCTGCGTTGCAAATGTCGGCAAGAAGGTAACAAATGCGGACAATGAAATCGCGACACAAAACTGGATCGCCATTAACCATCCCAATAGCGCATTAGGCCGCGTGAATGATTCACTATTATTGGCAATGACGTGTTGCCGGGGAATCATAAAAACCGTTACAAGCAAAAATAAAAGAGCAACCGGCACAATGACAGCAAACGCTGTACGCCAGCCAAACTGTAACGCGATGGCGGGCAATGCCAATCCGGCAATAAGTGCCGCAAGCTGTACGCCGGATTGTTTCAATCCCACCACCCAAGCTTTCTTCTGTGGTGAAATTTGCTGTGCAATGAGCGAATTGGTCACCGGATTCGACAACGCTTGCGCAATACCGCACATCGCAGCGGCGAGCAACAAACTATAAAAATCCACCGCAACGGCAATGACAGAGAAAGCCATCGCAACCGCACAAAAGAGTATCAGTAACGCTTGACGCGAACCGTAACAATCGACCGTTCGGCCGGCATACAGCGACAATACCGCTGCCAGTCCGAATGAACTCATGATCAAGTAACCGAGAGACGTAGCTTCAAATCCCAGATCCGAGCTCAATAACAAACCCAATGTGCTGGTCGCATACAAAATAAGCATCGGCAACGTCATCGCAAAAACTAGCAGAAATTGCAATGCAACATCCGTCACCGTTGTCGTTTTGTTTGAAGCAATTAGCATAATTGGTAGTAAAAGTGTTCACACACTATGAAAAATCGAATCATCACTGTTTTATCAATCAAAGGAATAAACCGTTTCTCGTTGATAAAAATTGATTAATCGACGCCCAACCGAACTGATTAATGATTCATCGTTGCCATCGAGAATACGGGATGAGCGGGCGATCCGGCTAATGCCAAACAATGGTGTTAAATCGCTGAGACCCTCCGCACCATACAGTTGAATCGCAGAATCAGAAGTCGTGCATAACGCACGAGAAGCTGCCAATTTCGCAATATTGATAGCGATATCATCCGGCGCTTGAGCATCAACGCTGCGCGCGGCGACTCGAATCAGTTCACGCGCGCTGGCAATCGCGTGGTAAGCATTGACCATATGCTGCCGCACCAATTGCTTGTCAGCCAGTCTGCTGAATTTACCGCGAGCCGAATGAATGCGGGCACCCATCAAATCCAAGCAGCGCTGCGCCAAGCCGATCCAATTCATGGCCCGCAGCACACGCCCCAAACTCAGTCGCTTGTTCATCAACTCAATGCCATTGCCGCAAATACCCAGCAAATATTCTTCCGGTACTTGTATGTCGGTCAGTGAAACTTCTCCTTGTCCATACAAATGCCCCATCAGTGTTAATTGACGCTCAATTTTAAATCCGGCTATATCAGTGGGTACAACAATCATCGAAAGCGCATGATGAATCGGCATGTCCGCACTTCCGGTACGCGCCAGTACCGTCATGAAAGTCGCGCGATCAGCATTGGAAATAAACCATTTTCTGCCATCGATACGCCACTTGCCTTTCGACAAACTGGCAGTCGTCGAGATCAGACTCGGGATCGAACCGCTATGGCCGGGTTCGGTCATGCCATAGCAAGGTATCGCCGTACCGTTGACCATCGGTTCGAGAAAATGCCGGCGAATTGTCTCATTACCGAATTGCAGCAACATATGGGCATCCAGTGCTGTGTGGCTGCCAAAAATATCTTGGGAAAACTCCGTTCGTCCTTCTTGTTCCGCAACGATCAAATAATCTTCGAGTGAAGCGATTTTCCCGCTATGCGACAACGGGTAAAACAAATTACACAGTCCGGCGAGTCTCGCCGATTGCGTCAATTCCATTTGTAATCCCATCGAGCCCTGATCCCGCAGTGCTAACTTGGATTCATTGGGGATAATCTTTTCGTCAACGAATGCCCTCACTTTTCCCGCCAATGCTTTCGCTGCGCTTGTATGGTTTGTTTTCTGCCAATGTTCGACCATTAATGTGCCCTCTGCATTAATGAAACCGCTTTGTTCACAACAGCCGGGGTCGCAGTAAATTGCGCACTTTCCAAATCCGCAGCCAAGCGTCTTTTGTCAACCTTTCCAGCCGGCCCGAGCGGTAATTGCCGTAGGTATCGGAGATATTCCGGCAGCTTGTTTTTTTCCAGTCCCTGATCCAGTAAGTAACGTGTGAATTGCACCAACGATGGCCGTTCGACACCATCACGCATCACCAGACAAAGACAAACCCGCTGACCGAGATCCCGATCGGCAACCGGTACGCATACGGCGCTGATCACGGATGGATGCGATGCAGCAATATTTTCAATTTGAGCCGGGCTAATATTAACGCCGCCACGGATGATGATTTCCTTTTTCCTTCCGGTTAGTATGAGATAGCCTGCTTCATCGAGATAGCCAAGATCACCGGTATAAACCCAACCATTCTCGTCGCGATAGAGTGCATCCAATTCCGGGTTATTAACATACTGCATCGGAGTAATCGGTCCCCTGGCGACAATCTCGCCGATACGGCCGTGCGGCATTTCGCATTTGTGTTCATCGACAATCCTGATTGAACACACGTCAGGGTTAGGCCGGCCGGTTTTGTGCAAAATCGTTTCCAAGCTATCACTCAGTGTCGTGTGGCAATTCACCCCATCAGCCGAACCGTACAAACTGATAAAACCGCATTGAAATGCCTCGGTACATCGGCGAATCGATGCCTCATCGATCTTTGCACCGCCGCTGACGATAGCGATTAAACTGGATTTATTCGTATGTGTCAGCTCAGGATCCGCTGCAATGCGCTGAAACATCGTGGGCACTCCGAAAACATGTGTCGGATGCAACTCACCGATCGCGCGGATAGTGGTACTGACATTAAATTGCGCCAACGCCAGTACCGTACCTCCAAGCCAAGACAAAACCCCAAATGTCGCGGTCGAACCAAAAGCGGTTCCTAATGGCATCAAATACAAACCGCGAAAACTGTCACCATCCGGATGAACACGTTGCAGAAAACGACCGCGCCCTCCTGCTAATGCGTGATGCGAATAAGCGATCCATTTCGGATCCGATTCGGTACCTGACGATATCAATAATCGTACCGGCCAGCCGGGATCCACATCCGGCAAATGATTGGAAGCGATCGGTTTTGATTGGTAAAGCGACTCCAGAGAATGCCAACCACTACGCGTTTCACCATTCACGACAAGAATTCTTAGTGACAATAAGTTAGGACGTAGCGATTCGATCATCTCGCACACGTCCATTTGCACAAATTTCGAATCGACGATAATAACCCGCGCATCGCAGCGGCTTAGCAGTGATTGCGTATCAAGGCGCCCGCGGCCGGGCGGGAAAGGCGCGACAATCGCTCCCAGTGCAGCAGCCGCCAGATCAATCGCACAATGATGCCAACTATTGGACAGTTGATATGCGATCACATCTCCGGCAACGATACCCAACGAGCGGAAACTGGCAGCCAAGCACGCAACCCGATACTGCAATTGTTCATAGCTAATCGTCTGTTCCAAAGAAACGACTGCCTGTTTGTCCGGATGTATCTGAACTTTTTCACAAAAAAGCTGATACAAAGATTTATTGGGATATATACCGCTCTTGATCCACTGATTCCGCACCTCGACCGGAACCAGATCCAATATTCCAGAATGATTCATTGAAAACTCCATGGAGAAGTCACTTGCGTGTAAGACCCTCGATTAAGCAAGGGTCGCAACTGAGGACAATCATAAAGATCAGCGAGATCTTCAATTACAACTGCAGCGGGAATCCCCGCTTGCTGAAACAGTTTTACCCATTCTTGCGCGCTATTTGTGAGCAGTATCTCATCCAACCGCTGCATAATATCGATCTGTCCATCATCAATAATCTGAAACAATCGCTGCAACGCCGCTTCGTCACAACACTCGATTGCCAGCATTCCTTGTTTGGTTGCATATATATTGTTAAATCGGCTTACGGCTGGAACATTGGTCTCGAAGAAATGATATTGATGCTGAAAATCTTCGCTGCATAATAGTGTGGCCGCGCTCAATAGCGATGATGTGACTTTGCCACCGGTATGGTTCAGATAACGATTGAGTAAGGCGATGGTTATTCCTTGGGCTGCAACAACGCCACCTAGCAGATCCAATACAGTAAATAGCGTTCCCCCACGGATGCCGCATGCTTGCGATATTTTGTGCGCGACACCGGAATGGGCTTGCACCATAAAATCGGTGCCCGGTATTGCATTGAGCCTAAAGGATGAATCGCCATCATTTGACCAGCCGGCCGCATAGGCATAGACCAAAGCCGGATTGACATCCGCCAGATCGGCAGCATCCAGTTTCAACTGCGCGGCTTTATGAGGCGCCCAATTGTGCAAGAAAACATCCGCGTTCTTTGCTAATTCCATCACCTCAGCGCGACCGGCAGCGGATTTAATATCAATCTCACGAATGGTCTTAAACCGATTCAATGCATCGAATCTCACCGAACATCCGTCCGATAGCGGTGGCATACCGCGTAATGGATCGCCCCCCGGTGGTTCGATACGAATAACTTCGGCTCCTAGTAACGCCAGTAAATGACCGGCCAGCGGGCCTTGAATGCGGCGGCAAGACTCGATGACCGTCAATCCGCTCAGAGGCAATCCATGATTGTTATTGTTGCGAAACGAAGCTGTCGCAGCTGTAGTCAATTCGAATGCCCAAGGGCCATTCAACCATTCGCATTTAAGCTGCTCATCGGTAACTCTGTCGCTCATCGTTTGCACAGGACAAATCGATAACCCCGTTTGCGAACATAATGCCGCAATATCTTGGTACGTCACGTGTGTGAGCGCATGAAATAGTTCATCAGGCAACGGTGCAATCGCTTTGGCGTAACGGAGTAAAAAGGCGGTCCAGCCTTTACCAGCCAACGTTGCACTGATGCCCAACCGGGTCCAAAACTTCAGCCATGGTTCGGCATTCAAAGTTTCCAACTCAAAAACCACATCATCCGAAGAAATAAAGGGCGGCGCAGGAATTCGATTTTTAGCCGCGGCCGGTAAATTTTCATCCGTTGTATTAACTGTCGCATCCGCTAAATATTGAGAAACACTCAGTAACGCCGCCGAAACCATAGAAATCCGCACATCGGCATGCGGCAAGCCGCGCAATTGACCAAGTGCGGCGGCGGTCGCACCCTGCAATGCTAATGCGGCCGTCAGGGTTGATACATAATTGAGACCAAGTGATTGTATTTTTCCGGAAGCTCGCCCATGAACCGACATCAGTCCGCATGCAGCCTGGATGATATTTTCACTCGCGACATTATTCGATTCGCTTGCTTGATCCCAAGCAGTCACTTCGCAAACAACCGGAGTCGTCACAGGAGTTTCCAGTACAAATGAAAAACCCGATTCATCAATTCCGTCATGCGCATCTTTGATTTTCATCCCTATCGTACTGGTCTGATAAAACAAAGAAAAAATTGCCGCCGAGAAATTTGAAGCCGGATTTTCCCATGGCCCGGTAATCACGCAATTCTGTAAAGAATGATTCATGGGTGCGTTATATGCATATTCATTAATTGAACGGCACTGTTTAACCACCGGCCACTGCGGGTAGTATTGTCATCACATCGCCCTCTTGTAAGGATGTGGCAAGCCCTTCCTGGAATCGGATGTCATTATCGTTAACATAGATGTTGATAAAACGATGCGCATTTCCTTCCGACACCAGTTTCGCTTTAATACCGGGATATTGCTGCTCCATCCGATCAATCACTTCGGAAACCTTGAAACCATCAATATGAATATGTTTTTGCTGATTTGTCAGCGGCCTTAATATCGTTGGGATTATGACTTTAATCGGCATCTCTGCTCCTGTAGAAAAAACTTACGTAACTAACGATGGATGGATTGCTTGATCGGCGACGGCATGGAAATGAAAGTTCAGATTTCTTCGATTCTTTGCGCGAGCAATGCTTTTGCATTGAACTCGAAGAAATCTGAAGGGAGAGCCATACAAAACACTTTGATTATTCATTCCGGAAACTTTCCAGAAATTTCGCCGGAAGCCTTTGAAGTCGATCGCTTATTTATGCAACCATTTGCAATTCCAGTTCCGGCTGGTATTGATGCACGATGCGGATCCGTTCTTCGATCACCATTTGATCGATAATGCGAAAGCTGCGCACTTCTTCGTTGAGAGAAGCCGTCGGAATAATCACATAATGCGCTTGCGGCTCGGTCGCAAGTTCCGCATCGGCACGGCTCGGATAAGCTTGGCTGCTGGTATGCGAATGGTAGATGACAATCGGCTCTTCGCCGCGAGCATCCATCTCTTTCCAGACCAGCAATTGTTGCTGCGGATCAAACCTGAAAAAGTTTTCCGACTGTGCGATATTCTTCATAGGAATCAAGCGCAGCGGTAAGTTGTATCCTGCAGGTCCTGCAATAACGCCGCAGGTTTCGATCGGATGGTCGCTCATCGCTTGCGAAATCATGGCTTCCACCAACTTGTGATGTATCGTTAACATAATTGCTAGTCTCCTAATATAAAAACCAATTAATCAGTAAAAAAACAGGTCTTTCCTATTACTGTGGCTATTCCACTTGTTAATCGCGCATGTGCTCAATAAGTTGGCAACGATTGATCGACATCATTAATCCATGCCAGAATCCCGCCCTCCAGACTTTTTACGTTGCTAAATCCATATTTCTGCATTTCGATCAGCACATCGCGAGAACGCGCGCCCATTTTGCAATGCAAAACGATAAAATCTTCTTTATTCAGAGAAGACAGCATTTCTGAGGACATCATCTGATTCTTGGGAATATGTTTGGCGCCATCGATATGTACGATATTCCATTCCTCGATGCCACGAACATCGATGAGTTGCACGTCTTTCCCTTGATCTTTGATCGCTTTCAGTTCCCTTGCACTAATCACAGGAATCGATGTGTCACGATCCGGTACGCGGCTCATACCACAAAATCTCTGATAATCGATCAATTGCGTGATCGCAGTCCTAACAGGTGCTCGCCGGATTGGAATGAACCGGTAACTCATGTCCAGCGCATCATAAACGGCTAATCGTCCGAGCATGGTCTCACCGATACCGGTAATTAATTTAATCGCTTCAGTGGCCATCATCGAACCAATCGACGCGCACAAAACTCCCAACACGCCGCCTTCCGCGCAGGAAGGCGCCATTTCCGCCGGTGGCGGTTCCGGGTACAGGTCGCGATAATTCAAGCCGACGTCATCCGGCGCGTTTTCCCAGAACACTGAAACTTGCCCTTCAAAACGAAAGATCGATCCCCATACATAAGGTTTTCCTGCCAGCACACAGGCATCATTCACCAAGTACCGGGTGGCAAAATTATCGGTACCATCGATAATCAAGTCATACGCTGCAATAATCGTCATGGCATTGGCTGCTTCCAGCCGTTCGCGATGCAATTGCACGGTTACGTACGGATTAATCTCTGATATGGCGTCCCGGGCACTTTCGGATTTGAGTCGACCGATGTCCGATTGGCCATGAATGATTTGCCTTTGTAAATTCGATTCATCGACGATATCAAAATCAATGATGCCGAGTGTTCCGATACCAGCGGCGGCAAGATACATGAGCACCGGAGAACCTAACCCACCGGCGCCTATCACTAAAACCTTACTATTTTTAAGCCGCTGCTGTCCTTTCAATCCCACTTCGGGAATCAAGACATGACGGCTATAGCGCGAAATCTCTGGCTTGCTTAAATTTTCAACAGATTTCACTAATGGTGGCAATTGCATGAGACTCTCCATTCAAAAATTCTTATCGCGTATCTATTTGTCGCTGCTAGCGTTTAAATTCGCTGCATACAGGATTTACGCTTATTTTTGCGCCTGGTTTCTCTATAGCGAACATAGCTCGCTAAGATTTGCGAAATTTAAATGAAAAGGGAAATGTTGGGAATGTGGCAAATTGCCGCGCGACAATTTGCCACAGCGAATTTTTTTAAAGATTATCTATGGAAAATTCAATGAAAAACTTGAAATCGGAGTGAGTATAGGCGCACGCGATTATTACTCAGCAGCAGCGAGTGATTCGGTTCTTTATTATCTGATCTCTCTAGGAGAATCACCTGGAGAAACTAGGAGTTCTTGATGAAATCCCGAACTATTTTAATTTGATAATCGTCCATCAGCATCGGCGAATGACCGATTCCCGGCAACTCCACAATACGTGCTTTAGGACCGCGTATCTGCATTTGTGCCGCCGTCTCTACCGATAGCACATCCGATTCGGTGCCACGTAAAACCAATGTAGGTGTCGTCAACTGGTCCCATTGTTGCCAGAGATCAATATCAGTGACTTCATGGGCTTGGAAAGTGAAAGCAATTTTTGGATCATAGCGAAAACCATAGGTGCCATCCGCATATTCACGCGCGCTATAAACGGCCATATGGGTCCATTGCTCTTCGGTTAATGGACCAAACGTCACCGAAATCGCTTTCATGTACGTTTTAAATGCTTCAAAGCTATCAAATCTCGGGTCTTTGCCAACATAATCGGCAATTCTGTTCAGCGCTGTTGCAGGAATTAATGGACCAATATCGCTCATGACCAATCTGTTGAGAGGAACCGGGAGATTCGGTTGGATCGCCAGGACCATTCCTATCAATCCTCCCATTGATGTTCCGACCCAATTCAATGTGATTTTCCGTTGATACTGCGATTGGATATGTGTCACCAATGCCAGCGCATCTGACAAATATAAAGGGTAAAAATCGTAATCTTGCGCATGTTCCAGCCAATCACTTTGGCCGCGCCCAACAACATCCACGCAGATTACCCTGAAGTCATTTTGCAAAGCATCTGCAAGATAATCGAAATCCCGGCAATTCCTTGTCAACCCATGCGCACAAATAACGACTTCCGGATTTTTTGGGTTCCCCCAATCGGTATAAACAATATGATGCGGCTTACGCTGTTCTCCGGTTGCTGAGAGAGTCGGAACTAATAACCTCTGAATTGATATATCCATCACATTTTCTCTGTTATGAATCTTAAGCACTCAAGAAAGAGTCGCATTTTCTTATAAACTCAAAATGAAACCCTACACACGGCAACATTGAAAACCGATAATCCATTATATTAAATCTGCTTTCAATTTTTCTTGACTCATCAATAGTATACAAAAAAAATTTATCAATAATTCGAATATTATTTTGCTTCCGGTACAATCCCTCTCAGACCTATTTTTTACAAAAACGAAGAAAGATGAAATTATCGGAGCTTTATTGGCATCGTATCACGCCATTACATATACTGTTATGGCCGCTCAGTATTATGTACAGGTTCTTTTTAATGATTAAAAAAGCCTGTTATTGGCTGGATATTTTTCACTCGGTCAAACTGACGGTTCCTGTAATAGTCGTTGATAGCGTCAGTATTGACAATGACAGCAAGACACCTTTATTGCTTTGGTTAGTTGACTGCTTATTGGCCGATGGGTTCTCACCGGCCATTATCACCCGGGGTAATCCCGACAATCCCGGATTACCCGCACCGGTGACACTTAACGCCGATCGCCAACGTTACGGGACCAAGACTCTGTTAATAGCCGAACACATTGGAATGTCTTGCCCGATCTGGTCTGGAAATGACAGAATTGCCGTCGCTGAAGCATTGCTAAATGCATATCCGGCTTGTAACGTCATTCTTTACGCGGATGGTCTCCAAGATTGCCGGCTTGAGCGGGATATCGAGGTAATTGTAGTTGATTTTAACGAACAAAGCTTTGGGAATGGTTTGCTATTGCCCGCCGGCCCACTCAGAGCAAGCCTCGATGATCTCAATAAAGAAAGTTTTATTGTGACAAACAACGACCCCGGGTATTTGAGAAACTTCGCGAATCGACGTAAAACCTACGTCATGAAACTGTTCTACGAAATCGCTTATAAAATACTCGATTCCAAAACCAGAAAAACCGTTTCAGATTTCGGAAATGAACCACTGCATGCTGTTTCAGATGTTAATAATTTTCACTGGTTTCATGAAGCGCTTTTAAAAGCCAGAATCGATGCCGAGTTCCATACATATTCAGAGAATCATCGATTTATCCCGCAGGACATTGATTTTCCAAATGCTGATGCGGTGCTGATGCCCGAAGAAAATGCACTTCAGTGCCAGGATTTTGCAAATGATAAGCTTTGGGCGTTACCTCAGAAAGCTTGGATCGATAGCGAGCTACAATCCGCTTTGTTAAATAAACTTCGAAATATTTCGAATCAAAGTCACTAAACTATGATGCTTCATACCAGGAGACGCTGAGGGATGCTAGCGCTTGATAGATTCAGGAAGTTAACCCGCATCAATCGACTGATTCACCAATCCGGTTGGCCCAGCCAATCGCTTGCAGTTCAATGTCAGCCAGTTCACTTAAGCTTATAAAACCCAAGCTATTCAAAATTGTTTGAATCGCCGTCACTTCCCCTTTCTCATTGGCCTCGACTAATTTTAGTTCTTGACCTAAACGCCCATCACGCGTCAATAAAGCCTGACTCATATCTTCCGGAATGCCTAATTTGTCTATTATCTGTTGCATATCCATGCCCAGTAGAATATCCAAAAGCGATAATATTCCAACCATAAAAGCTCTTTCATGGTGATTCTTATCATGCGGACGTTCCGCTTTCGCGATTAATTCCAGTAATTTTCCTCGCGCAGCCGCTGTTTGCATCAATGCATTGGATGTACCGCCATCAGCTTGGTCCGCAGTATACAGCAACAACTGAATCCATCTTTGCAGCTGCTGGCGCCCTAGAATTAAAATCGCATGTTTAATTGAGTTAATCTTTTGCGGCAAACCATTCGCTACCGAATTGACCATACGCATCAAGTTATAACTGAGTCCGGGTTGATGTTTAAATTCTTTTTCTAATTCCTCGACATCGCTATCACCCATAGCCAATGTTAACAATTTTAGCAACGCAAGCTTTCCTGGATCCGCTCTTTTAACCGCCATGACTTCCGGTTTGGCAAAATAATATCCCTGGAACATTTGGAATCCTAATTGTCGGCATAGTGCTTCTTGCTCCCGGCTCTCAACTTTGAGTGCTAATAATAATACCGGCCAACGATTCAATTCCGCCACGATTTTAGTCAATTCCGGCTTTTCTAGCGCCAGTACGTTTACTTTCACAACACTGACGATCGGAAGCAACTGTTCAACCCTGCTATTAATTTCGACGATATTATCGAGGGCAAATTGGTATCCTTTTTGCTTGAGCTCATTGCATCGCGTCAAGAATTCCGCTGTAATCGATTCTGTTTCCTTAATTTCAAGGACAACATGCTTAGTTGGCATCAAGCTGATAATGTCACTCATCACCAGTTCAGGATTTGCATTAACAAACCCCCGTAATTTACCCAGCACATTTTGGATGCCCAACTGGCAATACGCGTTGATAATGACATTGGCCGATGCTGATAAGTCGTTTGTTATCGTAGCTGACTCATCCGATTCTTCCCGTCTAAAAAGAAGCTCAAATGCCACCAGGTTTTGGTTACGATCTAAAATCGGTTGTCGCCCAAGAAAAAAACCTTCCATCTAGTTCCTCACATTAAACCTATCAGTATTTTTAAAATCAGAACGCGTATTATTTCAAACTGAATTTTGAAAAATAATCACCACGAACCGTTAGGGATAACGGCATGTTTAATACATACTGGCTATTGCGAAATTGTTATGCTAGCGCAGGAATTGCGCAATTCTTCCCGGTTCGTTTTGCTTGATAGAGCGCTTTATCAGCCCGGCTGACCACGGAATTCTGATGTTCGCCAAATGAACGCAACGCCACTCCGGCGCTAAACGTAACTGGGATTGATTTATTATCAATTTGTATTGACAAGCTTTTAGACAGATTATTTTGTAACCTCTGAATAATGGTCAATGCGTCTTCCATCACAACATCAGGCAATAGAATTACAAATTCTTCGCCACCAAAACGCGCAACGATATCGGTAGGGCGCAGTGTTTCCTTCGCCACGGCTACAAAATTAATCAGAATGCTATCGCCATACTGATGACCAAGATTATCGTTAATTTGCTTGAAATTATCCAGGTCAATGACAACCACACCTAGTGATTGTGCATTTCTATCCGCACGAGCTGCCTCACGAATAAATGTTTCATCCAATCCACGCCGGTTAAAAGCTCCAGTCATCTGGTCAGTTTGTACAAGCCCGCGTAATTGCTCGATCTCATCTTTTAATGTTTCAATTTTCTGTTCTGCACGTTTAATCTGCTCTCGCGCAGTAAAAACTTCATCATTGGTTCTTAACTCTTTGGTTTCAGATAGGACGATGTCAAGAATACGAATGATTTCATCTGGATTCCTCGTTCTTCGAATCTGATCAGCATAGCGTTCAACTTGCTTGTAGTAATCTTCAGAATCAATCATAGGTTTTCGCTCACTTGTAATAGCATCTGATTTAACCAGTCGCAACATCCCTTTTTGTCCTTTTTTGGTAGCTCCTTGCATAGCTATTCTCCTCAATTAACCGCATTGAATGCCAGGCTATGCCAGTTCGGGAATAATTCGTTGGATTGCGAAGGAGAACCCATACCGGTATAGACTGCCATGGACATAAAGTTAACAGAGCTAACCCGTATTGAATTGAATGAATAACAAGGGAAATCCATGTTATTTGCAATCATACATTATGTTAATAATTAAAAACAAAGAGTTACAGAACATATTCCGATGTTAATATTTGATTCTTACCGCTTTTCTTTGCTCGATAGAGTGCTTCATCGGCACGCTTAAAGATGCTTTCTTGTGATTCTCCGGAATGAAGTTGCGCAATGCCCGCACTAAAAGTAATTAACAAGCGTTTGTTTTCATGCAAGAAAAATTTCTTTGTCAAATTCCGCCGGATTCTGGAAAGAATTTGAACACCTTCTTCAAGATTCGTATTAGGTAACAAGATGACAAACTCTTCACCGCCATAGCGTGATACAACATCCTCTGGACGAGTGGTATCTTTAACTGATTCAACCAGATAAACCAGTGCATCATCGCCGACCTTATGGCCATGCGTATCATTCAGTTGCTTAAAATTATCAATATCCAGTAAGGCGAAACATAACGGTACCTGATGGCGGCTGGACCGTGCCGCTTCCCGTTCGAAAGCGCTATCCAGTCCCCGGCGATTCAATATCCCGGTTAAATGATCTTCATGCACCTTCTCACCCATCGCTTGCAATTCTGTTTCAAGTTGGTTGATCTTACTCTGGGCTAAACTGACCTCTGCACGAGCAGCTAAAAAATCATTTCGGTAGCTGGATGTGCTTTTCTGCATTTGCTTGGTTTCTTCCATAATCAACGCAAGCAACTGGTTCAGTTCTTTAATATCATCGGTTTTACTTATCTTCTCAACATACTGCTCAAGTTTCTCTTGATATCCGTCCGTCGTATCGGTGAGTCCTTCAATATTGGTAATTAGCGAAGTAACCATTTTCTTCAAGGTTATTTTGGCTTCGCTTAGACTACTTTTGACGATTTCTTGTCTTTGCGTAATTTCTTCCAAATAATGCCCAGCCTGCTCAATCACTTGAGAATTTAATGGCTTAGCAATTGTTTCTCGCAGCTGACAGATTCTGGCACCTATCCATTGATCTTCCGCCAAGAATTCACCTGTACTATCCATCAGCATATTCAGCAATCTAAGCAAACCTTGCTGCAACTTGTCTCCGCATTGATCATAATTAACAATCCGGTTGTTAAGATTACGAAAAATATCAAGAAAACTCTCCATTTCCGATTTATTTTGTATTTTCCGAAGCTGGTGAGCCAAGGCTCTTACCTCATCAGCCAACATTGCATCGTCAATCCGCTGTGCAATGATATGTTCGAGCATTTCCGACACTAATTCCCGCAATTGATCAGAAAACGGATTACCTATTTCGGTTTTTTCTAAGGTGGGTTGTTCAGTTAGCGTATTTTGAACATCTAAACGAGAAGCTTGAGCAGAAGAATTCTCAAGTGGATCTATTTCTGTTAACTCAGGAGACGATACGTTAGACTCTCCCCAAGAATCCACTAATGCTTTTAGCTTATTGTGTAATTGCTTCGAGTCTTTCGAGAACCTAGCAAGCACTCGTTTGACTCCTTCTCTTTTTTTTGCAATTGTTAAAGTGCCCTGTTTATTTTCTAATTGCTTTAACAATGCTTCAATGGTCTCTCCCCAAGAGGTGGTCTCGGATGCAGAATTATCCATCTGATTTAAAGAACCTATTGCCACATTAGCAACCGAATCGGCACTATCTCCGGAATTCCCTGAAATTTGATAATAAAGCCTAAAATAGTTGTCCGGTGTTGGGGGGATCTTGAGTGCCGCTAACTGACGTAATGTCTCACGTGCGATGATAGTAGGATTAGAATCTTTAAGCTGCTTCATAAAGTACAATAAAGAATAAACATATTCAAATAACACATTCTTCGCAAAAATATCGACTGTAACACTGATTTCTTGATCTTGAATGATTCAGAAAACCATCAACATGATTCTAATGATTTCACTGACGACTCAAAGTTATTCCACTAATTTATTCTTTATCGCATAGCGAATTAATTCTGAATTATTAGATAATTTAAGTTTTTCAAGTAAACGTGCACGATAAACACTGACCGTTTTGGGACTTAGAAACATTTCCGCAGATATCTCTGACAGCGTTTTACCTGCTGCGATAAAACATAAAGTTTGATATTCACGGTCGGATAACGTGGTATATAGGGGCTTATCAACATCTGTATTAATGATGTTGGCTAATTCTTGTGCTACTGCCGGGCTAACATATTTGTCACCCGTCGCAACTTGACGTATTGCTATCACAAGCTGCGCTGGCGCACTTTGCTTATTGAGATAACCGGAAGCTCCGGCTTTTAAAGCACGAATTGCAAACTCGTGCTCGTTATGCATACTAAGCATGAGTACCGACAAGTTTGGTTTGTCTTTCTTTATTTGTTTTAATATTTCTATACCATTCCTATCGGGCAAAGAAATGTCTAATAGCATAACATCAAAATCCTGCTGCCGAGCAATTTTGATTGCTTGAAAACCTGTTTCCGCCTCGCCGGTAACCTTAATATCATCAGTCTCACTCAGTATTTGTTTTAAACCTTGACGAACTATTGCATGATCATCGGCTATCATCACGCTTATCATGTAACCTCCCGGTTTCTCAGCGTTTCATAGCTCTCTTTCTTACTTTCAGTATCTCAGGTTTGGATAATTCTATCTCATCTTTGGATTCAGTCATATATTCAGGCTCTAAATTCTCGGTCGGAATTAAAATCGTTACTTTGGTGCCTTTCCTCGGTTCTCCCACGATGTGAAAATTTCCTTTTAATTGTTGGCAACGTTCACGCATCCCACGAATCCCAAAAGATTCATGTTTTTCCAAGTCGAGATCAGTAATTCCTCGACCATTATCTATTACTTCGAGCAAAACCACTTTGTCTAATTCAACCAATTTGACTTGAATATGCGTTGCGCTTGCATGTTTAGAAATATTTGTAAGAGTCTCCTGGAAAATTCTGAAAATTGCAATCGAGAGATCAGAATCTAATGAAATTTCATCGCTGCTGCATGATACTCGGCACACAATACTCGTCCGATTACTAAACTCTTTGGCTTGCCATTGCACGGCCGCAACAATTCCGCAGTCAAGAATTCCAGGCCGTAAGTCTAATGAAATTCGTCGCGTACTATCAATTACACGATCAACAAGCAATTCTATAGATTTTGCTTTCTGTTGATAAAAATCAACCGGCCTGGCCGCTGTATCCAGGAAGGGAAACAATTCACACTTAATAGCTGTCAACGTTCCTCCGATATCATCATGGATTTCTCTTGCAATCCTGGCGCGTTCCTGTTCTTTGACTTTCTGCAAGTATGAAGATAATTCTGCAAGCTGTTCGCGGGAACGTGCAATCTCGCGCTCGGCCAACTTATTGCGCGTAATATTTATCATGATACCATCCCAAAGCGTCACACCATCCGACATTCTGCGGGGTGTTGCTCGTAAGCTAATCCATTTAATATCACTATCCCCTTTAACTTGAATACACCCCTCCCAATTCCAGGTTGAAAGCTGCTTAGCGGATATCATCATTAATTGATCATAAAAAACTCTATCATCGGTCAAAATTAATTCTGTAAATAAGCCGGGGGCACTAATTAGCATATGCGGTGATAATCCCAACAGCGTTTCACTGGCATCACTGACATATAAAAAGCTTGCTTGGTGATTAGTGCTCAGTTGGAATTGAAAAACAACACCAGGAAGATTGGATGTAATAGCTTGAAAAAGCTCCTCGCTTTTTTGCAGTGCAGATTGCGTTGAAATAAATCGTTGATAGTTCTTAGATTCGTTGATGCTTCGTCGTATCACTGGAACCAGTTTAGCCAAATTCGCTTTCGTCAAGAAATCATAGGCACCCAATGCCATCAGATGTTCCACTACTTCATCACTGACATGATTGGATACCACTATCAATGGAATATCGACTTTATTCTTTTTTACAATATCAATAACTTGTTTCGCACCAAGTCGCGGCAAATTATTTTCTGATAGAACCACATCCCAGGTTCGCGTTTGAAGAGCATCTTCTAAGGCTTTCTTCGTATCAACACAAATATAGTCAATTCGGAAACCACCTTCCGCGAGAATTTCCCTTATCCGATGCTCATCCTCACTCGAGATTTCAACCATTAAGACCTTTAATGCCGCGTCACTAATCATATAGTTCTTCATCCATTAATGCCAAATCACATTAAGAAGCAATTTCTATAATAACTGCCTGAATAATCTTTCGGTTTTACAAAGAAATTATAATTTAGGAAATGCTTTATACCATGAATTACCGTTATTAATTCAAGTATTAGATAACAACCAAACAGGTAAATTCCTAAACTTTTAAAATCGCTGTCCGATAACTGCAAGCAACGGTGGTTGTATACCCTCTTGGATTGCGGGGCATGCCAGCGTATTAAAGGCAATAGTGCCTAAACGAAATAGTTATGAAAAAGGAGAACCCAAATGCCACAAATTATTAACTCTAATGTCGCCTCATTAAATGCACAACGTAACCTTAACAATTCACAAAATGCATTAAACACTTCATTGACGCGCTTATCTTCTGGTCTACGCATTAACAGCGCAAAAGATGACGCGGCAGGTCTTGCAATTTCGGAAAGAATGACTTCACAAATTCGCGGTTTAAATCAAGCCGTTCGCAATGCAAATGATGGTATCTCTCTTTCACAAACAGCTGAAGGTGCTTTAGGTGAAATTGGATCAAACTTGCAACGTATCCGTGAATTGGCTGTACAAGCTGCAAATGCAACCAATAGCGCCGGTGATCGAGCTTCACTCCAAGCTGAAGCTTCTCAATTAAGTGCCGAGGTTACTCGTGTTGCCAGCCAAACCCAATTTAACGGTTTGAATTTGCTCGACGGTTCGTTCTTGAATCAAAGCTTCCAAGTCGGTGCTAACGCAAACCAAACTATCAACATCGCATCGATTTCTGATGCAAGAGCTACTGCATTAGGTAGTCATATTCTGAGCACTAATGGTACGGCAATGGGCACCGCAACTGCTGCTGCCGCTGCTTCTGCCGCTAATGGTGTTGCAGTAGAAGCCGGCTTAACGCTTGCCAACAATAAAGGAGTCACCGGTAACATTAGCTATGCTGCAGGCGCCGATGCTAAAGCCATCGCTGCTGCTATTAATTCAGCTGCTTCCGGTATCGGCATCACTGCAACCGCATCCAACAGCGCCACACTCGGTAATTTATCAGGAACCGGTACCGTCGCCATGACATTAAACGGCAGCACAGTTTCTGCTACAGTTACCGACACTGCAGACCTGAGCGGCTTGGCTTCAGCCATAAATGGATTGCAATCCACAACCGGCATCACCGCTTCATTCGCTTCTGCAACAGATAAATCAGTAATAACACTATCAACAGCAGATGGTAGAGACATTGATTTATCAGATTTCACGAATGGCGTTATAACTGCTGACGTCACTGCTGGCTCAACCACAAGAACGCTAACCAGTGGTGGTAATGACTCAACAACTATCACCGGTACCGTTGAACTCACTAGCTCTAATGGACAAATTACTGCGGCTGGCTCAAATGCAACGGAATTTGGAGCTACCACCAGTTCCTTCAATTCTGTCGCCACTCTGGATATATCAACCGCAGCTAATGCTCAGACAGCAATCAGAACATTGGATGAAGCGTTAAAAGCCATTAACAGCTCACGCGGTGATCTGGGTGCTATCCAGAATCGTTTTAGTTCGACAATCGCAAACCTGCAAACTGCATCGGAAAATCTCTCTGCTTCTCGTAGCCGAATTCAAGATGCTGACTTCGCAGCAGAATCAGCTAACCTAACACGTGGACAGATACTGCAACAAGCCGGTGTTGCGATACTAGCACAAGCTAATTCGCTCCCTAATAACGTACTTTCGTTGTTACGTTAAGAACAACAGTAATAATGCAACAAATAAAGCTGAAAGAGCACTGAATCAGAAAGAATTTAGGTTCTTTCAGCAATAAGGAGTCATATTATGACTATTAGTCAATTAAATGGAACAAATCCATCACCAGTTCCATCATTAACAACAATCGCCCAAAAAGCATCTTCTTCAAATACGGGAAACCCTGCTATTGAATCAAGAATTGGTGGTGCAGAATCTGCAGAACAAATAAAGCAAGCTGTTCATAAAATTCAAGGAACTGTAAATAATTTGGCACAAAATTTGCAGTTCTCGATTGATGAAGATACTGGAAAAACAATTATCAAAGTAGTGGATGTGCATACTGAAGAAGTCATTCGACAGATTCCGACAGAGGAAGCTATCGAGATAGCACGCACACTAGACAAGGTACAAGGCTTACTATTCAACGGTAAAGCTTAAATTTAAACATAGACAGAGCTCTGAAATGCTTTCATCACCCGGAATCGGATCAGGTTTAGATATTAATGGCATCGTTAGTCAAATAATGACAGCGGAAAGCCAACCACTTACTGCGCTTGATAGCAAAGAAGCCAAGCAACAAACTCAATTGACTGCTTTTGGTAGCCTGAAGGGTGCACTATCTTCCTTTCAAGGTAGTCTTACCGCACTGTCAAGTCCGGCAAAATTTACCGCGATGACAGCTAGTATTGCCGATAACACGCTAGCAAACGTAAGTGCAACATCCGCTGCAGCCATCGGGAATCACTCGGTTGAGATTCAAGCTCTGGCACAAGCTCAAAAATTAAAATCCGCCAATTTCTCCACAACTGACGCAACCATTGGAAGCGGGGTTCTTACTATACAATTTGGTACATATAGTGGTGGCTCATTTGTTCTCAATCCTGAGAAATCTGCAGAATCAATAACCATTTCATCTGGAAATTCTTCGCTTGCTGGCATTCGGGATGCAATTAACCAGGCCAAGGCAGGCGTAACCGCCAGCATTATCAATGATGGCTCGGGCAATCGTTTAGTAATTGCTTCTAATGAAACTGGTTTAAGTAATGCGCTAAAAATAACCACAAGCGACAATGATCTAAACAATACTGATAATGCAGGTTTATCACAGCTTGCGTACGATGTCTCAACAGGTGGCACAACTAACATGACTGAGACAGTTGCCGCCAGTAATGCTTCATTGGTCATTGATGGTATTGCAATCAATAAAGCCAGTAATACAATTACGGATGCTATTGAAGGTGTTACACTCGATCTATTGAAAGCAAATGCTGGTACCACCACAACTTTAAATTTAACACGAGATACTGCTGGTATTAATAGCGCAATATCCGCATTTGTTAAAGCGTATAACGATTTAAATAAAACAATTGTCGATGTTTCAAAATATGATGCTGCAACTAAAAAGGCTTCCATTTTAACTGGGGATTCAACAGTTCGTTCGGTGCAAACCCAGATTCGCCAAGCAATCTCTGATCCATTGACTTCAGCCGGAGGCGGCCTCAGCTTATTATCAGAAGTGGGGGTTTCATTTCAAGCAGACGGAACGCTAAAATTTGATTCCAGTAAACTAACTCAAGTTTTAAGCGATCCGACTAAAGATGTTTCAACATTATTTGCTTCAGTGGGAAAGACGAGCGACAGTCTTGTTTCGTTCGCCGGGTCAGATTCCAATACAGTCAATGGCAAGTATGCTCTAAATATCACTCAAATTGCGACACACGGTACGGCTATAGGTAGCACTGCCGCAGCGCTAACTATCAACGCGGGAGTCAATGATTCATTAAGTTTCGCAATTGATGGGATTAATGCCAATATCACGATTGCAGCGGGCACCTATACTGCAACTTCTCTTGCAGCGGAAATTCAATCCAGAATCAATGGAGCATCCGCAATATCATCAGCGGGATTAAAAGTAGCAGCCAGTCAATCTTCTGGAATCTTGACGGTTACTTCCAATAAATATGGCTCCGAATCATCCGTACAAATAACTGGAGGTAATGGAAAAGCGGATCTCTTCGGCACTTCCGTAGAAATCACTGGAAGCGATGTTGCAGGAACAATTAACGGCGTTGTTGCAACAGGCTCCGGTCAAACCCTAACTGGTGCTGCGGAAAGTAGCGGCTTGATTCTAAAAATCACCGGAGGCAGCACAGGCAGTCGAGGAGAAATTGACTTTGCACATGGTTTTGCCCAGAAACTAAATAAAATAGTGGATGGAATGTTGACGGGAAAACTAATAGACAGCCGCATTGACGGAATCAATACATCGATTAAAGACATTGAAGCACAGCGTGAGAAATTGCAATTGCGACTCGAGAATATTGAAAAACGCGTACGCGCACAATTCACCACTCTTGATGCAACGATTGCCAGCATGACTCAAACGAGTAATTTCTTACAGCAGCAATTATCCAAACTTCCAAGTACAACTTAAACAATTAAACTTGAAGAAGCATGAGTCTTACACGATGTGAGGAGAAACAATATGTATTCGACTACAAACTCTGCCATTTCTGCCTACCAACGTATCGGTATTGAAACAAGCGTTGAGTCTGCTAATCCATACAAGCTTATTCTAATGCTATTTGAAGGCGCACAAGAAGCTCTAAATAGAGCAAAAATGCATATGCAACATAATGAGATTGCGGAAAAAGGACAAATGATCTCAAAAGCCATCATGATTATTGACCACGGATTGAAAGCCAGTCTTGATATGAATGCTGGCGGAGACTTAGCAATAAAATTACAAGCACTTTATGATTACATGGCGCACCAACTATTAGTCGCCAATGTTCAGAATAGTATAGAAAAAATTACCGAGGTAAATAAGCTTTTATCTGAACTCTATAGTGCATGGAAAGAGATTGGAGAATTCGCAGAAACTCAAAAAGAATCGCCGCTTGATAAATAGTATTTGAAAAAAGGCCGCCGTACAATGAATAGCACACAAACACTCATGACTTATAACGCGATATTAGCAACTACCGGAAAAATGTTAATTGCTGCCCAAAATAGTGAATGGGAGCAATTGACCAAACTTGAACAAGAGTGCAGACAATTGACTGAGCTATTGATTGAGAATGACCCGGAACCTATCTTGGATGAAGAACTCCTCCAGGCAAAAGTAAAAATAATTCATCAAATCCTAGCAGATGATGCTCAAATTAAAGCAATCACAGAGCCTTGGTTGAAAAAACTTGAAGATATGTTGAATACAAAAGATCACACATACAGCTTACAACAAGCCTATCAACCCCTGAGCTTATGATGTCTATAATCATCCAAGTAAATAACTACTACCAGATTTAATTGACTCAAGAAAGATAAACTGCCGTGATTCCTTCGATCCCAAAAATCGAAATACCCAATGTCACTTCGTCTCAATTAAAGTCTATTACATCTGCAACCTCACCAGTTACGGCGATCCCTCCTGTCGCAAGTATTGCAAATGAATTTATACCGGGAGAAAAATATCAAGCAGTAATAGAAGCACGCTTACAAAATGGAAATTCGCAGATTCTGGTAGATGGTCAGCGTTTGCAAATGCGTTTACCTGAATATTTACAACCAGGGAACAAACTAGAACTCGTTTTTAGCCCACAAGAATCAAAACTAAAATTTCTTCTCTTAAATGAATCACTCGCTGAAACCGAGAAAGACATATCAATCAGTTCTACGGGGAAATTCCTTGGTAATCTTATAAAAGATGTTTTGGAACCAACCGCAACCAAACCATCCTCCTTATTGCATACAACCAACTCTCCTTCCATTAGCAGTTCGACCCCCATTCTGACTGGAAATCCAATAAATAGGACTGAATTACCCGGTTTATTGCAAAAAACAATTACACAAAGTGGATTATTCTATGAATCACATCAAGCACAATGGATCAATGGAGAAAAAAAGCTTGAAAATTTACAACAAGAACCACAAGGAAAATTGATGGTGCTATCAATGGATCCATCATCAACTAGGACGAGCGCCACAACGGCTTCGAGTTCTGATATGCCCGTGCATAATCAGATAATTCCACTGGTTCAGCATCAACTTAACACACTTGAAACCGGACATTTATTATGGCGAGGAGAAATCTGGCAAGGACAATTGATGGAATGGGAAATTGATGAGCAATCTCAAAATGATGAACATACTGATGAGTATGAAAATATTGAGCAATGGCGTACGAAAATAAAACTAACTATGCCGCAACTTGGCGAGATCGTTGCCACAATTGGATTCAATTCACAAGGCGTCAAGATTGATTTGCATGCATCAGAACCTAGCACAGCCGATCTTCTGAAGATTAATCAGACTCCGTTCACCTCAGATCTAAAATCAGCCGGATTGAATATTCAATCGGTTGAGGTTCAGTACAATGGAACGAAATGAATCACATTTAACCGCCGTAGCACTCGCTTATCGAGAAGGACAAGTTGCGCCCAAAGTCGTTGCGAAAGGGCGTGGCATGATTGCTCAAGAAATTATTAAGCGCGCCAAAGAAGCCGGTATTTATGTTCATGAGTCCAGCGAATTAGTTTCATTATTGATGCAGGTGAATCTAGATGATCGCATTCCTCCGCAACTTTATGTTGCCGTTGCAGAACTGCTTGCGTGGCTCTATCGTCTGGAACAAGCAAAATCAAATCCATTAACTACTCATAGTACTGATACAACAGCTATACAAAAAATACTTGGGAGTAAATAGTTATGCAAATTCTAAATCCGAAACCCGAAACTTCTTCAGTATTAGAACCAACGCAATTTACACAGGAAGAAAACGATGAAAATTTCCGGATTCATTCGGAAATTGATATTCTCTTTATTCTTAGAGAGATAATGCAAGCAAATTCCCTAATCACTGTCTACCCCAATTACGATAGTGATTTCATTCTGTCATCAATCCTCGCAATTTATCCTGATAAAAAACAAATGATCATTGATTATGGCGCTAATGAAAAATGTTGCCAGAAAGCGCTGCAGTCTGAAAAATTGGCTATAGTCACCACACAAAACAGGGTAAAAATAGAATTTGTCTGTAACCAAGTTAGAAAATTACAATTTGAAGGACAAGATGCTTTTGCGATAAACATACCAGAGTCGCTACTACGCATCCAACGCAGAAGTCATTTTCGTATTACAACACCGATTGCAAAGCCACTGAAATGCGTTATTCCTATTCCTGGAACCAATTCTTCTAAAGCGGAAGTCGCATTACTCGATATTAGCTGCGGTGGTATTGCCGTTATTGATCAACATCCTGTTATCAATTTTGAACCAGGAACCATTTATAACAATTGTCAGATTGCACTTCCAGAAGTTGGCACTATCACGGTTAGTATCCAGGTAAAAAACACGTATGAAATTACATTGCGCAGTGGTCAAAACTGCTTTCGCGCCGGCTGTCAGTTTATTGAGCTCAAAGGGAATATGCAAACATTGATTCAGCGATATATCATAAAGCAAGAGCAAATAAGAAAAAATAAATGATTGCGGATTAATCTTTATGACTCAGATAGTTTGTTATCGCAACAAATTTCTCTAAAGGCAAATTTTCAGCGCGCGCCCTGGAATCGATCTCCAATGCTATAAAATCTTCTGCCTTCAAATAGTGATACAAAGCATTTCGAAGGGTCTTACGCCGCAGAGAAAATGCCGCTGAGACAATCTGTGAAAACAAGTCTTCATTAGCGGCTTTTATAATGAATTTTGTCTTAGGGGTCATACGAACTACAGCCGATTCAACTTTAGGCATGGGACTAAAAGATTCAGGCGGAACATCAAGGATATACTCCATATCAAAACGATACTGCAACATGACCGAGAGTCGGCCATAATTGGAAGAATCGGGGGCGCCCACCATGCGTTCAACCACTTCCTTCTGCAACATGAAATGCATATCGAAAACATGTTCCTTAAATTGGCTCAAATGGAATAACAAAGGAGTTGAGATGTTATAAGGTAAATTGCCGACAATTCTTAGATTATTGCCTAAACTGGCAAAATCGAATCTGAGTGCATCCGACGTATAAATAGTCAATTTATCCCTTGCAAACTCATCATGCAGTCTAGCCGCAATATCGCGATCAATCTCTATCACATCCAAATGGTCGACCATCCGGATTAAAGACTTGGTTAATGCACCTAGCCCAGGGCCAATTTCGATAATACGATCGTTTTTTTGAGGATGAATCTCTGCGATTATCTTCGCAATAATGGACTGATCGATTAAAAAATTCTGACCAAACCGTTTGCGTGCCTTATGCCGCATAATCACTTGGAAAAAACCTGATTTCTCGCTAATTGGACAGCCAACTCTATCGCTGCCAGCAAGCTTCCGGCGTTGGCTCGTCCGGTGCCAGCCAACTCTAAGGCAGTGCCATGATCAACCGATGTGCGAATGATGGGTAATCCAAGTGTGATGTTGACACCTTCACCAAAACTGGCATGCTTTAATACCGGCAGTCCCTGATCGTGATACATTGTAAAAACGCAATCGTAATGTTTGAGATATATCGGACTAAACAAGGTGTCAGCAGGAATTGGGCCGATCACCTGCATACCCTCCGAACGCAATTGATTCAGTACGGGGATTATTACATCAATTTCTTCTCGACCCAAGTGACCAGACTCACCTGCATGCGGATTAAGCCCCGCCACGGCAATACGCGGTGTATCAATTCCAAACCATGATATCAAGTCGCGCTGTATGATGCGCAACTTACTTTCAATACAATCGGCAGTAATAGCAGCCGCAACATCCTTGAGCGGCAAATGGGTCGTTGCCAATGCTACCCGCATGTTACCGCCCACCAGCATCATTACCACAGAACTTTGTGTCAACCCGGCTAAATATTCAGTGTGGCCTGAAAAATGAATGCCAGCATCATTAATCACCCCTTTATGTACAGGCGCCGTCACCATGCCATGCATTGCGCCTGTTTGACAAGCGGTGACAGCACACTGCAATGTTGTTAATACATAGCGGGCATTAGCGCAATTCAACTCACCCGCTATCGCTCGCTCAGACAATGAGATATGCAGAAACTGTAAACTACCTGGTTGATGTTGAGCCGGGGTAACTGTCGCAACATCAATAAGTTCCAAAGGCAATTTGAGTTGCCGCGCGCGTTCCAGCAACATATCGCCATCCGCTATAACCACCAATCTGCATGGCAAAGGCTGTTGAGCTATTTGTACGCATAAATCGGGACCGATACCGGCGGGCTCTCCAGCCGTCAGTGCCAGCGTAGGAACAAATTGATCGCTCACAGTTCTTCATCCAGACGATATTCCACGTAGGCTTGGTCACGTAACTGCCTTAACCACTCCTGAATAACCACATCCGCCTTTCGGGCGCGTATTGCCTGACGCGCCGCCTGGCGGCGCCGGTCGAGGCTGATATCCTGCGAGCGGCGTTCCAACACTTGGATCAAATGCCAGCCGAATTGTGTTCTCACAGGTTCACTGATCTGCCCCGGCAACAATTCATTCATAGCGTGTTCGAAATCAGGCACGGTATCACCCGGTGAAAGCCAACCGAGATCGCCACCGACTGAAGCGCTGGAATCCTCCGAATAGAGCTTCGCGACTTCTTCGAAATTTTCGCCATTATCTAGCCGCTTTTTAATCGCTAGAATTTTTTGCTTTCCTTCGCTCTCCGATGTCAACTCGTTAATTTTTATCAACACATGACGGGCATGGGTTTGATCAATAATGACTGTCGGTACTTCCTGAGCGCGTCTACCCAGTAATTTGAATATGTGGAAACCATTCGGACTTTGGATAACCGGTGTGATTTCATCTTGTTTCATCGGCTCCAGTAATTGTGCAAAAGACGGCCCCAATTGAGTAACCGGACGCCATTCGATAATACCTCCGGTCCTGGCATCCGCCGCATCTGAGAATTCTGCGACTACCTGCGCAAAATCCGCTCCTTCTTTCAGTTTCGTCAACGCCATTTCCGCCCTTTCAGCTCTCTGTTCTATTTGGGCATTATTCATATTCTCTGTAACCAGAATCATCACATGCGCCAATCGAAACTCTTCCTGACCTTCGCTACTCGTTTCTTGGGTATGCAAATAATTGTCGACTTCCCCTTCTGTCACATTCACTTGGTTCTTAACTTCCCTCTCCTTGAGTCTTGTCATTGTTAGTTCGTCACGAATTTCCTCACGAAACTTGCTATGACTGACACCTTCATGTTCCAGTGCGGTATAAAACTCTGGAAGAGACAACTTGTTCTCTTCGGCAATACGCTGAATAGTTTCATCCACCTCGCTTTCAGCAACAGACAATCCTACTTCCTTAGCATGTTGCAGTTGAATGTGTTTTGTAATCACCGATTCCAGTACTTGACTTTCTAAAGCTTGCTGTTCAGGAATGCGCGCCCCTTGCTGCTGCAATCGGGCAACCGTCATTTTAATTGCTTCGTTAAGTTCCTGACGGGTCACGACATCTTCGTTAACCACCGCAACGATATGATTGATTGGCTTAGCCGCCGCAGGAATAAATGCCAGTTCTTGAGCGCTGATAGGTATAGAAAAGATGCTGGTAAATAAAAGGAAAATGCAGAAATTGAATCTCTTACGCATAAAATAGTGGTACTTGTAGAAAGATTGCAATAAACCGAATCAATGAACGCTGGTATAACCCGGGATACTTTGTTGCAATACTTGCAATGGATTGTTGCCGATCCCCATCAAACCTTTCAGTTCCAGTTGCACAAAAAATGCCGTCGTAGTCGTTTGCGTTGCCGTTGTCAATCGTTGCATGACAAGTCTAAGCGCCCAGCAGCAGGCGCTATACTCAAGTCCGGCCAAGCCCGCAAGAATCTTGTCATCCTTCAGCGAATAATTGACCCGCGTCACACCATGCCAGTTCCCGTAAAGCGGCCACTGAAATGACGTATCAACCTGCTCCAACACTTCACGGGAAAAACGATAACCAAAATTAAGCACTTTTCCCGGTTCCGGCTGATAACTGATACCACTGCGGACTTTTTCCACCCACCCCCTGGATTCGTCCATCTGAATATTGGAATCGGTACTAAGCGTTGGAGTCAGACGGCCGGATATCGCAGCAACAAAATCATTTCTGCCACTGGTTACCTGCGGAAACGGCAAGCTAATTCGTGGATCCGTAAAATTGATTTGCTGCCCCACGGCAACACGCAAATACTCGATACCTGTCTCTTTTTCAATAAACCGCGACGTTAAAGCCAGTACCGTCCGGTTCGCATCATTGATCCGGTCACCGCCGCTGAAGCGATTCTCAGTCAGGATTTGGGCAAAACTGAAGTCATTGACCGCGGAATCAAAATTCGGCAAAAAGCTTTGATTGCGGTAAGGTGCATAAACATAAAATAAGCGTGGTTCCAATGTTTGCAAAAAATCCCTACCGCCCATTTTCAGTTGCCGGTCAAATGCAATTCCGCTATCCAAGCTTACAATTGGAACAGCCCGGTCGACATTTTCCCCTTTGTCACCGACTGGTGCAGCAAGATTATAATGCGTGTAGTGCAAACCGAATTTCGGCGTAATGAAACCAAACTCATTCCGCAGGGGTGCGCTGACCGTGGGATACAGTATCGTCCGATTGCCGTCGACCAGTGTCGGGTGATAGAAGTTCGTCCAACTGCTCTGCAGCTCAAAATCTAATTTCCCGACATTATATTTCGCTGCATTTAAGGAAAAATGAGGAAGCCGCTCGTAGGGAGAAACAAATAGCGCGGAACGATCTTGCAATGTTTGGAAACGCTGCGCAAAACCGGTGAAATGGACCACACCATCATGTCCCAATCGTCCGTTATAAGTGAAACCGCCTTGTTGCGATAAGTTGGTCAAGCTGGTTTGCGCCAGATTCGGGGTCAGTTCGCGGAAATAACGATCATCCGATACTTGATTATAATTCAGGAAACCACGCCAGCCGTTAGCAAGGCTTTGCGTATGTGTGTACAAAATACCCCAGCGGGTTTGATTCGTATGGATATCATGCGGAAGAATATCGAATAACAAATTACCATTCATATTATTGCTACCGATATAACGCAACTCATTACTGAGCAGAAAACCGCGCATTGTCATGATACGAGGAGTAATCGTAGCATCCAGATTCGGTGCGACATTCAAATAAACGGGAAGCCCCATATCAAAACCCGTTCTGGCGTTATAACCGGCAACCGGTGCGAGCAATCCCGATTTCCGCTGTCCGCTATAAGAAAAATCTATCCACGGTGAATACAAAATGGGCGTATCTTTAAATACCACCTTGACATGCCGGGCTGTTCCAACTTCCTTTTTGTTATCGATTTCCAGCTCTTCGGCACGCAAATACCAATCATGATTGCCTTCCGGACATGTTGTATAACTGGTCTCCTTCACTCGATAGTGGTCTTTACCTTCAAAAAAAAGCATATCACCGGCACCTCGACCTTCTCCGGTCTTCATCGAATAATGCGGCTCGGTTAATTGCCCCACCTCAGTTTTCATATTGAGTTCGAGGTGTTTGCCTTGCAGCACATCCTTAGGCCGTTCCAGGCGGATATTTCCCTCTACTTCCGTATCCTCGGATTGTTCATAATATTTCATCCGGTCAGCGGTTAACACATTATCACCATGATGCAGCACGGCATTTCCTGTCGCCTCGATTTCTTGCTTATAATAACCTTTGATGTGGTCCGCTTCGATTAACACAGGCTTCTTTTGAGGTTTAACGATAGGCTTCTTTTCACTCACCACCGGATCAGAGGATCGTTGGCTCCAACCCGTCAGTGGCAAGATCAGCAGGAAAACCGGGATGAGTATACTGTGAAAGAATCGTATATTCATTCTGACACTAACGTTGAGAATCCCGATTGAATGGGTGTAATTGCATGCTTCACTTGTTATCCAATGTTTGGATCAGAATCCTATCAACATTTAGCGGATCTTATTAATTAATTTACAAGCCATTGTACTATTTATTCCAGTCCCCCATCCATCAAAAAACGGTCTTTTTATTCAAATAAATTATTCGTTCCCAGGGTTTTATCGTGCGCGAAACATAAAATAAACCGCACCAACCATACATAATGCAGCCCATAAATAATCCAATTTCAACGGTTCCTTTAAATACAACAGTGCAAAAGGCACAAACACCGTCAGTGTAATCACTTCCTGCAGTATTTTAAGCTGTGCGACGGATAGAACGGTAAAACCGATGCGGTTAGCGGGAACCTGCAGCAGATACTCAAAAAACGCGATACTCCAACTGATCAGAGCGGCGATTATCCAAGGCTTGTGATTTAATTCCTTTAAATGCGCATACCAAGCAAATGTCATGAACACGTTACTCATGATCAACAACAGAATGGTCTGCCAGATTTCACGCATTTTTTATATTTTCAAATCCTGCCAAATCGCGTCGACTCGTTTTTTAACCGCCTCATCCATCACGATCGGCGTACCCCACTCCCGGTTGGTTTCTCCTGGAAACTTATTCGTCGCATCCAATCCCATCTTACCGCCCAGTCCGGAAATCGGACTGGCGAAATCGAGATAATCGATCGGCGTATTTTCCACCAGCAAGGTATCGCGAACCGGATCGACTCGCGTGGTAATCGCCCAAATCACTTCCTTCCAATCACGTACATCAATGTCATCGTCGGTCACGATGATGAATTTGGTGTACATAAACTGGCGCAAAAAACTCCAGATACCAAACATCACGCGTTTGCTATGCCCGGCATATTGTTTTTTCATACTGACCACCGCCATACGATACGAGCAGCCTTCCGGCGGCAGGTAAAAATCGGTAATTTCAGGAAATTGTTTTTGCAGCAACGGCACAAACACCTCGTTCAACGCCACACCCAGAATCGCCGGTTCATCCGGCGGCTTACCGGTATAGGTGGAATGGTAAATCGGGTTATGCCGCATCGTTATCCGATCGATGGTAAATACCGGAAAGGATTCCTGCTCGTTGTAATAACCGGTGTGATCGCCATAAGGCCCTTCCAATGCGGTATCTCCGGGATGGATCGCGCCTTCGAGCACAATTTCGGCGCTGGCGGGGACTTGCAAATCGTTACCGATGCATTTCACCACCTCAGTTTTTGCGCCACGCAGCAAACCAGCGAATTGATATTCGCTCAAGCTATCGGGTACCGGCGTCACCGCTCCCAGAATTGTCGCCGGATCAGCTCCCAACGCAACCGCCAGAGGATACGGTTTACCTGGATTCAATAAACAAAATTCACGAAAATCCAACGCTCCGCCGCGGTGTGCCAACCAGCGCATGATGACCTTATTGGGACCAATTACTTGCTGGCGGTAAATACCCAAATTCTGACGGGTTTTATTCGGTCCCCTGGTAACCGTCAAACCCCACGTGATCAGCGGTGCGATATCACCCGGCCAACAAGTTTGAATCGGCAATCTGCTCAAATCAACTTCACCGCCCTCCCATACAATCTCCTGACAAGGTGCACTGCCCAATTCTTTTGGGGCCATATTCAACACTTGTTTCAGTATCGGCAGTTTTTCCCAAGCATCCTTGAGTCCTTTCGGCGGATCGGGTTCTTTCAAGTACGCCAGTAATTTCCCGACATCACGCAACGCTGCGACCGATTCCTGCCCCATGCCCAAAGCCACTCGCTTGGGTGTGCCGAACAAATTACCTAATACCGGTATGGTATGCCCTTTAGGATGTTCAAATAACAACGCCGGCCCTTGTGCTTTAAGGATACGATCGCAAACTTCGGTCATTTCCAAAACAGGATCGACTACCGCTGCAATACGTTTCAGCTCACCCATCGCCTCCAATTGTGCTAAAAAGTCACGCAGATCTTTATATTGCATTAGAAATCCTTAGCGCGGAAAAACCTGAAAATCAAGCGCAATACCGACAAATATCACCATACCGACCCAGTTATTGTGCAGAAAAGCTTTGAAGCACAACGCCCGGTCGCGGTTGCGAATCAACGAATATTGATAGGCAATCAAAGCGGACGCCACCGCCAAACTTGCGTAATAGAGCAGATTCATCGATTGCAACAATCCGATTGCCACCATTATCGCGATAAAACAGCTATGGCATACCATCACACCTAACACGTCAAACTGACCGAAAGTAATTGCCGAAGTTTTAATGCCGATTTTCAAGTCATCCGGTTTATCAACCATGGCGTAGGCGGTATCGTACGCAATCACCCAAAATAAATTAGCCAGCATCAGAACCCAAACAATGAGCGGCAAGCTATCGGTTTGCGCGGCAAACGCCATCGGTATGCCGAAACTGAAAGCAACGCCTAAATAAGCCTGCGGCATCGCGAAAAAACGCTTGGTAAACGGGTACGAAGCAGCCAACAAAAGCGCCGGCACCGATAACAGAATCGTCAATTGATTCAGCGGCAGGATCAGCAAAAATGCAACCAGACTCAATCCACCCGCCAGCGACAAGGCTTCTTTCGAACTCACCCGGCCCGCTGCCATCGGCCGGTGCTGGGTACGTTCGACGTGCGGATCAAAATCACGATCAGCGAAATCATTGATTACGCACCCGGCAGATCGCATGAGTACCGCGCCGAGTACAAAAATAACGAAAACCTTCCCATCAGGTAATCCCTGAGCAGCAAACCACAACCCCCAGAGCATCGGCCATAACAGCAGCAGGATACCAATCGGTTTATCCAACCGCATCAGTTGCGCATAGGTTTGAATTCGATCTGCCATGCTCATAACGGTAAATCCAAAATATCCGGCAAAAATACTTCCGTCACTAATATTGATTGTCCATGCAGCGTAAACATCGAACGCCGCGCCCATAAATGAGGCGGTTTTGTTGACAACCGGCGACAAGCACGATCGTACAGAAAATGACCGCGACTGACTTTTTTATACACCAAGGGAGTACGTTTTATTTTCGGATTTGTAAACAAAACGGTTCCGAGCGATTTATTACCCAAACCGCTTAAACCGCGCCAAGCGCCGCGTAAATTTTTACGCGCCACCACCGAATGCGCGAACACCACCGGTTTCTGGTCGCAATAAAGATACACTTCACGCACCATGGCCCATTCGCAAGGCCGTAGTTGCAAAATATCCAATTCATCGCCATACACTCTCCGTAATGATTGAAACACCGGTTGTACGAAAAAATGCGAACAACGTTCTTGGATGCGGCGTGTCAAAGAGCCGCGATCTTGCAACCAAATACGTTGAGAGTGTGAAACCGAGGTCAATGCCGCATGCCATGCCAACGGATACGCTTTATTCATCGTGGTAAAACGATTACTTCGAAATGTCGCATGATAAGAACGGTCTGAAAGCGGAAACGAAGTCGCTAAAAAATCGGATTGCAATTATACAACAGTCTTTGCAAAGGAATTGCAAAGCAAACCTAGTCATGCAGAATCATTCCAGAAATTTGCCGATATCACTTAAAATGCCCAAGCATTGTAGGAATTTTTACCATGAATTTGTTAATTTATCTCATAGATACTTTCCCTTATTCGTTACCATGTTATATTTATTCTCGTTAATTCAGTAAAAACTCTAATATTAAATAGAGCTTACACTGAATTACTTTTTCACTACTTTTATCAATTCTTCAATACATTAAATGAATAATCCGCTGGAAAAATTGGAAGTCTTTCCTTGGAATGAAAATCTTGATACCGGAATCGCGATTATTGATGAGCAACATAAAAGGCTTGTCTTGTTGCTTAATCAATTAGCTGACACGCTGGTTCGCGGTAATGTGGTAGAAATCAATGACATTTTTACTAAACTGACGCAATACGCCGAATTTCATTTTGAAACGGAAGAAGTGATCTGGGCCGAACATTTTGGCGACGATTCCTGGCTTTCTTCCCATCAGCTCAGTCATTCATCTTTTCTTCCTAAAGTTCTTGAACTTAAAGAAAACGGGAGCACTCAGTCACATACTGAAGTAATTGAAAGAATTATTCTATTCCTGATTCGCTGGTTGGCATTCCATATTCTCGATAGCGACAAACGCATGGCATATTTTATACAGTATCGTAATAAGGATTTGTCTTTCGATGATGCAAAGATTGCAGCCGACAAGAAAATGAGCGGTTCAATCCGACTCGTGATTGAGACTGTCATGCGCATGTACGACAGCCTATCTTCCACAACGTTAAAACTGATGCGCGAGAGCCATGAGCGGCTTGCGATTGAAAAGGAACTACACAAAGCTAATAAACAGTTACTTAAAGCCAATCTGAGGTTGGAAGCGCTGGCGATAACGGATCAACTGACCGATCTGCACAACCGGCGGCATTTTAATAATGTTTTTACCCGCGAATTGAAAAGAGCCAAACGCGATAAAATTCCGCTGGCTTTGATCATGCTGGATATCGATCACTTCAAGAAAGTCAACGATCATCTTGGTCATAGCGCTGGCGACCGGGTGCTGATTCAAGTGAGTCAGAAGCTAAAAGAAATTTGTCATCGTCCCGGCGATTTTCCTTTTCGTCTCGGTGGTGAAGAATTCTGCATCCTCGCAGCCAACCTGAATCACCAAGGCACTGTGGAATTTGCGGAGATTATCAGAAAAGAAATTGAAGATTTGAATATTCCTGTTCAACACTCGAGCACGCAACAATATTTGACCGTGTCGGTCGGTTGCGTCACACAAATACCCGGCAAGACGGATACGATTGATAGTTTCATGTCCGTAGCGGATATCCGCTTGTATAAAGCGAAGGAACTGGGACGTAATCGTGTTATATGCAGCACTTAGCCATCAATCTTCAGCAATCAACCTATTAAATCAATAAATCATCCACAGGTTTCAAAGCTTCCGGACGATCGGGATCATTAATCAGTTCCAGTAAATTAATTTCAATATTTCGTGAAATCGCAGTCAACGGCAGATCATTCGGTTGCAACCCAAAAGGATTCTCGATTTCATCGCCGATCGCATCCAATTCAAAAAACGCATAGGAAATCATCAGCACCACAATCGGCGTCAACACGCCGGTGGTTTCAACCAGACCGAACGGTAAAAACAAACAATACGCCGCAACGATGCGGTGAATTAATACTGAATAACTGAATGGAATCGGGGTGTTTTTAATGCGCTCGCAAGCACCTAGAATATTCGAAAATTCATTGAGCTGCGCCTCCATAAAAGGATGATTAAACTCACCCAGCCACTGGCGCTGCCGCGCCGCAGCCAGATCACCACTCAATTGTTGCAAAATAGCCAAGGGACGATGGGCTGATGCAATCGTTCTGGAAAAATCATCCGCAGATAAAAATTTTTTTATCTCTTTCGCCGAGTCCTCATTGCGCAAATGACAGCGAAGCGAGTGTGTAAAGGCGATGATACGTTTAACAAAAACAGCACGAAATTGTTTGACCTCTTCATGAGCCTGCTGCGAATCGATCATATGGCAAGCCTGGCGCGTCAAGCTGCGCGTCGTATTGACCAAAGCCCCCCAAAGTTTACGCCCCTCCCAGAATTTATCGTAGGAAGCATTATTGCGGAAGCCCAAAAAAACACCGATCGCCACACCGATTAACGCAAATGGGATTGTTGTCAGGGTATATTTCTGAATGCTGTAATACATCTCCACATAAGTCACAATCATTGCAACCATGGTTACACACAAAATCCGCGGCCAGGTTTCCGTTAAGCTGCTGCCCCGGACCTGAAACAGCAATCGCACCCAAGAGACTTTATCTTTTACAATCAATTACATCACCTTCTCTTAAACTTTTATGCTCGCAAATATTCGTTTTTATCGCCTAACCAACGATCGATATGCCGCTGCGCCAGCTGCGGATAATGATCAAGCATTTCATTAGCAGTAGCTTGTGCAGCTGTCAGTAAATCGCTATCTTGTTCGAGATCCGCAAAACGCAGCATCGGCACACCGCTCTGTCTGGCGCCGAGAAACTCGCCGGGGCCACGCAATTGCAAATCCTGCCGGGCAATTTCAAAACCATCGGATTGCTCGAAAATGATGCGCAGCCGTTTGCGAGCCACCTCGGATAATGGTTGTTGAAACAACAAAATACAGATACTGGCCTCTGATCCGCGGCCTACGCGTCCACGTAATTGGTGTAACTGCGATAACCCCATACGTTCGGCATTTTCGATCACCATCAACGACGCATTCGGTACATCCACACCAACTTCGATCACTGTCGTCGCTACCAGCAATTGAACGATACCTTGCTTGAACGAATCCATCACCTCGGATTTTTCCTGCGGAGACAAGCGCCCATGCACCAACCCGACAGTCAAATCCGGAAATACTTCCGTCAGATTCGCATGAGTTGCCTCCGCTGTTTGCAACTGCAAAACTTCTGATTCTTCAATCAACGGACACACCCAGTATACTTGCTTACCCTGCATGCAAGCATGCCGTATACGCATGATGACTTCGTCACGGCGGCTGTCCGCAACCAACTTGGTCATCACGGGTGATCGGCCGGGCAGCATCTGATCGATCATCGAGACATCCAGGTCGGCGAAATAACTCATTGACAGCGTTCGGGGAATCGGCGTCGCGCTCATCATCAACTGGTGCGGCAGTTGGTCGGATCGCGCACCTTTCATCCGCAATGCCAGACGCTGATGCACACCGAACCGATGCTGCTCGTCAATAATCGCCAATCCCAATTGTTGAAAGATCACAGAGTCTTGAAATAACGCATGAGTCCCCACGACTAATTGCGCCACGCCGGTAGAAATCTCTTCCAGCGTTATTTGCTTTTGCTTTTTTTTCTGACTTCCCGACAACCAGGCGATTCGTACCCCCAATGGTTCAAACCATGCATATAGCTTGCGGAAGTGCTGCTCAGCAAGAATTTCGGTCGGCGCCATGAGCACTGCTTGAAATCCATTCTCAATCGCTTGTAGCGCAGCCAACGCCGCCACGACCGTTTTTCCGCTGCCGACATCGCCTTGCAGTAAACGTTGCATCGGATACGGGGCGGCCAGATCGCGGCTGATTTCCTCGGAAACTCTGACTTGCGCCGGTGTCAGCTTAAAAGCCAATTGCTCAAGAAATCTTGCTGCATATTCATGCTTTCGCGCTAATACCGGTGCGCCACGGCTGCGTCGCTGCCGGTAATGCAGACGCATCGATAATTGTTGCGCCAGCAATTCATCAAATTTAATGCGCCGCCATGCCGGATGCGTCCGTGTTTGTAACGATCCGATTGATACTTCCGGCGAAGGATGATGCAGATTGAATACGCTCGTTTTGAAACTGGCCAGTTGATATCTTTTGACGATCGTATCCGGCACCGTTTCAGTCAAGACATTCGTTTGCTCGGCATTATGCAATGCTTGCCCGATAAGTTTTATCAAAGTCTTTTGCGACAACCCTGCTGTCGTAGAATAAACCGGTGTCATGGTATCCGCGAGAGGCTCGCTTACCGACACGATACGGCATTTGGGGTGAATCATTTCCATCCCCTGATATCCATGGCGAATCTCGCCCAACAGGCGTACGCGCTTCCCAATCGCATAAGTCTTTATTTGACTGGCGTAAAAATTCAAATAACGCACTACCAGGATGCCGCTTTTGTCTTCGACTTGACACACCAGTTGCCTCCTGGGACGAACCACCACCTCGTTATGAATGATGACACCTTCAACTTGTACAGTCTGCCCAGCCGACGCATCGCCAATTGGAAACAAATGCGTTTCATCTTCGTATCGAATCGGCAAATGCAAAATCAAGTCCCATTCAGTACGAATGCCTAAACGCGATAACTTTTCCTGCACACCGGGGCTGATGGTCATCGCGTCATCTACAGTCGATGCAATAAAATTTCCGCTGAGTTTTACAGTACCATCACCGCATCCATTTCCACCAATGCGCCACGCGGTAATGCTTTGACTCCGACAGCGGCACGCGCTGGATAAGGTTGCGAAAAATGACTGGCCATAATTTCGTTGACTAATGCAAAATTATCCAGATCCGTCAAAAAAATGTTCAATTTCACAATATCATTCAAATCACCGCCGCTGGCTTTTGCCACCGCTTTCAAGTTGGAAAATACCTGCTGAATCTGCGCTTCAATCCCCTCCGCCATTTGCATGTTGACCGGGTTCAATCCGATCTGACCCGACAAATAAACAGTGTCCCCTCCGTTGACTCGCACTGCTTGCGAATAGGTGCCTATCGCCTGTGGCGCATCGTTCGTATGGATAATTTGTTTCGTCATTTTCTCTCCTGATGAATGTATTCGATTTTTTTTGTTATAGTTGCCGCTTGGATGCAATCTTAGATCGCTAACTACGCTATTATGATGCAGTGAACTCGGGTACATTTCAACCAAGTCAAAAATTTTCGAGCTTTTATTCAATCTCCAAGCGATGCAGAAACTAATTATCGAGGGCGGATCGCCCTTACGAGGTGAAATATCCATTTCAGGCGCAAAGAACGCTGCATTACCGGTGTTATGCGCGGCACTCCTGACAAAAGAAACGCTCACAGTAAAGAATGTACCGGCGCTCCATGATATTACGACTATGCTGTCATTGCTTCAGCAGATGGGAACAACCATCGCGTCGCCTTATTCTTCGGAAGTTTCACTATCCGCCGCAACACTGACACACCTGGTTGCGCCTTACGAAATGGTTAAAACCATGCGTGCCGCAATTTTGGTACTTGGTCCTTTGCTGGCCCGCGCGGGGGAAGCCAATATTTCCTTGCCGGGCGGATGCGCCATCGGTTTGCGTCCGGTCGATCAGCATATCAAAGGTCTGCAAGCAATGGGAGCGGAAATTCAGATCAAACATGGTTACATTCATGCGGTCGCAAGCAGGTTACATGGTGCGCGCATTATTTTTGATATTGTCACGGTAACCGGGACTGAGAACCTGATGATGGCAGCCACCTTAGCGACTGGCACCACGATTCTGGAAAATGCCGCCCGGGAACCGGAAATAATGGATCTCGCCAATTGCCTTAACGCCATGGGCGCGAACATTCAAGGAGCTGGAACGGATATTATTACCATCGAAGGCGTTCCGTCATTGCATGGCGCCGAACATACAGTCATGCCGGATCGGATCGAAACCGGAACCTTCCTGGTCGCTGCAACCGCTACAAAAGGTGATATTTACCTGAGAGAAACCGATGTGCACTTGTTGGATGCAGTGTTGGACAAACTGACCGAAGCCGGCGCTGCCATCGACTCGGGTAAAGATTGGATTCATCTAAGCATGCAAAAAAAACCGAAATCGGTGAATATACGCACAGCGCCCTACCCCGCATTCCCTACCGATATGCAAGCACAATTCATGTCACTGAATTGTATTGCCGATGGTACCGCCATCATTACCGAAACCATTTTTGAAAACCGCTTGATGCATGTTCAGGAATTAAAACGCATGAATGCCAATATCGAGGTCGAAGGCAATGCGGCCATCATTAGCGGTATCCCGCAACTGGATGGCGCTCATGTCATGGCAACCGATTTGCGCGCCTCGGCGAGTCTTGTCATCGCTGGTTTAGTAGCCCAAGGTGAAACGATCATCGATCGTATCTATCATTTGGATCGCGGTTATGAAAACATCGAAGGAAAGCTAACCGCACTTGGTGCGCAAATTAAACGCGCCCAATAAAAAGAAAAGGCCTTTGCTCTCACAAAGGCCTTCCATCCGGGTGTGAAACTTGTTCAAAAACGCTATTGCATCCTAAAAACGCGGCTGTTTATAGCTGACCACTACCGTCGCTATTTTTTTGTTCAACCCCATGACTGGCACTACCAGAATCTTTTTACCTTCGACATCCGAACGAAGCGTGATCTTCTGCAGATTTAGAATTTCTTTAGGATAAATCTCAACGCCTTTGGTTTCTTCCAAGCGCTTATCCGTCGAAACCAGCAATTGCCCGTCGTCACCTATCAGTACAACCCGCTCAGTATCTTTCATCTTTACGATTTCACTTAAATATTGATCGATTTGATCAACATTGTTACGGATCAACTCGCCGCGCACCGCCCATGACAGAACCTGACCAAATCGCTCTTCTTCTTTAACATATTGCTGATCGGCGTATTCCCGTGCTTGCTGGGTGATCAACACACGTTCATTTTCAAGTCTCTTCACCATATCCGATTCCACTTTACTGACAGCGATCGACTTCCACACCAGCAGTACAACGATAATACCGATCAGGATAGCCGCATGCTTAGCGGGTAACTGCATGGTTGGAATTTTAGCCATCCACTCAAATTTGGCGCTTAATAACGAAAATAATGTTTCGGCCTTCGATTGATTCGGGTTTTGTTTGTTGTAATCCGTCATGGATAACTCCTTGTGTTATAGGTAGCAGGGATAAAGCTCGATTATCCATGAATCCTTAAGTTAGGAAAAGTAGCGTACGCCAAATAGATACGCGGCCCCGTCCCAATTTGTTATTTATACATCAAAATTATACAAAACGCTTAAAAAGCTCAAACCTACTCAATAATTGCTCTAGAATTCATGTTTTTCATGCAAAATTGACTCGCATCACACATGGCACAGCGAACCGGAGATCAAGTAAGACAATGAATAACAATAAAAAAGATATGGAAGATAATAAAAAGACTTGGTCAGGGCGTTTCAACGAACCGGTATCCGCCCTGGTGGAACGCTATACCGCCTCGGTGAATTTTGATCAGCGGCTGGCTGAATATGATATCCAAGGATCGTTGGCGCACGCGCAAATGCTCTCAGAACAAGGAATTATCAGTACCGACGATTTCAGCGCCATACAACACGGCTTGCAACAAATTCTTGAAGAGATACGGAATCAACAATTCTCCTGGCTGTTAGAGCAGGAAGATGTTCATTTGAATATTGAAAAACGATTGACGGCTTTAGTCGGCGATGCCGGCAAGCGATTGCATACCGGCCGTTCACGTAACGACCAAGTCGCTACCGATATCCGCTTGTTTTTACGCGCGGCGATCGATGAAATCATTCAATTAATAAAAGCCATGCAGCAGGCGTTACTCGATCTGGCAGAGCAACATCTGCACACGGTGATGCCCGGTTTTACCCACTTGCAAGTTGCCCAGCCGATCTCTTTTGGCCATCATTTGATGGCGTATTTTGAAATGCTGAAGCGCGACACCGAACGTTTAATCGATTGCCGGAAACGGGTCAATCAGTTGCCATTGGGAGCGGCTGCTTTGGCGGGCACGAGTTACCCGATCAATCGTGAACGGGTTGCACAATTACTTCATTTCGAAGGAATTTGCCAGAATTCACTGGATGCCGTCTCCGACCGTGATTTCGCGATCGAATTCAGTGCTTGTGCAGCATTGATCATGACGCATTTGTCGCGGATGTCGGAAGAATTCATTTTATGGATGAATCCGTCGTTCGGTTTTATACAACTGGCCGACCGGTTCTGTACCGGTTCATCGATCATGCCACAGAAAAGAAATCCGGATGTGCCGGAATTGGTACGCGGCAAAACCGGCCGGGTCAATGGTCATTTGATCGCATTATTAACGCTGATGAAAGCGCAGCCGCTGGCTTATAATAAGGACAATCAAGAGGACAAAGAACCGCTCTTTGATACTGTCGATACCTTAACCGATACGCTGCGAATTTACGCCGATATGCTGAGCGGTGTCCGTGTGAATCAGGAAACAATGCGCGCATCGGCATTACGCGGTTATGCCACCGCCACCGATCTGGCAGACTATCTGGTCAAGAAAGGTATTCCGTTCCGCGATGCACATGAAATCGTCGCGCAAGCGGTGCAGTATACAGAGCAAAAAGATTGCGATCTCAGTAAGCTTGCGTTGAATGAATTGCAGCAATTCTCGATACAGATTGAATCCGATGTCTTTACCGTATTGACGCTGGAAGGATCCATGAATAGCCGCAATCATACCGGCGGCACCGCGCCTGATCAAGTACGGATAGCAATCCAAAAAGCCAAAAAGTGGTTAACAACCGATCATATTTTTTCACGTGCATAACTGGCATAACATCAGCGAACAAATTTCCGCTGTCATTGGCAAACCTTTCATAGTAAAAGAATCGGACTCGATCGGTGGTGGTTGCATCAATCAAACATATTGCATAACTGACGGTTCACAGCGTTTTTTTGTCAAACTTAATTCCGCCGATGATCTTAATATGTTTGCCGCGGAATCCGCCGGTCTCGAGGAAATCCGACAATCGCATACAATTCGTGCACCACAACCCATTTGTTACGGACAGGATGACCAGCTGACATGGTTGGTACTGGAATATCTCAATCTCAACAAAAGTACGAAAGGTAAAGGATCCGACTTAGGTCAGCAACTTGCCGCCATGCATCGTATCACTTCCCCGCAGTTTGGCTGGTACCGCAACAACACGCTAGGTACCACGCCGCAGATAAATACGGCCTATGCGGATTGGATAGAATTCTGGAAAAAGCACCGCTTAGGCTATCAGTTGGCTTTAGCCCGTCAAAACGGCTTTCATGGAAAATTGCAACAACTCGGGGAACAATTGTTAATGGATTTGAATAAGTTTTTTGCAACAACTCCACCTGTTGCTTCGCTATTGCATGGTGACCTTTGGAGCGGCAATTATGCCTACGACGACCGCGGCAACCCGGTGGTATTCGATCCCGCAGTTTATTATGGCGATCGCGAAGCGGATATTGCCATGACTGAATTGTTTGGTGGGTTCGCATCCGATTTTTATTCTGCCTACCGCTATAATTATCCTCTGGATTCCGGTTATAATATCCGGAAAATAGTGTACAACCTATACCACATTCTCAATCATTTAAATCTTTTCGGCGGTAGTTACCTCTATCAAGCTGAGCAAATGATGAGTAGTTTACTTGCAGAAATTCGCTAATAAATACACATTGATCACGTTGCGTTGCTGGTTTATACGAAATACAAAGCTTTGCTACTGTTCCTATGAACTCTTCAAGATACGATAATCACTCATGACCAAATATGTCTTTGTGACCGGCGGTGTCGTCTCTTCTCTCGGTAAAGGGATCGCTGCTGCGTCCCTCGCTGCATTGCTCGAATCACGCGGACTCAAAGTCACAATGCTCAAACTGGATCCGTACATCAACGTCGATCCCGGCACGATGAGTCCGTTCCAGCACGGCGAAGTATTCGTCACGGAAGACGGCGCCGAAACCGATCTTGATTTAGGCCATTACGAACGCTTTATCAGCACCCGCATGACCCGGCACAATAACTTTACGACCGGTCAGATTTACGAAAGCGTCATCCGCAAAGAACGCCGAGGGGATTATCTGGGTGGAACCGTGCAGGTTATCCCGCATATCACCGATGAGATCAAACGATATATTCAAATGGGCGTTGGCGATGCGCAAGTTGCGATTATCGAGATCGGCGGCACGGTGGGCGATATCGAGTCGCTTCCGTTTTTGGAAGCAATCCGGCAAATGGCGGTGCAAAATCCGCGCACGGACACTTGCTTCATCCATCTCACGCTTCTTCCTTACATCGGTTCAGCAGGTGAATTGAAAACAAAACCGACACAGCACTCCGTTAAGGAATTACGAGAAATCGGCATACAACCCGATGTTTTACTATGCCGTTCCGACCGGGAAGTTCCCAAAGAAGAGCGGCGAAAGATTGCGTTGTTTACCAACGTTCAGGAAGAAGCCGTAATATCCGCGATCGACGTTGACAGTATCTATAAAATTCCTGCTTTACTGCACGAGCAAATGCTCGATGAAATTATTTGCCATAAACTGAATATCCTGGCTAAACCGGCTGATCTGAGCGTTTGGAAAAAATTGATTTATGCCTTGGAACACCCCAAACACACGATTACGATCGCCATCGTCGGTAAATATGTCGACCTCACCGAATCTTACAAATCACTGTCTGAAGCATTGATTCATGCGGGTATTCATACCAACAGCCGAATCAATATCGTGTACATCGACTCTGAAGCAATCGAGAAAGAAGGCGTCGACAGCTTGAAAAAGATGGATGCGATTCTGGTTCCCGGTGGCTTTGGCAAACGCGGGGTTGAAGGAAAAATCATGGCCATCCATTTCGCCCGTACCAACCGTATTCCCTATCTGGGTATTTGCCTGGGAATGCAGCTTGCTGTGGTTGAATACGCACGTAATGAAACCGACATGAAAGGCGCTCATAGTACCGAGTTTAACCCGGAGACCCCTTTTCCGGTCATCGGTTTGATCACCGAATGGCGCACACGTGACGGTCAAGTTGAAATCCGGGATGAAAACTCCGATATCGGCGGCAGCATGCGGCTTGGCGGCCAAGAATGCTTACTAAAAAAGAATTCTCTCGCATGGGAAAGCTATGGCGCGGACTGTATCATCGAACGTCATCGCCATCGGTATGAAGTCAATAGCTTTTATATTCCAAAATTGGAGAAGGCGGGTTTATGTATCAGCGGTTTATCCAAAGAAGAACATTTGTGTGAGATGATAGAATTGCCGGAAGTCGTACATCCTTGGTTTCTTGGTTGCCAATTTCACCCTGAATTCACCTCTACGCCACGATTAGGCCATCCACTCTTCAAATCTTATGTACAAGCAGCAATCAACTATTCCAATCAACATCAACATACCGAAGATGAAAAAATACATGTAGTACGCAACAACTAATTAATTTAGAAAAAAGGTTTTATTCCAAAGAATGATCAATCGGTCGACCCATTACTATAAGCAATTACTTGACCAACTAATAACAGCCAATAACAGGAAAAATGTAGCATGAGTGCAATCGTAGAAGTTATCGCCCGCGAAATATTGGATTCACGGGGCAACCCAACCATTGAAGCGGACGTCGTGCTGGAATCCGGCATCATTGGCCGGGCATCCGTCCCTTCCGGCGCATCGGTTGGAACCCGGGAAGCCGTTGAATTACGCGACGACGATCCGCAACGCTATACGGGTAAAGGTGTACTCAAGGCAGTTAATAACGTAAATACGGAAATTTCGGAAGCCTTAATGGGATTCGACGTGATCGATCAGAGCTTTATCGATCACGAACTCATCCGGCTCGATGGCACCGAGAACAAATCGAGACTTGGCGCTAATGCGATTTTAGCGGTATCGTTAGCGGCAGCTAAGGCCGCTGCAGATGATTGTAATTTGCCGCTTTATCGTTACTTAGGTGGCGCTGCTTCGATGTCGATGCCCGTACCATTGATGAATCTGATCAACGGCGGCGCGCATGCCAATAACAATATCAACATGCAGGAATTTATGATTGTTCCATTGGGAATTACCAATTTCCGCGATGCGGTCCGTTGCGGTGCGGAAGTTTTCAGCACGTTGAAGAAACTGATTAACAGTAAAAACATGCCGACGACCGTCGGCGATGAAGGCGGTTTTGCGCCAAATTTGGAAAACAACGAAGCGGCATTACAATTAATCGTGCAAGCTATCGATCAAGCAGGCTATCAACCCGGTAAGGAAGTTGCCATTGGGATCGATTGTGCCAGTTCGGAATTTTATCATGATGGTAAGTATCACTTGGCATCCGATGGGTTGCATCTGACTTCGGCACAATTTTCTGATTATCTCGCATCCTGGGTCGACAAGTATCCGATCATCACCATTGAAGATGGCATGAGCGAGCATGATTGGGATGGCTGGGAATTGTTAACTGATAAATTAGGCAAATCGATTCAGCTTGTTGGCGATGATGTTTTTGTTACCAATGTAAAAATTCTTCAAGAAGGTATTAAACGCGGCATCGCCAATTCAATTCTCATTAAAGTTAATCAAATTGGCACACTGACCGAAACGCTTGCCGCCATTGAGATGGCGAAATGTGCCGGTTATACCGCAGTTATTTCACATCGCTCCGGAGAAACCGAAGATAATACGATTGCCGATATCGCTGTAGCCACCAATGCTTTACAAATAAAAACCGGCTCTTTATCCCGTTCCGACCGGCTCGCAAAATATAATCAATTATTGCGAATCGAAGAAGAGCTTGGAGATGGTGCGAGATATGCAGGCCGGGGCGCATTTTATCAACTCAAATGAAGCTGCTAAGTTTCATATTGCTGTTACTGATTGTTGTATTACAGTATCCATTATGGTTCGGTAAAGCAAGCTGGCTAAAAGTCATGCAAGTCGAGCAGGAGGTTGTCGCAGCTCACGCGAATAATTTAGCGCTGCAAGACCGCAATAATAAGCTTGAAGCGGAAGTCAATGATCTAAAGCAAGGATTGGAAGCCATCGAAGAACGTGCACGTAGCGACTTAGGCATGGTTAAGGAAGGCGAAATCCTTTTTCACATTGTCAAAAGCGGTCATTCCAAATCTCCGCAACCTAGCGTGACGCCGCCACTTTCTTCTGAACTCTTCAGCCGATAAACCGCCTAAATTTAGGAATTGTTGTTTATTAATCGGGAATATTTTTCGAATAGCTTCGTTTCGGCAATTTCAAATAATAATTACGTTTGAAAAATGATTGATTGATCACATATCAGTTTCATCTGCGTATTGTGCATTTTTCGACACACAGGAGTAAAAAATGAAAAGAATCCTTCTTTTTTTAGCAACAAACCTGGCAATTGTTGTTGTTTTAAGTATTACATTGCGTTTGTTTGGTTTCGAAAGAATTTTAGATGAACAAGGAACCGGATTAAATATCAATTCCCTGCTTATATTTGCTGCCGTTTTCGGCTTTGGTGGGTCATTCATGTCCCTCGCCATGTCCAAGTGGACAGCCAAACGTTTTACAGGTGCGCAAGTCATTGAGGTCCCCAAAAATGCGCAAGAACACTGGTTGCTTAGTACTGTTCAACGTCAGGCGAAAATAGCCGGAATCGGCATGCCGGAAGTGGCCGTCTACCCTGCACCGGATGTCAATGCTTTTGCCACCGGTATGTCACGAAATGATGCTCTGGTTGCAGTCAGTACTGGGTTATTAAGTAATATGAGCCAAGATGAAGCGGAAGCTGTCCTGGCTCATGAGGTCAGTCACATAGCAAACGGCGACATGGTAACATTGGCACTTATTCAAGGCGTAGTAAATACTTTTGTCATATTCCTATCGCGTATTGTTGGTCATACCATCGACCGCGCAGTATTCAAAAATGAGGAAGGTCATGGTCCCGCATTTTGGATTACCACAATTATTGCTGAAATTGTTCTTGGTGTCCTAGCCAGCATTATCGTCATGTGGTTCAGTCGCCAGCGGGAATTCCGCGCCGATGCGGGTGGTGCAAGTCTGGCGGGTAGAGATAAGATGATCGCGGCATTGCGACGCCTTCAATCGGTTCATGAACAAGCAGCCTTACCCGATCAGTTGGCTGCTTTCGGTATCGCAGGAGGTAGTAATGGCCTCATGAGACTATTCATGTCACACCCACCATTAGAAGAAAGAATCGCAGCACTACAAGCCCAGCATTAAATATGCAAATCTATAGAAGCTCAAGTTACTATAAAAAATGACCTTGGTGAAATTAATCAGAAGGTCATTTTTGGCTATTCTTCTCTAACTCTGACTAGCAACAACAAAATTTCCCGCTATCACAGTTTTTCATTAATAAGAAGTTTCTCTAGAAAAATCTTCCCAGACATAAGGTGGATTCACCGATGGTTTCAATGGAAGCCAAAATGTCGCAGCATCCAATCCTCCAACCAGTGTCCGCCCAATGGTATGCATAAGACCGGTCGCCAAACCAACTGTAATTCCGTATACCGGCCCATCTCTCTGGCCCGTTAAAACGATATTCTTAGGTAACTCTGTCCACCCGGTTGCTACATTCGCAATTCCGCTAACAAATCTCTCGCCTGAATTATTAAAATAACTCTCTTGTGCAACCGCATGCGATGAGAAAAGGAAAAATACTGAAAGCACCCAAAATAATTTAACAATGCCTCTCATGAAAACCCCCTTTATACAGTTTTATAATTTAATTTCTGTTTAGAATGATTTAATAGCAGAAATCAATGGAAGTTTACCTTGCCATTTTTGATCAGACAATTTTAATTTAACCTGTTATAGAGGAATTAAACAAAGAAATAGAAGATTTCCCACTCTGATCTAAGAAACACAAATATAAGCGCTACTTTTGTGCTTCTGCCTTGAGACTACCACTTCCTTTGTAAGATTCTCCTACGGTTGATTCTAATTGGTGGTAATGTTGTTTTGCGTAAGCAAAAAGACTAAATCGATTCTTAATTCCGAGCTTACTAAAAATAGAAGTTAAATGATTACGTAATGTATGTTCACTCATGCACAATTTAGCTGCAATCTGCTTATTTTGCTCCCCACCAGTGCCATCAGAAAATGCTCTAAGAATCATGCATTCTTTGCGAGTTAACATAGTTATTTTTTCACTATTGGCGTCGGATGAAACTTTTCCTCGAATTCGCGAATTTTGTAACAAAATACGACCCGTTGTAATCCGATCTAACCATAGTTCACCTTCATGAATTTTCTCAATGGCGCGAAGTATTGTTTGCATCGATTCTTTTCTGTGTAATATTCCTCTTGCACCACTAAGTACCGCTCTATCAATTACTTCTTTGTCTTGCGTCTCAGTAAAAATTACAACTCGAGTATTTCCATTGTTTGCAAACTCTGGGATATGACTCACACAGTCAATATTGTTCAGAAAAATATTGAGTATAACGACGTCAGGTTGCCTTTCTACTGCAATTTTCTTGGCGTCAACAATATTTGTTGCAACGCCGATAACTTCCATCTTTGGTTTCTCACCATTAATGAGTTTTTCCAATCCCCAGAGTACTATCTGCTGATCATCGACTAACAAAACCCGGATTTGTGGCGCAGAAAATTGGGCGATCAGGCTTTTTGTTTTATCAATACCATGATACTGGCAGAAGCAAGACTCAAAATCAGAATAATCATTTCCTATAGCTTTATTGATATTATGACCTAAAGCAGTTGCTATAGTCATAGTGCGCTGAACTATTAAATCAGACGCATAAGCAGTGAAATAAATGCAAAGATTCGAATGATCAGTTTGCAAATTCAATTGTTGAGCTAAGTAAATGCCATCACAATCATTCAATTCCATATCCGTCAAAATAAGATCGGGCTTATCTTTCTTCACCCTCGCTAGAGCTTCTTGACTTGAAGTACATATACCTGTGATGTCATATTCCCATTCATCGAGCATATCTTGTAAAGTTTTACCAGATATGTATTTTTCAACAACGATTAATATCTTGGTTTCACCAAATCTACCATTGTGCGGGATTCTCGCAACTACTCGTTCTGTTTTGTTGGTCATCTAGCTTTACCTTTAAACAAACAGTTTTTTATAAAAAATAATCACACTATTACTCGAGTGCAAATCAATGAACAATTGAAAAATATAATATATACTCCCGATTAAGAACCATGCTCCGTTAGTATTTATCCAATTAATCTGTTTTTGATTTGAATCTTAATCATTATAAAAATGGCTTTAATCCTAACCACACAGTTAATTTATATTTTTCAAGCTTCTATTTCGGGTGTCAATGTATAAAACTTTAGTAAAATTCACTCGCATACCTTTGTTCAAATCTTTTTATCAAATTTCCAATAATCACTCAGACGAAAGATCCATCAATATCACTTTATCATCAATAGAATAAAGAGAAGCATCGCCACACTGGCTCAATTGCTTCCTTTCATAAATTAAACCAATCATTCATATTGATACTACCAAGAAATATAGGGTGAATGTATGACAAAACGCACATTACCGCAAAAATTCATTACAATATTTCATTGAAAGCAATCATTCTTCACCTGAACAGTCTTCTAGTTAAATTATTCGAATCTCCGATCCCTCACATGATAAAATCCGGCTTGTCCGATGTGAATCACTCAGCTAACCAATAACTTTACTCTCAGCTTTATCACTCATGGTACAACTCTCGATCAATGGACAACCGCAGCAATTTGAATCACCGATCAATATCACTCAATTAGTCGATCACCTTTCATTACAGGGCAAACGCATTGCTATTGAGCGCAACGGTGAAATCGTGCCACGCAGTCGATTTTCAGAGGAAATATTAGTAAACGGCGATCAGATCGAAATCGTGGTCGCAGTCGGTGGTGGTTAAAATCGTTTTTGCAAATTTACGCTGAGACACAAAATAAAATAGCACGTTATGAACAACTTAGTCATTGCCGGAAAAACCTATACATCCCGCTTACTTATTGGTACAGGTAAATATAAAGATTTCAACGAAACACAGATGGCGGTTAAAACCAGCGGTGCGGAAATAATAACCATTGCAATCCGGCGCACCAATATCGGGCAAAATGCCAATGAACCTAACCTACTAGACGTATTGCCACCGTCAAAATACACGTTACTGCCGAATACCGCCGGCTGTTATACCGTTGATGACGCCGTTCGAACACTGCGCCTTGCACGGGAATTGCTTAACGGCCATAGTCTCGTAAAGTTAGAAGTGCTAGGTGATCCGAAAACGTTATACCCAAACGTGATGGAAACTATTAAAGCTGCAAAAATCCTTATAAAGGAAGGATTTCAAGTCATGGTATATACCTCCGATGATCCGATCGTCGCTAAGCAATTGGAGGAATTAGGATGTGTCGCCGTAATGCCATTAGCATCACTTATTGGTTCAGGTATGGGTATTTTGAATCCGTGGAATCTGCAGATAATTATTGAAAATGCAAACATTCCAGTATTAGTTGATGCCGGAGTTGGTACGGCATCAGATGCCACTATAGCAATGGAACTCGGCTGCGATGGCGTTTTAATGAATACTGCCATCGCCACATCCAGCAACCCGGTATTAATGGCTTCGGCAATGCGCAAGGCGGTCGAATCCGGGCGTGAAGCTTATCTGGCCGGACGCATGGCAAAAAAACTCTATAGCGCCAACCCAAGCTCACCCGTCAATGGCGTCATTACCAGCACTGAAGCTTTAACTAAAAAATCGGCAAATAGTTAAGCTGAATACCCGGTAATCATTGATTAATCGCTTCATGCAACAGCAGCAATCAATTCGCAGTTTTGTACTCCGGCAAGGCCGGTTATCGGATGCACAACGTCGCGCTTGTGAAAGCTTATATCCACAATACGGCATTCCGTATCGCGAAAACCTATTGAATCTGGATCAAGTATTTGGTCGTCAAGCACCCAGAATTCTTGAAATTGGCTTTGGTATGGGTGAAGCCACTGCAAGTATCGCCAAAATGCATCCGGATATCGACTATCTCGGCATCGAAGTTCATACGCCTGGCGTTGGCAGCTTACTCAAGCTGATTCAGCAAAACGAACTGGCAAATTTACGTATCATCCAATACGATGCCGTTGCGGTAATGCAGCACATGTTGCCTGCTGAGTGTTTCGACGGCATCCACATTTTCTTTCCGGATCCCTGGCCGAAAGCCCGTCACCATAAACGCCGATTAATTCAATCGGCATTTATCTCACACTTATGCAGACATCTAAAACCCGGCGGCTATATCCATGCCGCTACGGATTGGGAAAATTATGCGATGCAAATCTTGCAAGTATTCAGCCGAGAGCAGCAGCTTCGCAATAGCGTCAGAGATTTCGCCCCACGTCCCGATTATCGACCGATAACCAAATTTGAGCACCGTGGATTAAAGGTTGGACACGGTGTATGGGATCTGTTTTTTCTGAAAAAATAACCTCTCACCAACCTCCTATTCGCCACCGTTCATTAATACTCCATATTTCCTCATGCTTCATTGAAGCGGGAATCGCTCCCGCAATGCAATTGCGTCACGAAAATAATTCACTCGACACAAATCATATTCATTGCAAAATCTCGATCAAAATCAAAATTAATTTCCGATCCTGATGCCCCTGTGATTTTTCTCACTGCCGTTTATTGCCTAGTACATTAAGCTGCATCTTCAGTACATTTCGACTATAGCGCACCGTCCATACTTTGATTAGACTTCGCGCCATTAATCGCAAATGACTGAAGTGTCACCGAGCTAAATTTCCAAGAAATTTAGCTCATTTTTTTATATATAACAGAAGGAATCTAAATGAGAAACACAATGATTGTTAGCATGCAAGCAATATCTGCATTAGTTTTTTTACTATCTTCACCAGTTTTTGCAAAAGATGATCACGAGCATGAAGATTATCGATTACCGAATATGTTTAAATCAAAAAATAACCATGGCGAAGATGCCACTTACAGTACCACAGGATTTATTGATTTAAAAAATCCTTTTTTCAAAAACTTAGGAACCAATGGTCGTAGTTGTGCTTCGTGCCATGCCCCCACGCAAGGATGGACCATCACACCATCCGGCGTGCAAAAACTTTTCGACAAAACCCAAGGATTGGATCCATTGTTCCGCTTGGTTGACGGCGCCAACTCGCCGCTCGCTGATGTATCTACCGTAGAAACACGCCGCGAGGCTTACAGTATGCTGCTAAACAAGGGTAACATTCGAGTTGGAATCGGTATTCCCGCTGACGCCGAATTCGAATTGATCGAAGCCGATGACCCCTATGGATATGCAAACGAAACGGAGTTATCATTATTCCGCCGCCCAATGCCAACCACCAATCTGAAATTTCTCAGCGCTGTCATGTGGGATGGACGCGAAACAACTCAAATGCCAGGTTCCAGTGACTGTATCTATAACACTGCAACTTGCTTCTCGCCCGTATCGTTTGACTTAAGTACCCAGGCAAACCACGCGACCTTAGGTCATGCCGAAGCATTGCAGGATCTGACCAGTGAAGAGCGTCATGCCATCGTAGCATTTGAACTCGGCTTATTTACTGCGCAAATCAATGACAACAAAGCCGGGAATCTAACCGCGGAAAAAGGGCTGGGTAGTCCTGAGGAATTAACAAAACAGCGTTATTATTTTGGTATTAATGACACTTTAGTTGGCGATTATAAAACTCGCAAACCATTTAATCCTGTTGTCATGTCGCTCTATAACAGCTGGAACGACATTAAACCGAACAAATCACCAAACAGCACTAAAAATGCCCGCGCCGCAATCGCACGCGGTCAGGCGCTATTTAATACCAAGCCAATCTTGATCAGCGGTGTCAAAGGCATTAACGATGATTTGAACATCGCGATACTGCCAGGCACGTGCACAACCTGCCACAATACACCTAATTCAGGAAATCATTCGACACCAATGCCATTGGATATCGGTGTCGCTGACGAATCGCGCCGCACACCGGATATGCCTTTGTACACCCTGAAAAATAAAACAACGAACGAAGTCATCAAGACTACCGATCCCGGACGGGCTCTGATTACCGGTAAGTGGAAAGATATCGGCCGTTTTAAAGGACCCATTTTACGCTCGGTCGCTTCACGTCCACCTTACTTCCATGACGGTTCCGCCGCAAACTTGAATGAAGTCGTGGAATTCTACAATACGCGCTTTAATATCGGTTTGACTGAAAGTGAAAAAGACGATTTGATCGCGTTTCTTGCAGCTTTATAAAGTCACAATTTTCTCTCTCTAAAAAGGGGCAGTTACTCGATGAAATTCGAGTCGATTGCCCCTCCAATTCTTCTCCACCACTGCACCACAGTAAATATATCTCAAATTCAATGATAAAAAATAACACCAAGCCGGTTGCGATAATCCTTGCCCAAGCATCGACATCAAGCGCGACTGTACCAAAAATTAATTGAAAAGCGGATAGATAAGTAAACAGAATTTGAAGTAGTACCAATATACCGACAGACATCAAAAAATTGATCGACCTAGAACTCGAATAATCTGTACTCGAATAAAAAGTGCGGCTACAATCCTGATGAACAGTGATTTCTTTCCTAATATCGCAATGAGGTTTTTCATGAAATACTTTATCACTTTGATGACATTAAGCGCCCTAATCTTTACCGGTACAACACAAGCTTCCGGGCGTACACCTTTTGGTCATCAGGTCAGCGCAGTACAAAATTACAGTCGTATTTCCGATCAAATCGCCATATCCGGCCTCATCGGCGAAGGCGGCGCGTCGGCATTGGCTGCAACCGGCTTTAAGACCATTATCGATATGCGAACCGCCAATGAAGGAACCGCCGAAGAAAAATCCCTCGTTGATCGTGCCGGCATGAATTATATAAATATCCCTATGACTGTAGCCGGCATTAGCAGCGAACAACTGGCCGCTTTCACCAAAGCAATCGAAACGGCACAACAACCCATACTCATTCACTGCGGATCCGGCAATCGTGCGAGTGCCATGTGGGCGCGATACCAAATCAGTCAAGGAATGGACCCGGAAGTTGCCATTGAAGCTGCTCGTAAATCGGGGTTGCGTCCGCCCATGGAAGAGAAGCTTCGGGAATCTCTGAATCATTAGAATCTAATCACAATAACGATCCATCATTAAATGGTAATTGTGCGGTTGTCACTGGCTGTCAGTTTTTCGCGACCTTGATCCCTCCAATAAACTCGATTACACATGACAGCATCGCATGATGTTCCTTTTCGATTGGTGATTCATGGCGGTGCCGGTGCGATAAAACAAAGCCGCTTGTCTGCAGAACGTGAAGCGGCTTACCGTCAGGTGCTGACACAATCACTAAGTGCCGGTTACGACGTGCTTAAAATCGGCGGAAGCTGTATCGATGCTGTGACTGCCGCCATCGTGGTCATGGAAGATTCGCCACTTTTCAACGCCGGCAAGGGGTCGGTTTTTAGCCGTGAAGGGCAAAATGAATTAGAAGCTTCAATCATGGAGGGTTCCACGCGCTTAGCAGGCGCGGTTGCCGGCGTCACAACGGTTCGCAATCCGATTCGTGCTGCGCATGCGGTCATGACAAAAAGCACGCATACGATGCTGATTGGACCAGGTGCAGAAATTTTCGCCGCAGAGCAAGGTTTGGAGATCGTTGATCCTGAATATTTCCATACCTCCTATCGTTGGGAACAATTACAAAAAGCGCTCGCTAAGAAACAAGTGCTGCGGGATCACGATATCGATTCCAATCGTCCATTTACAAACAACGATAAAAAACATGGAACTGTCGGTGCAGTTGCATTAGACCGCCATGGCAATCTTGCCGCCGGTACATCAACCGGTGGATTGACCAATAAGCGGCGGGGGCGTGTAGGTGATTCATCGATCATCGGCGCTGGCACTTATGCCGACAATCGCTCGGTTGCAGTATCAGCAACGGGTACCGGAGAAATGTTTATTCGCACCGCCGCCGCATATCAAACAGCTGCGCAAATAATGTTGCTGCAAAAACCGATCCACGAAGCCGCCGACACCACGCTGAAAGAGATCTCAAGCATCGGTGGAGACGGCGGCTTAATTGTACTGAATGTCAAAGGTGATTATGCGATGCGGTTTAACACCAGCGGCATGTATCAAGGCACCATCGGTCATAATGGCATTGCATGGACTGGTATCTTCCATGACGAATCAGAGATATAAAGTAAGCACTCCCCATACTTACCGAAATACTTCCAGGAAAGCCAATAGACAGACGCTCTATTGCAGTTTCAGCAATTGAGATCGGTGCCGGACTAATCCAAACAATCAGCGCCTTTGCGTAAAGTGCGCCGTGCATAATAAGCAAAAGCGACCGCACTCCGCTGACCGCGCAAAATCCAATCGCGCGCTTCTCGCCCAAGATCAGGATCGATCGGCTGAATTTTACCAGCGGACATCGCAAGTAATTGCATCCGCGCCGCCCGCTCAAACGCAAGCGCCAGTATGCAAGCTTCTTCAATGCTCGAGCTGGCGATCAGAAGCCCATGATGCGCCAGCAATAATGCATGTTTATTGCCGATAGCCTTGGAAATCAACTCGCCCTCTTCATTACCGACCGGAACACCCGGCCACTTGGATAAGAAAGCAACATCGTCATATAGCACGCAATTATCCATATGCGAGATTTCCAAAGACGCTTCCAGCATGCTGAGCGCCGCAGTATGCACCGCATGCGTGTGGATAATGCATTGGACATCGGGTCTGGCACGATAAAGCCACGAATGAAAACGATTGGCCGGATTCGCCATACCGTCCCCTTGCAAAACCTCCAAATCTTCGTTCACGAGTAGCAGATTGCTTGCGCAAATTTCGTCAAAACCAAACCCTAGCCGCTGAGTTAAGTAGGTTCCCGGCGTTTCGCCGCGAGCGGTGATCTGCCCGGCTAATCCGGAATCATGTCCGTTGTCGAATAATATTCGGCAAGTAAGCGCCAATTTTTGCGCCGGTGAATAATCGGTCCCCTGCAAATGCTTATCCATTTCCACAAAAGACTGCTTGATAAGCCGCTCTTTATCTAAATTAAAAGTGTCATTAGCCATTATTAGAAATTCTTAATAGTCATCGTTGCCGGTGATAAAACGCTCTATCTCCCTGCGATCGCGCTTAGTCGGACGGCCTTTGGTGGAAAACGGCTGCGGTTGGGCTTTGAGACAAGCGGTCAGCAGTTCACGCTGCTTGCGGCTTTCTTCGGTTTCGCGGTAAAGTTGTTGTGCAATTGTTGCGGAACCTCTTTTATTCGTCAAATCCAATACTTCAATCTCATAGCGACAATTATTGATGCGAATTATCAACATGTCTCCTGTTGAAAGCACTTTGGCCGGCTTTACCCGCAGACCGTTTACAGTCACTCGCCCCCGATCAATGGCTTCCGCCGCCAAAGAGCGTGTTTTAAAGAAGCGAGCGGCAAACAACCATTTATCGATACGATATTTCTCTATACTATCCGCTGATTGCATTTTCTTACTAATCTACAAGATTGGTATCGATTCGAATTTTACCCTGCAGCGTTTTATGTACCGGACATTGATTGGCAATTTCCAGCAACCGATTCCGTTGTTGATCACTCAAGTTTCCCGTTAATTGAATGGTGCGCGTCAGGACATCGATGAGCGTTTTTTGTTTTTCGCAGTCCGAGCAATCATCCGCGTGAATCCGGCTGTGATGTAATTCAACACGGATATCCTGAAGATCGATTTGCTTATGATTAGCGTACATACGAAGCGTCATCGAAGTACAACTCCCCAAAGCCGCCAGTAAAAGCTCGTAAGGATTCAATCCCAGATCGGAACCGCCCGATGCGATCGGTTCATCACTCATCAAACGATGCCGATGCGTCAGAATCTCGCGGGTAAATTTTTTATCGCGTTCCCGAACGACAACCGTGCCTTCTGAGATTGACTGCTCTTTTGGTTCTATCGATAATGAATCGTTTGTCAGATAGCGTTTTGCCCAAGCAGCTATCACTTCTGCGACATAGCGTGAATCCACCGGATTGGATAGCAGATGATCGGCGTGATCCAGCGATACGAAGCTTTTAGGATGCTTGGCGGCGCTGTAAATCCTGGCTGCTTCATCAATTGAAACAATCGTATCGACCGGCGAGTGAAGGATCAGTAATGCTTTTTTTAACGCCCCAATGTGTTCCGCAGAATTATATTTCTCCAAATCATCAATGAATTGACGTTTGATATTGAAACTCCTTCCCGATAATTGTACCGATACGACTGATTCATCATTGAGTTTTTTGTATGAATCTGCGAATAAGTGCTTAACATGTGCAGCAGTAGCCGGCGCACCGATGGTAATGACTGCTTTGACCGAAGGAATATCATGCGCAACGGCCAAAGCGGCAGCCCCTCCCAAACTATGGCCGATCAATAAAGACGGAGCCGCATAGTGTTGCTTAAGATAATCAGCAACCGCTATTAGATCCTGTAAATTTGATGAGAAATTAGTGTTAGAAAAATCCCCTTCACTACTCCCTAACCCGGTAAAGTCGAAACGCAATACTGCAATACCATGATTCGCAAGTGCCGATGCGATTCGCGCAGCGGCTGGATTATCTTTGGAACAAGTAAAACAGTGCGCAAACACTGCGTATGATTGCGTGGCGCCAATGGGTAACTCCAGCGAACCTGATAGCAATTCGCCTTGTGAATTTTGAAACTTCGTTTCGATACGGGGCATGGGTTACTTTAAACAGCAAATCGCACAAAGTTGATCGGTAGTGTGCATAGTATCAAAAATAACCTAACGCGAATGAATTTCTAGCGTGTTACGGTAGTATTTATAAAAACACTATAATCGGTGTAGATATCTCTATTAAACAATATTTTATAAAATTCTCTCTGCTTATTTCAGCCAACCATTAATTCGTTCGAAGGTAAGTTTTTTAGAATCATTGACAGTGAATTGTCATGTATTTTCTTGATCGTTTGATACAGTTGAAAATCAATCGATGTAAATGAAGAACCGCTGTTATTAAGCTTGGAATCAATGATCATCTTGGCTTTAACAACCGTATCGCTATCTTCAGTAACTGCCTCAAGAATTTTTTGCGTCGATATAAAATCGATTGATTTTCCAGCCATATCAACCGAATAATATTTTGAAACTTCCAATCGATTCTTAAATAGCCTGGAAGCATTTCCCCAAACAATATTATCAAGATCGACATTCCCCACCGTATTGACCGCCCATATTATTGTTTCGCCGAGGGTTCCACCACTCATGATCTGCATGATCATATGATCCTTCACGATAGCCCGATTGTTTAGTGCAAAAGTATCGGCTAACAAATGATCCAGAATCTTATTGATACCATTGATATTATGTTGTATCGCGGCTTGCCCCCAATTGCGATCGGATGTCGAAATTACCGATAAAGCATTGACTAATTCGGTAATCAGTTGATCTTGCGATACGCCAGCAGCCGATTGATTGACAATGAAATCATAAATAAGCATCTTATTAGCATTTGAAACCTGTTCACCGAACAAATCATCGACGAGCCTATGCGCGAATGCTTCGGAATTCAAATGTGCATAATCCTTACCATAAAATATCGCACTGTTCGCCAACCATTGTGTCAAGCTTGCCAGCGATTGATTATCATGTAATTGTGATGCAAGTATTCTTAAATTATCCAAACCGGGAGACGCATTAAACATCGCCAGAAAAAGCTGAAGAATCGTGGTTTGATGTTGAGATAAATGCGGCATTCGTTATTATTCCTCAAAATAAGTATGCTTTTGACAATTTGTTATGACTAAAACGACAACCAATGCTTAAGTATGCCATATTCGCATTGTTAATGATTCTTATTTAGTTTGCAATGCGACAAATTGTCGCAACACGGATTATGTATTTATATTTACAAATAGTTGCACGTTATTCTTAAACCAATCTATTAAATATTATCTAATAACTACGGGGGAGAATTAAGTAATATTTTTTATGATAAAAACGATGTTTCATCCCAATCAACGCCGCTCAATTAAAAATGTCTACTAAAATTCTTATTTTAGGTTATGGAGAAATTGGTCATGCCCTAGAATTTTTACTTAAAAAGCATTGTCCAGTAGCAGTTTGGGATAAATACCCATCAGCAAATTTCATACCGGTTACATTAGAACAATTGGTACCGCAAGCCGACATCGCGTTGTTTTGTTTACCCGTTAATGCGCACCGGGAAGTCACTCAACGAATCACACCTCATCTGAAAAGAAATTGCTTATGTATCAGTGTCGCAAAAGGATTGGATGAGACTGGAAAAACTGCAGCGCAAATCTTTAATGAAAATTTGCCGCCGGGTCACCCGCATGCGCTTCTGTACGGTCCCATGATCGCCGAAGAAATTCTCGCCGGGAGCTACGCATTTGCACAATTGGGATGCCGCGATCTTACGGCATTTAAGACGATACAAACCTGTTTTGATCATACCAAATTATACTTAGAACATACTTTTGATATCGAAGGAATCAGCTGGTCAGTAATCTTGAAAAATGTATATGCAATGCTATTTGGCATCGCGGATGAATTAATGCTGGGTGCCAATATGCGCGGCCACCTGACGACTGCAGCGTTGCAAGAATTGCAGCTGATCGCCAAAGCGATGGGGGGTCAAACAGATACGCCCTATCGTTTGTCAGGATTAGGTGATCTTGTCGCTACGGCAACCAGTGAAAACTCACACCACCATGAATTAGGGCGGAAAATTGCCAAAGGAAAAACCGATAACATTTCCGGTGAAGGACCGCACACTCTGCAAATGATTGAGAAGCATCAGTTAATCAACATCCAGCAATATCCATTATTGCAATTAATCAATACAATTTTGCACCAGCCACACAATCCTTATCTCCGATTTGAAAAGTATTTCGAGCAACTGACCCAAAGACGAAGATAGTCAATCAATGGATTCGAATACGCGCAGCCACCTATTGACGCCGGGTGTTTCAACGTCTTATAAAAAATAAGTTAGAATATGCGCTTTTAGAACTTTTATCAGGAGTACCTGGATGTCGATGGCTGACCGTGACGGAGTAATCTGGTATGACGGGAAAATGGTTCCCTGGCGGGATGCCAACACGCATGTTTTAACGCACACACTGCACTATGGGCTAGGGGTTTTTGAAGGCTTACGAGCCTACGAAACCGCACAAGGTCCGGCGATTTTTCGTTTGCAGGAACATACCGACCGTTTGTACAACTCGGCGCACATTTTCATGATGAAAATACCGTACGATAAGGCTACGCTCATGCAAGCCCAGTGTGATGTGGTCAAACAAAATAAATTGACGTCCGGTTATATTCGCCCCATTGCATTCTATGGCGCCGAAGCAATGGGGCTTTCAGCAAAAACCTTATCGGTTCATGTCGCAATCGCCGCTTGGCCTTGGGGAACATACTTAGGAGCCGAAGCGCTGGAGAATGGCATTCGCGTTAAAACTTCTTCGTTCACCCGCCATCATGTCAACATCAATATGTGCCGCGCCAAGTCGGTAACGACCTATGCTAACTCGATTCTGGCGAATCAAGAGGTTGCGTTCAATGGTTATGACGAAGCATTGCTACTCGATGTGGAAGGCTATGTCGCTGAAGGATCGGGGGAAAATATCTTTATCGTTAAACAAGGCAAACTTTATACGCCTGATCTCACTTCCTGCCTGGAAGGCATCACTCGAGCATCCATCATGGAATTAGCTGCTGAGCTCGGTATTCCGGTCATTGAGAAGCGCATAACCCGTGATGAAATTTACTGTGCCGAAGAGGCTTTTTTTACCGGCACGGCCGCCGAAGTAACACCGATTCGTGAGCTGGATAATCGCACTATTGGCGCAGGTAAACGTGGTCCGATTACCGAAAAAATACAAACTTTATTTTTCAATTGTGTCAAAGGCAAAGCCAAGAATCATGAAAATTGGCTAACTTTGGTCTAATCATTAAATACGGGAGCAGCAACAAAGATGAGTCAACCAGCGAACCATAAAACACCGACTATTGAAGTAACGGCAGATGATTTACCACTACACTGCCCCACTCCGGCCATGATGCTCTGGAACTCGCATCCACGGGTCTTTCTACCGATTGAAGCAACGGGTGAAGCACTCTGCCCTTATTGCGGCACACACTATATTCTCAAAGGTGGAGCCACTGCGGCGCACCATTAATGATCGCCGACAATATTTTCGAATTCGAGCTTTACAATGCGTTTTATTCCACACCGATTGAAAATCTCATTAATCGTTCCAATTCCGGGTTGCTAACATAATGCCAGTTATTCCACACGAAATTTTCAAAGCTTATGATATTCGCGGTATCGTTGATAAAACGATCACTGCTGAGAATGTCGAAAAGATTGGCCATGCCATCGGCTCCGAAGCGCGCGCTAGAAATCTGACAGCCATTGCCATTGGCCGTGATGGCCGTTTATCCGGTCCCGAGTTATCGCAAGCCTTAGCCCGGGGTATTCAAAAAAGTGGAGTCAACGTCATCGATGTCGGCATGGTTGCCACACCGATGCTTTATTTTGCTGCCCATGAATTATGTCAATATTCCGGCGTCATGGTGACCGGCAGCCATAATCCACCCGAATACAATGGTTTTAAGATTGTTTTAGGCGGCCAGACCTTGGCGGCTGAGACCATACAAGCATTGCGAATCCGCATCGAAAATAATGAATTGAGCCATGGCACCGGTAATTATTCCCAGCACAATATCACCGACGCCTATTTGCAACGAATAACCAGCGATGTGCAATTGGCTCGCCCGCTTAAAATTGTTGTTGATTGCGGCAATGGCGTTGCCGGTGCTTATGCGCCAGCGCTCTATCGAAGTTTGGGTTGTGATGTAACCGAGTTATTCTGTGATGTCGACGGCTCATTTCCCAATCATCACCCGGATCCGTCCGTACCCGACAATCTGAGCGATGTCATTCAAGCATTAAAAACTACGGATGCTGAAATCGGATTGGCTTTTGACGGCGATGGCGATCGGCTTGGTATTGTTACTAAAAATGGCAATATCATTAATGCGGACCGCCAGTTGATGTTGTTTGCCACTGACGTGCTATCACGTAATCCCGGTGCGAAAATTATTTTTGATGTCAAATGCACACGGAATCTAGCGCCATGGATCACGCAGCATGGCGGAACTCCCGTAATGTGGAAAACCGGTCATTCGTTCATCAAATCCAAATTGATCGAAGAAAAAGCGTTATTAGCCGGAGAAATGAGTGGTCATCTGTTCTTTAAAGAACGCTGGTATGGTTTTGACGATGGATTATATGCCGGTGCGCGGCTACTCGAATTGCTCAGTCGTGAGTCCGATATCAATGCGGTACTGAATAATTTACCCGATAGCCTCAACACGCCGGAACTGCAAGTACGTACTGCGGAAGGTGAAAATCATTTGCTGATAACACAATTACAAAAAAATGCAGTGTTTGATAATCCGCAACAAATTATTACGACCGATGGTTTACGCGTGGAATACCGGGATGGTTTCGGTTTGGCGCGCGCCTCCAATACCACGCCGGTGGTCGTGCTACGTTTTGAAGCGGATAATCCGGCTGCGCTGCAACGCATTCAAGAAGACTTTCGTCACAACATCCTGCAAGCAAAACCGGATGCGCAATTGCCTTTTTAATAAAGGCCGACAAATCGGTTTCAATATTGAATATTAACCGATCAACAAAAGAGGAACCTTCAAACTCCTCTTTTGTCTTGCAAAACAGATTGATCAAGCAATTGGTCAGAAATTATTCCCATTGAAATGGGCAACGACAATTACATTGCATTGTCCAATCTATCAAATAGTACAATAATCAGTTTTTCGGCTCAAAAACTTCATTTAATTCAGGCATTAACCGTTTGAATCGAGCAGTTCAGTTCTTCTAATGTTCATGAAATTTGTTTACTTGATCATCACATTATCGTTGTTGTTCCCAGCTAAAGTTTTTGCCCATGAGCTTCCCGAATTAGGCGATGTATCGCAAGTCACCATCACACCTCACCAAGAACGGCAGCTTGGCTTAAGAATCATGCGGCAGATCCGCGCCGATCCGGCTTATATGGACGATCCGGAAATTGCCAACTACCTCAACAATCTCGGTCATAAATTAATCACAAAATCCAATGAAGCCAGCGTCGATCAGTTATTTGAGTTTTTCGCCGTCCAAGATCCATCGATCAATGCGTTTGCATTACCCGGAGGATTCATGGGTTTTAACAGCGGTCTTATGATCGCGGCGCAGAGCGAATCCGAATTGGCTGCCGTGATGTCTCATGAGATCGCGCATGTTACGCAAAAGCATCTGGCACGTATGATAGCCGCGCAAAAGTACGACTGGATTAAATCAATCGCAGCACTCGCGGTCGCAATCATCGCCACACGTTCCAGTCCTCAAGCAAGTCAAGCGGTATTGATTGCTTCGCAGGCAAGCATGATTCAATCGAAGCTGGACTTTACCCGGAATCATGAAAAAGAAGCTGATCGAATTGGTTTGAATATTTTGCTTGATGCCGGATTCGATCCGCAAGGAATGACGACATTTTTCGAGCGTCTGCAAAAATCCGGCCGATTTCACGAAACCGGAGCACCGTCCTACTTGCGTACGCATCCAATCACCTATGAACGGATTGCCGACATCCAAAACCGAATCCGCGACATGCCTTATCGCCAAGTATCCGACAGTATCGATTTCCTGCTGGTCCGATCCAAGTTACGCGCATTACAAGGAAAACCGCATGATGCAGTCACGCAATTCAAAACACGCTTGGATGAGAAACGGTATAACAACGAAATCGCGGAACGGTACGGCTATATCCAAGCGTTGATGCGTAATAAAAAATATAAACAAGCTAACTCGGAACTAACCCACTTGTATCAGCGTTTGCAGAACGATACGACACCCTCGTCTCTCGCTGGTCATCAATTAGGCGCCACCATCCGGATTGAATCCAAGAATATTATCGCAGGCGCCATGATCGAGACACTGGCGGCCAGCGTAAAACTAGCAAATAAAGAAATTGACGCGGCATTGAAGATCTATCAAAGCGCTTTAAAAATTTACCCGCAATATCAGGCCTTGATACATGGATATGCGCGAGCTTTAATTCAGAATAAGCAAGTTAAAGATGCACTCGAATTTATCAACCAGCAATTGCAACTGATCCACAATGACCCAAAGTTATATGGACTGCAAGCCCAATGCTATTCCCTTCTGGGCGATAAAATGCTTGAGCATCGTGCGCAAGCCGAAGTGTATTTTCTGAAAGTTCATTACAAAGCGGCTGCAAACCAATTAAAAACTGCACTGCAGAATGACAATGGCAATTTTTATCAACTCTCAAGCATCGAAGCGCGCTTAAAACAAATCCAGACACTGATTGATGAAGAGGAAAAAGAAAAATGAACCTTTATTGTTGATGCTTCTCGCGTTGCGGAATAAAGCCACTTGCAGAAAGTTTGTCGCAATAATGAATTAAACTTCGATATTCATATTTGACTTTAACTTAAGATCGTTTTATATAGCTATGTCCGCTAGCTAAATCTTGCTGCGCACCGTAGAAATGCGAGTTTACCTTACAACCCAAAGGAGAATAACAGCATGTCAGCAACCTCAAATTTTTCATCACGTTTCGTTTGGATTGACCGGGCAATTCCGGCAATTTTACCCTGGTCTTTGTTGTTTCTATCGATTTTAATCGCAGGTTGCAGTATCGGCGACAAAATTGAAAAAGTCACTGATACCGTTAGCGACGTAACCGGCGACACATTAGCCACCTTGGATGGCGCCATCGATGCTTTAGATCGGAATTCCGCATCATGGCAGGCTGTGCTGCAAGATACCACTTCGAAGTTGACCAGCGATGCGCAATCCACTGTTCGAAATGAAGTTTCAGACTTGTTAAATCGCAGCGTTGCTGCAACGGGTGGTGAATTGCGTTGCAACATGGATTTCGTAGGCGCCCGTGTGCGTCAGGCCTTAGCTAGAATTCGCGCCCGCCTGATGCATCAACCGGTGCCCGCAGTTGAACCCGCTTTGTGCCAAGTAACCCCGGCAGCCGTCGATATGGCGCTGGACCCAAGCCGCCGCACAAAATTGGAATTCTTTGGTTACGATTTCGATACCACCCCGATCAAAGTTACACTACACGATGGAACACGCACGCAAGACGTGTCGTCCCAGCTTGATCGCTTGACGCATTATCACATGACCCTCAACCTTGGTGGTAACGGAGTGCCTTTATCAAAAACCAGCGACCGGCTCATATTGGAATGGCAAAACCGCCAAATTTCCAGCATCGCGGTTATCCAGCCAGCAACACCGGTTTGTAAAGAAGAAGATCATACCGTGCTGCCACAAGCTAAATTAACCTATACACCGCCGCATACCCGTGGTGATAAAGAATACGCCGGTCACGGACCGGAGGTATGGGCTAAAGCAAGCTGGATTAATGATGGGACTCACATCAGTTTCCGCTTATGGATGAAAGCGCAGGAAACACGCCAAGATTGGACTACTGCTGAAGGCGAGCGTGTCATACAGTATTATACGGCACCGCCCGGCAAACGCATCGATCGCATCATCAGTGGCTCGGAAAGCACAGCGCACTATGTGGATACCGACCATAACGAAGACCGTCAGGGCGGTGGCCCCAATGGACCGGTGAAAGAATTTGTATTCCGCGGCGATAGAGACGGCGATGATGCAGGTAGCTATACCGGTGTCGATGTGACTTTTAACCCGTTGGTTGTCCGATTGGTAGAGGTGACTAATTGCGCACCGGCATCGGCCATTAAATTAATTGAGCGGAAAGATTTAATCTCTCCGGCTACGATTAAACGTTTGCAGCCAATGATGAAAAAACTGCAACCCTAGTATTTATTGTTAAAGAAGTTCTGAAAAATTGTAGTGTTTGATCTGCAGTATCGGAATCAGGTGCGGAAGCTCATTTACCTTGATGTAAACTGCGCTTCTTCGCCTGATTTTGACTTGCTTGATCATCACGCATCATTTTTCAGAGCTTCACAAAGCAATCAACCGTACGAAATTGGTAACTGCTTATTTTGCTCATATTCAAAAAGCACTGGATCCATGCTTTCTTAACTAAAAACTACGACTTAACCTCTCAATACATTTCTGAGGCGCTCTGATCCGCTTCAGCTCCAACATATTCTGATACTGCTCTCCCCTATTAAAGTTTAAAATACGAATGCTTTATACTATTTAAACACTCGTAAAAGTAATCGACATTAGCGCTACCTCATTGAAAAAAGATATTTCCAGATGTTTACTCAAAATGGCAAGCGAATTGCTCTTCTATTAGTATTGATTATTGCCATTATTACTTATTGGTACAGTATCAATCAGAAAGAATCTCAGACGAATCAATATAAAACCAGAAGTATTGAACGCGGCGACATTATTCAAACGATCTCCGCCAATGGCACGTTAACGCCGCTTATTTTAGTCAATGTCGGTACTCAGGTTTCGGGTACCGTGGCAAAGCTGCATGCAGACTATAACGATCGCGTAGAAATCGGCCAGATTCTGGCAGAACTCGATCCGGCATTATTACGTGCGCAATTGCAACAATCCAAAGCCAATCTTCTAAGTGCGCAAACAGCATTAAAAATTGCGGAAAATAAACTAAAGCGCCATCGATTATTACAACAACAGGGATTCATCTCGCCGGAAGCCTTGGAGATAACCGAGCAAGAAACCGAGACAGCGCGCGCGCAATTAGCTGTCAGTAAAGCGCAAGTGGAACGCGATCAAACCAATCTTAACTACAGCATTATTCGCTCTCCGATATCAGGGGTCGTGATTGACCGGGATGTCGATATCGGTCAAACCGTTGCAGCCAACTTTCAGACACCGATCTTATTTAAAATTGCTCAAGATTTACATCAGATGCAAATTAATATCAGCGTTGCGGAAGCGGATATTGGTTTATTACATACCGAACAAGCGATCAATTTCTCGGTCGATGCTTTCCAGAATCGCCATTTTACCGGTGCTGTAAAGCAAGTCCGGCTCAATCCGACCATTCAGGAAAATGTTGTCACTTACAACGTCGTCGCAATCGTCGATAATCAAGATGAAGCTTTGCTCCCTGGCATGACTGCCAATATTCACTTTGTTGTGGCGCAAAAAAACGATGTTCTACGGACCCCCAATGCAGCTTTACGATTTCAACCGAAAGACAATCATTTTAATGAATCGGGTAAAACTTCACCTAAAACCGGGCAATCAAAGCTATTCGTTCTAAAGGAAAATACCCCCCTGCCTGTGAATATTGTCACTGGAATTTCCGATGGGAATTTCACGGAAATCATCAGTGGAGAAATTAACCCCGGAGATCAGGTCATTATTAGTGAAGCGGTTGATAAGAAGGAATCCGAGAGCAAGTTTAGGTTAAGGTTCTTTTAATGGTTCTGACTCAAAACAATAACGCTGATACGACCGTCATACGAATTGAAAATTTGTGTAAAAGCTATAGCTTACAAGGCACCGATGGCAAATCCATTGTCAATCAGGTGTTATTTGACATCAACATGACGGTGTATCAAGGTGAATTTGTTGCCATCATGGGACATTCGGGATCGGGAAAATCAACATTAATGAATATCCTCGGTTGTTTGGATATACCGACCAGTGGATCTTACTGGTTGTCGGGCAAAAATATCTCCACACTGACCGAAAATGAATTGGCACGCATTCGGAATCAAAGTATCGGGTTTGTATTTCAAGGATTCAATCTTCTAAAACGCATGACAGCCTTGGATAATGTCGCCGTTCCACTGTTATATGCCGGCATTAATCGATCCCAAAGCCGCAAGCAAGCACTCGCGCTTTTATGCCGCACCGGTCTGGAAAAATTTGCCATGCATCAACCCAATCAACTATCAGGTGGGCAGCAACAGCGTGTTGCGATCAGCCGCGCATTGGTCAATCACCCTCCTTTAATTCTTGCGGATGAACCAACCGGCAATCTGGATACCCAAACCAGCAAGGAGATTATGTTGTTATTTGAGCAACTGAATCGCGAGCAAGGAATAACAATCGTACTGGTGACTCATGAAGACGACATCGCGTCCTATGCAAGGCGTTTAATCCGATTAAAAGACGGATGTGTCATTTATGACGACAAAAATACCATTACCGGCGATCACTAAACCAGGTTCAGTTTGATTCCATTTGGGTTAGTCATAACATGCAATTCTTAAGAATGGATCGAACTCGATGAACTTAACTACAATTCTCAGCGAAGCGTTCCGCGCTTTACGTCAAAATCGCCTGCGAACCGGGCTAACGATGCTGGGTATGATTATCGGTGTCGCTGCAGTAGTGCTGATGCTGTCCATTGGACAAGGCGCGCGCACTAAAATAAATGAAACGATTGCAGCAATGGGTAGCAATTTATTCCTTGTAGTACCGGGCGCCACATCATCCGGCGGCTTCAGCTTCGGCAGCGGTAGCGTAAGAACACTAACCATCAATGATGCTTATGCCATCGCGGATTTGACATCGATCGCAGCAACGTCACCGGTTACGACCGGAACAGTGCAACTCAACTATGCTTCCAAGAACTGGAGCACGATCATCACGGGAACCACGCCCGATTATTTTGTTGTCGGTAACTGGAAAATGGAATCCGGCACAACTTTCACCGAATCCGATTTACGTTCCGCCGCCCGTGTAGCTGTTTTAGGTTCGGTTACTGCGAAAAATCTTTTCGGGGAAGAGGATCCGATTGGCAAAACGATCCGGATCACCAATAGGCCTTTCCAAGTCGTCGGTGTACTGATGGCTAAAGGACAAAGTCTAACGGGGCGCGATCAAGACGATAACGTTTATATCCCTATCACCACCAGCGAAAGACAAATTACCGGCAATCAGTTTCCAGGTTCTATCCGTTATATGTTGGTACAAGGAAAATCTGCCGATGACATGGATATCGCAGAAATCGAAATAACCCAGTTACTGCGTCAACGCCACCGGATTCAACAAGGTAAGGATAATGATTTTACTGTGCGTAACCTAACAGCGATTGCCGATGTGGCTACGGATGCCGCAAAAATCATGTCAATTGTGCTAGGCGCCATTGCATCAGTTTCTTTGATGGTAGGTGGCATCGGCATTATGAACATCATGTTGGTTTCGGTTACGGAGCGTACTCGCGAGATCGGTATTCGGATGGCTTTGGGCGCCAATCAACGCGCAATCCTTACTCAATTTTTACTGGAAGCGATCATGATTTGTGTTTTGGGAGGTAGTATCGGATTGTTACTAGGAATCACAGGGGCATGGATCGTAAGCCAGGTCGCGGATATGCTGATCGTCATCACGTTCGGCATGATCGGTCTGGCTTTTCTATTTTCATCCGCTGTCGGGGTTTTCTTTGGTTTTTATCCGGCGAGGAAGGCATCTTCGTTAAAGCCCGTTGATGCGCTACGTTATGAGTAATTCCCTGATGCGCGGCTTGCCTCGAAACTAAAAAAGGAATTGAGAATGACAATTAAAGAGCGCCCTACTTCTGATTTCCTGGCAATTGTTGTAATTGAAAATAAGAAAGAAGCCATGACCGTGGGTGAAATCAAAAATGCCCTGCATGAACGAGGCTTTGGCATTTTAATGGCAATCGGAGCTTTACCGCTTTGCTTGCCAATCCCCGTTCCCCCGGGATACACAACCCTTTTCTCAATTCCATTATTCATTTTTTCTACTCAAATGATTTTAGGTATGCGCGCCCCATGGCTTCCAGCTTGGATAGAGAAAAAAATTGTTAAGCGAGAAAGTCTGGAAAAAATAATCACTAAGGCAAATCCCTGGTTGAGAAAAATAGAGAATAGAATGCAACCTCGCATGACTTACATCAGCGTACATACATGGGAACGAATCATCGGTATCTTTGCATTTGTTTTCACCGTATCCATCGCTCTTCCGATTCCTTTGACAAATTTTCCACCCGGATGGGGAGTTCTGGTGATGTCTTTAGGGCTTCTCAATCGAGACGGCGTTACGATTCTAATCGGAATGATCATTGGCACCATCGGAATCGGCATTACGATGATTGTTCTCATGATGCTGTGGATGGGAATATCCATGCCCGCTTTTTATTGATTCCGATGTAATCGTCTGTAAAATTCATGCTTAGGAAGCGGCACTAAAAGCCCGGCATTACCGGCGATAACCGTTCCACCCAATCAGATCAATGGTAATTCAAGCTGATTACCGCATCTCGTTTAGCTCTCAAAAAACGCTCTAAAGGTTTCTCTAAAACTACGACTCGTTTTTTTCCAAATAAGACCTCACCGCCGCCAATTGAGTGCTGAATTGCGGCAAGATTGTTGCCAGGGTTGCCGCATCACTCCCTTTACCAGCTTGTTCGATTTCAGCACACAAATCACCCAAAGCAATCGCTCCCACCGAGCGCGCAGATGATTTAAGTTTATGCGCCAGCGATCCAACCACCGCGAATTGTTTTGATTGATATGCCGCAAGTATCTCTAGTGCGATTTTTTCGGCGTCGGTACGAAATTCCAAAAGCAATTCCTTGATCGTTGCCGGGTCATCGCCTACCAATTCTTTTAATACACTCACATCCACAACCGCTGGCGTTGCTTTTATGTCATCGATTGGTTCGATCAGCGGATCATTCGATGGTATTTCTGATTCCGGTTTTGAGTTTGGCAAATATTTTTCCAATAAAGAATGTAAGTCCTCCAGTTGCACCGGTTTACTTAAATAATCATCCATACCAATGCTCAAACAATGTTCTTTTTCTCCTTTCAACGCGTTAGCGGTCAATGCGACAATTGGCAGATGCTTCTGCCCGGTTTCCGTCGCACGAATCTTTTTCGTCAAATCGAAACCGTCCATTTCGGGCATATGCAGATCTGTCAGAAGCAGCCCATAATTACATTGCTGAAAACGCTTCAATGCTTCCAATCCATCATTGGCAATATCAGCGGCATAACCAAGCAGATTGAGTTGCTGCCGGATAACTTTCTGATTGATCTCATTATCTTCCGCAACCAAAATTAATTTACCTTGCCGCAAAGCTTCTTCACGGGAAATAGGCACCGGCGCCTGTTTTAAAACATCAACGATCGATGTTTTTTCCTCGTATGCATCGGTTCTTCCGGCCGCGATTGCCATTGCTCGCAGCAGCGACTGACGATACATCACATCACCATCCAGCGTGATAATATCAATATCTTCAATACGTGCCTGTCTGCGGCGGCCGCGTTTGATCACCACAAAGCGGGGTTCAATAAATGCTGTCGATTTATCCGTCACACTGTGCACATTCGCCTTGATCTTTTCGGAGCGTTCACTGAATACCGCGCGAAGCTCGTCAATCGATGGCCCTTCCTGCCCCGCATCGATTACAACAAGCCAGAGCCCGGGAGTTAATCGCCGGATCAATCGATTCAACTGAGAAAAGTCGGTGACTTGCTTGACGCTTGCACCCGCGCTTTGTAAATAAACCGCCAAATCATTACTTAGACTCTCATTGCTCCCTAGGATCAAGCAATTCAATCCCGCGAGATCTTCAATTGTCTGTATAGCGTTAGGCTTATCCGGTAAAGGAATGAAAGGCATTTGGATAATAAAAGCGGAGCCATGCTGGGGCTCACTCTGTACGGTAATTTCCGCATCCATCAATTCTGCAAGATGATGGGAGATCGCCAATCCCAGACCGGTTCCGCCAAATCGCCGGGTGGTCGATGGATCTCCCTGGGAAAAGGATTTGAATAGCTTTTCTTGTGTCATTTTATCCATACCGATCCCGTTGTCGGTAATTTGAAACGTAACTACAGTTTTCTCCGAATCGGACTCCGTCAATAAAACCCGCACCGAAACTTTGCCTTGTTTTTCTTGCTTGCTGGAAAATTTGATTGCATTATTGACAATATTGACAAGTACTTGACGTAACCGTAGGGGATCACCCAGCACATTTTTCGGAATAGCGGGGTCAATGAACAACGTTAGCTCAACTTTCTTGTTAAGAGCCAGTTGCGCCAACATACCGCAAGCGTTTTCGACAATGCTGGCGATTGACATTGGAATCTTTTCGATTTCCAGCTTACCGGCCTCAATTTTGGAAAAATCCAGAATATCCTCAATGATGGCAAGTAATGCATACGCAGAATCTCTTATCAAATTGGCCATTTCCATTTGATAACCGCTTAGACTGGTCTGCCTCAGCACGTCAATCATACCGATTACACCATTCATCGGTGTGCGGATTTCATGACTCATTGCGGCCAAAAATGCTGATTTGGCCTTATTAGCTTGATCCGCATCTACTTGAGCCTGCCTTAAGTCCTGCATAATGCGCACATGCTCGCGAATATCCCGCAACACACCGGTGAAATGTCTTTTCTCGGCAACAAAGTATTCACTGACCGCTAAATAGAGCTCTAACTGTTCCCCATCTTTATTGACGCCAATCACTTCCCGACCCAATCCAATTCCATGAGAACCTGAAAGATACGGGCGACCGACATACTCCTGACCATGTCCGGTCCGACAGTAATTTTCCATATAACTCTCATGTTTGCTTCGATCAGGCTCCGGTATAATGATCGCAATATTCTGTCCGATCATTTCATCATGGCTATAGCCGAATAGTTTTTCCATGACCGGATTGACTGAGAGAATCGTTCCTTTCTCGTCGGTTGTAACAACACAATCCACCATATGCTCAACAACTGAACGCATTTCTTCTTCTTTTATTGCTAAAGCGATATTTGCGCGTTGCAGATCGGCAGTCCGGGCTGTCACTCTTTCTTCAAGCTCCTGATTGAGCTTTAGTAAATTATTCTCCGCTTTATTGCGTTTCTGATCACTGGCGTTAAGTTGCTCTGTCATGACATTAAATGTATCGGCGAGCTGCTTCATTTCATCCCAACCTTCGACTGCGACCCTTTGATGAAAATTACCCGCTGAAATGTCTAGCGCATTCTGATTCAAGTGCTTCAAGGGTGTTACGACCCGACGGTTAAATAGAACAGCACCAAACAATGCGGCTAATACGGTCAAAGCCAGCAATATCAACCCCATGTAATGAACCGTATATACGGAAGCGAACGCTTCATCGGCATCGATATGAACAACGATTCCCCATTTCATTCTCGGCAAATAGCGCCATGCCGCAATAACCTCTTTACCCCGATAATCCACGGTAATCGCTCCGCCAGACTCCCCATTTAAAGCATGCTGCATGGCTGTGGATGACGGTAAATTATTGAGTGGAATGGTGCGCTTTAATGCCGCTCCAGCATCATATTTCAGCGGAGCCATAATGAGTGCTGTCTGCTTATCCTCCAAGCGGGCAACTATTGTTTCACCGCTGTCGCTTAATCCCACATTATTTGCAATAACCTCAAAGACACGTTCGCTGTAAATTTGCAATGCCAGTACGCCCTTTAACTCCCCGGAAACAATAATCGGCGTTGCAACAAAAGCGGCAATCGCTCCTCGCGAAGGTTCATAATACTCAAAATCGGAAATACTGCTGATTAAATCATCCAACGCACGGCGTGCAACTATCGCAAGCCCGGTATCCCGGTAAGGACCCGTAAATAAATTCGTTGCAAAATCAGACTCGTGCGCATCCGAATAAACAATGTCACCTTTTAATGAGATTAAAAATAGATCGTAATATTTCGCCTCTTGAACAAAGCGCCGGAAGTTTCCGCGATAGTTAGCATCCAATTGAAGATATTCATCCGAGTCGATACCGCTTTCATAAAATGCCCTTGAAAGCTTAATCATTGCATCGTATGTCGTACTCGCATCCCGGAGTAAGCTGGCGTCAAGCAAGCGCTCTTGTAAATAACTATCAATCTGCTCAACTTTTTTGTCAGCAATGGCAGAAACAGTGTGGATAGCGGTTTTCTTAGCTTCAGTTTCCAACGTGTGCAGCAAACTGTTACCAATCAGTAAGATGGGCAATAAGGAAACTAATGTAAACCAGACAGCAAAGCGTTGTGTAAGCGAAGTGAATTTCATCAGCCTCTCCTTGCATCAATCCGAATTATTATTCGAAAACACATTTCACCTGTAATTCAATCATGAAAAGAGTTAACTCTTAATTAAGGAGAATTCACGCAATCAACAAGCAAGTTGATTGTATCGTTCAAATACCCCTCGATATGCCTTTCTATTGCAAATTAAGATTGCAAGCTTTCTGTCGTAACATCAGTCAAACCTTTTCGCACAAGCATTTAAACATTATTTCGATTCATTAAAGTTGTGTTAATCAATCAGCATTACCGATACTACAACAAACTGTTGTAAGTAAGACGAAAGCTAGTGATTAAGTATGCGAAAAGTGATTGTTTAAAATAGTTTTATGAGAACATGTTCAATAAA
>NZ_JAHBZY010000029.1 GCF_019635155.1 Nitrosomonas sp. | reverse complement strand
TGATGCGAATTTCGCTCACTAGGAGTTTCAGATATTCCTTGCCGAATCCGCTTTTTCTGTCGAGTAGCTTGGTTCGTAGCACCTTGGTAAAGACTTCAAGCTGATTCTGTTTGATTTCGGGCAATTGCTGCTGACGACGGAATCCTGCAACTTCAATCAATAATTCCTGTTTTCTTGCCTGCAATTTGTGGGAACGTTCTTGTAATGAAGCATCAAGCGGTAGAAATTCTTTTTCAACTGCTTCATAAAGCCGATCTGTAGCAATCTTTATTTCGTCCAGTTCCGTGGTCAGTTTCTTCAATCTGTCATCTTGGCTTGCTTGTGCGGCCTTGATCTGTTTTTTCATGCCGGACAGCATGGTTTTGACCCGCTTCGGATCAAATACTTTATCAGCCAAGGCGTTCAGTACCAACGCATCAATTTTTTCCATCGGGTAACTTGCGTTACAGCATAACGAATTTCCCTTACTGAAAGGACAATCCGCCAATGAACCTCGCGAGTACCTGTTTGTGGCTATCGATGATTTCTCCAGAGAATTTATATGCCGAAATCTTTCCCGATAAAACACAGCACAGCGCCGTTTCCTTTCTCATGGCCACTGTCATTGCTCAATGTCCCTATCAGATTGACTATGCTTATTCCGATAACGGCAAGGAATATAAAGGAACTGATGACCATGCTTTTGTTAAAGCTTACAAACAACACGGTATCGGTCAGAAATTTACCCGTATCAATCGTCCGAAAACTAACGGCAAAGCCGAACGAGTCCCCGTACTTTAATGGATATGGGCACAGCAAGATTTCCTTTAAAGACAGCGCCGATCGGCGCATTCAGCTTTTCCGTTTCATTAACTTCTACAATACCGCCAAACCTAATAAAAGTTTGAATAATGCTACACCTTATGAAATACTCAACGCTTATTTTAATCAACCTCTCTGTAAACAATCCTGAGGTTTCTTACATATGATGATAAAAAGCCGAGTTAATATGGAAGGGTTGGTGGCTTACAGAAAAAACAGGAAAAGTAGATGGGTTTTGAAATATTAGATTTTTTAAAAACATTAGATTTTAATAAAGCATTAGATTTTTCTAAGATATCTATTGGTGAAGTGACGATTGGTTTATTAGCAAGTACCATAGGTGTATTGGGATCATTGAAGACTTCAGAGTTTTATATCGAATCTTCTTATAGAATTTTATTCTTTATTTTAGGAATTTTATTTTCTTTTTTTCTAATTGTTATTCAAGAATATGTCGATGGAAATGCCGCCGTGGTATTCCCAATATTACTTGCATTGTTATGCTGTTGCATTACGGGATTTTTTTTGGCGTTCAAGAAAACCACAGAAAGTTTAATCGAGGAATATCGTAATAATCATTGCGGCGTGGGGGGACCTTTTTTTGATGATATTAAGCAAGTAGAAGGATTAATAAAAAATGCAAAAGATATAGGGGATAAGGGAATAGTAAAAGAAATAGAAAAATGTTTATATTTAAGCAATGTTAATTTTGTTTCGGCAGCGGGATACACAAGAGTAAATTCAATAAAATCAGTGAATGTTATGCCTCTAACGTTTCTAACATACATTTACTATGGTAATTCTGGATGGTTTGAGTTTGAAAAAACACGCCCCAAAGATTTTTTGCGTGTCGTGATAATTGATGATGAGATAAATCATCTGATTGAGCATATTAAACAAAATACTGAGGAGTATCGAAATCATCTATCTCATATAAAAAAAGGCGATAACAGTGATGGTTATAAAAATCCCCGTCTGATGGAAACGATTGGCAAGGCTAGGGAATATAATAACACCGTACACATAATCAAATTTTTGTGTGATATGAAAGATCTTCCTTGGCGTATTGCTACTAAAAGTCAGCTTAGAAATGATAATAAACTTAGATATTTTCGGAATTACAGTGTTTTTACGCCCAACCCACAGTATGAGACGAAAGAAGTAGCTTATTTCACATATCTTAATCGCAATCATGAGAATTTATTTACGAAAAGCCCCTGGGATCAATACTGTACATACGATGAGATTTATATTGCTTATCTCAAGAAAGATTTCGATGATCTCTGGAAGCCAGCAATGTCTAAATCGATAAAAGAATGGATTGGCAGTAACGAAGACTATAACAGTAATCTGAGTTTATCGATAAAACTTGATTCAATCCGCGAAGAGTGGGAAAGGGAGTCGTCATCACAACAACCACAGGAGCGATCCAAGTGAATGCATTAAGTTCTTATTGGTTACCTAATAAGATAACCGGTTTTCTTCCCGCAGAAGCCCCAGCCAAACCTGAAGATTTGATTTTATCCGGCTATGATAGCTTACGTCGGATCGGTTCAATTGCACCTGAATTAGGGTCAATATCTGATACAAAGCTTGAAGAGTTTGTGTCAACTTTACCGGTTGAACCCGATATTGAGCCGATTCATACCACACCAGCGATGTGTGAAGCGATTATTCGCGCTTATGTTAATATTGCCGCTCACCTGATCCATCGCCCATACTTTTCTCCCCGCCGCGAATTACCTCCAGCCATTGCTCGCCCGTTATGGATTTTTTCGCTATATGCCGATCGGCCTCCTTCACTTACGTATGCTTCATACGTCTTGGGAAATTTTACTTCTCCTGTACGGACCCGCTTGTTGCCACAGGAGTTTAAGATTGCGCAAACACCATCCGGGACACCCGATGAAGAATGGTTTATAGCCGCACATTTATCTGTAGAGTCTATTGGTGGAGAGGTTGTTGAAGCTATACAAAATATTGAAAGATCGCTTGATATCAATGATATCGACACAATAGTAGCGTTCTTAGAGTCAATTGAGTCTGGCGTTTCTTTTGCTGCGGAAATTATGCCGGCTATTATGGATCGAATGGATGCGGATGTGTTTCTTTATAAGATAAGACCACTTTTATATGGTCACGATCAAATAACTTTTCGAGGCGTTGATAATGATCGAGTGGTGACTTATATCGGAGAAACAGGGGCCCAATCAGGGGTAATCCGTGCAGTTGATGCTATTTTGGATATACAGCATTCAGTGGAAATAAACACATCTATGAATAGATTCCTCATGTGCTCGCCCCCGGTACATCAGCAATTTTTTAATTATGCCGCCAAAGTTGGAAAGCGCTTATCAACCATGAAAGGAAATGCCAGAATTTCCACTGCGCATCAGGCTGCAGCATCCGCATTGACAGAGTTTCGAAAATCTCACCTTCGTGCAGTTGCTAGTTATCTTATGCCGAACGGGAAAAAGCTGGCTGAATATGGTACGGGCGGAACAAGACTTACTGAATGGTTGAAGAAAATGATTGATGAAACTAAGAGTTCTCGTGATCATTAACTCCAACGTCGAATTTTTATAATGTAGCCTCCTCGGATTTTCAATCCAATCAAAAGTAGAGGTTATTGAGATTTTTCCATAGTGAACTGGATAGGTGGAAGTCTGCCAATGACTCATGGGGCCGTTCATGGTTGTGGCGATACCGCCATTCCTCGGTCATTCGGCGTACCTCATTAAGTGTTTCAAAAACATAGCAATCCTGCACCTCAGTACGATAAGTGCGATTAAACCTTTCGATGTAGGCATTCTGGGTTAAATGAATCGTAAGTCGACAGCAAGCGCTTTGGCTTACCATGAATCTCAATGAGTTAATGCCCGGACAACGTGGGAAGCGATAGGCTGGTATCGATTCCGATATGCAGCCCCTGCCGATTGTAATCATCTAGGACATTCAGGGTGCAGAATTGTCGGCCATGCACCTACCTAAAAAGGAGTCTATACAATGTTTAAGTTCACTGAACGAGTCACAGACTTGCCAGATGCAGGAATTAAATCGATTATGCGTTATGCATCACAATTCAAGGATACGATTTCTCTTGGGCAAGGCATGCCATTATTTCCAACCCCTCAGTTTATTTTTGAGGAATTACTCGAGCGTAGCATGCAAGATAAAAGAATAGGCATGTACGCAGATGGTAGACCAGAAATAGAAAAGCACTTGAAAAAGCTAATCGCTGCGCAAATGCTGGATGAATATGGGTTTACCCCATCACCGGAAGAATTAGTTCTAACAGTCGGTGGAATTGGCGCATTATTTGCAAGTTTCCTTGCCTTAATCGAGAAAAATGATGAGATTATATACTTTGATCCCAGTTATCCACTTCATTTATCACAAATCCATTTAACTCAAGCTAAACCCGTATTTGTACCTTACCGAGAAGAAGGATGGGCGTTTGATGCAGACAAGCTTGCGTCAGCAATTACAAAAAAAACAAAAGCCATTTTACTCACCAATCCAAATAATCCTACCGGTACAATATTGTCGGAAACAGATGTTAGGAAGCTAGCCAATATTGTTGTTTCCAATGATCTAATACTGATTTTAGATGAAGCCTATTTTTCTTTAACATATGATCAGCCACTTTTTAGCCCCCTTCTGTTGCCAGAACTTAGGAATAGAACTATTCTATGCCGCAGTTTTTCTAAAGAATTTGCCATGACTGGCTGGCGAATCGGTTACGCCTATGCAACCCCGGAGCTGGCATCTAAGATTTTTAATGTTCATACTTATTTTAGTGTTTGTCCTCCAACACCATCGATGATTGCAGCGACAATTGCACTATCTGATCCTAGAGGTAAACAGGCCACACAAGAAATGGTACAGAAAATTTCAGAAAGCAGAACAGTGATTTGCGAGCGACTACAGAACTTACCACAACTATTTAGTTTTCAAGCTCCACAAGGTGCGTTTTATATCTTCCCTAAGTTTCATGGATTTGAAATGAGCGATACAGAATTTGCAAAACTGCTTATTAGAGAAACAGGGGTTATCACTGTTGGAGGTTCCAACATGGGGCCATCAGGAAAAGGATATTTACGAATGTCTTTTGCGGGAGATGCCTCCCTTATTCATAAGGCTTTTGATCGCATAGATTCATTTGTTATCAGGGCAATTAGGCTTAAATGACGGCCATATCCGTAGCAAATAATCTAGTTGCCGCTGGCTACTTGATTATTTCAACTTAGGTCAGTCGATCAAGTTGCAAAATAGTATTAGCTAACACTTCTATCCCGTAACAGATGTCTGGTATATCTGTAAACTCACTTTCACAATGACTCTTTCCACCCACACTTGGAACAAAAATCATACCTGTCTTTGCAACATGCGACATCTGACTCGAATCATGAATTGCACCACTATTCATGGTCATTGATGGCAGATTCAGCTTATCAGTCACTTGTTTGATAACATCCGTAATATCGGAGTCAAACATGACAGGCTCTATACGAGATTTTAATATCACCTCTCCCGACAAATCATATTGAATGCAATGCTCATATATACTTTCTTCGATCTTATGCACCCATGAATCAAGAATTTCATTAGATTCAGCGCGTAAATCAATCGAAAATTCAACCCGTCCTGGAATAACGTTTGACAAGTTTGGAAAAACATTAACCTTTCCTATCGTTACTCTCAATTTCTCGGTATCGGCTAGCCTCCATTGTTTTCTCAGATTAACTGTAATTTCAGCAGCAGCCATAAAGGCATCTTTACGTAGGTTCAGAGGGGTTGTTCCGGCATGATTACTTTCCCCACTTACAATTACCTCAAGCCTACGTAATCCATTGATACCTGTAACTACACCTATTTTCTTATTTTCAAACGCCAAAACAGGCCCTTGCTCAATGTGTAATTCAATAAAACGAGCAATTCTGGTTAAATCTACTTCTGAAGTATCTGCATTTACAGCACTTTTGTGTATCACAATAGTATCTCGAAGTGTTTTTCCTGCTCTATTCCTCAAATCAAGTTGTTCATTTGTTAATGAGCCAACTAGACCGCGACTTCCAACGGTTGACAAACCAAACTCGGTTGATTCTTCAGCAAAAAAATCAATAAGCAATATATTATGGCGCAACTCAATATTTTGCTCTATTAAACAACGGATAATTTCTAATCCGCCGACTACACCAATTGTCCCATCAAACTTTCCCCCACCTGTTACAGAATCTGTGTGAGAACCAGTAGCAATAACATTTCGATTGGCGTATTTACCATATTCGACAAAAAGATTTCCTGTTTGATCAATAAAAGGAGATAAGCCAAGTTCTCTAAACTTAGTAATTAGCCAGTTTCTTGATTCAATATAATATTCAGAATCAAAATGCCTGGTCACACCAGGGAATTTTGTATCACTAAATTGAGCTAGTTGTAAGAGAACGTTTTCGATTCGTTCTCTGTTAGGTTTAATCATCTGCTTACCAATGTATGTATTGCATGCCTTGTTGAGCTAACCAGCTTGCTATGCATGGCGTAGGTCATGCCATTTAAAGTTTTCTATCCCCGCTCGTTTTAATGCTTCTCTCCATGAACGAGATTAACCCATGCAATCGGATCGCCGCGGTATGTAAATACCCTATTTGGATACTTGCCAACTTGCCGAAGTAAAACCGCCATAGCTACAGAGTTAAGTGGAACATGAATTGCTTTTCTTGCCTTGGCTTGATCGAGATGAATCCAAACTGCTTTTCATCCAGATCTAGCAGGCCGTTGAAAAATCTGGTGCTATCAGCCTAAATTCTCATTTTAATAGACTAAGGGCATTTTTGTTATTTTTCTAATCTCTTTTTTATCTGGAATGTTCATTTTTTTGCAATTTCCTTGAGAATTCCCTGCAATTCCTGTTTTTTTGCCCTTATCCGCACATTCCATGCGGATTTGGGGCGTACTTTCCCTATGTGTGTGGCCAGCCCATCAATCAATCAGGCTTCCGATACGCACCAGATTGTAAATGGCTGCAACAAACCGGAACTGCCCGCCGATTTTCTCACGTCCAATCAGCTTTACTTTGCGCATTCCACCTATTTTCTTCATTCAACCGAATATTTCCTCGATTCTTTTACGAATCTTCAGATTGATTGTATACCTTCGCTTTGGCGAATGTCATTCGGTACAGCACTGCCTTTACGTTTTGCAGCCACATGCGGAATCACGCCCAGTGCCTGTACTGCTTCGATGTGCGTGACTACGTCATAACCACGATCTTCTCCAACCGTGGATCCCGGTTTGACATTGGCATGCAGCAGCTTTTGTGATTATTCCCGCTCGGCTGTGCCTGTTGCCGACGATATGCTAACACAGACGGCTGGTGTCGCCGTCGCTCTTGCATGCCAAACGTGCATCAGGATCAGTGGCCGATTCATGAGTGACGTTACTGCGCTTTTCTCCTGCGAAATCCCGGCTTGGATTACGGCTGTTTTGTCATCTGGCAGATTTTGCTGCAGCCATCCTTGCGTACGAAGCTTTTGTACGAGGTCCAGGCATCCAGCATGGTGCCGTCGATGCTAAAGTGCTCGTCACTACTCAATTCCACTCACTCCGATAGTTGCTTGACACCGGCGAAAAAATGCCCAGACATCTCCTGAACAACACCTGTAGTAGCGACGCTCTCAAAAATCGCTCCGGTGGTATCGATAGACGGCCTTCTCTCGAGTATGCAGCTTCAAGTTGATGATCCATCCCCTTGAGTATGTCATCTACCAATACCTTCAAAGAGCGCAGTGCGTGATTGTTAGGAATCCGTTCTTCCAAATTAACATAACTGAAAAGCTGTTGTTGCTTGTGTTCAATGCCGCGCATAATTTATAAGATGAGTAAGTTTTATGAAATTCTACCCGACTCGGTGGGTTTTTCAACGGCCTGCTATTGATCTGGATTTGTATAATCGCAGTATTGTATAGAAAACAGACCGTTCCCAATGCAAGTGTGATTTACAGCCACTGATTCGATTTTATGCGGCAATTCTATCCATAAGCCCAATGATATGTTCAGATTCCATCATTCCCTGCATTGGGTGCTCATCCTCTGCCAGAATCACTTCCTTTAAATTTTTCAATTCAGCGGGGTTGGCATCAGTCTTTAACAAAACATAGTAGATCAATTCATATCTGATCTGGCCTAAGTTTTCTATAATAAACTTAAGCCCGTTACGCTGTACACAGGCAGTCATGGCTCGCCGTTGCAGCCATAAATCCTTGCCCCAGGTATCAGGCACATCTTCCAGGTTTGTTAATGCAATTTTCTGGGTGATTTCAGCATCGCTGTGATGGTTGATGATATATGACAGGGCAAAGGAAATTGCTGGATATAATGCATCGAATCTGTTCCATTCAGCGAGAGTCGTATTGTCAATGGGATCCATGATCCCTGTTTCTTCTATCCGCTCATCCGGATCGCTTTTTTCTTTTCCAATACCAAGCAGCCACCAGTCATGATAGGAATTAAGCAAATCCAGGGAGTTTTTGAGAATCCTTTCCTTATCTGCAATAAACTCGTTCCAGCAGACTTCATCGTTTAGCAGGTTTATATTGTTGAGTTCTGCTTTGAATATTTCACTGGAACTAGACCGCCTTCTGGCGAAATATGATTTGACGGCCACATGCCCAAACTTGACTTGCAGGGTGTTGAACAGGGCAACATCAAAGCCGTGTTCAAAGTAATGATCGTATAAACGGCAAAATGCCAGATCAATCAGCGATGCCGGATTGTTGGGGTCTTCCAGTCGTTGTATCTCAGTTTTAATATCATCCGATTCTTGGAGATAGCTATACCGGTAACCTTTGGTGCCTCTATGACCAGTTTCAACGACATGCAGCATGATGCCTTCGTAGCAATATCCACACATATCAACACCTATTTATTAAGTTATAGAAAAAACAACACTCTTTCTAAAATTAGTGGAATCGAGTTTGTTATTACGGTGTGGCTTATGATTAAAAATTAACCATAGACATTCAGATCGATTGACTTCGGATTTTAATGTTTTCCTAACTTCACCGGATCGGCTGTGATTAAAATGGCGAATCTAAGATCAGAGAGGCAAATGCCAGAATGACTAAGCAGTCACACTGAACTAGATGAATTGAGAGATTGCTTTGTAGGGCAAGGCTGTGAAGTGAACAGTCTAACAAATAATCTATGCTGAAAAGAAATTATCAGTCAGAATTAAATCTGTGTACATAACTGTGTACACAGATTTAATTAACACTTACCATTCAACTGCAACTTATTGATTAAATGGTCGAGGCGAGAGGATTCGAACCTCCGACCACTTGCACCCCATGCAAGTACGCTACCAGACTGCGCTACGCCCCGAATGCGAAATTATAACAAACAAACTGCCCAGACTATAAACACAGGCTTAAGATGCGGGTAGCTATGAGCGTAATTGCGACACTATGCTATTAATCTCTTGCCGAATATGACTTAGATTCCGAGCCGAAAAGATTGAAGCATTCATGCTGTCATTGGGTAATGCAGATTTACTTTCGCTTTGCTCCAAGTGATTTCTCGCGCCATTGATGGTAAATCCCTGTTCATAGAGCAATTCTCTGATACGATGGATCAACAACACTTCTTGTTGCTGATAATAGCGACGATTCCCTCTACGTTTGACGGGCCTTAATTGTGCAAATTCTTGTTCCCAATAGCGTAACACATGAGGTTTTACGCCACACAACGTTCCTACCTCTCCAATCGTAAAATAACGTTTAGTAGGAATTGGAAGCAATGTATTAATTATTTTTTTGTTTTCCATGATAATTTTTCTCAACTAATGCTTTTAACTTCTGACTGGCATGAAACGTAACAACACGTCGTGCCGTAATCGGTATTTCCTCGCCAGTCTTCGGATTTCTTCCAGGACGCTGCGGTTTGGCTCGTAGCTGGAAATTGCCAAAACCGGAAAGCTTGACGCCTTCACCGCTTTGTAAAGCGGCACGCACTTCTTCATAAAAAGATTCAACCATATCTTTTGCTTCGCGTTTGTTCAAACCAACATTTTCAAACAACAAATCCGCTAACTCAGCTTTTGTTAATGCCATATTTCACTCCATATAGTTCTTTATTATTTGCTTTTAATCAGCATCTAGATTTATTAAACAGCAGTCATTATCAAGAAAGACCAATGACTCCATATCTTGAATGGTATTAAATACATTCGATTAAGATACAAATCCAATGAAATTAAATATTTCTTATTATCCAGCACTCATCAATTTCTTAATGTCGCACCAAACTTATTTTTTAAAATTTCAATTAACCCTGTTACAGCAGAATCCGCTTCCGCATCCGTTAATGTTTTCTCAGTATCTTGTAACAACACACGGAATGCAAGACTTTTTTTGGCGCTATCCACGCCTTTCCCACGATAAATATCAAATAGCGAAATATCTGTAACGATCGCTGATTTTTCTGCGTACATGCCGGCAAGAAGTTCTTGAACATTGATAGCATTATCAATCATGACTGCTAAATCTCGCCGAATCGGTGGAAATTTAGAAATCTCCGCTGCTACGGATACAGCTCTGGAAAGCAAACTATTCAGATCGATTTCAAACATGACAGCATTCTTTTGCAAGCCATATTTCTTCTGCCAATGCGGATGCAATTCGCCTAACCATCCTGCCGGTTGGCCGTCGATGTGGATTTGTGCCGATTTTCCCGGATGCAATGCAGGATGGGAAAACTTGTCGAAGTGTACAGCTTTCCCACTACATAGTATCTCCACATCTGCTTTAACATCATAAAAATCAATGCTTCTTGCGGGTACTCCCCATTGCTCTGAGACAACATCACCGTAGCTTAATCCCGCAACCTTTTCACGCTGATAAAAACCGTCACTTTCCGTTCTGCCGAAACAACAACCGATCTCAAATAATCGCGCCCTATTTTGTTTACGATTCAAATTGAATTGCAAATTGGAAATTAAGCTACCGATCAATGAACTACGCATTACGCTCATTTGACTCGCGATTGGATTCTTCAATGCAATCGGCTTGCTATTATTGGCTAACTCATGTTCCCAAGTTTCATCCACAAAAGCGTAATTAATGACTTCGTGATAATCGCGAGTCGTTAATAATCGTTTCACCTCAAAAATCGAAAGCTTTTTCTCGGAAACCGGTAGCATCGCCATATTGGCGCGCGGGCTAAGGCTTGGAATGCGGTCGTATCCGTAAATACGCGCCAATTCTTCAATAAAATCTTCTTCGATCGACAAATCAAAGCGATAACTTGGTGGTATCACAACAAAAGTATTTTCTTTCTCAGAAAACTCGAATCCTAATCGGGCAAAAAAATCACCAATCTGGTGCTTATTCAAATTAATACCCAACACTTTCTCAATCCGATCAACGCGAACATTAACCGCCGTCCGCTGCGGTAACCGGTGCTTAACTTCAGTAACAGGACCCACTTTACCACCGCAAATGGACTGTATGAGATAAGTAGCACGTTCCAGTGCATTTCTGGTCGCCGAGAAATCAACTCCGCGCTCAAACCGGTAAGCAGAATCGGAACTAAATCCGAGCACAAACGACTTGCCACTAATCACGCTCGGACTAAAAAAAGCGCTTTCAAGAAAAATATCTGTCGTACTTTGTGTCACACCACTATCCATTCCCCCCATAATACCCGCCAACGCCAATGGCTTATGCTTATCCGCAATAAGCAGCATTTCAGGGGTTAAATCAACCTGACTGCCATTAAGCAGTTGTATCTTCTCGTGCAAGTGAGCATATCGCACATGAATGCTATCCGATATTTTGGCAAGATCAAAAGCGTGCATCGGTTGTCCGGTTTCAAGCAGCACGTAGTTGGTAATATCCACAACCGGATTAATCAAACGTATACCACTGCGTTCCAATCTTTGAGCCATCCACATCGGCGTGGCTACGTCCAAACTTATTCCCTGCATCACTCGCCCGCAATACAGCGGACAGGCATCAGCGGCCACTACTTGTACTGCTAGTGTATCTTCAATTTCAGTTGATACACGGTCTCGCTCGAATTCGCTCGAATTAAGTTCGGTACTCGTAATAGCAGCAACTTCTCGTGCCACGCCCCAAACCCCCAGGCAGTCAGCACGATTAGGTGTTAGTTTTAATTCGAATACATTATCATCAAGTCCATAGTATTCTCGAAAATCAATGCCGACCGGTGCATCATCCGGGAGAAGTAATAAACCATCGGCGGCTTCACTGATGCCCAGCTCCTTCGCGGAACACAGCATTCCATGTGAATCTAAACCGCGCAATTTTGTTTTCTTGATAGTAAAGCCCGGCAGATTTGCACCAACCAGCGCACAAGGAACTTTAATGCCGATTTCTACATTGGGTGCACCACAAACAATTTGCAAGAAGTCTTCTGAAGTTCCTGTTCTAACACTACAAACTTTAAGGCGATCTGCAGTTGGATGCTTCTCGACCGAAAGAACTTCAGCTACTATGACTTTATTGAATACGGCTGCAACAGGTTCGATACGCTCAATTTCAATTCCCGCCATCGTAAGCGCATGAGCCAATTTAGCACTACTGAGCGGAGGATTAGCAAAGCTACGTAACCAGCTTTCAGAAAATTTCATAAGATTTTACGATTAATAATAATTATTAAATTAATCATAGGCTAATTAAACTGTTTTAGAAACCGTAAATCATTTTCAAAAAACAATCTCAAATCATTTACGCCATATCTGAGCATCGTCAAACGTTCGACTCCCATTCCAAAAGCAAACCCGATATATCGCTCACTATCAATATCGACATGCTTTAATACATTCGGATGAACCATGCCACAACCAAGCACTTCCAGCCAGCCCGAATGGCTACAGACACGACAGCCTTTTCCGTTGCACATGACACAACCAATATCCATTTCAGCGGATGGTTCGGTAAAAGGAAAAAAGGATGGTCTGAATCTTACGGGCAAATCATCTTGTTCGAAAAAATGCGCCATAAAATCAGCTAAAATACCTTTTAAAGAAGAGAAATTCGCATTCTCATCAATCCATAGACCCTCAACTTGATGAAACATCGGGGTATGTGTGACGTCTGAATCACACCGATAAACTCTTCCCGGTGCAATTACTTTAATCGGTGGCTTGTTGTTTTGCATATAACGAATCTGTACTGGAGAGGTATGGGTGCGCAACAAATCTCCATTCTCTATATAGAACGTATCATGCATCGCTCTCGCAGGGTGATTTTCTGGAATATTAAGAGCTGTAAAATTGTAAAAATCGGTTTCTATTTCTGGACCTGAAACAACATCAAATCCAATTGAATGAAATAATGTTTCAATTCGCAATAAGGTTTTTGTTATTGGATGTAGATTGCCGAGACTATTTCCTCTACCTGGTAAGGTAACATCCAGAGCTTCTTCAGCAAGCTTCGCTTCCAATTCATTCGCCTGAATTGCTTCCCGTCTTAATTTAAGTATCGTTTCTAATCGATTCTTAGCTTCATTAATCAGACTACCCATCATGGGACGCTGCTCAGCGGGTAGCTTACCTAGACCTTTAAGTAAATCCGTTAGAATACCGCTTTTACCAAGATAACGTGCTTTAGCATTTTCCAATTCAACCGCATCTTCAATACTATTCATCAAGTTTGATGCTTCAGTGATTATTTCATCCAAATTATCCATAGTAATTTAAGGAACAATCGCACAGAGTTTCATTATGTTTTATAAGAAAAAGGGAGGTTCAGGTTTCACCCGACCTCCCGCGCTTAATATAATTTCAGATCACTTAAGTAGCCAGACTGGTTTTTGCTTGCTGCACAATTTTCTCAAATGCGCTTTTATCAAATACTGCCAAATCCGCCAGAACCTTCCTATCAACTTCAATACTTGCTTTTTTCAAACCATTCATAAACACACTGTAGGAAAGACCAAATTCACGAGCAGCAGCATTGATTCGCGCAATCCAAAGCGCGCGAAATTGTCTTTTACGTTGACGGCGGTCCCGATAGGCATATTGGCCCGCTTTCATGACAGCTTGCTTCGCTATTCGATAAACATTCTTACGTCGACCGCGATATCCTTTGGCCAGGCTCAAAATTTTTTTATGGCGCGCATGCGCTGTTACACCACGTTTTACTCTAGGCATGATCGCTCCTGTTATGCGTAAGGCAACATTGCGCGAACCGAAGCTTCATTGGTGGCATGAACCGCCACCGCACCTCGCAATTGACGCTTGTTTTTAGTTGTTTTCTTTGTCAATATGTGACGCTTAAAAGCTTGTGAGCGCTTGATACTCCCACTTGCTCTAAATTTAAAGCGCTTAGCTGCACCGCTTTTGGTTTTCATTTTAGGCATACATTCTCCTCATTTAATATGATTCTAGGTGTTTCAAAATTGAAAGCTTTCCATACCTAGCGATCACTTATTATTTCAAATAATTTACAACAAATTCCACATTAAAAATAAAAAGATTCTATGATACCGCAGATGAATCATTCGCAATCGATTTCGCTTTATCAGTCCGTGTATCTTTACGTTTAGGTGATAATACCATGACCATTTGACGACCTTCCATTTTGGGAAATTGCTCAACGATGGCAAATGATTCCAAATCAAGTTTAACTCGTTCTAGCAAGCGCATCCCAAACTCTTGATGTGCCATTTCCCGTCCTCGAAAGCGTAAGGTTACTTTAACCTTATCACCTTCATTTAAGAAGTTTATTAGACTTCTCAATTTGATATTATAGTCTCCCTCGTCCGTATTGGGTCTAAATTTAATTTCTTTAATCTGTACTTGTTTCTGCTTTATTTTTGCATCATGTTTTTTCTTACTTTCCTGATAGCGAAACTTACCATAATCCATCAAACGGCAAACAGGTGGTTGCGCTGTTGGTGCAATTTCAACAAGATCGACTCCCGCTTCCTCTGCCATTGCATTTGCAACAGCAAGCTTCACGATACCAACTTGCTCCCCATCGACTCCAATTAACCGTACTTCGAGCACATCAATTTCTTCATTGATGCGCACTGATTTTTCCTGAACTATGGTAAATTCTCCAAGATAATTCTGTTAAACAATTTATCTCCTTAATGAAATTTCTTTCTTAAGGTGCTCAAGCAATGAGTCAACAGTCATTTGACCCAGATTTTCCCCTATTCGATTTCGAACGGAAACTTTATCTGCTTGAACTTCTTCATCCCCAACAATAATTTGATAAGGAAGCTTCTGTAGGCTATGCTCACGAATTTTATAGGTTATCTTCTCATTTCTCAAGTCTGCGCTTGCACGAATACCGTGTTGTTTCAAATATTCGACTACTTTCTCAGCATAATCAACTTGCGAACGAGAGATATTCAATACGACAACTTGCTCTGGAGATAACCATAGAGGAAGTGCTCCAGCATAATTTTCTATCAGAATACCAATAAATCTTTCCATGGAGCCTAATATGGCTCTATGTAGCATGACTGGCACTTTACGTGAATTATCCTCGGCTACATATTCTGCACCTAAGCGATCGGGCATTGAAAAGTCGAGCTGAAGTGTTCCGCATTGCCACACTCTTCCTATGCAATCTTTTAACGAGAATTCAATTTTTGGTCCATAAAAAGCACCCTCGCCCGGCTGTAATTCCCATTTTAGTTTTACTTCAGTTAATGCCGCTTCAAGCGCCGCTTCTGATTTATCCCACTGTTCATCCGAACCAACTCTCTTAATTGGTCGAGTTGAAAGTTTGATCATGATGTCTCTAAAGCCGAAATCTGCATAAACAGTTTTTAATAAATCAATAAACCGCACTACTTCCTCTTGAATTTGATCTTCAGTACAAAAAATATGTGCGTCATCTTGCGTAAAAGCTCTTACCCGCATAATGCCATGTAATGCCCCAGATGCTTCATTTCTATGGCAGGAGCCAAATTCTGCAAATCGGATAGGGAGTTCTCGATAACTCCGTAAACCTTGATTAAATATCTGTACATGACCAGGACAATTCATCGGCTTAATAGCAAAATCCCTTTCATCCGAATTTGTTGTAAACATATTTTCACGGAAATTCTCCCAATGCCCGGATCTCACCCATAAATCCTTATCTAAAATCTGCGGCGTACGAATCTCGCGATAATCATTTTGATCCAGAATATTTCTCATATACTGCTCAATCTGCTGCCATAGAACCCAACCTTTCGGATGCCAAAACACCATTCCTGGGGCTTCATCTTGCGTATGAAACAAATCGAGCAGCTTTCCGATTTTCCGGTGATCCCTCTTCTCAGCCTCTTCAAGTCGATGCAGGTAATCTTTCTGATCGTCTTTATTTGTCCAAGCAGTACCGTAAATACGCTGCAACATCTCATTTTTAGAATCACCGCGCCAATAAGCACCTGCGACTTTCATAAGTTTAAAAACTTTTATCTTCGAGGTCGTTGGAACATGCGGGCCTCGACAGAGATCTGTAAAGTTCCCTTGAGAATAAAGGGATAGTTGTTCATCCCCAGGTATTAATTCAATTATTTGCGCTTTATAATGTTCACCTTGTTGCTTGAAAAAATTAATGGCATCCGTACGATCCAATATTCTTCTTTCGATTTTTAGATCACGTTTACTAATTTCCGCCATTCGCTTTTCAATTGCAGCAAGATCGTCAGGCGTAAAGGGCCGTTTATAAGAAAAGTCATAATAAAAACCATCTTCAATAACCGGACCAATAGTTACTTGTGCTTCTGGGAATAACTCTTTTACCGCGTGTGCAAGTAAATGCGCGCATGAATGACGGATGATCTCAATCCCTTCAGAATCTCTTTCCGTAATAATCGCAAGCTCACTATTACCGGTAATTTGGCTAGATACATCCACCAATTTTCCATTGATTTTTCCAGCAATCGCTGCTCGAGCAAGTCCGGGTCCAATTGATGCCGCCACATCCATTATCGTTACAGGCTCGTCATAAGTGCGTTCAGATCCATCTGGCAAGCGAACAACAGTCACGTCTAATCCTTCCAAAACATTTACAGCAATTAATCAACAGTACGATACCAACCACTTTCTCGCACAAATGCACATAAGATTATTTGATAAGCGATGTTTTATACCAGTTACTCATTTTTTGCAAACCATTAAGAATTTTCGGAGAGAACCCAATCGCAACCGCATCTACCAAACAATACCAAGCTGCAACACCACTGGGCGGATTCCCTTGAGTCCAATTAAAAACCGGTTCAATTGACGCCCACTTCCATGTTCCAGCTGCAGTACCTATAATCTCAAGCCATGTGCAAATAAAAAAGGCCCCCAAATAAACCATTGGTGATCGGCCTTTAAAAAGACAGATTACAAAAATGCAAAACAAAAAAGCGCCTACTTGGTCACCTTGCTCTGGTATGCCGCTAATACCCCATAACGACCACAATCCACCAGCGATAATGACAAAAATTGCTAATTTTCTGGCGTTCATTAAGAAAAAACGTGAACGTGCAAGTGCTACAGCCGTCAAATATACCATACCATGTCCGGGTGGAACGTAAAGGGGTACGTTACCAAATCGATAGGTATAACCCTCCATATAAATGGAAGCGAAATGCTCACCGGCAGTTGCAAACGCAACAGCGACAACAACTTGCATTCTTACTTCTCTGTTTTCTCCGATTAGTAAGGCGAATAAAAAAATCCAAGCAATTACTCCGAGTAAATTTTGAGTCTCATAGCTAGCACTGCCATCAACTACCAAACTAACTGCAACACAGAAAAAAGTAAATGCTGCAATAAAGTAATCCCTACTTCTATGCGGAAAATTTATATCAGATTTTGGAAAGTGCTCCAGCATCAATGCTACCTCTCTCTAACAAAAAGCCCGCTATAGGCGGGCTATTAAGTTCTTGCAAGTAATGGTTCTTAAAATTATGGCTATTAGAATCTTAATAAAACGAAGTATAAAGC
>NZ_JAHBZY010000028.1 GCF_019635155.1 Nitrosomonas sp. | reverse complement strand
AGGCAAGCTGGGATGACATCATGTATGAGCTTTATGTACAAAATAAATGAGCATTTTGAGCCTATTTTTAACGCAGCAGCGGCAACGCAGATAGTTTTTCAACAGCTTGTTAGATGATCTGGTAGCTATTCAATCTTATTCTATACTTTACGCCAAGCAATTTACTGAACAGATCTTCAATACAGTCAATCACCTGAAAGACTTTCCCGAAATCGGGCGACGCGTACCAGAAGCAGGGGAAAGAAAAGATGTGCGAGAATTAATCTTTCAAGGGTATCGCATCATTTATCTGATTCGAATCAACAATGTATTTATTATCACCATTATTCACGGCAGCAGGAATCTATCCAATATAGAAAACCAACTGTGGAATAATGATCAATGAGCACACATCAAGATGGTTGTTCTATATGGGGTCTGGCCCCTTTTTACCAGATCCCTTTTTCCCATTATTCATTGCGCCTATGCTGCAAGTAGCGTGCCGAACAAGGCACACTAACTGAGCCTCTTTACTTGGTCACAAGTGCATTGAAAGCCTTGAACACCGCCTCGAAACGATCGAGGGTCGCATTGACCGCAGGCGTGTCCATATCCAGCACGGACGAGTTCTCCAAGAGCCAACGCGAGGCGCCGAAGTGATCGAACTCGGCTACTGTTGCGGGCATCAGCTTGAATAGGGCCTCCGCCTTCTTGACGATGCGAGGGGTGGGTGCAGCTGCCATCAAGGCATCTTTCGTCACCGCATTGATTGCTGGCGGCTTGTAGGTCTGATTGAGCATCTCGACGAACAGGTCGGCGTCGAACAAGTCCTCAACATCCGATTCGGCTTGCTTCGTAAAATCCGCGCAGGTATAGAAATGCCCGGTCTTCAGGATGTCAGCCTTCTTCAAATTCTCGATCTTGGTTTTGTCGCCAGTGGCAATGTCGGAGAGAACCGCTACATTGATCCGATTGCCGCCGAAGAGCCTCACGAACGGAGCGATTTTATCGATACCGCCCGATGGACATAGCGTCCACTTCGGATCGAGCCCAACGCGTCGGCGCTTGGTCAACGCCTGCGACAAAACCTGCAAATATAGAATGTCCGAGGGACCTTCGACCAGCCAAGTGTTGGCGCCGATAAAAAGTGATTGGGTCACTTCGTAGCCCAACGCGCCTTGAAGCGGGAAGAGCGTGTCGTCGTTAACTTCGAGCACGTCGGATCGAACCTTCGTCCCCTTGACCTCGGGCCGCTTGCCCGGCTTCTCGATGACCACATCCTCCACAATGCGGACATCGGCGAGGCGATCCATTGGGACCATGAAGGGCGAATGGGTGGTGAAGATGACTTGGTGGTCCGGCAGCAGCCGCTCAACGATGTAGCGCAGCAAATCGCCTTGCGCTTTGCCATGTAGGGTCAGGCCGGGCTCGTCCAACAAAATAATGGAATTGCCGTTTCCGGGTATCTTCTTGAGCTGCTTGAACTGAGCCAAGAACGAAAAGAACCAGACGAAACCCGCACTGCGCTCGGACAAAGGCAACGTCGCCTTGTGATTATTGTTTTTGATCCGAATTTCAGCCACCGTGCCGGTATTAAACGGAGCCGGGTCCATGGCCTTTCCACTGTCAATGTCGATAACCACTTCCAACGCGTTGTTCTGACTCCAAAACTGGAAAATTTCTTCGGTGATCTCATTGCTAGCTGATTCGCATGTAGCCTTCAGGATTTCGCGGCGATCCGCACTTTGCAATTCTTCAAGCGTTGTTCCTGCATATTCCAGAAACGCAAGAAATATCTGGTCACCCACCACAACTGAGTTATTCTGTCTGTCTTGCTGGAGTTTCTGAATCGAAACTTTGCCCGACATGCGCTCGAAGTGCGAGGTGAAGAAGAACTTAGGCTGCCTGGCCGACAGTAAATCGATTACCCCTAGGGTGAAGTTTGATTTCCTGCACTTCTTGATATCCTGCAAAAGTGCCTCTTGTTTTTGCGTCTTCTCAGTCACCCCCGAAAGCGCTTTATCTGCGGCAGGGCCGTCGGACACTCCATGCAACACATTGCGCTCAGTAGCATCGAGTGCATGCTTACTGAGCAAGTTTTCCAGCACTTTGGCGCTATCGACATCAATTTCCCAAATGCGGCTGTCGTCTTCATAGCGGAAGCCAAAGTGGATTTGGAATGTATCACCATTCAAAATCCCTGTGCCAAAGCGATTTTCAACAACGGCCTTATCCACATCATCTAGTCGCCACCATGTCCGAATAACTTCGGCCTTCCCATCGGGATGTCGTTCATCGAATTTGGTTGTGAAACGTCTCGGATAGTCGATGGGCTCATCGAAATCGAACTGCTGCGAGGGTTTCAAACCTCGCATGGCACTTAACAGCGCAGTCTTGCCCGCCTCGTTCTTTCCGACAAGACAGGTAAGGTCGCCAATCTCAAACTCTTCACTATCTTCTACGGACCGATAATTTTGGACACGAACTTTGATTAGTTTCATGATTTATCTATCTCACGGTAGAACACTGCTAAAAGTGATTCACCTATCCAACTTGACCATTTTGGAACTCGAAAAAATCGCCTAAACTGAGTCGGTACCAACAACCCTCAATCCCAACTCAACGCACCCCCCGTTTGATACTCGGTCACGCGGGTTTCAAAGAAATTCTTTTCTTTTTTCAGATCGATCATTTCCGACATCCACGGGAATGGGTTGTTGGCGTTCGGATACAGCGCGTCGAGGCCGATTTGCTGGCAGCGGCGATTGGCGATGTAGCGCAGGTATTCCTTGAACATCGGCGCGTTCATGCCGAGCACGCCGCGCGGCATGGTGTCTTCGGCGTAACGGTATTCCAGCGCCACGGCTTTTTGCATCAGCGCGCTGATTTCGTCGCGGAATTCCTTGGTCCATAAATGCGGGTTTTCCATTTTAATCTGGTTGATCACGTCGATGCCGAAATTGCAGTGCATCGATTCGTCGCGCAGGATGTATTGATATTGCTCCGCGGAACCGGTCATTTTGTTTTGCCGTCCGAGCGCCAGAATTTGCGTGAAGCCGACGTAGAAAAACAGCCCTTCCATGATGCAGGCGAACACGATCAGACTTTTGAGCAATTGCTGATCGGTTTCCAATGTACCGGTCTGGAAGTGCGGATTGGTCAGCGTGTCGATGAACGGAATCAGAAATTCGTCTTTGTCGCGGATCGATGGGACTTCATGGTACGCGTTGAAAATCTCGCCTTCGTCCAGTCCCAGCGATTCGACGATGTATTGGTACGCGTGGGTATGAATCGCTTCCTCGAACGCCTGGCGTAGCAGATACTGGCGGCATTCCGGGTTGCTGATGTGGCGGTAGGTGCCGAGCACGATATTGTTCGCCGCCAGCGAATCGGCGGTGACGAAAAAACCGAGATTGCGCTTGACCAGACGGCGCTCGTCCTCGGTCAGGCCGTTCGGGTCTTTCCACAATGCGATATCGCGGCTCATGCTGATTTCCTGCGGCATCCAATGGTTAGCGCAGGCTGCCAGGTATTTATCCCACGCCCATTTGTATTTGAACGGCACCAGTTGATTGACGTCCGCCTGGCAATTAATGATTTGCTTGTCTTCCACCGAAATGCGGCGGTTGGCGCTGCCGGCAACATCCTGACCGGCCGGTTGCTGCGGCGCGGCGCTGTGATCCCGGTCGTCCCGCGGCAATGTCTGCAGCGGCAATTCAAAATCATGCTGCGCGGTACGTGGCATAGCGTTGGCCGGCAATGTTTGCGGTTGTTGCGGTTCGTCTTCAAATGTCAGCATGGTTCACTCCTTTATATTTCGATTATCTTTATGTTTCGATTCGCTTGAAGAAACATCGATTCGATCATTATTTTCCTGACGTTATCACTGGCAGGACTCGCAACTCTCATCATCGATCGCGCAGTATTTGATTTCGACGGTCGAAACTTCCACCGCCGCCTTGACGATACCCCCGTCGGCAGGCACCGCGTTCAGCGAACCGGCGCGTACCGTCGATTTTTCCGCACCGGTGGCACCCATCGAACGCAGATAATATGTGGTTTTCAAACCGCGCAGCCACGCCAGCTTGTAAGTGTCATCGAGTTTCTTGCCGGATACGCCCGCCATATAAATATTCAGCGATTGCGACTGATCGATCCATTTTTGCCGCCGCGCGCCCGCTTCGATCAACCAGCGCGGATCGACCTCGAACGCGGTCGCATACAATGTGCGGATATGATCCGGAATGCGGTCGATTTTGCTGATCGCGCCGTCGAAATACTTCAGGTCGGCGATCATCACTTCATCCCACAAATTGAGTTTTTTCAGATCGTTGACCAGCGACTTGTTGGCAATGGTGAATTCGCCGGACAAATTCGATTTGACGTACAGGTTTTGATAGGTCGGTTCGATGCTCGCGGACACGCCGACAATGTTGGAAATCGTCGCAGTCGGCGCGATCGCCAGGCAATTGGAATTGCGCATGCCGTGCTGTTTGATGCGCTGGCGCAACGCGTCCCAATTGAGCGTCGCCGACAAATCCGCTTCGACATAACCGCCGCGTTCTTGCTGCAGAATCGCCAAGGTGTCGTGCGGCAGGATGCCGCGATCCCACAAACTGCCTTTGTAGCTGCTGTAGCAACCGCGCTCTTCCGCCAATTCGGTCGATGCCCAGTAAGCGTGATACGCCACCGCTTCCATCGAACGGTCGGCGAATTCCACCGCTTCCTGCGAACTGTACGGAATGCCCAGTTGATGCAAGCAATCCTGGAATCCCATGATGCCCATGCCGACCGGGCGGTGTTTCAGATTGGCGTTGCGCGCTTTGGCGACGGCGTAGAAATTGATGTCGACGACATTGTCGAGCATGCGCATCGCGATACGCACGGTGCGTTTCAACTTGTCCATGTCGAGCGCGCCATCCTTCAAGTGCGCCAGCAAATTGACCGAACCGAGGTTGCATACGGCGATTTCCTTGTCATTGGTGTTCAGCGTAATTTCAGTGCATAAATTGGAACTGTGCACCACGCCGACATGATTTTGCGGCGAACGCACGTTGCACGGATCCTTGAACGTGATCCACGGATGCCCGGTCTCGAACAACATGCTCAGCATCTTGCGCCACAACTGCACCGCCGGAATTTTCTTGTACAGCGTCAATTCGCCGCGTTCGATTTTCGCTTCGTAAGCCAGATACGCCTGCTCGAACTGCTGACCGAATTTTTCGTGCAAATCGGGCACGTCCGACGGCGAAAACAGCGTCCAGTCGCCGCCTTCCATCACGCGCTTCATGAACAGATCGGGAATCCAGGTCGCGGTATTCATATCGTGCGTGCGGCGGCGGTCGTCACCGGTATTTTTGCGCAATTCCAGGAATTCCTCGATATCCAGATGCCAGCATTCCAGATACGCGCATACCGCGCCCTTACGCTTGCCGCCTTGATTGACCGCCACCGCGGTATCGGACACCACTTTCAGGAACGGCACCACGCCTTGCGATTTACCGTTGGTACCCTTAATGCGTGCGCCCATCGCCCGCACCGGCGTCCAGTCGTTGCCGAGACCGCCGGCATATTTAGCCAGCAAAGCATTTTCCTTGATGGCTTCATAAATGCCGTCGAGATCGTCCGGTACGGTGGTGAGATAGCATGACGACAACTGCGAACGGCAGGTGCCGGAATTAAACAACGTCGGCGTCGAGCTCATGAAGTCGAAACTCGACAATACGTTATAAAACTCGATGGCGCGCGCTTCGCGGTCGATTTCGTTCAGCGCCAGACCCATCGCCACGCGCATGAAGAAGGCTTGCGGCAATTCGATGCGGTGTTCCTTGACGTGCAGGAAATAGCGATCGTACAGCGTTTGCAGTCCGAGATAATCGAATTGCAAGTCGCGGTCAGCGTCCAATGCTTCGGACAAACGCTTCAAATCGAATTGCGCCAGGCGCGGATCGAGCAGCTCGGCTTCGATGCCGCGTTTGATGAATACCGGGAAATATTCTTTATAGTGCTCTTGCATCGCCTGCTGCGACACTTCCTCTCCCAGCACCTCGGAGCGGATATTGTTCAACAACAAACGCGCGGTGACATAGCTATACGCCGGATCTTTTTCGATCAGCACGCGCGCCGACAACACCAGCGATTTACGCACCTCGTCGAGCGATACACCGTCGTACAAGTCTTTCAAGGTCGCTTTCAAAATCAGCGAAGGATCGACGGTATTGCCCAAACCTGCGCAGGAGGATTCGATCAGCGCCGATAATTTGGCCATGTCGAGCGGCACGCGCTGACCGTTGTCGATCACAGTCAAGGTTTCCGCGACCGCTTCGGCGCTTTGCTTCAGCTTGGCGCGCTCGCGCGCTCGCGCTTCACGGTACAACACATACGCGCGCGCTACATCGTGTTCACCGGAGCGCATCAGCGCCAATTCCACTTGATCTTGAATATCCTCGATATGGAAGGTGCCGCTATCCGGTTGACGCCGCAGCAATGCGTTCACCACATCGCTGGTCAGATTGGCCACGACTTCGCGCACCCGCACCGATGCCGCGCCCTGCCCGCCGTCGACGGCGATAAATGCCTTGGTCATCGCTACTGAAATCTTGCCCGGCTCAAATGCCACCACCGCGCCATTACGGCGGATGACTCGGTGCTGGGAAAACGGGGAATTGGGTGTCGGTGTATCCATTAAAGTTTGATTTCCGGAAACAGATTTGAGGTGCGTCGGTTCTGTCGCGAGTTGCATCGGTGATCCCTCCTGACTGATAATTCATCAAAGAAAAGACAAATTTCCATTGATTCAACGAGCTAGTATCGTTATTAGAAAACCACTATATCTAGTAGTCAATGAATAGTACTGCGGCACTAATAGTACAACACAAATTATTTTTGTGCAGAAAAATTTTTGGATATTTTTCGATTAAAAAGAAAAAATGATGATCGTTTCCCAGTAAAAACCGGTTACTATCAGTTGCTTGAAATGGCATTCCCGGATGATGTTTTTTTACAACGCGGGAAAAATTGAGGAAATAGGAATCCGCAGCGGGTTAATCTGCAATCCGGCTGATTTTCTAGAACGTGGCGCGCACGCCAAAGATGAAGCTGCGCCCCGGTTCCGGCGCAAAATTTCTCAGAAAAGACACGGAATTGCGTATTTCTTCATTGAGTAAGTTATGACCTTTGGCGAATAACCATACATCGCCCCATTTACCCGCTTTTAATTGATAATCCGCCGAAGCGGTCAATAAATGATAACCGTCCGTCGCCGTTTCATTTCCGCCCGGGTGCCGTTGCGCTTCCGCCCGGGTATAGCGCAGCGCCGTATTCCAAGCGGGATTGCCGAGTCCCAATTCGGCGCCGTAACGTAACGGCGGCATACGCGGCACATCGGCACGATCGCCATTGATAAATCGTCCGCGAACGTAATCCGAAAACAGAGTCAGCAGCACATTGCTGCCACCGGGCAATTGGTAAAGCGTACCGTCAATCTGGGATTCAAAACCGGCAAATTCCGCATTCCGCTGGTCATAAGCAAGCACCGAAACGCATTCCGTGCCGCTGGCACAGTGCTGACCTATGGTTTCGTTATCGACGTCATAAACCAATCCGGTGTTGCGCAGGTAGATATAGTCATCGGTGCGGTTGTAATAGCCATTGATGCGCGCATTGATACGGCCCGGTTTCCATTCGAACCCCAAGTCGACCATGTTGACGGTCTCATTTTTCAATTGCACATTGCCAATCTCAAAACTGCGAACCGATAAATGCGGCCCTAGCGCCAATAATTCTTGAATATCCGGCGGGCGTTTGCCACGATTCAGCGTCAGGGTTAATGCCGTATCTTGCCGCAGATTCCATTGCAATGCGGTTGAAGCGGAAAATGCCTGATAATCCATGGAATCCGGCAATGCAACGGGAGGCAATGCGTCACTATCGCGCAGCTTCAATTCACTTGCATTGGGATTAATACGCGCATGTTCAAATCGGACACCACCTCGCACAATCCAATTTTTCCAGGTGTAATCCTGCGTCGTATAAAACCCCAACGTTTGCTGTTTAGTCGGCGGCACAAAGGTTTCAACGCCTAACGCGGAGAAATCACGGTCAATCCAGTGCGCTCCCACTGTTCCGGTTAAATTGGGCAGCGCATTGTGACGCGCTTCAACGCGCCCTTCACCGACGTCGTTTTTAAATTTGGTAAAAGGGGAACCGCCTTCGAATTCGGTATGTCCGTAATTAACCAAGCCATAACGGAAACTGACGCTTTCCACGCCGCGCATCGGCTCATACCATTCGGTCTTGAAATCATAGCGGGTTTGCTGCATGTTGATGCGGATGTTCGGTGACAGCGCTTGAGGCTCGGCAATACCTTCAAACCCTTTAGGAACGCCATAGCGGTTATCGGTATGACTCACCGACATGCCGGCCATAAAATTATCGCCCAGCCATGAGACGCCGGTATAGCCGCCAAGTCCTTTGCTATCGGTATTAGGAACTTTGCCTGCGACATTCTGAACATCCGGCAAACCGGTTGATGCTTCGTCGATCGCTTTTCCCGGAATCCGGATATCATCCCGCTGACGGAAAAATCCTCCCAAGTTGAATGCAAACCGGTCCTTACCGGTGTTCAACCGGAATCCCGAATGCGTGCCATTGCCATTGGTGTCGTAGCGGTTTTCTACGGAACCGCTTACAGGTTGCTTGGCTCTTTTGCCTGGAATACGGCTATCGTTGACATCCACCACGCCTCCGATGGCATTTCCGCCATAGCGGATCACCTCGGGCCCGCGCAGAATCTGCACGTTATCGGCGAATAACGAATCAATCGCAACGGCATGGTCGGGACTGAGACTGCTGGCATCATGACTACCGATGCCATTCTGCAAAATACGAACACGCGAGCCGGTCAAGCCGCGTATCACCGGTGTACCGACGCCTGGACCGAATGAGGCATTACTGACACCCAATTCTCCCTGCAACGTTTGGCCCAGCGTATCCCCTTGCTGCAACCGTAAGGCGCGTCCTTTTAAAACACTGCTGTTCGGCTTCAGCATTTCATCCGCGGATGTGCCGATGATTTGAATGGGCGCCAATTGAACGGCTGAATTGGATTTTCCCGGCTCGGACGCTGCTTTCTCTGGTTCCGGGTCCTTAGCGGCCGCCGGTTGTTCTGCCGATACCTGATTGACTTGTCCCGTCATCAGTATCAGTACCAGTGCAATATGTATCGTTATTTTCCGCGACGGTAAAAGCATATGTAACGACCGATTGACGCATGAACAAATGGATTCATACTTAAGTTGCAAGCATTCAAGTAGTTGAACTCATTAAAAAATAGAATTGTCAGTGACATTTTATTCTCGTTAATTATTGCTAAATCGCATTTCCCGGGAATCGCCGGTCAATTGATAGCAACTGCAACCGCGCCTTCTGAAACAGGGAAATTTGAGCCGAAAAATAAAGTTATTATTGAAGCGAAAGGATGATATGTTATATCATATCCAATAGCAATACCAAACAAACGGAACTATCAAAATAGCCATTGAATAATGCAAATTGAGTGACGGATATTGCGTTGCAAGCAAGTGAGGCATACCGATCAATCTTGCGGAACCCATTGCCGGCTTGGATCGGCGATCAACAACCGAGGAGATACTGCGATGATTTTTACATATCGGCAATTTCGAGTAAAATGCTCATGTAATCAATAGATTCTTGTTTTCCAAAAGTAGAAGAAATCAAAATGTCAGCAGATATCGATCAAATTATCAAACGATCACAAGAAGTGTGTGCGTCAACCGGCAACAAGTTAACGGAAAAACGTAAAAATGTACTGACGGTATTACTGGCTTCCACCATACCGCTGTCGGCATACGACATTGTCGATAAATATAAAGCCCAATTTCAGGAATCGCTCCCCGTCATGTCGGTCTATCGCATGCTGGATTTCCTGATTCAGGAAAAATTGGTTCATAAACTGGAAACCGCCGGTCAATACATGTCCTGCGCACATATCACCTGCAATCATCAGCATGAAACCCCGCAATTTTTGATTTGTGACCGCTGTGGCAGCGTCAAGGAAATCGGCATCAAAAAACATATCATCGAAGATCTCGAGCGAAGCATTCAGAGCACAGGGTTTGCATTGGCGCATCAGCAATTGGAATTGCACGGTGTATGCAAGCAATGTCAAGCCATTTCAAAATGACTATTTTTATCTGAATTCTGTCATGGAGGATCACAGCAACTCACGAATCCCGGTCATTTTGCTCACCGGTTTTCTTGGCAGCGGCAAAACCACGTTACTCAATCAACTGGTGCGCCACCCCTATTTCAGCAAAACCCTGGTGATCATCAACGAATTCGGCGAAATCAGCTTGGATCATTTGCTGGTCACGCAAAGCACTGAAACGGTGGTGATGGAAATGGGCAACGGCTGCATCTGTTGCTCGATTCGGGGCGACTTGGCGAAAGTGCTTAAAGACGCTACCTGGCGTTTCGCCCGCAACGGTACACGCAACTTTGACCGGGTCGTGATCGAAACCACCGGATTAGCGGATCCCGCGCCGGTATTGCATACTTTGATGACTGACCGGCACATCGCCAGCCGTTATCGCTTGGATGCGATCGTCACGACAGTGGATGCAGTCAATGCGATGGAAACGCTCGATCGCCACATGGAAGCGGTGAAACAAATCGCCGTGGCTGACCGGATCATTTTGACCAAAAGCGATTTACTCGATGAAAAAACGCTCGCCGCCGTACAGCAGCGGGTGCATATGCTGAACCCGGCCGCGTTGCAATTGCTGTCGATCAATGGACAAGCGGATCTGCAGTCGACTTTCAATCGCACGTTATTTTCGGTCGAACAAAAAACACCGGATGTGATGAAATGGCTCAACGCGGAATCGTATGAATCCAAGCCAGCCAATCGTTACCAGCCTGTCAATCCCGAAAGCAATCAATTATCCCGCGCGCATTCACCGGTTGCTCAGTTCGATATCAACCGTCACGACGATCATGTGCAGGCCTTTTGCTTCACCTTCGAAGATCCCATCGATCCGGCGCTTTTCGACAATTGGCTGAATCTGCTCATGACGATCAAAGGCCCGGATATTTTGCGGATTAAAGGATTATTGAACATGAAGAACCGCACCGCGCCTTGGGTTATTCACGGCGTGCAGCATATTTTCCATCCGCCGGTGGAATTACCCGAGTGGCCTTCGGAAGATCACCGGACCCGTATCGTCTTTATTACGCGGGATGTACCCTATTCCGTGATTAAAGACACTTTTATAGCGCTGGTAGACCCGGCTCAAGCAAGCAATGTATCGTAAATCGATCATGACCGGCTGGTTATTATTTTTTGCGGCATCATCCTGCGGTGCGATCGCATCGGCAGAACACCCGATGCACGAACCGCATGTACATGGCATCGCCGTATTGAATATCGTTCTGGAAAAAAATGAGGTGCATTTAACCTTGGAATCTCCGGCCATGAACTTACTAGGATTTGAGCATGCACCCGTTACCGACGAACAAAAAGCCGTCTTCCGAATTACCCAACAAACGCTGACCGAGGCAACCGGGTTATTCACATTTCCCGGAGCAAACTGCCAGCTCCAAAGTAGCGATATCCAGATGCTGGAAAAACAGACTCATTCAGACCATGATGATCACGGCCATGCAAGCGAACATGCCGATATTCATGCCAATTACCGTTTCAACTGCTCGCAAATTCAGCAATTAAACGATATTACAACCCATTTGTTCGCTGTTTTCCCGGGAATTCAACAAATCAAGGCGCAATGGATTACCAGCCGGTCACAAGGCATGAAGACGCTCACACCGGCAACCAATAGCCTGACAATAAAGTAAGCTGCGCAGGTTATTCGGTATAAGGTTTGATATCCGCCACTTGTAACGTATAAGCGGAGGTCGCGACATCGTTTTCGGTTAGTGTTGTCCTTAGCAAGCCCGTCAGCCAGAAAGCTTCTTGCAAATGATTGAGCTTGAACCCCTTATCATAAACACCGTAAATGATTTGATTGGGCGGCGGCGGTGGCACATGGATGCAAGCACCGAAATACGGCACCAGAAAAAAGCGCGTCACCAATTGATTCTTGCCAAACTCCAGCGGCACGATATAACCCGGTATCCGGATTCTTTGCTGATCGAATTCCGGCATAATCCGCGTGGATTTAAGAGCCTGCTGATAACGATCGTCTCCGGCTTGCGGCGCTGCAAGCTTAAATTGCGTATTAAGCCGGTCTTGCTCGGAACCATCCTCGATGTCATCAAGGTAATCCGGCGGATTCAACAATGCTTCCAAATCATCCTTCGGCATCAGATCCACCCATTCGATGGTCCGGTACGGCACCGCTCCGGATGGTTGCTGCTTTAACAGATTATGTGAATTGGATTGCGCGGTCGAATCAGCACAGTAAAAACTGATCGCCAACAGCATGGCCGTGATGCTGACAAAGGCCAGCCGGTTATCGATTGAATCGCGCAATTTGCGAAAAAGTACTGTTGTAATCATACGGTGCAGTATATCATCCGGGTACAGGCCAAGAAAAATCAGGAAGGAGGTTTTGTTGACGTTCATCTCTCCGGAAACCCCATTGGAAGCGGCTGCAACGCAATCACCCGACGCGATAAAAATTAGCCGGTTAGTTTTTTCCTACCCCGGAAAGAATTCAGCGGCGATACTCGACATTCCGTATTGGCAAATTCGGCAAGGCGAGCGAATTTTTCTGCATGGACCTTCCGGATCAGGAAAATCGACTTTGTTAAATCTGCTGGCGGGAATTTTGACAACGGCCCAAGGCAGCATTGAAATCCTGGGTCAAAATCTAAGCGCACTCTCAACCCGCCAACGGGATCGCTTCAGAGCCCGTCGTATTGGCATTGTGTTCCAACAATTCAACCTGATTCCTTATTTGAATGTATTCGACAATGTCCGTTTGGCCGCTTATTTCGGTAACAAAGAAAATACGAAGATCGAACAGAAAACATTGCAATTGTTTGCTGCATTGGGATTGGACCGTTCGATACTAAACAAACAAACCAATGCATTGAGCGTCGGCCAACAACAACGGGTTGCGATTGCCCGGGCGCTCATCAATTCTCCGGAAATTCTGATTGCCGACGAGCCGACTTCGGCATTGGACAATGATGCCCGCGCTGCTTTCATGCAACTCTTGACCAATGTCTGCCGGAATCAACGAAGCACATTGATTTTTGTCAGCCATGACACTTCATTGGCGCAACATTTCCAGCGAATTGTTGACCTGACCACCCTCAATCACACGGGAACCGCGATTCATGCTTGCTAAGATCGCATGGCGCAGTTTACGCAACCGGCAATATACCGTCTTATTGACATTGCTTTCCGTTGCGATCAGTACGTTTGTATTACTCGGAGTCGAACATATCCGCTTCGAAGCCAAAGAAAGTTTCAGCAAAACGGTTTCCGGTGTCGATTTGATCGTCGGCGCCCGCACCGGTCAACTCAACTTACTGCTGTATTCGGTATTTCGTATCGGCAACCCGACCAATAATATTTCGTGGCACAGCTACCGCCAATTTGCGGATGACCCCAAAGTGGCGTGGACCATTCCGATCTCATTAGGCGATTCGCATCGTGGCTTCCGCGTGGTCGGAACTACCCATGATTTTTTCGAGCGATTCCGCTTCGGAGAGAACGCCAAACTGGATTTTTCCGAAGGCCGGGCATTCGCGAAAGTGTTCGATGTCGTGCTCGGCGCCGATGTCGCCAGAAAGCTCAATTACCGTTTACACGACACCATCGTGTTAGCCCATGGACTCGGGCAAGTCAGTTTCAGTTTGCATGATGACAGACCCTTCACTGTCACAGGGATTCTCAGGCCGACCGGCACCCCCGCCGATCAAGCGTTATACGTTAGCCTACAAGGGATGGAAGCGATCCACCTCAATTGGCGGGATGGTGTAAAAATTCCAGGTAAGCAGATTGCCGGCGATGATATAGAAAAGCGTGATCTCACGCCGAAAAGCATCACTGCGTTCATGATAGGGCTACAGTCTAAAATGGCGATTTTCCAGATGCAACGCCAAATCAATCAATACGCCAAAGAACCGTTGCTGGCGATTCTTCCCGGCGTAACGTTGATGGAACTATGGGAAATGATGCGGACGATGGAAAACACGCTGCAATTGATCTCTTACCTGGTATTGTTCTCGGCGCTGTTGGGATTGAGCACCATGCTGTTGTCATCGATTCGCGAAAGACAACGCGAAATTGCAGTAATGCGCGCGATCGGCGCAAGTTCGCTGTTTATTTTCCTGCTTATTCAGATAGAAGCTTTGTTGATCGTATCTGCCGCCATCATCCTGGCGATTTTCTTATTAACAGCGACGCTCCATTTTTCCAAAACCTATCTGGCTGAAAATTTCGGTATTTTCATTAACCACCTGGTTATCAATGACCCGATCATCGCTCATCTCGGCATCATCATCGCCAGCACCTTCCTGCTGGGATTGATTCCTGCGCTGAGTGCTTATCGCTTGTCACTGCATCAAGGATTAACAATCAAGAACTGAGCGGTTTATTTTCTTTTCCGGCGCTTTTCGACCGCCTTGGCCAGTTGTTGCAATACCTGCTCGGTGGTTTCGAAACCGATGCAGCCATCGGTAATGCTTTGCCCGTAAACCAACTCTTCGCGTTTTTTACCATCAGCTCTTTGATTGCCTTCGACCAGATGACTCTCGATCATCACGCCGCAAATCGCACGATTTCCAGCAGCAATTTGCTCGGCCACATTAGCCGCGACTTCCGCTTGGCGGCGGTAATCCTTGTGGCTGTTGGCATGACTGAAATCAATCATCAAGTGCGGCGGCAGTTTGGCTTTAGTCAATTCTTCAGTCGCCGATTCGACACTGGCGGCATCATAATTCGGCTTTTTACCACCGCGCAAAATAATGTGGCAATCCTCATTGCCCTTAGTGGCAAAAATCGCGGTATGCCCTTCTTTGGTAACCGACAGGAAATGATGCGGACGCGAAGCTGCGGCAATGGCATCAATGGCAATATTCAGATTGCCGTAGGTGCCATTTTTAAAACCGATCGGACAAGACACGCCGGAAGCCAATTCGCGATGACCTTGACTTTCGGTGGTGCGAGCACCAATCGCCGCCCAACTGATCAGGTCGGATAAATACTGCGGGCTGATCAAATCCAAATATTCGGTCGCCGATGGCATACCGATGGTATTCAAATCCAGCAACAACCGCCGCGCCATTCTTAAACCTTTGTTGATATGGAAACTATTATCCAAATCCGGATCATTGATCAACCCTTTCCAGCCAATGGTCGTGCGCGGCTTTTCAAAATACACGCGCATCACGATATGCAATTGCGATTTAAGCACTTCGCGCAAATGCTTCAGCCGCGCCGCATATTCCAAAGCCGCATCGACATCGTGAATTGAGCATGGCCCGACCACCACCTGCAAGCGATCGTCTTCGCCGTGCAAAATCTGATGAATGCTTTGCCGCGCCGAATAAACGGTTTCAGTCGCAATTTCCGTCATTGGATATTCGCGGTGCAGCTCCACCGGCGGTGTGAGTTCATGCACGCCGACAATGCGCAGATCATCGGTTTGGTATTTCATGTGGCTTCCTTCATTATGAGAACTTGTTTATTTCGACCCGGACTTACCGCCACCAACAAGCAGCGGGCGGCAAGAAGAAAATAGTCCGTATTTTAACCTAAGCGAGGAATTTCTTCAGAATCATTGGTGTAATAAAAGCCGCTTCCAGGAAAACGCTGATTCATCCACCAAATAAGAGGAAATGCAAAGTGGATGGAACGCAAGAAACGAAACATATAAATTTACGTTTCGGTCCTTGTCAATTTCACCTGTATTGACCTTTGATTACACCGGTTCCCTCCAAGGATTAACCGATGAAGGCCGGGGATTGAATAGCGTTACCGCTGAAGGCGTTTCAGCCGTTCCGGAACCTGGGACCTATGCGATGTTACTCACCGGTTTAGGCTTGCTGGGCTTCACGGCAAGCCGCCGCAAAGTGGCTGCGGCCTAATCACGCTGGCAATAATAGTACAAACAACAAACAGGGCCACGGCCTCTGTTTTTTATGGCCGTACAGTGTCCCAAAGTTTCTGCAACCGTTTGGGCGATACCGGAGACGGTGTTTTCAATTCCTGCGCGAATAGCGACACGCGCAATTCCTCGATTTGCCAGCGGAATTCTTCCAAATTGCCATCATTCACGCCGATTTTCCGGTGCTTTTCGAGCCGTTGCAAATATTGTTGCCAGAATGGCGCCACTTCGGCACTGGTGCGCTGATCCCGCTCCGGATTCGCGGAAAGCTTATCCAAACGCACCGTCATACCTTTCAAATAGCGCGGCAAGTGTTGCAATCGCTTCCATTCATTATTAGTCAGAAAACCAGGGTAGAGCAAATGATCGAGTTGTTCTTTTAGATCCGATTTCACGCGTTCATTGCGAACCGCCGCTAAACGCGCCGTCAATGTTTGATACTCGACGCCGATTTGCTGCAGGAGTTTTGCCAATGCCGAGGATACTTCCGGCAGGCGGTTTCTGGCACGCTGGCACTGCGCGTCAAACTCGCTTTCGTTACGTGGCAGAGGATCGTCGCTGAGCAATGCCCGATCGAGAATGGCATTCAACATATCTTGCTTCAAATCGCCCGGAGTCATGCGGCTCGCCAGTTGCATGCTGGCTTGTTTTAAACCAGGCAGGCTCTTGTCCAATTGTTTGATTTGTTCTTTCAACATCAGGCTTAATAGCCGCCGTACACCCGGGCGCATCGCATGATCTGCCGCTTCCCGCGTATCGAACAAGCGAATCGCGACACTCTCAGTTTGATCGATGAGCGCCGGATAGCCCGTCATCGGTTGACCGTTGCGCATGAACGCAATTTCCATCGGCAAATCGCCAAAATCCCACTGCGCAATCCGCTCGCGCTCGATCGCAATTTTTTCGTCGGCGGAGTCGCGTTTCACAAACGATTGTTGCGCAGCCTGGCCAAGCTGCCGCTGCAGCCCGGCAAGATCGCGGCTCATCGCCAATTCCTCACCGGCATCGTCAATCACGCGGATATTCATCCGCAAATGCAATGGTATCTCGCTGATTGGCCACGTTTCCGTCGGCACCGTCAGCGTCGTTTTCCTGAGAATGTATTGCTGCAACGCATCAACCAGCGGTAATGGGTGTACAGCATTTGAATGGCCCGCCAAAAATTCCGTCACCGATTCGGGCAACGGCACCAGCATCCGCCGGAATTGCTTCGGCAATGCTTTCAAATACCAGGTGATTTTCTCGCGGATCAATCCCGGTACCAGGTAATCGAGTTGTTTCGCTTCCAGGCGGTTCAGGAACGGCAGCGAAACCATCACCGTCACGCCGTCGAGCACATGACCGGGTTCGAAGCGATACGAAAGCGCCAGTTCACTGCCGTCCGGCAACATCATCGCTTCGGGAAATTGCACCTCGGTTACATGCCCGGCTTCATGCCGCATCAGCAATTCCCGCTTTAAATACAGCAATTGCGGATTCTGCTGCTCCGCCTGCTTGCGCCATTTCTCAAATCCCGCACCGTTCGTGATGCCCTGCGGAATAATCGCATCGTAAAACGCAAAAATTTCCTGTTCGTCGACCAGCACGTCCTGCCGCCGTGTTTTATGCTCCAGTTCTTCGATTTCCTGAATCAACGCTTGATTGTGCAGAAAAAATGGCGCTTCCGTGACGTATTCCCCTGCAGTCAGTGCCGCACGGATAAAAATCTCGCGCGCTTCCTTCGGATGGATCGGTCCATAGTGAACGGACCGCTTTGGCACGATGATCAAACCGTACAACGTGACCTGCTCAAAAGCGACGACTTGCGCGCGCTTCTTTTCCCAATGCGGATCGAAATAATGCCGCTTGCACAAATTACCGGCTATTCGTTCCAACCAGGCCGGGTCGATTTTCGCTGCGCAACGCGCATATAGCTTGGCAGTCTCAACCAATTCCGCCGCCACCACCCATTTAGCCTTGCCTTTTTTCAACACCGAACCGGGAAAAATCGTCAGCTTAATGCCGCGCGCGCCCAGATATTCACCTTCCTTCTCGGTTTTGAAACCGATATTGCCAAGCAAGCCGGGTAACAATGCGCGATGAATCTCGTCGTAGTTCGCCTGAGCTTCATTAGGCCTGAAACCCATTTCCGTCATCAGCACATGCAATTGCCCGTGAATCTCGCGCCACTCACGTAAGCGGCGATACGACAGAAAACGCTCGCGGCATTGCGCCAGCAGTTTCTTATTGGATTTCTTATGTTTCAGCAAATCGTCGAAGAAATCCCATAATTTCAAATACGCCATAAAATCCGAACGTTCATCTTGAAAACGGCGATGCGCTTCATCCGCAGCAGTCTGGTACTCGAACGGCCGGTCGCGCGGATCTTGAACGCTCAGCGCCGACGCGATGATCAGGATTTCGTGCAGGCAATTCTCCTGTTTTGCCGCCAAAATCATGCGGGCAATCTTCGGGTCGATCGGAAATTTAGCCAAGCGCCAGCCGATTGCAGTCAGATTGCGATTGTCGTCGACTGCGCCGAGTTCCGCGAGCAGCTGATAACCGTCGGCGATCATTCTCGGTGACGGCGGCTCCAGAAACGGAAAATTCTCGACATCGCCGATTTTCAGCGATTTCATACGTAAAATCACTGCCGCCAACGACGAGCGCAAAATTTCCGGATCGGTAAACTCCGGCCTGCTCTGAAAATCCTGTTCGGAATACAAGCGGATGCACACGCCGTTCGCGACCCGGCCGCAGCGCCCTGCTCTTTGATTCGCCGACGCGCGCGAGATTTTCTCCACCAGCAATTGTTCGACCTTGTTGCGGTAGCTGTAGCGATTGATCCGTGCCAGACCGACATCGATCACATAATGAATCCCTGGAACGGTCAATGACGTTTCCGCGACGTTGGTCGCCAACACGATGCGGCGCACACCGTCCGGCTGAAAGACCCGTTCCTGCTCCGCGACCGACAACCGGGCGAACAACGGCAGGATTTCGATATTCGAATGAAAGCGGTGAAACGAATGTTTACGCAAAGTTTCAGCGGTTTCCCGAATCTCGCGCTCACCCGGCAGAAATATCAGGATATCGCCCGATCCCAAAGCATGCAGTTCCTCAACCGCATGGATAATGGCTTGTTGCGTATCGCCACTGCTGTCGTCGTCATCATCGGCCAGCGGTGCACGGTAATGGATCTCGACCGGATACAACCGCCCGCTGACTTCGATCACCGGCGCATCGTTAAAATGCCGGGAAAAGCGCTGCGCATCGATAGTCGCCGACGTCACGATCAGTTTCAAATCCGGTCGTTTCGGCAGCAGTTGCTTGAGGTAACCAAGCAAGAAATCGATATTCAGGCTGCGCTCGTGCGCCTCGTCGATAATCAAGGTATCGTAAGCCTGTAACCATGGATCGCTCTGCGTCTCAGCCAGCAGAATTCCGTCGGTCATCAATTTGATATAGGAATCCGCGCTGATTTTGTCGGTAAACCGCACCTTGTAACCGACCACTTGCCCCAGTCGGCTGTTCAATTCCGCCGCAATCCGCCCCGCCACCGTGCGCGCCGCAATCCGCCGCGGCTGCGTATGCCCGATCAAACCGTGCACACCGCGTTTGAGTTCCAGGCAAATTTTAGGGATTTGCGTGGTCTTGCCCGAACCGGTTTCGCCGCAAATGATCACGATTTGATGATTTTCAATCGCTTGCTTGATTTCTTCCCGGCGAAGATTGACCGGCAGATCGTCGGCGTAAACCGGGTTAGGAAGCTGCGCTAATCGCTTGGTAATGACTTCGGGAGAAAATTTCTTCATAGAAGTGCAGCAAAATCAAATCGTTTGTTACGAATGGCCATTTCAAATGGCCTTATAAGTTATCTAACGGGCTGACAACCACTTTGCTTGGAATTGTTCCTTCTTGACGAGCACATTAAACTATGTGTAAAGGAGAAGGAAGGTGATTCAAAAATATAAACCTGCATATCTAGGGCCTGTTGACATTTCACATAGGTAACCACAGATACCCGCATGCCATGGCAACCATACTCTCAAAATTTCTCTCCAGTCTGCCATATCGCGTAGCCACTGTCCGGTACTGTTTTATCCGGGCAAAGACGTTTTCTACCAAATGCCGGTATCGATACAATCCCCAATCCATGTCTGTGTTACCCTTTGTCGAATTGCACTTCCTTGGTATCACAGCTTTGGTTCCTTTCTTTACTATCTGATCACGTATAAACTCACTGTCATAACCCTTATCCGCTACAATCGGTAATTTGGCAATTAACTGCGGTGCTGCAGAACAGTCATTGACTTCGCCACCGGTGATTTCAAACTCAGCAGGTAAACCATCACCATCGACC
>NZ_JAHBZY010000027.1 GCF_019635155.1 Nitrosomonas sp. | reverse complement strand
ACGTCAATCAGCACGCCATTTCCGTCACGATCATAGATACGCCGGGCAATCTCGCCGACTTGACGCCCTATCTGTAAGCGAGCGTCTGTTTCAGTGGAATACTCCAATAAATCAGGGCGATGAACTTCCAGCCACAACTTTTTCGGACATTGCCGCAACGCCAGAAGTTTGGATTTTGAAAATGTGCGCAAAATGCTTTCTTCTTTGCTAAAAGACCGGAAAACTCACAAAGCTCTAGAAAAAATCATTCTAGGAACATAGTGACAGAATGCAACGAAAATCCCGGAGGTTTATACCGGTTTGCTGATACTGCAATTATGCTTCAAGAGCGATGCGTTAAACCAGCTTCCTTACTCCCGACACCATCCAAAATCCGCATCACCAGATCGGAAGTCGATATACCCGACGTATAAGGTAATTCCTGAATCATTTCAGCCGGTAGCGATGCGCAGAGTTTGAGTTTTTCCTGGCGCTCTTGTTCGGAGGCGCAGGCGAACGTGTAAATATCAAAGCCATGCTGTTGCATGTACTCCGGGGTTACGCTGGCAGGCGTTTCGGTCAAGACTGCGTCGACGTGTTTACAGGCGGCTACGACCGCGGCGCGTTCGGCTTGATTCATGACCGGCAGTTTGCCTTTATTTTCCACCACGCGCTGATCCGATACCACGCATACCGTAAGATGCGTACCCAAGTCGCGCGCGGCTTTTAAGAAGTTTGCATGACCTTCGTGAAACAAATCCGCAACCATGCGCGTGTATACCCGTTTTTGTTTTTGCTGGCTGGGCCAATCGGGAATCGGGCGGCTTAAGCGGTTGAGCGCGCGTTCCAGCCACTGCCGGCTGCGCAGTGCGATGGTGTCGTCGGGGTCTTTCAGTATAATCTGATGCGCGTAACACCAAGCTTTTGATAAATCGCCTAATAGCCAACTCTGCGCTAACCGGTGATAGGCATAACAGCGGACCAATAATGAGAAATTTTTCAAATTTTTCGCGGAGATAACGGTATCCCAGTGAGGATTCGGTGTGCGCCAGTCACCGTAAAAAGCACTCAGGATTATTTCGGGTTGCCTGGGATACCAGCATGAGCCGAATGCCGTTTCACGCTGGATCAGATCAAACGACGGAAAAACCGATATCCGCTGATATTCAAGCGGGTAATCCGGCAATTCAAAACCACCGGTGATCTGCTGGCTGTTGTCTCCGCGCAAACCGCATACGTCGAGCGTAATCCCCAATTTCGGATGAATATAGTCGCGGTAATTGGCATAATCGATGCGCATGGACGAACGTACCCACCCCGCGCGCTCCAGTTCCGCACAGCATGCTTTCCAGGATTCCATCCATACCGCGATATCGAGATCTTTATCGTATTCCAGCAAACGGCCGTTGCGAGTCAACCCTAACAACGTTCCGGCATAAGGAAAAGCGTGTATGCCATGCTTGGCTAATTGCGCGCAGGTTTCCCATAGCAATGCTTCCGCTTCTCCGGAGAGAAAAACATTGCCACCCGATTGAGGTGTTTGGGTTTCTTTCTTTTGAGGTGGAACTTTGCCGGATTTAGACAATGCCATCAGATGATTCAACGAACGGCTGAAATGTGTTTGCGCCGAAGGCAGATCCAGTAATATGAAGCTTGCTGTGCCAAGCACATGCGCCCAGTGCGCCTTATAAAAATCACCATCAACATGCGCATAAATCCGGGCGGCGCATGCAAGCGCTTCAACCGCACGGTTTGTACGCATCGCCACCGAACACCACAGCCTTGCAACATCTTGCGATAGTGGTTGCTCACTTTTCAAAGGCTCCAAAATGGCATCCGCGTCGTTTAGCTTCCCTGCCGCAATTAAATCCCGCGCTTTTAACAACAATCCATCCACACTCATAACTTAATATCACTTATTATTTTGTTAAGTTTACTTAATCTAACGCATTGTGAAGACAATCAATCAGAAAAACAATTGATAAAAAGTATTGCATTTTAATTGCTTCTTACTATAATAGGAATAATTCTCATTACTATTTCTATCAATAATGTGAGAGTAATATCATTTTTAATGCATCAGTGCAGGAGACAATATTATGGCGATTACTAGTACACCTCGCCCGAATCTAGGTTCCGGCGCCATCAAATTTATTGATGGCATTCCATTCATGGGGCTCGGATCCGCAGGGTTCGGCGAAAACGACTTGCTCATTATCGGCGACGACGCGGACAATATTCTTACCGGCGGCACGGGACATGACGAGCTTGAGGGAGAAGGCGGCAACGACACGCTGAGAGGCGGAAGTGGCAACGACACGTTGAAAGGCGGTGACGGCAACGATGATCTCGACGGACAGGAAGGCACTGATAAACTTTTTGGCGAAGCCGGTGACGACATACTGCGCGTGGGCGGTTCTTCGGATGATTATGACCGATTGAATGGCGGTGCCGGCAACGATACTTTCGGTTTTTATGGCGCCGGGCAATTTGAGATTTCGGATTTCACGATTGGTGAAGATCAGTTATTTTTTGACTCACAAACACTTGGAATCAATTCGGTACCGGAACTGCTTTCATACATCACGAATATTCAACCGCCAAGTGGCTCTAATGGCTATGTGGTTGAATTTCTGGGAGGCGTTGCCACCATCGAACTGATCATTATCGGCGGAGACCTTAGCTCGATTACCGCTGACATGATCGTTTTCAATTTGTAGTTTCTTTCTTCTCCTTTAGTTTTTCTTCACAAAAATGGCCGATCACGTATCTATCATGACCGGCCATTATTTCATTGCTAATATGCCAGTAATCAATATTCGTTATTGAACGATGAAGTTTGTCATCATGCCGGCATTGATGTGATCATTGACGTGACAATGATACATCCAGCGGCCACGAACATCAGGCTGCATATCGAGCGTTTTGGTCGCGGCAGGCAGCACTTCGGTCACATCCAGCCGATTGCCGTTGTGCAATAGCGTAGCACCGTGCCAATGCGGGGAATGCAAATCGACTTCCGTACCCATGCCCAAAATGTACCAGCGCACACGTTCACCTTTGCGCATGGAATAACCATGATTATTACCGTAAACCAGGCCGTTGATGCCATGCATCAAATTACTTTCCTGAAATTCTTCATCGTCCGGATCACACAAGCCGGTACAAGCTGTCAAATTGCTTTGCAAATGTAAACTGGCATTTTCATCGAACACGGTAAACAAAGAAACGAATTCACGATCAACATCAACCGGCGTGCGATCCGCATTTTCGAATCCTTTCTTGGTGATAATGATCGCACCGATCAAACCAGCGTTGGTATCGGCAGCTTCATCAACATGGCTATGGTAAATCCAGGCAATCGACGACGGATCGTTTGGTCCCGGCCCAGCTCGTTCGGGCACATCCCAAACATAGGTATAGGTGCCACCTGGCGCTACTACGCCATCCGGTTTGTGCTCGTTGCCGGCTGCTTGCGAATGCGATGCTCCTTCATATGCCATGGTATACGACACGCCATGCGGATGAATGCTGGCGGCATAACGGGTATTGTTCTTAAAATGTACGATGATCTTGTCGCCCACTGCTGCACGAATGACCGGTCCCAGGATACCGAGGTGCTGTTCTCCGACCACGCGAGGTTTCAGTACACTAAATCCTTCGGTATATTCACGATAAACCGATTTCAGATAACGCCTGCCGATCCCGTGTTCGACAAATACACGTTGTTCCGGTGTGAATTCATTTCCGCTCATCGGATTCAACGGAAATGTTGGTGCATAATCCCACTGCTGCTCATCGGCTGCGATCCAGTAAACACGATCAGCAAAGGCGGTATTGAACCATCCCAGCCACATGACAACCAACACAACGCAGTAAATTTTTCTCTGCATCATTGAAAATGATCTCCTATCTGTAAGATTACCCGCTGATCGCAATAACGATAATGATTCCGTGCAATCGTGACACATTCGCGCACGCGTTTTAGCGATGGCTGGCTAACGGATAAGGAAAACCGTGGCTGGCTATGGGAATAATGATTTGATTAACTTTAGTTAAGATACTCCACGCTGGTGAGTGGTGGAGCGAGCCTTGCAGAAGGGCTTGACTGCAAGGCTCTTAAAACACGCTCCTAACTTAACTTGCTTTCATACTCAGTAATTACTTGCATCAAAATGGATCGCAATGCAACCGCTCGATCGGTATCTTCGGTCCGAACCGCTTCTCGCAAATCTCTGATTGCATTTTCCAATTTGGCGCGTTGAAGCACATTCAAACGTAGCTGAAGATCCGCAGCAAAAATCCCCGTGTAGAGCGATAATCGTTCAACCGCCAGTAACGCTTGATCCTTATCAGAAAGGAAGTTTGCTTCGACCTGACTCATACTTCTTTTAATCTGCCCTAAAATTCCTTTACTGATATCACTGACGATCGTATCGGCAACGACGTTGGTCACATCTCCCGTAAATTGCGCATGGATACGGCCGCTGCCTGAAGGATTGTCTGGCGATATGAAGGCATCCACCGTGCGGAAGAAATATTCACCTTCAACCTGTTGCTCCTTGGCTTTATCGATATCCGCGTCACGATTGGTAATAATGCCTTCAACCTCGCGCAACACACCGATTAGAAAACTTCTTACCAATGGAATAACAATGTTCTCGCGCGCCAAAGCCAAAGCTAATCGATCATCGGCATTTTCTTTGGTGAACGCTTGTTTACCTCGAGCGAATGCGGAAACAATTTGATAATCCAAATCCGGATCAGTCCCGGTCGTGATGGATTTTTTATCCGCTGCCAGCATTTTTTCTGGCCGGTTTGCAGTCCCGGCAATCGCAGTATATGCCGAATACGCTCGATCCCATTCGAGAGCCAACGCATCCGCCGATAAATCCGTAAATTGCTCAGCTACCAGCGTCACACGGTTATAGACGACCAAGGCAAATACTCTTTGTAATGATTTATCAATTATTTGAAGAGCTTGCGCAAGTTGACTGCCGCTTCTTGCCTGATTGATGGCATTCGAAACATCCTGATCGATCGTTGTACCATAGATTTGATCGACAATTTTCGTGAGCTGTTGTAAATCTCCGGCATAGTTTGCAGCGATAGCGTCAACATCGATCGGGCTCTTGCTTCTCAAATCACCAACCGTCAGAAAATTTGCAACAGCATTATCGATGATGGCGGTATGCTGAGCGATCTCATAGGTAGCACGGTTGAGTTGATTCTCGTACTTCGTCAAGATTGCAGTAATCGCATCACGCGCTTGCTCGGATTCAGTCGCATTCAATTCGTCACTGGCGGTCAACAAGTTTTCCAGTTCTTGTTCCAGATTATTACGTTCCGTAACACCTATCCGTAATTCCAAATCCGGTAAAAGAATCCTGGCGAAATACTTGGCGCCGGCAGCTTCCGCCAATGCCTGCGCACGATCATTCGATGTAATCGCGCTCGCTTGACCATTCAATTCGCCAATTACTCGAGGAATAAAGCCTTTGCCAAGCTCACTGACAATTTCATCAGCAACCACCTTGGAAAGATTACCCGTCAGCTGCGATTTTATTATCAAGCTACCGACTGGATTACCTCTCGCGACCAATGGCTCGATGATCCGATAAAAGATTTCACCTTCTTTTTGCTCAATACGCGCTTCATCGGGATCGACCGTACGATTCTCCAGAACTTCGCCCACCTCACGTAACACGCCGATGTAATAAGCACGGGCAAGCGACATCCGGACACCGTATCTGGCAACCTGAACGGTATTGAAATCTTCTTCGGGATTGCTTTTGTTCAGCGCCGTCCTTACTTTGGAAAAGAAATCGTTGACTTCAGCGTCCAGGCCGGGATTGCTCCCTGCCGTTAATTCTTGCCTATCCGCCGTCAGTACTTGGTTTTCCCTGGCGACTGTCGCTGAAATCGCTTGAAATGCCGCCACCGACTCGTCCAGCATCGCAACTAACGCAGCGGCTGTCGCGGTACTAAACTGATCCCGGATTGCGGAGATACGGTTCCAAATACTTTGGTAAAACACACGTTGTAGTGTCTTATCGATGGTTTGTGCCGCCAATCTGGGTTCGCGATCCTGAATGAGATCATCTATCGCCGCCAGAACATCGCTATCCAAAGTCAGCGAATTGGCCGTATCGATCTCTTGCGTTAATGTTTGCAAAGCTCCTGTATAGGCGACTGCAACTGCATCGCCATTAATCGGAAACTCTCTGCGCAGCGTGCCAATCGTTTTAAAAGCAGTCACAGCCGATTCGATCGTTGCAACATTCGCTGCTGCTGTTGCTTGGCTAACATAAACCACGAACATACATAAACTCACCATCATTAATTTAATCAATGATCGACCGAGTCTCTTCAACACCAACATTATTTAAACTCCTTATAAAAAATAAACATGAACGCTAATGCTAATGCTAATAATAATGATTCTTATTAATAATTTCAAATAAAAATTCTTTTACTTATTTTACAAATCTTTAGAAATTTGCGATCAAGCTGGCTCTGACCGCGATGGGAGATCCCGGTGTGATATTAAAATCGTTTTGCGCCGAAGCAAAATACTTGGTATCAAACAGATTCTCAATATTTAGCTGACCTCTGAAACTCTTGGAAAATTGCGCAAAGACCGCGGCATCCACACGGGTGAAACTCGGCAAACTGACGCGATTGGTCAGAGAAGCATACATATTGTCACGGTGTATCACGCCAAACGCAGCGCCGATACGGGGTGTAATATCGTAACGGCTCCACATTGAAAACATGTGTTTCGGAAGCTCCGCGACCGTAGCTCCTTTACTCGCGACCCCCAGAATATCACTGGTAATTTCACCGGTTTGGTAAGCGTAACCGCCCATTACGCTCCAATTGGAGGTAAGCTGACCGGCCAGACTGATTTCAACACCTTCGGTGCGTTGCCCTTTGGTCAGAAAGGTTTGCCCACCCACAACGGAATTGATGACGTTGGTGCGATCCAGTTGATAAACTGCGCCCGTGAACGCCAGATCCGGTCGAATGTCCCATTTTATGCCCGCTTCAAGCGTCGTAAATTTTTCCGGCTTCAATGTTTCCACCGTAACATTCAATGCGGTCAGTTGATCCCCCGCACGAGGCACATAGGCTCGGCTATAGCTGCCATAAAACGAAAGTGGCTCAATCGGTTTATAAATCACCCCAAAACGTGGAGCAATCAAATCATCCCGCGTCTTTAAATGATCCTGCGGACCGTTCTTTTGCTGAAAATCGACTTCGAACATATCGTAACGCACCCCTGCGACCACTTGAAGCTGCGGCAGTATTTCGATCTGATCCTGAATATACAACGAGGTTACATCCACAATGCTGCGATTCAACGCATCGAGATCGCCGCCCCCGTCCCGGTTACGGAAAGTAATCGGTATATTCGTAACAGGATTACTGATCGGCACAAAAATGTTAGTGCTGGAAACGTTATTATTGAACAAACCGGTTTCACGGCGATTATGGGTTTCCTGCCGCCCAACCTCAACTCCGGCTAAAAGAGTGTGCGCTATCGGACCGGTATTGAGTGAGTAAAGTAAATTGGTTTGATTGAAAACATTATCGCGTGTCGTCATGTTGTTATAAGCACTGATCGGCAACAATCCGGTCAACAGATTAAGACCGCCACTCGCAAATACATTTTGATAGAACTTGTCATAGGCCGTGTAAAGCGTGCGGTTTTGCAGCGTAAAGCCCGAATCGAACTTATGCTCAATGAAGGAACCGAACGATAATACGTCGATATTCGCATTACTACGCCGCGGATCTCCGAAAAATTGCGAACGGCCGACATCGACCGGACCGGTCACTTGTCCGGTTCTTCCCGATACCGATGTAATCCCGCGATCGGCCGTACGATCATCATGAAAGCGTTCCATATTCAGGATCACTTTAGTCCGGTTGGTTGGCTTGATAGTAACTGTTGGAGAAATCCCCAACCGCTCCATGTTGACACCGTCACGAAAACTTCCGGCGTCTTCATATAAAGCATTCAAACGAACCGCAGCAATATCGTTAATGACATAGCCGACATCACCCGTCATTCTTTTCTGATTGAACGAACCGCCCTGAAACGAAAAATCTCTGACCGGATTCCAATTGGCCTCTTTGGTGACGCGATTGACCACACCGCCTGAACCGCCTCGACCAAAAATCATACCGTTAGCACCCTTGAGCACCTCCACGCGTTCGATGTTATAAAGATCACGATAAAATTCGGCATCGTCACGGAGACCGTCAATGAAGAAGTCTCCGGTTGAACGATTGCCACGAAAAACGAGCGCATCACGGTTGCCTTCACCCTGTGAAATACCGACACCGGGAACATACCGGACTGCATCCGCAAGACTCCGAATTGATTGATCCTTGATTAAATCACCCGTAATTACCGTGATGGCCTGCGGTACATCGCGCAGTAACGTGTTGGTTTTTGTCGCGGTACTGGTACTGGTTGCGGCATAGCGATTGGTAGCGCTGGCTGAAATTTGTATCGAAGGTAGCGTAACCACTTGCTCCGCATCGCTTGCAGCAGTTATCGGTGTTATTGCAAGTCTCTCGCCTAACTGAACGACTTGTAATCCAGAATTCTCAAGCAATCGCTCAAGTGCTTGCTTAACTTCAAAAGCACCTTCCAATCCGAACGTTACTTTCCCTTGTAACAATGCCGGATCAAAAGCAAGCTTAATCCCTGATTGTTCGGAAAATTGTTTAAGAGCGTCTTCTAAAAGACCTGCTTGAATATGATAGGAATGTACTGCAGACAGCCCTGTATTGGGCGATTCCGCCAAACTGGAATTAGGAGGAAAAAGAAAAATACTACCAAGACTAATTAATATTACAAAACAAATCCTCCCGATCGGGGCATGGATTTTTTTAGAGCGCTGAATCATTTTTTATAATTTTTAACCAGACTTGAAAACAAATATTTTTATTCAGCGCTACCGGATAGGAAAAATTGCAAATCGTCAGATCGGAGTAAATTTCAACATTTGTTACAGCAAGGAACTATTGCTTACTTATTATGTTTATTAAGCTGGCGTCTCGCACATGCAAGCAGATGCAGGAAGAAAATTCTTCATAGATTGCGGCCGCTCCAGCAATGTCTGATCCAGAATTTGTTTTGCATGGCACGCGCAAATCCCGCATTGCTCAGTAACACCAAGGCATTCTTTCAAATCCCTCATCCGATCGGCGCCTTGAAAAACCGCTTCCCGAATGGTCTTTTCCGTAACTCCTCTGCATATGCATACATACATATCCACTACACCCCAAAACAAAAAATGAGAAATTTTCGCTGATTCGCAATTACTAATGAGAATGATTCTTAATTATACTCAGAAATTCGATAAATGCAACAAAATTTACTCGTTCAGTTTTCAGAAGGGTCCGTGATAAAGCCAATTTTAGTCATCCCAGCCTTGGCTGCAAGGCTCATAACACGCGCGACATGTTCATAGTGCGCCAGTTTGTCAGCTCGAATATGCAATTCCGTTGCTGGTTCCTCAGCAACCTTAGCGGAAAAACGTAACGCGAGCTGCTCAAGCAACACCGGTTCACCATTCCAAAATAATTCACCATCCGAACGAATCGCCAACTCAACATGTTCCGGCTGGGTAATATTGGGAGTATTTTCCGCCTTCGGCAGATCAATCTTGACAGAATGCGTCAAAAGCGGCGCGGTAATGATAAAGATAATAAGTAAAACCAGCATCACATCGACCAATGGCACGACATTAATTTCTGCCATAGGAGCCTGACGCCCACTATCCTGCATGCTTCCGAATGCCATTATTGTACCCTCTCAACGATGTTACCAGTATCGGCAGGGTATGATTGCACCGTTTCCGGCGCCGGAGTAGAACCTTGATGATTTTCATCACCCACGGTAACCAATGTAAACAAATCATGAGCAAAGGCCTCCAATCGACCAAGCCATATCCGGTTCCGGCGCACAAATGCGTTATAAGCAAGTACGGCCGGGATAGCGACTGCAAGGCCAAGCGCGGTCATAATAAGCGCCTCACCGACCGGACCGGCGACTTTATCCAAGGTGCCTTGACCAGACAATCCAATTTGGATCAGCGCATGATAAATACCCCACACCGTGCCGAACAAGCCAATATAAGGAGCGGCGGAGCCTGCCGATGCAATGAGCGTTAGTCCATTTTCAACACGAGTCGCTTCTTGATCGATGCCGTTCCGTAAAGTACGCGTCAGGAATTCACTGGTACCACCCGCCGCCGCCAGCTTGTAAGAGCTGTGAATTTTTGCGTCCGCGGCGGCATCGATCGCCAATTTTGCAAGCTCGGCAAAAGCATTGTCAGGGGGCGCACCTTTCAACTCAGTATTCACAACTTGCAAAGAATCAACATTCCAAAAATGTTTCAAAAAAGCCTCGGCACGACGCGTCGCAATAAGATTCGCAATACTTTTTGTAATGATTAGATACCAGCTAGCAACAGACAGCGACAACAGCAGTATCAGAACGCTCATACCGACACCGTCGATCTGATCGAGAAAATTAGAAAAACCGAGACCTTGTTCCATGAATTAATTTCCTTGCAATACAAAATTAAAAGGTTGTAGGGCTATGGCCCGAACCGGTTGGCCGTTACGCAACGAGGGATTGCACTGCCAGTCCTTTACTGCAGCCAACGCAGCGGTATCCAACCGTTCATAACCACTGCTGTTAATAACTTTTGCATCGTCAATGCGCCCCCTCTCATCCAGCTCCACACGCAAAACCAGCTTGCCTTCTTCCCCCATTCGCCTGGAAATGGCTGGATAAGTCGGTGGGGTAAGCTTTGGGCAAGACACAGATAATTCCGAAGTTAATGTAACCGGACTGACCGGCGCTGGTGGCGCTTCCACCACTACCGGCGATTCGTTGACCGGCTCAGCAACCGGGGCGGGAGCCGGCTGCGGAGCAGGCTCGACGTACTCTTGCTTAGGAGTCACAGGGGATTTCGCAACCAACCGCTCTTGTTTAGGTTTGACGATAGGTTTTCTCGCTGGCTGCAATTTAACCGGAGCCGGCTCGGATGGCGTTTGGGGAGCAACCATCGGTACCGGTGCCGAAATCAATTCGGCAAACAAAGTTAGCGTCTGATTGGGAGATGGAATCAACCGCTGATTCCACAAAAAATAAAATAAAGCAGCATGAACAATCAATACAAAAAATAACCCGGGTACTGAGATAAAATGCCGCCGCTGCTCCAGATACCCAATATTTTTCCGAGATAATGATTGCATTTCAGAATAACAAACCCAAGCAAGCTGTTAATTAACTTGATTTTAAAAAAACCGGAAATCAGTAATTTTATTTCCGGAGATAAACTGCAAACATTGCGTTTTGTTATAGAATTCGCACTTAGCAAGATCATTTTCCGGTTAGCTATAATACCGTAAACGATAATAGTTATCAATCACCAGAGACATTGTGCGCGCACCTCAAAACCCAACATCATCGTGACTTTTTTCCATTATTATTTCACAAACGATTTAAACAACACCCTCAATGCATACCATTGATCGAATCCAATCATGACATACCCCACACCTGGTTTTTGGCGACGCGCAATTTGCTTGATTTATGAACTGCTACTGTTACTGGCAGTGCTGTTTATTGCCAGTTTCTTATTCCATTTTATTTTCAGAGATACACAAGCCGTTTATTTCAGACCGCTGTTTCAGTTTTATCTACTCGCTGTCATGGGATACTACTTTACCTGGTTCTGGACTCATGGCGGACAAACCCTGGCAATGCAGACTTGGAAGATGCGCGTCGTAACGATGGATGGCAAAAGTTTAAATAAAAAGCAAGCGATTACCCGTTTTTTGCTGGCTGTGATGGGTGTCTTCTTATTCGGAATTGGAATTATCTGGGCATTGTTTGATCGCGATCATCAGTATTTACACGATCGAATTGCAGGAACCCGTATCATTAAACTTAAGTACTAAGAAGCGTGATTCTTACCGAATTTAGGGAAACCCTGATTAAATCAGGGCTTCCCTAGCACTCAAGAATTTTAGTATTGTTATCAAAGATATGTAATAATCCTTTACTGTCATCTTTAGCGTGACGTTTAAAGAGTGGATCTGTGATCCGTAAAAATAAAGAACACTATTCTATTTTTACTTATAGGCACTAAAACCATGCGTGATCATTCTTTCTTCACAGCGACAACAGCAAAAATCTTTCTTCGCGAATGGTCCGACCACGCGAATAGCTTGATTATTTTGGCAGCCACGCTCTTTATTTTCATCATTGATTTGCATTTGCCTCTCGGCGTCGCTGCCGGCGCACCCTATGTATTAGTGATTTTTGCAAGCCTATGGATTGGCAGTATCGGGTTCTCCTACTTCATCACCGCTCTCTGTCTTATTTTTACAATAGCCGGCTTCTATCTTTCTCCAGGCATTGAGTCACCGATGCACATTGTTTTGATCAATCGAGGCCTTACCACGTTATTGATCATTGCCACCATCATTATGGTCACTCGCATTAAACGATCCAATATCGATATCTCTTCGTTAATGAATCAAGTACCGACAGATCCGATTACGGGATACAAGAATCGACATTCTTTCGATGCGGAATTGGAAGCCGAAATACTTCGATGCAGGCGCTACCATCGTCACTTATCGATCGCCATCGTCGATATCGATCTTTTTAAATTATTCAGCGATAACTACAACTACCACAACAAAAATGATTATATTCAACGGATTTCCAACGACATCCGCACCAACATCAGAGCTACAGATCACTTCTACCGCATTGATATCAATGTCTTTGCAATCCTGTTCCCGGAAACCGAACTAAGTGAGGCAAAAAAAGTGTGTGAATCCATACGAAAAAAAATATCCATGCGAATAGATAAAGACGCAGAGAATAAAATTCTGCTAAGTATCGGCATCGCCACTCTGGAAGAAACCGATGATCAAATGCATTTATGTAAACGCGCGGAAGATGCATTATTTATTTCGAAACGTAACGGTGGCAATCAGGTTTCAACTTTACCGTCCGTTTCATTCAAGGAAAAACCCCTCGTTGCAGCAATTCTGTCGCGATCACGTATTGATTAGTCTCTTTCGTCCGGCATTTTGTGATTCAAAATTTTCAATAAGCCTTCTTCATTACAACAAAAAAACAAAACTGTTTGATCACACATTCAGAAAACACTGATTCATTCGCCAAGCAAGATGAAATACGGACGAATGAAACGCAAGGAACAATACTTGTCAACAGGATAGACGAGTTTTCTGAGCGCCACTCAACGCAGAAAATCGCCTGCACGAGCAATTAATCGGTTTCCTTAAAGGAATGACATTAAATTCTCTTATATAATTCGGTGTATCAATCAGACACCGCTACGCTGCTTAGATACTCATGAGTTTATTGAACAAACCAATGGCCAAGAAATCAACCGGCCGCAACTTCTCACCCAAAGTCGCCCGATTATTGCGCGAATCCGGCTTGCTGATTTTAATGGGCGCAGCACTCTATCTGATTTTGATATTTATAAGCTACGATCGTGGCGATGCCGGCTGGTCCCACAGTGGCGAGACTGACCAAATTCAAAACGCCGGCGGTCATGTCGGCGCATGGCTGGCTGATCTATTGTTGTTTTTATTTGGCGCATCGGCCTGGTGGTGGGTCGCTTTCTTTTTATCAGCCATTGCCTGGAGCTATCGACGGATCGATGCAGCGGGAATCTTTGATCGTCATTCAATGCTCTTATCGATGGGTGGTTTTTTATTGCTGCTTGCCGCCAGCAGCGGATTGGAATCGTTACGATTTTATTCGCTCAATATCTCATTGCCGCTCATGCCCGGCGGTATGCTGGGCAGCACCACCAGTCACTATCTGTCGCAAATACTCGGCTTTACTGGCGCAACATTGACATTATTGATTCTGATCGCCGTCGGCTTCAGCCAATTTACCGGCCTATCATGGGTTCGCTTCGTGGAAAAAATCGGTGAAAGCGTTGAGAATCTGCTCATTCTGCTCAGAAACACTTGGGAAACCCGGCAAGACCGATTCGTCGGCGCCATCGCCGCGCATGTGCGTGAAAAAGCCGTGGAAATCGAGAAAAAACGCATGGAAAATACTCCACATCTGCATATCGAGCCACCGACAACCACCATCATCAAATCGCAACGTATCATCAAAGAAAAGCAGCCGTCGCTATTCTCCGATTTGCCGGACTCTCCGTTACCACCGCTGCATTTGCTGGATGAGCCGGAAAAAAACGTTGAAATGCTGTCCAAGGAAACACTGGAATTCACATCCCGTTTGATCGAACGCAAACTCAAAGAATTCGGCGTCGATGTCAAAGTCGTCGCGGCCTTCCCAGGCCCGGTCATTACCCGCTATGAAATCGAACCGGCTGTCGGCGTCAAAGGCAATCAAGTCATTAATTTGGTAAAAGATCTGGCGCGCGCATTATCCGTCGCCAGTATCCGCGTAGTCGAAACCATACCGGGTAAAACCAGCATGGGTCTGGAAATCCCCAATCCCAAACGCGAGATTGTCAGGCTGCAAGAGATTTTAAGTTCCCAAGTATATGCCGATTCCGCATCGTCGCTGACAATCGCATTGGGTAAAGACATCAGCGGCCGCCCGATGGTCTCCGATCTGGCCAAAATGCCGCACGCGCTGGTCGCAGGCACCACTGGCTCCGGCAAATCGGTTGCCATCAACGCGGTGATCTTGAGTTTGATCTATAAAACCACGCCGGATCAAACCCGCTTGATCCTGATCGATCCCAAAATGCTCGAGTTGTCGGTATACGAAGGCATTCCGCATTTGCTGACACCCGTGGTCACCGATATGCGCGAGGCCGCCAGCGCCTTACGCTGGTGCGTCAATGAAATGGAACGCCGGTATAAATTGATGTCGGCATTGGGCGTGCGTAATCTCGCAGGTTACAACCAGAAAATCCGCGACGCCGCCAAAACCGAAGAACCGGTACCCAATCCCCTGATTACCCCCGAACAAGAACCGGAATATCTGGAAGAGCTACCGTTGATTGTCGTGGTCATCGACGAACTGGCCGACCTCATGATGGTTGCCGGAAAGAAAGTGGAACAACTGATCGCCCGTCTTGCGCAAAAAGCCCGCGCCTCCGGCATCCATTTGCTGCTGGCTACGCAACGACCATCGGTCGATGTCATCACCGGTTTGATTAAAGCCAACATCCCGACGCGAATCGCATTTCAAGTGTCGAGTAAAATCGATTCGCGCACCATTCTCGACCAAATGGGCGCGGAAGCTTTGCTCGGTCAAGGCGACATGCTGTATCTGCCTCCCGGCAGCGGTTATCCGCAACGTATCCATGGTGCATTTGTCGCCGATCACGAAGTACATAAAGTGGTGGAATATCTCAAACAACACGGTGAACCGAATTACATCGAAGAAATTTTGCAAGCGAGCGATGAAGAAGGCGATGCGAATGGCGTAGCCGATCTGAAAAAACCGTCCAACGGCGAATCCGATCCACTGTATGACGAAGCTGTCGCCATTGTCGTCAAAACCCGCCGTGCTTCGATCTCGTTGGTACAAAGAAACTTGCGCATCGGCTATAATCGTGCAGCGCGGCTGATTGAAGATATGGAACGCGCCGGCTTGGTTTCCGCGATGCAAAGCAATGGCAACCGGGAAGTATTGGCGCCTTCCCGCAACGACTGATCCGGCTTCATCCGCCATGGCCTACCCCCGCACAACGATCTCAACATAGGAATATTATGACTCGCACAAGCTGCTCCGTTATCTTGATCTGGTTCGGTTGTTTGCTCCCTGCGTGGGTGGAGGCGACCGCGATCGATAGCTTGAAAACATTCATCAAGGAAACCCGCACCGTCCGCGCCGAGTTTTCCCAAACACTCTATGATCAAAGCGCCCGAGCCATTCAGGAATCCAAAGGCATGATGCAGTTCGAACGCCCGGAGAAATTCCGCTGGGTCTACGAAAAACCCTACGAACAAATGATTGTTGGCGACGGCACGCAAGTTTGGTTCTACGATCCGGATCTCAATCAAGTCACGGTGCGGCAATTCAATATCGCCATCGGCAGCAGTCCGGCCGCATTGCTGGCCGGCAGCAGCACTATCGAAGAAAACTTCGAACTGATCGAACTGGGTGTGCAAAATAACCTGGAATGGCTCGAAGCCATTCCGAAAAGCAAAGAAAGCGCGTTTGAATTCATTCAAATGGCATTTTCACCGGAAGGTGAATTAAAAATCATGGCGTTACGCGACAATTTCGGTCAAACAACATTGCTATCCTTTTCCGGTTGGGACAAAAATCCCGCCTTATCCGCTGATTTGTTCAAATTCGTTCCACCCGACAATGCCGATGTCATCAGCGAGTGATCCGGATCTGCTTGCCACGCACGCACCCCAGGCACCGCTCGCGGAACAACTGCGCCCCAAGCGTCTGAACGATGTCATCGGCCAGGAACATCTGTTAGGCGCGGGCAAGCCGCTACGGCTGGCGTTCGAAGCCGGCAAGCCGCATTCGATGATCTTGTGGGGTCCGCCGGGAACCGGGAAAACCACGCTGGCACGGCTGATGTCGACCGAATTTCAATGCGAATTCATCGCGCTTTCCGCAGTGTTATCCGGCACCAAGGATATCCGCAACGCGATCGAACAAGCACAACTCACACTGCAACAAAGTGGACGCCATACTATTTTGTTTGTCGATGAAGTGCATCGCTTTAACAAATCGCAACAAGATGCTTTCTTACCGTATGTCGAGCAAGGTTTGATCACCTTTATCGGCGCCACCACTGAAAATCCGTCGTTCGAAGTCAACCGCGCACTGCTGTCGCGGGCGCAAGTGTATATTCTGACGGCATTGTCCGAGATGGAATTGTCGCAACTGTTCGATCGTGCGCATCAATTGGCGATGCCGCATCTGCAATTCTCCGCAGACGCCCGAAAACTGTTGATTGAGTTTGCCGACGGCGATGCCCGGCGTTTGCTCAATTTGCTGGAGCACATCCAAACCGCGGCGCGGTCCGGAACAATGACACATATCGACCGGGATTGGGTAATTAATGCCGCCGCGCGCAACAGCCGCGCATTCGACAAAGGCGGTGATGCCTTTTACGATCAGATTTCCGCATTGCATAAATCGGTACGCGGCTCATCGCCTGACGCCGCGCTGTACTGGCTGTGCCGCATGCTCGATGGCGGCACCGACCCGCTCTACATCGGACGCCGCCTGATCCGCATGGCGATCGAGGATATCGGTCTGGCCGATCCGCGTGCACTGCGCTTAGCGCTGGATGCCTGCGAAACCTTTGAGCGGCTCGGCAGCCCCGAAGGCGAATTGGCATTGGCGCAAGCGGCACTCTATCTCGCCAGCGCACCGAAAAGCAACGCCGCGTATATGGCATATAATCAGGCACGTGCTTTCATCGCCCGCGACAAATCGCGCAACGTGCCGCTGCATCTGCGCAATGCGCCGACCAAGTTGATGAAAGACATCGGTTACGGCAAAACCTACCGCTACGCGCACGATTGCCCGAACGCTTATGCCGCCGGCGAGAATTATTTTCCGGACGAGATGCCGGACGTCAGTTTTTACCAACCCACCGCTTACGGATTGGAGCAAAAAATCCGGGAAAAACTGGCTTATTTGCGCAGTCTGGATGAGCAAGCCAAGCATAAAATATAACTTTTCAACGATACCGGCTATTTTGGAGTTCGCATGCTAGAGATTCAGCAACTACGCACCGATTTGGACAACGTCACCCGCCAGCTCGCCAAGCGCGGCTTCGCTTTCCCCGTGGAAGCATTCAACGCCCTGGAAGCGGAGCGCAAAATCATTCAAACCCAGACGCAAGAGCTGCAAGCGCAGCGTAATTCGGCATCGAAAAAAATCGGCCAGGCTAAAAGCAAAGGCGAAGATGCTTCAGCGATCATGGCGGAAGTCGCCAATCTGGGCGACGCGCTGAAACAAGCGGAAGATCACCTGGAACGGATTCAGCAGCAATTACAGAAAATACTGCTGGAAGTACCGAATCTGCCGCATGCCAGCGTTCCGGAAGGCCGCGACGAAACCGGCAACGTACAAATCCGCCATTGGGGCGAACCGCGCCAATTCGATTTCGACATCAGGGATCACGTCAGCATCGGCGAGAATTTGGAGCTACTGGACTTTGAAGCCGCCGCAAAACTCAGCGGCGCGCGCTTCAGCCTGATGAAAGGTGGTCTCGCCCGCCTGCACCGCGCACTGGCGCAATTCATGCTGGATACGCACACACAGGAACACGGTTACGTCGAAACCTACGTACCCTATCTCGTCAGCCGCGATAGTCTGCGCGGCACCGGGCAACTACCGAAGTTCGAACAGGATTTGTTCGCCGTTCATGCCGGCGGTGTGGATTCGGCCAGCACGCCGGAATATCACCTGATTCCGACCGCCGAAGTTCCGATCACCAACATGGTGCGTGACGAAATCGTGCCGCTGCAAGCGTTGCCGCTGAAATACGTATCGCATACGCCGTGTTTCCGTTCCGAAGCAGGCAGCTATGGGCGCGATACGCGCGGCTTGATCCGCCAACACCAATTCGACAAGGTCGAACTGGTGCATATCGTGCACCCCGAGCAATCGTACGACGCGCTGGAGCAATTGGTCGGTCACGCCGAGAAAATCCTGCAGAAACTCGGATTGCCGTACCGCGTGATGACGCTGTGCACCGGCGATATGGGTTTCTCCGCGGCAAAAACCTACGACATCGAAGTCTGGCTGCCAGCGCAAAACACCTACCGCGAAATTTCCTCGTGCAGCAACTGCGAAGCGTTCCAGGCGCGCCGTATGCAAGCGCGGTTCCGCAACGAGAATGGCAAACCGGTGCTGCTGCACACGCTGAACGGCTCCGGCCTGGCGGTCGGACGCACATTGGTGGCAGTGCTGGAAAATTACCAAAATGCCGACGGCAGCGTCACTATTCCGGATGCCCTGCGCCCATACATGAACGGTCTTGACCGTCTGACGGCCGACGGAAGACAATAAGTTCCATACTCATTCCTCACTACAAGAGAATCTGTTACGATGCAGACTGACCCAACCAGCGATATCGAGTGTTAGCTGCAGAAGTTTGCGAAGCGTTCGGCAGATCGCTTTCCTGAGAAACTTTCCGATGTTTTTTTAATCGCGGTCCTCGCCGCCTAACGCTTCGATCAGTTCGTTAATCAACTGACTCAATTCGCCGGTCATGATGGCGAAGTCGCTGACAAACAATTCCTCCGCACTCTCGGCGGATTCTTTCAGAATATCCTGCGGTGCGATCCGCCGCAGTTGCAGCGTGTCGTGCAGCACAAACGAGATTTTGCTATCCCAGGTCATCGCCAGCCTGATCACTTTCTTGCCGGCGCGAATATGCCGCCCGGTTTCTTCCGCATCCAGGCTATGATGGGAATATTTGATAATCTCTTTCTCGTCGGTCATGCCTTGCAACTCGCAATCGCGATCGATGGTGAAAGCGGTTGATAAATCATCACCCGACAACCAACGCGTCATCATCGTCGAAGGCGAAATTTTCGTCTCCAATGGCGTCAGCGTCAGGCCTTGCAGCGACCGAATCAAGCATTCGATGAATTCTTCCGCCTTGTTGCTGCTGCCGGTGTCGATGATCAAGCGGTTTTGAACTACGTCGATCCACGCATAAATCTTTTGCCGTTGCGAAAACGCACGCGGCAGCAACTCGATCAATGTCGCTTCCTTGATATCGCGAATCTGCTTCTTGCCCGGCTTATAGCCCTGCATTTCGGCGATTTGCACCAGCCGGTCCTTGGCGTGTTGATTGACTACCGCCGCCGGCAGTAATTTCTTGTCGACCGCGAGTGCGATCAACCATTGCTGACCGTAGGCGTGCACAAAATTGTCCTGTTCGTCGCGTGGCGGCAACCAGCCGCGGCTTTGCAATTCCATTTGCGTGCACGGCTGCAATGCATGCTGCCGCAACGCCTCTTCCAGGTTATTCAATGTTATATTGCCACTGGTGATACGATAAGCTTGTAAGTTTCTGAACCACATAATGTCTACTTATAATTAACCGGTTGATCTTACTGAAATTCTTCTGGCATGAAAAAAATTTACTCCGCCAACAATTTGATGGAAGCCCAGATAGTACTGGATCTGCTCGAACACGCCTATATTCCGGCGAAAATTTTTAACCAGCACGCCCAAGGCGTCGCCGGGGAAATTCCGTTCACCCATGCCTATCCGGAAATCTGGATCACTCGCGAAGACGATTTTGAACGCGCCAGATGCATCATCGACACCTATGAGCGCACCCCGGTCGCCACCGGAACTATCAACTGCCCGTCCTGCGGCGAGGAAAATCCGGCGAATTTTCAGTTGTGCTGGAAGTGCGGGAACGGATTGGAAGTCGCAGTCGATTGTAATCAAGCACGGTAGTTATGTTATATCAATATGAGACCTTTGCACGGTGTCATGAGCGGTACGAGAATAAGGCAAAAATTTGCGAAGGTTTCAGTATGATTATACTTCACCAACATCCGTTTAAAGGAGATCGTCATGTTAACGATAGTGAACACAGGAAATCTTATCGAAGTAACCATAAAAAACACCTTAAAGGCGGACGATGTGATGGTGTTAAGTGACAAAGCTGATAAGCTGATCGAGGAATATGGCAGTATCCGTGTGCTTATCAATGCGACAGATTTCAATGGCTGGGAAAACGCCGACGCCGCAGAAAAACATTTCAGTTTTGTTAAAGAGCATCATACAAAAGTAGAACGTCTGGCCATCGTCACCGGGCATATGTGGCAACATTGGGTCGCGGCTCTGGCAAAAGTATTCATGCACCCGGACATCAAAGTTTTTGACAAAACCCAGTTGAATGAAGCCGAAAGCTGGCTGAAACAATAGCAAAAGGAGATAAAATGACCATAACATTCAAAGGCATTGAACTTCTCGAGGAAGGGAAATTCGTTAAACTCATTATTGTCGGGAAACTGGAAAAAGAGGATTACGATATATTCGTACCAGAAATCGACGACCTCATTAAGCAATATGGCAAGATCAATATGCTAGTCGAGTTAATCGATTTTCACGGTTGGACGGCTGGCGCAGCTTGGGAAGACACCAAGTTCGGCGTGCGGCATTTCAATGATATCGAGCGCTTGGCAATCGTTGGCGATAAAGCTTGGGAGAAAGGCATGGCCTATTTCTGCAAAGTTTTCACCTTGGCCAAAGTGCGCTATTTCGATATAAATGAACGTGATGCGGCAGAAGCTTGGGCTAGAGCAGCTGAATAATATGCGGCTTTATTGAATTTGTTATAGCTCCATCAGCATCTGCCTGGCTTTTGTAGACGATCTAGATTAATTTCTTTATCGAGTTGCGCAAGGTAATCCAGGAACGTTTCAAGCGTGAAGCAAAGCGCTATAACAAAACCTATCCTGACGAGCTGATCCACTTCGATGCCGAACGGCTCCCTTTGTTGAAGGGATAGTCCGCCAATGAGCCAAGACCTTTGCACGGTGTCTGTACGGACCGATTCTACGCGACGCTATCCATTGCGATTCAGCAGCCACTTGGTTTACCATCCATCGCTTATCCGCTTTCAATCAACCAAACACAATCCCATGTTACCTTCCATCGAACAACGTCTCGCTACCGAGCTTACTGTCAAACCTTCACAAGTCCAGGCCACCACCCAACTGCTCGACGATGGGGCAACGGTGCCGTTTATCGCACGTTATCGCAAGGAGGCAACCGGCGGGTTGGACGATGCGCAGTTGCGTCAATTGGCAGAACGCTTGCATAGTTTGCGTGAGCTGGAGAAGCGGCGCGCGGCGATCATCGGGGCGATTGAAAAGCTTGGCAAGATGACGCCGCCGTTGCTCGATGCGCTGACGCATGCGACGGATAAAGCACATTTGGAGGATTTGTACCTGCCGTACCGCAAAAAACGCCGCACCAAGGCACAGATTGCGCTGGAAGCGGGGTTACAGCCGCTGGCGGACACCTTGCTGAACGATCCGCGGCTCGATCCGTTCGTTGAAGCGGCGAAGTATCTGAAAGCGCCGTTCACCACCGAGGAAGGTGACAATCCCGGCGTGGCGGATGCAACTGCCGCGCTGGAAGGTGCGCAGCATATCTTGATCGAGCGTTTTGCCGAGCATGCGCCGTTGCTGCAAACCTTGCGCGACTATTTGCGCATGCGTGGCGTACTGGCTGCGAAAGCCGTCAAAAACAAAAAAGACGGCGACACCAAATACACCGATTATCACGAATACAGCGAAGCCGTCACCAAAATCCCGTCGCACCGCGCATTGGCGTTACTGCGCGGCGAACGTGAAGGCATCCTGAAGCTCAAGCTGCTGCTCGATTCCGAACTGGAGGAAAAAGCCCGCAACTTGACGCTCAACTCTTGCGAACAGCAGATCGCGCGGCAATTCAACATCCGCGACCAAAAACGTGCGGCGGACGATTGGCTGCTCGATACCGTACGCGCCGCGTGGCGCACAAAAATTTTCCCGCATCTGGAAACCGAATTGATGGGTAGCCTGCAAGAACGCGCGGAAACCGAGGCGATCCGGGTGTTCGCACAGAATCTCAAAGCACTGTTGTTGGCATCGCCCGCCGGAACGCGCGTAACCATCGGACTCGATCCCGGTTTGCGTACCGGCGTGAAAGTGGCGGTGGTTGATTCCACCGGTAAAGTACTGGAAACGACCACGATTTATCCGCACGCACCGAAGAACGATTGGGACAGTGCGTTGCACACGTTGCAACAACTGGCGCAGCGGCATCAAGCTTCGCTAATCGCCATTGGCAACGGCACTGCGTCGCGCGAAACCGACCTATTGGCGAAAGCGCTGATCAAGCGTCATCCTCAGCTTAAACTGACATCGATCATGGTATCGGAAGCCGGTGCATCGGTGTATTCCGCATCCGAATTGGCATCCGAGGAATTACCGGAGCTGGACGTATCGCTGCGCGGTGCGGTATCAATCGCACGGCGTTTGCAGGACCCGCTCGCCGAGTTGGTCAAGATCGACCCGAAATCGATCGGCGTCGGCCAGTATCAGCATGACGTCAATCAAAGCCAGTTGGCGCAATCGCTCGATGCAGTGGTGGAAGACAGCGTCAACGCTGTCGGCGTCGATGTCAACACCGCCTCCCCCGCGTTATTGCGCTACGTGGCCGGGCTGAGCAGCAAAATCGCACACAATATCGTCGCTTACCGCGACGGCAAAGGCCGCTTCGCCAAGCGCGCCGAGTTGCTGAAAGTACCGGGCTTAGGCGAGAAAACTTTCGAGCAAGCCGCCGGATTCCTGCGCATTCCGAACGGCGTCAACCCGCTCGATGCTTCGGCCGTGCACCCGGAATCGTA
>NZ_JAHBZY010000026.1 GCF_019635155.1 Nitrosomonas sp. | reverse complement strand
TGAAACAACCCCCTCCAATTTTATCCGCAACATCATCGACGACGATAATCGCACCGGCAAATGGGGCGGGCGGGTGGAAACGCGTTTTCCACCGGAACCGAACGGCTATTTGCATATCGGTCATGCCAAGAGCATTTGTTTGAATTTCGGCATTGCGCACGATTACAACGGCGTGTGCCATTTGCGTTTCGACGATACCAATCCGGAGAAGGAGGCGCAGGAATACGTCGACTCGATCTGCGACAATGTTTCCTGGCTGGGGTTTGACTGGGGCAAGCATTTGTATTACTCATCGGATTATTTCGACCAGCTCTATGAATTCGCCGAATATTTGATTATGCAAGGCAAAGCCTACGTCGAGAGTTTATCCGCCGATGAGATCCGCGAGTACCGCGGTACTTTGACCAGCCCCGGCAAGCATAGTCCGTACCGTGACCGGCCGGTTGCCGAAAATCTCGATTTATTCCGCCGCATGAAAGCTGGCGAGTTTCCGGATGGCCAATACGTGTTGCGCGCCAAGATCGATATGGCGTCGCCCAATATCAACATGCGCGATCCGGTGATTTACCGTATCCGTCACGTGCATCATCAGCGCACCGGCGATCAGTGGTGCATTTACCCGATGTACGATTACACGCATTGCATATCCGACGCCTTGGAGAAAATCACGCATTCGTTGTGCACGCTGGAATTCGAGGATCACCGGCCGCTATACGATTGGGTGCTCGATCAACTGGTGGATAAAGTGCCGTGCCACCCGCAGCAAATCGAGTTTGCCCGGCTCAATTTGACGTATACCGTGATGAGCAAGCGCAAATTGATTGAGCTGGTGGAAAATAAACTGGTCGACGGCTGGGATGATCCACGCCTGAGTACCTTGGCTGGTGTGCGCCGCCGCGGGTTTACGCCGCGCGCGATCCGCCTGTTTGCCGAGCGCATCGGCATCAGCAAGGCGGATTCGTGGATCGATATGAGTGTGCTGGAAGATTGTTTGCGCGAAGACTTGAACGAACATGCGCCGCGCCGGATTGCCATTCTCAAACCGTTGAAGTTGATCATCGACAATTACCCGGAAGGGCAGCAAGAAGACTGCTTCGCGCCGGATCACCCGCAACAACCGGAGTGGGGCAAGCGTACCGTTCCGCTGTCCAAAGTGCTGTATATCGAACGCGACGATTTCATGGAAACACCGGTCAAAGGCTATTTCCGTTTGTCACCGGGCGCGGAAGTGCGACTGCGTTACGCCTACCTGGTCAAATGCGTTGGTATCGACAAAAATGCCCAAGGCGAAATCGAAGCGATCCATTGCACCTATGATCCCGATACCAAAAGCGGCACACCGGGCGCCGACAGCCGCAAGGTCAAAGGCAATATCCACTGGCTATCCGCCAACCATGCGCATGCCGCGGAAGTGCGCCTGTACGACCGCCTGTTCAGCGATCCGCACCCGGACAGCGGCGGTAAGGACTATAAAACCGCGTTGAATCCCGATTCCAGACAAATCATTACGGCGTATGTTGAGTCCGCTTTGTGCGATGCGCAACCTGAGCAAAGCTTTCAGTTCGAACGCAACGGCTACTTCGTCGCCGACCGCATCGACATGAAGCCCGGCAAGCCGGTATTCAACCGTTCGGTGACGTTGCGCGATTCGTGGGGGAAGATTGCCGGGTCTTAAAAAAATATGAATGAATGGCGTGACACAACAGATTGGTTTTATGAATAATCAACGTTCCAATGTCCGTTCCGGACTTAAAGAAGGACAAGATCAGCGTTTTTTGGACCAATTGACGGCATTGCTGATGCAATTTCCGCAAATCAAGCTGGCGTTGTTGTTCGGTTCTCAGGCAAGCGGCAACGTGCGCTCTGATAGCGACATCGATCTCGGCATTTTGGCGCAAGAACCGTTAAGTGCGGATTTCAAATTGCAATTGATGCAGACTGTTGGCGCCAAATTCGGCCGTCCGGTCGATATCGTTGACCTCTACCACGTGCCTGAGCCGATTACCGGTCAGATTCTCGAAGGAATCCGTTTGTTTGGCAGCGATATTGTCTACGGCAATATGTTGTACCGGCATTTGCTGAACGTCGCCGATTTTCTGCCGTTGCACCAGCGGATACTCACCGAAAGGCGTAATCGATGGATCAAATGATCATCGCCGAGAAACTCGAATCGTTGCGGCGTTGCGTGCAACGTATCGAGGATAAGACGCCCAAGGATGTTGGCAGTCTGATTCGGGATATTGATTTGCAAGATATCCTGGTGATCAATCTTACGCGTGCTGTACAAATCAGCATTGATATTGGCAGTCACATCATCAGTACAACCAATCAGCCATTACCTCAAACGATGGGTGATGTTTTTACGAAGTTGCAAGAACTCGGGGCAATTTCGCAAGAAACTAACGAGCGATTACGAAAGGCTGTTGGTTTCAGAAATATCGCGGTGCATAACTATGAGGCGATCAATTGGGAGATTGTGTATGCAATTTGCGGGAATTCTTTGCAGGATTTCCGACAATTTGCTCAAGAGATTTGCCGATATGCAGCTTTGCAGTAAGAAAGCTTTGTGAATGATCATCCAGGGATGGTGAAGGCGGCTTCTTTAATCAATATAGAACAATCCCCGTTGCCGCACCGTGCGCCAATCCGCTTGATCGTTATCTCGACACACGCCATAGCGGAACGATGGCGGCAATTCCGGGAATTTGAAGCGCAGGTCGTAGAACCAGGCGCACAATCCGGGCTCTTGCGTATCCACGGAGTCCAATACCGGAAACTGCGCGAAACTGCGAAACAGCGTAAAATCGGGTGCCAGCCAAGCCTGCCGGAGCAGTGCTGAGCGCGTCGGGTCGTTGCCGAATTGTTGTTGGATGTGCCAATTATTTTCCTGTGCCGGACGGTAGGCGGCGATTATGCTTGGCAGCAACCACGTGCCGGTGCGAGGCTTCCCGGAAGATGCCGATAGGTCGATATCGGCGATGTGATACGTTTCGTGGTCGCGGATGATGATTTTCCAGTGATACGGCGACAATGGCTGCGGCAAAACATTGATCTGTTCTTGCGGGAGGGTTTGCGAGCTGATATATCGATGTGCGATGCTCACCGCGTGTTGCTGTAGCGCCCAAAGGAAAAAGACATAACCGCACAATGCAAGCAATGCCGCAATGGCCGGGATTTTGTGCTGTGGATAACGCCATGAAGCGATCAAACCGATAACGATGATCAAACTGAACCACGGGTCGATGACAAACACCAGCGGCAGCGAATAACGCTCGGTTGTGAACGGTGCAAACAGCATCAAGCCGTACGATGTGATCAGATCCCCGGCGATGTGGATGGCGATGCCGAGACAGGCGGAGCGATAAAACAACCGCCAGTTATAACGTCTGCGGCTGAGTTTGGAAAACAACCATGCCAGCAACCACGCCCAAAGTGGCAACATGATTAACGAATGGGTCGGGCCTTGATGCCAGTTTAAATACGTGAGGATATCGATCAACCGCAAGATCAGATCGATGTCCGGAAAAGCAGCGGCGGCAAAGCCTGCAGCGATTTGCCAGCGCAACGGCAATGGGCGCGGTACCGGAAGCGTTGCCGGTTGCGGTGTAGCTGCAGCTCGCGCCAGTAGTGCGCCGCTCAGCGCATGGGTGAGCGGATCCACCGTTTAACCGGATTTTGCGCGGGCTTCGGAGGTAATCGATAAGGTCGGCGGCGAAGAATCGTGGGCGCCGGCAATCTCAGCAACAAGCTGCGATTCCTGATCATTGCCGGGATCGGTTCCGGTTTCTTGGCGGGATGCGCCGTATACCCAATGATCGAGCGATTCGGCATACTTCAGCTTGTGAGCCAGAAAGTCGCGGGTATTTTGCGAATTTTCCGAATCATCCTGCATCCAGTAAGCAAACGTTGCCAGATAGATCGTGGTCAATGCGGTTTCTTCCAGGGCGCGGCGTACGAATGTAGCGTCGCGCTGCGCGGCTTCGCGCATCCACTGCACGGTACGGCTGACACGCATGATCGCGGGAATTTGAATATGCAAATGGCCGGGTTCCAATTTACCGCCGATCATCTGCCGCGCGACTTTGCGATGCGTGGTCAGAACATCGAGCCACGCCATAATAAGCTGTTGTAAGCGCTCGCGAGGCGGCAGCGATAAAAATTCGACAGTTTCTGCAGCTTTCAGCATGTGACTGTCGGCCCGGTCGAACCAGGCGTCCACCAAATCCTCTTTTTCGCGGAAATGGATACGGATATCATCCAGCGTAATATTGAGTTCCGCCGCGATATCGAACAACCGGACCGTTTCCCAGTTCGATCGCTCCGCGATGGCAATCGCCGTATCTACAATTGCTTCACGTAAATCAAGCCTGCTTTTCTTCATCTTGATCCTCCACAATGTGTTAACAAGATGGCGTCATGCAATGCCGCCTGCACTATAACATATCAATCTGAAATTTGAGGAGCAGGCATGACAATTGTCCTAGAAAAAAAGGATGCATAAACTATAGCGGTCGGATAGCCAGAGTAATTATTATTCAGAGCTATGTTTATTAAACATTTTCTGATAAGCATTGACCGGTTTGTGAAGTTCCGCGAGAGTGAAAATACTTCAGAGGCTCGCATCAAGAATTGGCAGTTTACGGCTAACGGAGGTTTAGCTTTTGATGCATCAAAAAAGGGTGTGCTGCAGTCGTTGCTCGTCGACCTGAAACACGCTCGAAACATAAAGAATATGGGGAAAGATATAATGAAAATTCGTTCGCTTATTTCAAGCACATTACTGCTGAGTGCAGGCGCGATGTTCGCTGTTTCCGCGCAAGCAACTATTCTGACATTCGATTTAGATCCGGCATTGCCTAATTATGGCGATATTCCAGCCACATATGGCGATAACGTCAATGCCGCCAGTGATGCGGTAGGATCGTATGGGATGGGGAATGGCTATACGCCTAACGTCACCACCGAATACCGTACTTGGCAAATCAGCACGAATACAGTGGCATACAACAATCTGGATTTTTGGGATTTCAATTACGGCGACTTGGTTAACGTCGCGTTTAGTGTTTCGAGTGCCGGTTATTTTGCGGAAATTACGCTGGTGCCGGAGCCGGGCTGGGCGATTCGCTTGAACAGCTTCGATTTGGCCGGGTATAGTAAAATCGATCATCCCAATTCACAAGTGCGCATTTTAGATGGCACCAGCAATACGGTATTGATCGATTATTCGCCGGTAACAGTCTTGGGATCAGGTGGAACACACAGTACCTTCACACCTGGCTTAACTTACGCCGGTGCGATATCGATCCGTTATGGCTATAACGATTGGAACATCGGTATCGATAATATCAACTTTGATCAAGTGGCCGCTGTGCCTGAACCGGAAACGTATGCCATGCTGTTAGCGGGTTTGGGATTGTTGGGTTTTATGGTGCGCCGTAGATCTCAAAACATTTTATAGAAGCAATAGTTATCGAATCAGCAACCCCGCCCGCCCTCGCGCGGGGTTTGTTTTTTTGCAGGTTATTTAAAACGTTTTCGAGGCAGCCGATACAAGGCAAAAACAGGCGAAAAAGCGCAGTTTATGCATAATAAATGAGCATTCTGAGCTTGTTTTTAACACCGTAGCGGCAACGCAGATAGTTTTTCAACGACCTGTCAGCGAGTGATTTTCCAGACATAATGAATTCTGGCATTGCGCGCGAAATCTTCCGGAATCAGCTTTGCGCTGATATCTTCAATTGCTAAACCGGCGAGTGCGGATTGATCCATTTTGAAGCGGCGGAAATTGGTCGAAAAATACAAAACACCACCAGGTGCGAGTAAAGCCGCCGCGTTGCGGATTAATGGCACATGGTTTCGTTGAATGTCGAATGCATCCTCCATGCGTTTGGAATTGGAAAAAGTCGGCGGATCGAGAAAGATCATGTCGAATTGCGGACGATGTTTGGTACTGGCCTGTTCAGCCAGCCATTCCACGCAATTGGCGCGAATCAATGGGTGATCGCCGTGTATGCCGTTCAACGTGAAGTTTCGCTGCGCCCATTCCAGATAAGTATTCGACATATCCACCGTCACGCTTGAAACCGCGCCGCCGATGATGGCGTGTACCGTCGCACTGCCGGTATAGGCGAAACAATTCAAGAAGCGCTTGCCGCTGGCCTGCTGCTGAATCAGCAAACGCATCGGGCGATGATCGAGAAACAAACCGGTGTCGAGATAATCTTCAAAGTTTACCCAAAATTTGCAACTGCCTTCGGTCACAACATGAAAATGGCGCGAGTCGCCGAATTTTTCGTATTGATCGGTATTTTTCTGCTTGCGGCGGATTTTTAGAAATACGTGCTCTGCCGGAATTTCCAGTACCCTGGCGATTTCCCGCAATGCACCGGCCAGTCGTTGGTCAGCCTTGGCCGGATCGACCGATTTGGGCGGTTCGTATTCCTGCACATTCGCCCAGGTTTGATCGCCATGATAAACGTCGACAGCAACCGCGAATTCCGGCAGATCGGTATCGTACAGCCGGTAACAATCGATATGGTTTTTTTCAGCCCATTTGCTGAGTTTTTTCAGGTTTTTCCGCAAGCGGTTGGCAAACATCTCCGCATGATTGTCGATTGATTCTGTTTGCGCACGGCGGCTGACTTGTTCGATACGTTCCTGCTGCGACTTGGCTTTCGGTTCAAAAAATGCGCTTTCTTCAATCGTGAGCCGCAATAATTTGCATTCCAGCGCACCGTTAAATAATGTCACCGGTTTTTGCGAGCGGATGCCAAGGCGGAATCCAAGCTCCGGGTTGCCGATGATAATCGCCGCTTGCCAGCCGGTAAAGCGCTGCTTGAGCACCTCGCCGAATTGCCGGTACAGCGCCGCGGTTTCTTCTTCATCGCCCAGCCGTTCACCGTATGGCGGGTTACAGACGATCAATCCCTCCGGCCAACTCAGAGCGGCGGCGGCATCGTTGATGGATCGTTTCTCAATGTGGATTTTTCCTGGTAAACCGGCATTTTCGACATGCAGCAGCGCGGCGGCAACAGTGCGGCGGTCGTGATCGAAACCGGCGATCACCGGCAACTTGCTCAAACCGGCTTCGCGCCGTTTCCGGGCGCCGTCCAGCACGGTTTGCCATAATTGCGGATCGTGCTGCTTCCAACCGAGAAAACCGAAATAATCGCGTTGCAATCCCGGTGCAATATCGGCGGCGATTAAAGCGCCTTCCACCAGCAATGTACCGGAACCGCACATCGGATCGAGTAATGAGCCACCTTGCGCGGCGATATCCGGCCAACCAGCGCGCAGCAAAATTGCCGCCGCCAGACTTTCTTTGATCGGTGCAGCGATGTTGATATCGCGATAGCCGCGTTTGTGCAGACTCTCGCCCGACAAATCCAAGCTTAACTGCGCGGTTTCGTTGTGCAGATAAACATTCACGCGGATGCTGGGATGATCGGTATCGACATTGGGGCGTTGACCGAATTGAGCGCGCATCTGGTCGACAATGGCATCTTTCACTTTGAGCGCACCAAAATGCGTGTTGTTGATCGCCAGGTTATTTTTGCTGCTAAACGATACCGCCAAACTATCGTTGGCATTTAAATGCTGGGACCAATCGATGCCTTGCACTCCGACATACAAATCCTGCTGCGATTTCACCTCGAAACTGCGCAACAGCAGCAACACCCGGCTTGCCGTGCGCAGCCATAAACAAGCCTTATAAGCCAGCCCCAAGTCGCCTTGAAACAGTACTCCCGCCATTTTTTGCTGTACCTGAAATCCGCCCAACGCCCGGATTTCAGCGGCGAGAATATCTTCCATCGCTTTGGGGGTCGTAGCAAAAAGCTGGTAGTGCGTCATGATTCGTAACGAGTGGAAGGTGGCTGCGTAGGATACTCGAATACCATGATTTTTGCGCTGTTTTTTGTGAGAGATTGAGGTGTCAGGTAGCTTTTTGAGCTATGTTTAATCATGGGATTTTGAGGTAACGTGTATCGGGGGTGTTGGCACCGATCGAAAATTGACCATAGAAGGCTAGTTGTACCGATTGAAAACTGACCAGGTAATTCACGTATCTTGCCTAAATTTTAGGTGGGAGAATTTAAGAGGTGATTACCATGGTTATGTATGCAAAGATACGGCGGATGTATTACCGTTGAATCGCCCCGGATTTTTCGGAGATAAAATGATTTGAGAGGAGGAAAAGATGAAGAATCAAATCAGTTATTCACCGGAAGTACGAGAACGCGCGGTACGATTAGTATTAGAGCAGCAAAGAGAACATGGATCGCAGTGGTCTGCAATCAAATCGACCGCATCGAAGATTGGCTGCACAGCGGAGACATTGAGGGCTTGGGTAAGGCGAATGGAAACCGATCAGGGGATGCGAGCAGGAATGTCGAGATCGGATCGAGAAAGGCTCCAGGAACTGGAGCGAGAGAACCGGGAATTAAAGCGTGTCGATGAGATATTACGGAAGGCATCCGCTTATTTTGCCCAGGCGGAGCTCGACCGCCGACCGAAGTAATGACGACATTTATCGACCGGCATAAAGGACAATACGGGGTCGAGCCGATCCCTGCATATCGATTTGGTCCTCGATGCTTTGGAGCAGGCATTGTGGGGGAGGCGGGAAACCAAGGGATTAATCCATCATAGTGACCACGGTAGCCAATATCTCTCTATTCGCTCTACACGGATCGTCTGGCACAAGCCAATATTGAGGCCTCTGTTGGCAGTATCGGCGATTCTTACGACAATGCACTGGCCGAAACGATTAATGGATTATACAAAACCGAAGTCATACGGCATCGTGGACCATGGCGCACCATCGAAGATGTTGAATTTGCTACGCTCGAATGGGTGGATTGGTTCAATAATCGTAGGTTACTGGAGCCGATTGGAAATATCCCACCGGCTGAATTTGAAATGGCATATTATCGCCAACTAGGGGAGTCAACCGATGCGGGCTGACTCAAGACTAATAGTCTCCGGAAAATCCAGGGTGATTCACCGCTGCGGTTTACGTTGGGTGAAGTGTTTCAGTTTGACTGGAGCGAAGAATGGCTGGTGATCGGCGGCATCCACCGCAAAGTACTGGCAGCCCATACCAAGCTATGTGCCAGCCGTGCTTTCATGTTGTCGGACTATCCATCACAAAGCCACGAGATGTTGTTTGAAGCCCATACTCGTGTATTCATTACTTTTGGCGGTGTGCCGAAACGCGGCATTTACGACAACATGAAGACCGCCGTGGACAAGGTGTCCAAAGGCAACGGGCGTGTGGTAAATACGCGCTTCTTTGCGATGACGGCACATTACCTGTTCGATCCGGATTTCTGCAATGTGGCTTCCGGCTGGGAAAAGGGTGTTGTCGAGAAGAATGTTCAGGATATGCGCCGCCGCATATGGAATGAAGCCAGGCAACAACAGTTTGGTTCATTCGATGATTTAAACAGATGGCTTGAAACGCGCTGTCGCGGACTGTGGTCTGAAATCGAGCATCCGGATTATGCGGGTATTACCCTTGCCGATGCGCTGGAGCAGGAACAACTGTACCTGATGCCGATGCCAGCACCGTTCGATGGCTATATCGAAGTATTGGCGCGGGTATCCAGCACGTATCTGGTTACATTACTGCGCAACCGGTATTCCGTTCCCTGTCGTCTGGTCAATCAGGTGGTGGCCGTTCATCAGTATGCCGACCGTATCGAGATCGTCCATGACAATGCCGTAGCAGCCTGTCATAGTCGTCTGATGGATAGCGACCAGGTCAGCTATAACTGGCAGCACTATATTCCGGTCATCGAGAAGAAACCAGGCACCTTGCGCAACGGTGAGCCATTCGCCGAACTACCGGCACCTTTGCCGCAACTGCAGATTGCACTGAGGCGCAGAGAACGCCAGCAGGCCGATCGAATCATGGCAAAAGTGCTCAGCCTGGTGCCGACGCATGGGCTGGAAGCGGTGCTGGTCGCTGTTGAACTGGTACTGGAATCCGGCGTGCCCAGTGCCGAGCATGTCTCCAATGTATTGGCACGGCTGAAACACACCGATGTACCAGCGTCAGTGGAAACAACACTGAAACTCAATGAAGAACCGCAGGCCGATACAAGATGCGTAGTATCCTGCGTTCTGCTTCCTCTGGTCAATTTTAAACCGGTATCAACAGTCAAGGAGGCATTGCACAATATCTGGCAGGCAGAAACACGGGAAGAAGCATATGCAGCATTTGATAACTGTATTGAACGTTTCAGCTCGAAATATCCAAAAGTAATGGAGTGTCTGGAGAAGGACAAAGATTCCATGCTGGTCTTCTATAATTATCCTGCAGAAAACTGGCAACACATTAGAACGACCAATCCGGTCGAATCAATCTTTGCAACGGTTCGGTTGAGAACAGCCAAAACCAAGAACTCTGGAAGCCGGATGACGACTTTGACAATAACGTTCAAACTCATCGAAGTGGCGCAGAAAAAATGGTTCCGGCTAAGGGGCTATAAATTGCTAGCGGATGTCATTCAAGGCATAAAATTCGTTAACGGCGTTAAACAAAATGGAGATCAAAAACAGTAGGCCGCTTGATTCTCCATACACCAGATTTGACTATTGCTCAGATTCTTCCCCATCACAACTAATTCCACCATCTGTTAGCGAAATTTCGTTGGGTATGCAGGTTTGTATTTTTGAGTCATCTTCCTTCTCCTTTAAACGCAATTTAATGTGCTCGTCAAAAGGGAACAATTCCAACTGACCATTGAATCGGAGATTACAGTAAAATCAATAATTTCGTGACTTTGCAAAGATTTCAGCCAGAAATGAATAAATTTACATTCTTCGAAGGAAACGCGATTCACCGCAACATTATGGTAGTAGATTTGCAATAGTGAACGTTCAGAGGGGTGATTACCGTAGGAATTACCATTGAATAATCCCCACAAATGAAATAGTAAATGTGGGGATTATGATTATTTAGTATGTGAACTTAACCGCTGAGCTTGAGCTTGAGAAGTTTTCTGCAGCATCAAACGCTTTTACAGTATAGCTATAGAGCGAGCCTGTAGCGCTACCGACTATTACATCAGTATAACTGGTTGTAGTACTACTTACTCCAATTTTTATACCATTTCTATATATCGCATACCCAGCAACTCCGATTGCATCAGTTGAGGCTGCCCAAGTTAATGTAGTCGAAGCAAATGTAGAATATTTCTTAAATGTACCTTTAGGAGACGCTGGAACTGTAGGTGCAGTCGTATCGAAATTATAGCATGAAACACCGCTACCACATGGAAATCCATCCCATATTTCAAATCCTGTAATGTGCGATTCGACTGGCCCAGATCCGCCACTGTATGCATTATGAGGCATGATTCGGGTAATTGGTAGATTATAATCGCCCATATTCGGGCCATGATAATCAACAATTTCTTGACCATTTACGGCAGCCCAGAAACGTCCATCGCTACCGCTTGAACGATGCCAGTAAACTTCAAACTTAATCCATTCACCAACTGGGACTGGTACCACCCGATTTTCTTCGCGCCAGTATGTCGTAAAAGGCACAGGACCATTGGCATTACTGTCACCTCTTGATAACCAGTACAGGCTACCATCGCTATCCTTCATTATGTTTATTATAGATCGATAATCTCCGCTACTGGTGTTTCCGCCGTACCCACCAGTTTTAAATTCAAAATGAGTGCGCCAATTTCCAGATGAGATTGTAGGATCCAATTTTTCCGCCAAGTCGGCCGGATACTTGATCCAGTAAGTCATATATAAATCCTTGACGTCGCCAATTGTCGATGGTCTAAGAAATACAAAAGGTGATTGAGAGCCTGCTTCACCTACATCGCCTTTTATTTTTACATTCTGAAAAATTTCATTAGTCGTTTTTCCCTTGGGTCCGCTGACAGATCGAATTTCATTGGTAATGTAATCACCGATAGTTGATGAGGTAATGGAGTCCATGGTAATAAGTTGTAGACCTGAGAAGTTTGAGCCAAATGCTCTAACCGGCCAGCTATAACCAGTTTCTTTGTCGGTGCCGGTGATTTGTTGCCAAGCTCCATTCCCGGTGGGAAAGTAGCTATAAGGGGCGCTGATGGATACTCCGTTGCCAAAATTAGACCTGAAGAGCATCTTAGCAGCTTGTACGTGAGAAGAAACTAAAGCGATAATGAGTATTATCGTAACAAGTTTTCCTGCTCTTAGTAGCTTAGAAGCGCAATTGTTTTTGTTAGTAGATAGATTTGATTGAATTGTTTTGTCGATCATTAGAGATGATGTTGTAACAGTAGCTATATGGTTCTGGTTCATTGATATTCCTCCTTAAAGATACAAGGACGGAACTGCAAAGATATGCTGCTGATTAAATTGCTCAAAATATAGTGCAACCGTGATATAGTTGCATTGTATTGTTGCAAACGATCAGTGCTATCAGTGGCAGTCCTGCCATCGTGGGGCAATTGCCCTTTAGATCAGTGACTTTGCGTCCTCTGCTTTCGCAGAGTTTGCCTTTTTCATACTACGATAGTGTTAAAGCATAATTTGTGCCAACTATTCATTTGAGGTGGATTAACTAATTGCCGAGATGGCATGGCTTGCCGAGTGCTATGGCTCTTATGAGGTAAGAAATGACAAGCTGCGGATTGAATTTGCTGTACTCATGAACTTTGATATACCTCAAGACATGGAAGCGAAAAGACACCGCACCGGGATCTGGAATGGTTAAAGGTTCGCATCATTTCGTATTCTTGTAACTTGCAGTATCTCTGAGGATCGGAATAAAAAGGCGATAAGATGTAGTATTCAGTTTGATCTGACATTAAGGTCTTGCCAGGAAGTGGGATTACCCGTTTTGGAGTTATCCTCTTTTAACGAACACATTAAATTGTGTCTAAAGGAGAAGGAAGATGGCTCAAAAATACAAACCTGCATACCCAGCGAAATTTCGGCAACAGATGATGGAACTAGTTGTGATGGGGAAGAATCTGAGCAATAGTCAAATCTGGTGTATGGAGAATCAAGCGGCCTGCTGTTTTTGATCTCCATTTTGTTTAACGCCGTTAACGAATTTTATGCCTTGAATGACATCCGCTAGCAATTTATAGCCCCTTAGCCGGAGCCATTTTTTCTGCGCCACTTCGATGAACTTCCGCTTCAGATTCACGATAACTGTCAGACAACGCCAGCAACTCTTCACGCCCCGTTTCACCAGAGCCGATAATCACCAAAAGACATAACCGATCATCCATTCGCACGTTACTGTAGATGCCATCAGCCCAAACATAAACATACCGCTTGTCACTCAGATCACGGTGAGTCCAGTTTTGATAATCCTGTTCCCAGTTCTGCTTTAAACGACTGATCATTGCAGACGATAATCCCGGCGCATCCGGCCCCAGCAGGTGTTTTAGCGCCTCGGTAAAATCTCCTGTTGAAATGCCTCTCAGATATAGCCAGATTATAAATTCTCAGGGATTATACGCTCCTAAATCTCGCTGATCCTTTCACTTCATGCGGGTTCTCAGCGTTTTGCAGGGGCGATTACTTAGTCTGCTCTGAACAATTCTATTTTCAGGGAAAGGCAAGCCTAAGCCGCTGAGTGATTCCGTATTCATTCACTGTTAGCCGATGCAATGGCATGAGAATTAAGGCGAGAAGAAACCGGAGCTTCCTCAGAATCATCCGCAGGTTGTGTCCGCAACCGCAGAGCATGGCATGAAAGGCATCGCCTGCTGCGCCTTGCAGCCAGTTTCTGCGCAGGCGGCCGTCATTTTTCATATGCCCGATTGCCGGTTCAATGGCACTGCGCCGCCGAATATCTCGTTTCAGCCGCGCAGTGATGCCGCGTCTGAGTTTGCGGTGATAGACCTTGACCCCGGCCGGGACGGTTGCACCGCGATAACTCAGGTCTACGAACACTTCCTTCGGTTGCCGTTGCGTCAGGATGGCCGCCTGTTCCAAAGCCAGGTGCAAGGTATGCCCATCGTAAGGATTGCCCGGCAGGCTGCGCATGCCGACCACTAATCCTTCCTTGTGCGTTGTCATCACTGACACCTTTACCCCAAACTCATAAGGCTGGCGCGACTTGCCTTTGCCGATGCACTCCACTTCCGGCGCATGCAAGCTGTATAGCTTATGGCTGTCTTTCGGCTGCTGCTTGAGCAGGCGCTCGACTTTCTGCAGCAAACCGCTAACCTTGGGTTTAAGGGGCTGCGGTACCTTGGCCGATTGGCGAAATACGTCACGCCAGACGCGGCCAACCAGCGTCTTGAGCTTCTTTAAGTGGCTACGCATGCGCTGGTATTGTTTGGCATGAGCATAGCGGCTAATCTTGCCAGCCAGCTTGGGCGCTAGCCGGTTGTAGTTCTGGCGTAGCGTTATCCCAGCTTCTGCCGCCAGCTGCACCAGTTGTTGCCGTCCCTTATTCAGCAGTTGGCTGTCGGTCGGATAGGCAATAGCCTTCTCCTGCACGGTGCTGTCCACAATGACCTTATCCAGACTATGCTGCTGGATGACCTTGGCCAATGCAGCCGCCTTGATAGTCTGGGCCAAAAGCCATTCCATGCCCCCTACACCAATCCGCTGCCGCCAGCGAGTCAGTGAGCTGGAATCAATCGGCGGGTGGTGCTGAAACCAGGTTTCGCCACAGAACAATTGCCAATAGGGATTCTCTACCCAACACCTTACTACCTCTTCATCCGATAGCGCAAAGGTGTGTTGCAGATACAGCATTCCAGCCACTAGACGCGGCGCCGTCGCGGGACGGCCGCGATGCGATGGAAAAAAACCAATCCATTCGCGTTCGAACACTGACCAGTCGATGTGCTGCGCCAGTTGTACCAACGAATGTCTTGGGTTGACCAGATCATCTAGCCGTTGGCGGAACAGGTCGTCATTCTTTGGCGTGTGTGGCTTTGGTCCCATATAATCCTCACTAAATTCGCAAGAAATGGCAGTAATTTTACCAAAAACCGGTGAATTTAATCACTCAAACCTGTCAATTAAGTACACAGAATTAGAATGTTATCGATTGTTCAGATCGGACTACTTACGGACGCCTGCGCATTACCGCCGAACTGGCCGATCTAGGAATTTTGGCTAATCACAAGCGCGTTGATGTATTCAGTCGCAAGGTGGTAGGCTGGTCATTCGGTGAGAACATGACAACCAGTTTTGGTGATCGGTGCCTTGAATATGGCGCTAATCGCCCGCTAGCCTAGAATGTGAATTGATCGATAGGCGTTCATGGAAAAACAAAACCGAAACCAGGTTGGCTATGTTTACCTGGATCGAGTCTTGGTACAACCTCACTCGCAGGTATTCCGGGCTGGGTATTTATTGCCAAACAATTTTGAAATAAGATTGAAGGAGGAAAATTAAATCACGATAGATGATAGCAATTCTGGTAAACAAGTCGAAATGCTTTCGACTCAGTAAAAAAAACTGTCCGTTAAAATGGAGCAACTCCAATCGAGGAGCAGCCAATAACTCAGGTTCCACGAGAAGTTGCTCGAAAGAAGTGATAGTACATCCCGACATCAGCGCGATATGGCTATCCGGCTGTTAGGCTAAGAATGATCAATTGATCAACCTGCTAACTTAGCTACTCAATACCGGGAAGTACTCCAAAAACGCGATTATTTCGCTTGATCTTCACACGCTTTGACGTTTATTCAGGGCTTAGAACTCTGCTTGATGTCATGAGAACTGAACATGTTCGATCATTCGAAACCGCAACAATGAAAAATGCAAGTGTATCTCTTTATTTTTCAATAGACTATCGGGGTTGCTAAACTTGCGGAAGAAAAGTTTCCAGCCGCATCAACGGCACGCACTGTATAGCTATATAACCCCCCTTGGGGAGGTCCAGATATCGTATCAATAAAATTCGGTGTAATGCTAACTCCTATTTTTGTACCGTTTCTGTAGATTGCGTAGTTAGCTACACCGACAGCATCTGAGGAGGGTAGCCAAGCTAACGTGACCGACCCGAAACTTGCGAATTTATTGAGCCTTCCGGTTAATGAAGCCGGGACAGTAGGCGCTATTTTATCGAAGTTATAGCACGAGACGCCAGTGCCGCAAGGAAATCCATTCCATACCTCAAATCCCGTGATATGTGATTCGACCGGTCCATATCCACCGCTATATACGTTATGTGGCATGATCCGTGTGATTGGAAGGTTATCGATTCCCATATTCGGTCCTCTATAGTCAGCAATTTCTTGTCCGTTGATGGCAGCCCAGAAACGCCCATCGCTGCCACTTGAACGGTGCCAGTAAACTTCAAATTTGAACCATGCACCCACGGGAACGGGGACAACGCGATTTTCCTCGCGCCAATATGTTACATTTGGGATGGGCCCATTTGCTTGACTATCACCCCTTGTAAGCCAGTAGAGTGAACCATCGTAGTCTTTTAGAATATTAATAATGACTCGATAGTCGCCAGTGCCGATGTTGCTGTCGTATCCACCCGTTTTAAATTCGAACTGTGTACGCCAATTACCGGATGAGACAGTACTATCCAGTTTCGAGGCCAAATCAGCTGGATACTTAATCCAGTAGGAGATATATAAATCCTTTACATCACCGATAGTCGATGGCCTGGTAATCATAAACGGGGATTGTGAACCGCCTTCACCTACGTCTCCTTTTATTTTTACATTTTGGAAAAGCTCGTTAGCTGTTCCAAATGGGCCAGTAATAGTCCTAATCGTATTATTAATATAATATCCGATAGTTGAGGGTTCAATTGGATCCACTGTAATAAGCTGTAGGCCTGAAAAATTAGCACCTAGTGCGTTGATTGGCCAGCTATGGCCGGTATCCTTATCCGTACCTGTAATTTGCTGCCACGCACCATTACCGGTTGGAAAAAAGCCGTAAGGTGCGGTAATGGCGACTCCTGAACCGAAATTTGACCGGAATAATATCTTGGCTGCTTGAGTCTGAGAAGCAACTATTGTAAGGATGACAAGTAATGCTACTGTGTAGAATCGCATGTATCGAACCGAGCGAGGGATTCGGCAGGTTCGAGGCAGGCATAGTTGTACTTCTGGGTTATCGAAGTTCATTCCGATTTCTCCTTCATATGACAAGAATTAGTTTTGCATTGATACACTTATACTTAAAAAATGTTAATTGATTTAAGTGGCAACACGATTACGATTGATCGTAAGACGGTATGTTGTTTTCAAGCAATCCAATTATCTTGGGGCAATTAATACTGTACGAAACTTTTAATTAAAAACCATCTGTTTCGGGCAGCATTGGGGATAATAAGAAATTGCTGCTCAGTCAAGGTTTCGCGAGTAAGCAGCAACATTGAAATGTTTAAAGTGGATGAATAATCTCCATAAAGTTAATGAATTTGTATATACATTGAACAAATACACATCAAAAAAGTATTAGCTGTTTTTTTATTGTTAAAGAAAAACCTCGATATCACTGATGTCGCAGAATATTGCTATTAATTTAAGCAATATGGAGTAACGCTTTTGGTTGCAAATTGACAAAAAATGTCAAAAAACTGTTTGAGCCTTATCTTCTATTGTTGATACGATTCAGAATCCAAGGAACTATATGCGATTTCCACAATTAATGATTGCGGAATAAGTGATGTAATACATCGATTTTTCTTTAATTATGTATGAATGAGACTTATTCTTAATATACTGCAATTTTTCTGGTTTAGTAAATCTTTTTTTAGCCCAGATATTATTAATTACACAATGCTCAATTAAAGAGTATTCTTAAGATATTGTATTTATTGCTAATCATAGCTGATTAATCGAAATTGATAAGAATCTGCATTGATAAGTTGCATCGTGACATTGTTGACGATAGTGGTTGCGTTGATCATGACAGATGGAATGTGAAGCAAGCCGCTTGAATTTGAGAAGGTTGCGATATTCGTCGGTTTATTAGTAAGCGTCCTGATACTTGCTGGGTCAAGTTCAAATACGAGTGACGGATTCGATTCGATCAATTGCAAATTGACATCTAGTACAACGTCGGTTCCAATGTCAACTGCAAAGCTCAATATTTCTTGGCTGAATATACCGGCGACGGGGGTTACAGTGATGTGGTTAATCGTTACCAGATTCTCGACTGTAATTACCGAGCCATCCGAACCGATGATAGGCGCAGGTGAACGATTGCTGCCAAGATTGATGTTGGAGATGGGAAGATCTTCGATTGCATCAATGGTGTTCATACCATCAAAAATAATCCGTCCAAAGACGGTGAAACCGCCATTTTGTGTATCTAATTGACTTGGTGGTCCGGAATTGTCGGCAAGATTAATAAACCATTGACTGGTCGCACTGTTCGGGTCACCGCCAACTTTGGCCATGGCAACGGTTCCACGCGTATTGGAAATCTTAAATTCGTTTTTGATCGGTGGAAATGTATTGACCGCCGCGAGTGTTTTTCCACTGCTACTTTCAACGATCTTATAGCCGCCGCCTTGAATGACAAAACCAGGGACGCTACGGTGAAAAATCCCGTTTGTGTACGCATCGCTATTAACATAATTAAGAAAATTGTCAGTTGTTATAGGCGTGTCTGCTTCAAACAGCTCTATACAAAACTGTCCTGCATTCGTATTAAAACAAGCGACTGGGTTGGCTTGGGAAAACGACGATGAAATTAGCAGAGTAAGCGCAAGTATTGTGGGTTTATATTTTTGTTTGATATTCATAATGATCAAAATTAGTTTAAGTCTTGTTGGGCATTTTACTGATGAAAATCAATATGAAGCAATATTTTTATGCAAATAGATTTGTGTCAGTGAAATGAACAGTGATTCAGTCGGTAAAATTAAAGAAGGATGAACTCAAGGTGAAATTGATGGGAAACCTAAATTATAAGTGATGTTAATGAATTTGCAGATGTTGAGTGATGGTGTTATATATCAGAATTCTGTTAAAATAAAAAATTCTATTCAAGCAACAAGCAAGGAAGAGTTGTCATGGCTTATGTAGTAACTGAAAATTGTATTAAGTGCAAGTACACTGATTGTGTTGATGTGTGTCCAGTGGACTGTTTTCGTGAAGGTCCGAATTTTTTGGTGATTGATCCTGACGAATGTATTGATTGTACATTATGTGTTGCAGAATGCCCGGTGGAAGCTATTTACGCTGAAGATGATGTTCCGGATGAGCAGTTACATTTTATAGAACTGAATGCCGATTTATCTAAAAAATGGCGGCCGATTATTGAGAAAAAGGAGCCATTGCCAGATGCAGACCAATGGGCAAGCGTCAAAGACAAACTGGATCAGCTGAAACGTTAAGCTACGATAGCGGTTAGTAGTTTTAGTTTAACTGCCGCATGTTTGATTCTTCGAAATTCCCTGAAATATCCCCTCATGATGTATTTAAGCGCTTAAACGCCGGCGGGACGGTTATCACACCCAACCGAAGACTTGCATTAGCGCTTAAAGAAAAGTTTAATCAATATCAAATCGATCAGAAGAAGACGGCTTGGCATTCTGCCGATATCCTGCCGTTTACTTCTTTTATCGATCGTCTGTACCACGATGCGCTTTATTCCGTGCAATTTTCGCCATTGCCTTTGCTATTGTCTGATGCTCAGGAGCAAATGCTGTGGGAATCAGTTATACAGCAATCCGAAGTTGGTAAAACATTACTGAGGGTTTCTCAAACAGCGCAATTGGCCCGGGAGGCCTGGCAGCTTGCGCACGCATGGCAATTAATTTCACAATTACGCGATCATCAATTACGCGATCATTTTCCAAATGAAGATGGCAGTGCGTTCTTGGAATGGATGGAATCTTACCGGAATATCACGGCGCTCAAACGATTGACCGATCAAGCGCGTATTTGTGACCTCATTACAGAATACTATGAATCCCTTAATATTAAGAAATGCCTTTCATTGATTTGTTATGGCTTTGATGTGATTACGCCGCAGCAAAAGTTTTTTTTAGAAAAAATGCGGACTTTTGGTTGCGAAATCGTGACGATTGATTCTCTAGCTCATATGCATGGGCAATCTGAAAATATTCAGCGTTTAGAATATTTGAACAGTCGCGACGAGATTTATCAGGCAGCCGTATGGGCACGATCCAAAATTGACAAGACCGGTGCGGCAGTCCGTGTCGGTATCGTGGTGCCGGCATTGGCGAATTATCGTAGTGCATTGATCCGAACTTTCTATTCGGTGCTGCATCCGGACGTCAGATCGGCTTTACCGGCTTCGGAGCGTCCGGTTACTCCAATGAATGTTTCATTGGGCTTGACGCTTTCATCCTACCCGGTTATTGATGCTGCAATCGCTGCTTTAACGCTGGTCGATCAGGAGGTGGATTTTTATCAAGTGAGTCATTGGTTATGTTCGCCATTTCTTAAAAGTGCTGATACTGAAATGGGGCAACGTGCATTGCTCGAAAAAACTATCCGGCGTTTTGCCGAACCTGTGATCTCATTGCCGCAGCTGCTTAAGCTTGCTAAGCGAGCGAAGGGTCACAAAGATTGTCCTATTTTATTTGAATTCTTGGTGGAAATGGATGCATTCCGTCAGGAGAAACTACCAAGCAGTGGTAGTCATTCGGATTACGTCAAAGTTGTTACGGAAATATTGCGTCTTTCTGGTTTCCCGGGGGAGCGCAGTCTGAATTCGGACGAATATCAAACAGTTGAGAAGTGGCAGTCGATTCTTGCAGATTTTGCAGCACTTGATCATGTTACTTCAAGAATTACTTATCACGAAGCAATTAACCGCTTAAAGTGGATGGTAAGTGATACCTTGTTTCAACCTGAATCGCCGGAAGCACCTGTACAGATTTTAGGCGTGCTGGAAGCTGCGGGGATGGAATTTGATTATCTGTGGGTGATGGCTCTGTCGGATGATCAGTGGCCACTTCGTGCTCGCCCTAATCCGTTTTTGCCACTTGCGTTACAGCGTAAAGCAAAGTTAACGTTGGGATCGGCCCAGGAATCATCCGTCTTTTGCCGGCGATTAATGCAAAAATGGTTCTCGCACGCTAAGGAAGTTATCGTAAGTTCTCCTAAGTATAGGGATGGCTATGATCAGCAAGTATTAGAGCCGAGCGCGCTGATTCGGTCGATACCTATTGGAAGTCCCGTTTTTCCAGATTTTTTATTGCATCGCGATTTGATTATTCGATCCTGTGAAATGGAGCGAATTGAAGATAGTCAGGCATTACCGCTACCAAAAGAAATTGCGCGGCAAGGCATTCGTGGTGGCACATCCGTCATTAAGGATTATGCCGCTTGCCCATTTCGCGCTTGGACGAAGCATCGATTAAATATTGAAAGCTTCGACGAACCGCACACTGGTTTGAATGCCAGGGAAAGAGGGTCATTAGTTCATCAAACATTAGCGGATGTTTGGGGAAAATTAATCACTAAAACGGCACTGGATGAGATCGATGAAAGTGAACTTGATCGATTAATCGCGGAGATTGCCGGCAGTGCGATTTCTGTATTGCAGCAAACCCGTCCTGAATCGTTACCGGATCGTTTATTGCGAGTCGAACAACGCCGATTGATTCAATTAATCCGTGAATGGTTGAATGGTGAGAAAAAACGCGACTGCTTTATCGTCGTTGCGATTGAGGAAAAGTGCGATGTCCAATTGGGTGATCTTAAATTAAGTATGCGACTGGATCGAGTGGATGAGTTGATGAATGGGCAACACATTATTATCGATTACAAGACAAGTAAACAGTCGATTCAATCAATGATCGGGGAGCGGGCGGATGAACCGCAGTTACCTCTCTACCTGGCAATATCCGATAGTGAGAAAGTAACTGCAGGAATTGCATTCGGGATCGTGAAGCTAGGCGAAGTAGGGTTCGCTGCATTAATGAGCGATTCCGATTTATTGCCAGGAGTAAAGGATTACTCTCAATTAGCCGGATTCAAGTCATTTAATAGCTGGCAGGAGGTAATTGCCGCATTACGACAGAATCTGACAAATCTCGCTGATGGGTTTTGCAGCGGTGAAGCGAGTGTGGATCCAAAAAAAATTCCAGCAACTTGTGAATTTTGCGATATGCATATGTTTTGCAGAATATATGAGCGGGTAAGTGATTTGAATGATGAAGAGGATTAGAAATGCCGGAAGCTTGTTTTATTCCTGACGCTGAAGAGCGCCGACTTGCGTTGGATCCTTCCCAGTCATTTATTGTGCAAGCGCCCGCAGGATCTGGCAAAACCTCCATGTTGATACAACGATATCTGAGATTGCTCGCTTGTGTTGAAATGCCCGAGGAGATTGTGGCGATTACATTTACGCGAAAAGCTGCTGCAGAAATGCGTACGCGTATTTTGGCCGCTTTGCAGAGCGACGGATTGATGCGGAACGATGAATCACCAAATGAAAAGTTAAACCGGGAATTAGCGGGAATGGTTTTACAGCGAGATCGTCAGGCAGGCTGGAGAATTGCAGAAAATCCGGAGCGACTACGAATACAAACCATTGATTCTTTGTGTGCTGCTTTAACTCGGCAAATGCCGATTCTGTCGAAATTCGGAGCGCAACCTGAAACTGTAGAAGACGCAACCCAGTTTTATTTGAAGGCAGCTCGCGCAACGCTGCAATTAATGACGCAAGATACAGAAGTTGCATGTGATGTGGAACGATTGCTCGAATACCTGGATAACGATTTTGCACGAATAGAAACATTGCTTGCCGATATGCTGGCGCGACGCGATCACTGGTTGCGCCATTTGCATGCGAGAACCCGGGAGGAATTGGAGTGTTCGCTGCAAAATTCCCGCTACGATGCCCAACAGAAGGTTTCCCAGCTATTACCTGAAGCCTTGCAAGGTGAGTTGCTGCAATTGCTGCATTACGCAGCTGTAAACCTTCTCGCGGAAGGAGATGCATCAATTATTGCAAGCTGCGCCGATCTTGAGGCATTGTCAGTGGCAAATATCGAGCAGTGGCAAGGGATTGCGGAATTGCTATTAACCAAAGATGATACTTGGCGAAAAAGAATCTCCCGTAAGGAAGGTTTCCCGTCGGGGAATACCAAAATCGAAAAAGACGCAGCAAAGTCTTGGAAGGATCGATTTGAAGCGTTGATTGCTAGGCTGGTTCAGGAAAGTGGTTTTCAGCTGGCGTTGCAAACAATGCGAAAACTTCCTCCTCCTAATTATTCCGGGCAACAATGGGAAATTCTTGGAATAATTACGCGAATACTGCCGCATGCCGTCGCACAACTACAAATTATTTTTCAAGAAAGTGGTTGCGTGGATTTTTCAGAAGTTGCACAGCGAGCAATATTGGCACTCGGTGATACGGAAACGCCTACAGATTTGGCGCTGGCATTGGATTACCAGATTAAGCATTTATTAATCGATGAATTTCAAGATACGTCGATCAGCCAATTTGAATTGATCGAAAAACTTGTGGCCGGTTGGGAAGATGATGATGGCCGCAGTTTATTTATAGTGGGAGATCCGATGCAATCCATTTATCGTTTTCGTGAAGCGGAAGTGGGTTTGTTCTTACGAGCTCGCAATGTTGGGATTAATAATCGAAGGCTCCGGCCAATAACACTCAGTGCGAATTTCCGGTCCCAGCAAGGGATTGTCGATTGGGTGAATAGAGTTTTTACACAGATAATGCCGACTCAAGAGGATAGTGTAACCGGCGCGATAACATTTTCGCCGTCCGTTGCGACGCACCCAATGTTCGAGGGTAATGCACTAACGATACATCCTGCATTTGCAAGAGATTCCGCCGCCGAGGCTGCTAAAGTCATAGAAATTATTCAATCAAACCGGCAGCGTTATCCGAAGGACACAATTGCGATTTTAGTGCGTAACCGCAATCATTTGCACGAAATCGTGAAGCAATTACAAAACAATGATTTGCGTTTTCGCGCAATTGATATCGAGACACTGCACACCAAACCAGTGGTACAAGATCTGTTGGCTCTCACTCGTGCTTTAATTAATCCCGCTGACCGTCTTGCTTGGTTTGCGCTGTTGCGTGCACCATGGTGCGGTTTGTTGTTAAAAGATATTGCTGCGTTGTTAGATATAGACCGGAAAGATAATACTCCTCAAGTATCTCTTACTAAAGAGATTGTGTGGGAGGTAATTCGTGACGAAGGTCGATGGGGAGAAGTCTCTAGTGATGCGAGGGATCGAATTCGCAGCATACGTAAAATTCTTGAGCCATGCATGAGTCATCGCCGGCGCCAATCGCTTCGCATGACGGTGGAAGCTGCTTGGAATGCTTTGGGTGGTCCTGGCTGCATCAGTCATAAAACACAGGATGATAAAGGTGTTGCAAAACGCCTGGATGATGCGGTGATTTATCTGGATTATCTTGAAGATCAAGAAGTGGCTGGCAATATTTTGGATATGTCGCGATTTCAAAGTGGATTAAGCGTGCTTTATGCTGCGCCCGATTTAACAGCTGATGATACATTGCAGATCATGACGATTCATAAAGCCAAAGGGCTTGAGTTTGATACTGTCATTGTGCCCGGACTTGGTTATATGCCTCGCAATAAAGAGAAGCAATTGCTGAAATGGATTGAACTGCCTCGATATCAGTTTTTATCCGAACAAAACGCCACAGCCTCTGATTTGTTGTTAGCGCCTGTTCGTAAGACAGGTACGGAATTGGATCCGATCTACTGTTGGTTGGAGAAGCTGGATTGGGACAAGGAGCAATTGGAAGCGGATAGATTATTGTATGTTGCGGCTACTCGTGCAAAGAAATTTTTGCATTTACTTGGTCACGTGGTGTTATCGACAGGAAGTAATGATCGCAATGAATTGAAGAAACCGAGGCGGGGATCACTGCTTGAAAGGTTCTGGCCCGTGATGGAATCGGATTTCTTGATGGCGGCAAATACGTATGAAGCATCCGAAAGGAATGCCACAGATGACGATCATGGTGATACGGCTAGGAAAAAGCTTAATCAAGAAATCAGTCGGCTGAAATCAGAATGGGTTTTGCCGAATGCTCCTGAGGCAGTCAGATTGGGAGGAATCAATGAAAATATTTCTGTGCATGAGGAGATCGATTTCTATTGGGTCAGTGATATGGCACGACATGTTGGAAGTGTGGTGCATCGCTGGTTACAACAAATTGCGGAAGAGGGTCTCTCAATGTGGTCCGAGAAACGTATACAAGAGTTACGGGGTCAATTCGAACACAATTTGTTAGCGAGCGGAATGAGTGGTGGTGAACAAATGGAGGTTGCAGTTGAACGAATCATACTAAGTTTGACAAAAGTTGTTACGGATGAGCGTGGTCGTTGGATTTTGAGTCCGCATCTTCATGCACAAAATGAGTTGAAAATTACTTCGATCGTAAACAACAAGCTCGCAAATTGGATAATTGATAGAACTTTTTGTGATGAAAATAGAATCAGGTGGATAATTGACTACAAAGTTAGTAGCCACGAAGGCTCTGATTTGCAAGGATTTTTAGATAGAGAGAAATTACGTTATCAGAATCAACTGAATAACTATGCGAAGCGGATGCAGCAAATGGATGCGAGCCTAATAAAGCTAGGAATTTATTTTCCATTGGTAAATGGTTGGTGTGAGTGGGAGTACTCGGGATAAATTTTATTTCGAAAAAGGCTTTCAATTTTTGAAAAATGCATAGGACTTCAATAATTAAGAGTACTCTTGTTAACTG
>NZ_JAHBZY010000025.1 GCF_019635155.1 Nitrosomonas sp. | reverse complement strand
CCCTATCGTAATATTATTTATTCTAAAGGGATTTTTTGGTGTTGCTAGGCAATGCTAGACAGGTTCTTGGCGAGGATGGGATTCGAACCCATGTACCAGGTTACCCTAACCATCTGATTTCGAGTCAGCGCCGTTATGACCGCTTCGGTACCTCTCTGGAATGCTGGAACTAATACACCCGTCTGACTGATTTATGCCAAACGGGTGTCAAATTGGAATATTGGCTAGCTTTTACACCGCTGCTGTCATAGTGCCGCGCATTTTTTGCAGCGCTTTGGCTTCGATTTGGCGTACTCGCTCCGCTGATACACCCAGTTCGTCAGCAAGGTCGTGCAGTGTAGCGCTATCTTTTTCTCGTAACCAGCGTGCTTCGATGATATGCCGACTGCGATCGTCCAGGCATTCCAGAGATTGCTGCAAATTCTCCTCGTGTAAATGCGTAATTTGCTTATTCTCCAAAATTTGCGATGGTTCAGCACCGTCAGTCAAATAGCTAATCGGACTGAATGTATCGTCGTCGTCTTCGGAAAGCGGTTCCAAAGAAATGTCCGAGCCGTTGAAACGCTTTTCCATCTCAACCACTTCTTCCGATTTGACGCCTAATTGCGTTGCCATGGCCTCGACTTCTTGCGGATTCATGGTATCCAGTCCTTGCTTCATGCTCCGCAAGTTAAAAAACAATTTACGCTGCTGTTTGGTTGTCGCTATTTTAACAAGCCGCCAATTGCGCATGATAAATTCATGAATCTCGGCCTTGATCCAGTGAACTGCGAAAGACACCAGCCGAACACCGCGTTCCGGATCAAAGCGCTTGACTGCTTTCATCAACCCAATATTGCCTTCTTGAATCAAATCCGCCTGCGGAAGTCCGTACCCTTTGTAGCCGCGTGCGATCGCCACAACGAAACGCAGATGAGACAAAATCAACTTTTGTGCGGCTTCGATATCACCGTGTTTCCATAAGCGCCGCGCCAGGCTACTTTCTTCCTCTTGTGAAAGAATAGGGAAAGAATTAACAGACTGAATATAACTTTCAATACTTCCCCCAACAGCCGGCAGTGTTAAAGCATTCGTCATTTTAATAATCTCCTGATGATGTTTTGTATGCGTACCATTATCTTTCGAATGAAGCATATTTTAGCACTCCCGCGATGGGAGTGCCAAACTTTCAAAAAGTTTCACACCGATAAATGATCTTACCGTGGTTCGATTTGCCAGAGATGGCTTGCAACGGAAATACGCGCGCCTAACCACCCAAGCCAGGCTGAAAACAATAGCAAACTCATGCTATCCTGTAGAGACAAGTACTGCAGGTGAATGTCAACTTCATAGAGTCGGGCGAGCACTACCAGTTCTTCATTGAGTACTCTAATAAAGAGTGCCACAATCAGCCATGCCGTGACACCTCCGGCCAGTCCCTGGATGGCACCGAAATACAAAAAAGGCCGGTGAATAAAGCTGTCGGTCGCGCCAATCAGTTTAGATATTTCAATTTCATCCCGCTTTGTCAGGATCTGCAGCCGAATGGTATTGAACATGATGGCAATAATCGCGATGCTGAGCAATGTCGCCAACATCAGAATAATCGCACGCCCCAATTGAAGTAATGCATTGAGTCGTTCTATCCATTCTGAATCGAATTGAACATGCGCTACTTCCGGCCAATCTTGTATAACCGTGCGCAACCGTTCTAGCGCTTCCGGCGGATTGTGCTCTAAATGCACGATAAAAGCATCGGGCAACGGATTGCGCGCCAGACCAGCCATGACATCGGAAAAACCGCTACTATGTTGCAACTGCTTGAACGCAACTGCTTTAGATATGAATTGAAAACTTACGATGTGTGGCTCTTCCTGTAATCGTTGTTTGATCCGGTCAAAATCATTCTGCTGCGCATCCTGCTGCAAAAACAAACTCATCTGTGGAGTACCGGTTGTCTGACCGGACATAGACTCCAAGTTTTCCATGAGAACATAGACTCCGACTGGCAAGCTCAGAGCGATACCCATCACGATCACACTCAGCAAGCTGGTAACCGGTGTAGCGATCAATCGCTTCAGCGTATGGAAAAATACAAACGCATGTTGTGTCAACCACGCACGCATCATGCAGCCAACTTTCCCTGTCTCAGCGACAAAATTCGATGCTGCTTGTCTTCCAGTAACGATGCATCATGAGTGGCGATCAGCACGGTAACACCTACTTGATTGAATGACGTGAACATCGTCATGATATCGTGAGCATATTCCACATCCAGATTCCCGGTGGGTTCATCCGCAATGAGTATCGACGGGCGATGCACAACTGCACGCGCGATACAAAGCCGCTGACGCTCACCGCCCGATAAAGCGATGGGCATGGACTTTTCTTTTCTCAACAAACCGACTTTATCCAATGCGGCACGTACCCGGGAGGCTACGGTCTTGCTATCAAAATTACTAATTTGCAGCGGCAGCAAAACATTATCAAATGCATTACGATCGAACAACAACTTGTGATCTTGGAAAACAAAACCGATTTTGCGGCGAAGATAGGGGATAGCCGCTGGTTTGAGCTGTGCGATATTTTGGCCACTGATAGAAATCGTACCGGAAGTTGGACGTTCGAGCGCGGCAATCAACTTCAACAAGGTACTTTTACCGGCACCTGAGTGACCAGTCAAAAAAACCATCTCACCAGTTTGCACTGTCAAGTCTATGTTGTTCAAGGCCACATACCCATCCGGATAACGCTTGCTGACATTCTTGAAAAGAATCATAGTAGGGTGAAAATAACTATTTGCTTAATCAAACATCGCATCGACAAATTCTTGAGCATCAAACGGCCTCAAGTCGTCCACGCCCTCACCGACCCCTACAAAACGTAAAGCCGGGGGATTTTGAGGATATTGCGCAGCAATCGCCGCCACGACGCCGCCTTTGGCCGTACCATCCAATTTGGTAAGAACCAGACCGGTTACATTGAGCGCTTCATCAAACGCCTTCACTTGCATCAATGCATTCTGACCAGTATTTGCATCCAATACCAACAACACTTCGTGCGGTGCATCCGGCATCGCTTTGGCGATGACGCGTTTGACTTTCTTGATCTCTTCCATCAAATGCAGTTGCGTCGTTAACCGGCCGGCAGTATCCGCCAATACGATGTCGATACCCCGTGCTTTGGCCGAATTAACAGCGTCGAAAATCACTGCAGCCGGATCGCTTTTTTTATCCGGATCGCTATCAGGCGCAATGACGACGACATTATTGCGTTCACCCCAAGCGATCAGTTGCTCGCGAGCAGCTGCCCGGAAAGTATCACCCGCTGCTAACAACACTGACTTCCCTTGGGTCTGAAAATACTTGGCAAGTTTGCCAATCGATGTTGTTTTCCCCACACCATTCACACCGGTAATCATAAAAACGAATGGTTTGGACGCATTGACATCCAATGACTGTTCCAAGGGTTTCAGCATGGTTACCAAGGATACCTTGAGTGCTTGCTTCAATTGCGCGGCGTCGGTTAATGCGTCCCGCTTGACTTGCTTACGCAAATCTTCCAGCAGATTCTGCGTCGCACTTACACCAATATCGGATGTCAGTAAAATAGTTTCCAGTTCCTCGTAAAGCTCTTCGTCAATCTTGCCGCCGCCAAATAGGCTTGATAATTGTTTTCCCAAATTCTGCCGGGTACGGGCAAGACCCTGTTTAAGCTTGCTGGCAAAACTTACGGCTTCTTCCGGTTTGGATTCCGATACAGCATCCGGTGTAACCGGAATTTCAGTTGAATCCGCAGGATCCTTTTTAGATTTAAAAAAACTAAACATTCTGGTAGGCTCTACAAATATAGATATTCTCAAAACTCGATTTTAGTCTGTTTACTCACATTTTGGTTAGTAAAAATGAAACCTGATCACCGTAACACTTTTTTTAGTATCTTTTCAATCCGTGGTTTTCTGCTGATCGTTAATTTGTTGATCTCACCTATAGCATTCGCAAACCCCTACGAATACTTGCTTGATAATGGTCTTAAATTGATTGTTAAACAAGATCATCGCTCACCGGTAGTGGTAACGCAAATCTGGTACAGAGTGGGCAGCGTTGATGAAGTCAATGGCGTGACCGGGGTGGCGCATGTACTGGAACACATGATGTTCAAAGGTACCGGAAAAGTTCCAAATGGCGAATTCTCAAAAAAAATTGCAGCCGCTGGCGGGCGTGAGAATGCTTTCACCAGCTACGATTACACCGGCTATTATCAGCAATTGCATAAAAAACACTTGCCTATGGCAATGGAACTGGAATCGGACCGGATGCGCAATTTATTGATCACCAAAGAAGAATTCGAGAAAGAAATCAAAGTGGTCATGGAAGAAAGAAGATTGCGTACCGATGATCAGCCGCGTTCATTGCTGTACGAAAAAATGATGTCAGTCGCTTATCAAGCGCACCCCTACAAAAATCCGATTATCGGTTGGATGAATGATCTGGAGAACATGCGCGTAGACGATATACAGGAGTGGTATGACCGTTGGTACGCACCAAACAATGCAATATTGGTGATTGTCGGCGATGTTGATGCGGAAGAGGTGCATCAGCTTGCGAAAAAATATTACGGCACGATTCAGCTCCGTCCGGTACTTACCCTCAATGAACGTAAGCCGCAATTGGAACCACCACAACTCGGAACGAAACGGATCATCGTCAAGGCACCCGCGGAATTGCCTTATCTGATCATGGGTTACCACACGCCAACGATCAAAAATGTTCAAGAAGATTGGGAACCTTACGCTTTGGAAATTCTGGAAGGGATATTGGATGGCAATGCATCGGCCAGACTCAACAAATCATTAGTACGGGAAAGCCAAATTGCCAGTTCCGCTAGCGCAGGCTACGATGCGACAGCACGCGGTCAAAGTCTCTTCTTTCTCAGCGCCGTACCAAGCGCAGGTAAATCCGTTACAGAACTGGAGCAGGCATTACGCGGAGAGATCGAGAAAATCGTGAAAAATGGGATAACAGCAGCGGAATTGGCCCGAGTTAAAGCGCAAGTAATTGCCGGTCATGTCTATCAGCGCGATTCCATTTTTTTTCAAGCCATGCAGCTCGGTAGAATGGAGAGCATAGGACTTTCATATCGTGACACGGATCTCATTTTGGAGAAATTGAAAGCGGTTACGGCAGAACAAGTCCGCGATGTTACAAAAAAATATTTCAATGATGACAGCTTGACTGTTGCAGTGCTGGATCCGCAACCTTTGGAACAAAAAACGCCTTTAAGGGCGCCGGCCGGACTAAGGCATTAAAGTAAAAGTATAAGAAACGCCGGCAGCGGCTACAAGGAAGTAAAGTGTAGCCACTGCCAAAACAAGATTGCTATTTTTTCACATTGTCATGCGAATGATCGCTGCTTTTCTGATGGTCACCGCTTTCATGTTGATGCTTTTTTTCCATCATGCGATGCATTTCTTCTTTGTCAACAAAGCCGTCTTTATTGACATCTTTTTTATCAAACATCTGTTCGTGATGCTTCATGAATTCTTCTTTACTAATCTTACCATCCTTATTAGCGTCGACCGCCAACATGTGATCACACTGATGAGCAGTGTGATCGGATGAGGTTTTACCATGCCCCTCATGCTGCCCGCTTTGATGTTGATGATCATCTGTCTTGGCAGCAAAAGCCACTGACACACAGAATGTCAGCAAAGCAGAACCCACTAAATTTACGCAACTTTTTTTATGAAACATGTTGTTTCTCCATAATAATGAATAATCAAAGGATAGCGATGCAAGCCAATTAGAAATGAGCTCTCTACGAAAGTTCGCTGGAAGGCTTGATCTCACACATTCAGAAAATGTTGACGGTAGTATTCGAGTTCTTTGATGGAATCATATATATCCGCTAGTGCTTCATGCTTACTTTCTTTATTAAAGTTCGATGCAATCTCTGGCTTCCAGCGCTTAACCAATTCTTTCAGGGTACTAACATCCAAATTGCGATAGTGAAAATATGCTTCCAACTGCGACATCGAGCGAGCCATGAAACGCCGGTCCTGACAAATGGAGTTACCGCACATCGGCGATACACCGGGCGGTACATGCAGCTTAATAAATTCAAGCAATTGCGCTTCCACATCCTCCTCATTTAAACGCGAAGCCTTCACTTTATCGATCAATCCCGATTTAGAATGTGTCGATTGATTCCATTTATCCATACCGTTCAGCACTTCGTCCGGCTGATGAATCACCAGCACAGGCCCTTCGGCAACAGTGTTCAATTGTATGTCAGTGATTACGATTGCAACTTCAATGATGCGATCGGTATCCGGATTCAATCCGGTCATTTCCATGTCAACCCAGATGAGGTTATTGTTATCTTGTGCCATAATTATCTATAGAATTTTTGAATGCAATGTACTTAATTGTGTCATATCGCTATCACACAGTCACTTTTAACCAGATTGAGAACTTGTAGATTCCGGATTACAACGTTTCCTTCGTGAATCTACTTTGAATTCCGATTTCCAAACCATCGATTAATGATTATGCAAACATTTACATTAATTTTTTTAATTGCGCTATTGGTAACCACTCTGACACAAGTTTGGCTATCAATCCGGCATATTCGCCATATTCGCGCACATCAGAACCAAGTTCCGCAAGAATTCGCCAGCAAAATAAGTCTGGCCGATCACCAAAAGGCAGCAGATTATACGTGTGCCAAAACCAGCGCGGGATATCCGGGCATTCTATTGCATGTTTTGCTGCTGCTGGCATTCACGCTCGGCGGTGGGCTGAATGCCTTGAGCGAATTCTGGGATGGCTGGTTTAGTAACTCGATCATACATGGCATTGCTCTGATTTTCAGTACTTTCTTCATCATGAGCATGGCTGAGATCCCGCTGAGTTATTACCGGACGTTCGTAATCGAAGAGCGCTTCGGTTTCAACAAAATGACACCATTGATGTTTTTCTCCGATCTGTTCAAACAAACTGTCATCGGGCTGCTACTTGGTGCACCATTGTTGTTTTGCGTGTTGTGGCTGATGGAACAAATGGGCGATCACTGGTGGCTGTTTGCTTGGTTCGCTTGGATCGTTTTCAATCTGCTCGTGCTTGCAATCTACCCGACCTGGATCGCGCCATTATTTAACAAATTCACACCATTGGAAGATGCTGCACTAAAGTCGCGCATCGAGCGATTGATGAGCAAATGCGGCTTCACCGCCAGCGGCTTATTTGTGATGGATGGCTCGCGCCGTAGTAATCACGGCAATGCATATTTCACCGGTTTTGGAAAAACCAAGCGTATCGTGTTTTTCGATACTCTGCTGTCACGCCTTGATCCCGCCGAAATCGAAGCGGTGCTGGCGCACGAGTTGGGTCATTTCAAACTACGTCACGTTATCAAACGTATCGCAGTATCGTTTGTCATCAGCCTTGGTTTTTTATGGTTGCTCGGCTACTCGATGCAACAAACCTGGTTCTACGAAGGGCTGGGGGTAACCGTCAGCAATGTACCATCGAACGCCATGGCATTATTACTGTTTTTCCTGGTAATGCCGGTATTTACATTTTTGTTGCATCCAATCTCAAGCTTGTATTCCCGCAAGCATGAATTCGAAGCCGATGCCTACGCTGCACAAAACGCTTCGGCGAATGATCTGATACATGCATTGGTTAAACTTTACCAAGACAATGCATCAACACTTACGCCTGATCCATTGCATTCGGCATTTTATGATTCGCATCCTCCGGCATCAATCCGCGTGGCACATTTACAAAGTCAGGGGCAAGTATGAACACAACTGTATGCGATTTATCTTCCAAACAATGCAAACCGTGCGAAGGCGGTGTTCCGCAACTATCGAGCGAGGAAATTGCTGCTTTCTTGCAGCAAATTGAGGGTTGGCATTTACAAGACAACAAAATCAGCAAAACCTACGCCTTCAAGAACCACTATCAAACCATGGCTTTCGTAAATGCAGTGGCATGGATTTCACATCGCGAAGATCATCATCCGGATATGCTGGTTGGCTACAATCAATGCGTTGTAACCTATACCACACACGCCATCGGCGGCTTGTCTGAGAATGATTTCATCTGCGCGGCGAAAATCGACAAGCTATTCGCAATTTGAGTAAGCATCACAATCACAAGCAGCAACTGCTTTGCCAAACCGGGCTGGTTGTCGCTACATTTGGCAGGCACTTTTCGGTTGAAACAGCAAGCGGTGAAATCATTTCCTGTGTCATGCGCGGCAAAAAAGGTGGTATCGCATGCGGTGATCAGGTTGTATACCAGTTAACCACTACCGGACAAGGTGTTATCGAAACCGTGCAACCACGTACCTCGCTGCTCTATCGCAGCGATGCCTTCAAGGAAAAAATCATTGCTGCCAACGTTACGCAAATGATCATTGTCGTTGCATCGATTCCGAGTTTTAGCGAAGAATTGATCAACCGTTGCCTGGTTGCTGCCGAAAGTGAGAATATCAGCGTATTGATCGTGCTAAACAAAGCTGACTTAATCGAATCGACTCAAACCGCACTAACAACGTTGTCGTTGTATCAAGACTTGGGGTATCGCATCTTGTCGCTGAGCGCTCTGCAAGATATTTCTGGACTGCGTCCTTTCTTGAAAGCTCACCTTAGTGTACTGGCCGGACAATCCGGTATGGGCAAATCGACATTGCTCAACGCTCTGGTTCCCGAAGCACAACGCGCCACCGCTGAGATATCCGTTGCACTTGACAGTGGTACACATACCACCACGCATTCGCAACTTTATCACCTTGATGACAACAGCGCGATCATAGACTCTCCCGGTTTTCAGGAATTCGGGTTAAATCATATTAAGGAAGAAAATCTGGCGTGGGGATTTCTCGAATTTCACCCTTACTTCGGTCACTGCAAATTTAGCAACTGCCGTCACCTCAAAGAACCTGGTTGTGCCGTGCTGACAGCGGTAGAGCAAGGAAAAATTACCGAAAAGCGATTGGGTTTTTATCATAAATTGCTGCGCCGGGATCGTTCCGGCACAAGCTTGGTTGGAGGATAGACTTAAATTCAAAACGTTATGGAGTACCGCACGATAACCGGCGGTACTCCATGTTATTTGTTAAAACTCTTCCCACTCATCGCCACCGCCACCGGATGCAATCTTGCGAGGCTGTGCCGGTACACTCGATGATCCCGCTTCAGGTCTTGCAAGCGCTTTCTTGGTCGCCGGGCCGCGGTTCGGTAACTTGGCTACCGCCGCCGGACGATTACTTCTCTTAACCGGTGTGGACGATCCATAACCACCACCCGATAACTTGAATATGCTGACCGCTTGCGATAGCGATTGCGCCTGTTCTTGCATCGATTCAGCCGCAGCCGCCGATTCTTCCACCAACGCCGCGTTTTGCTGCGTCACTTCGTCCATCTGCGTGACCGCTTGGTTTACCTGTTCAATTCCCGAGCTTTGCTCTTGCGATGCCGCCGATATTTCACTCATGATGTCCGTAACGCGTTTCACCGCACTTACGATCTCGTCCATCGTCGTCCCCGCTTCGTCAACCAGGCGCGTCCCATCTTCCACTTTCGCCACCGAGTCGCTGATCAGTTCCTTGATTTCTTTCGCCGCCGCCGCTGAACGTTGCGCCAGGGTTCGAACTTCCGTTGCCACAACCGCAAATCCACGTCCTTGTTCTCCAGCACGCGCCGCTTCCACTGCCGCATTCAATGCCAAAATGTTGGTCTGGAACGCGATCCCGTCTATGACGCTGATGATGTCGACAATCTTCTTGGAGCTTTCATTGATCGAACTCATGGTCTGCACCACTTGACCTACTACCGCGCCACCCTTGACCGCGACTTCCGATGCACCCGCCGCCAGTTGATTCGCTTGGCGCGCATTATCGGCATTCTGCTTCACTGTCGATGTCAGTTCTTCCATCGAGGAGGCTGTCTCTTCCAGGCTCGATGCTTGTTCTTCGGTCCGCTGACTCAAATCCGAGTTGCCGGAGGCTATCTCACCCGATGCCGTCGTTATCTGGTCGGTACCCATCCGTACCTTGCCAACCAGGTCCACCAGATTGTCATTCATGGCTTTCAGTGCTTGCAGCAAGCGGCCTGTTTCATTATTCGAGCTCACTTCAATGCGGCTGGTCAGATCGCCGGATGCGACTGCATTGGCAACCGCTACCGCTTCATTGAGCGGACCTATCACGGCACGAATCAGCAGTAATCCAATAATGCCCGCAAATAGAATTCCAAGTGCAACCGTCGTTATGGTAACCATAAATATCGTTTCATAATTACTTTGCGCGGCAGTATATTCTTTCATCGCTTCATCACGCTGCAGTTCGAGTAGCTTTATCATGGTTCCATGTACTGCATCAAATTTCGGACCGGCGTCATTTACCATGTTATCAACGGAGGCATCAAAATTCCCTGCAATCGCCAAACTCATTGTGCGATTGCGCGATTCCGCATAGGTTTGCCATTGCTGGTTAAAATTATCAGCTAACGCAGCTTCTTCAGGGGTGAGATTGGTCGCCATATATTTTTTCCACATTTCGGCGATTTCCGCGTCTCGCTGAACCGTCATCGTTTGGCGTTCTTTTACCGTTTCCGCGTTCTTGGAATATGCGGAGATTGCCGCATTGAGACGCGCCCGCTGCATGCGGTCCAATACTAATGCAAGATCTCCCAACGGAACGGCGCGGTCTTCGTATACGCCTTTGAATGAGTCATTCGTTTGATTCAGACCCATCATCCCCAAACTGCCTATACCCAATAGCAATATCGATAGCAGACCTATCACCAGCGCTAAACTCGACTTTATCGTCATGTTATTAAACATTAAATCCTCCTTATGGCTTCATATTCAAGAAAACAATCAATTAATTCAGGTTCTGCTCGATCAATCCCATATCACTGCTGCTCATCATCTTTTCAATGTCAATTAATATCAGCATGCGATTATCTATGGTTCCCAGTCCCATGATGTATTCCGTATCTATGACCGATCCCAGTCCAGGCGCCGGTCTCAGTTGTTCGGACGTCAGATTGATCACGTCCGATACTCCATCCACGACGATACCCATCACCCTGCCCGCAACATTTAAAATAATCACCACGGTAAATTGATCATAGTCAACATTCTCCATGTGAAACTTGATCCGCATGTCAATGATCGGCACTATGATCCCGCGCAAATTCACTACGCCTTTTATAAAGTCCGGAGCATTGGCTATTTGCGTGATGGCCTCATAACCACGAATCTCCTGAACCTTCAGAATCTCTATCCCATACTCCTCTTTCCCTAAACGAAAAGTAAGATATTCATTAGTTATGCCGGCAGCTACTGCGCCAGTCGATTCCGTTGTTTTATCTGCCGTCTGTTCCTGATACATGAATAAACGCTCCTTTTGTGTTATCTGGAAACCAGATGAATCTATTAAAACGAAGTTTTATTTACGGTGATTCACTCATTTGATTTTGCCAGTAATTTCTTTTTTTATTTCAGAATACTCCTTGACTTACTGAAGGATAAATCCTACATCATGTCACTAATTATTAATCAAGTGATTGAATATAAACATTTATATTATTCTCCATAAAATCAAAGATAACTTTTGTTGAGCCCAGCAATAGCCGAATTACAAATAAGATTTATATGAAATATTCTGCTGTATGAAGATCACGAATATAATCACGGAACAAATTCTAAAAACGTAGCGAGTATCCGCCAGAAAAAGCAAGATCCGATAAGAATATGCGGTTAAGGACGAGTAAATACGCATTTTGAGTTTGCGTTCGACGCAACATGATCAGGCACAGCAATTTTTCAGTACTTTTCTAAAAATATTGAAGGTAACAGGAATACGCAATTGAACAGTTTCCAGCGGATTTATCGACTACACCGCATTTTGGCATCGCATCGGCTCCCGGTTTCGCATAAATACCTTGAAGAACAATTGGAGTGCTCTCGCGCAACAGTTACTCGTTCGATCGATACACTCCGGGACTTCTTCAACGCTCCGCTGGTTTATGACCGCGACCGTAACGGCTATCACTACGACACCAGGGGCAACGATGTTTTCGAACTACCCGGCGTCTGGTTCGATGCCAACGAACTATATGCTTTGTTAACCGCTCAGCAACTGCTGGATCAGATTGAACCGGGTTTGCTCGGCACACAATTGAAACCAATCAAAGATCGACTAGAAAAAATTCTCGCAGCGCAACATTTCGGCACTGCGCAAATCACTGCCAAACGCATCCGCATTCTAAGCATGATGGGCAGGCAAGCGGAATTGAAACATTTTCAATCAGCCGCCAGTGCCGTGCTGCAACGTAAGCAACTCAACATCGCCTACCATAGCCGCAGTCACGATCAACAAAGCGAACGCACCGTTTCCCCGCAGCGGCTGACCCATTACCGCGACAACTGGTATCTCGATGCCTGGTGCCACAAACGCAACGCGCTACGCAGTTTTTCGATAGAACGCATCATAACTTCAACCCTGCTTGATACCATCGCACGCGAAATACCGGAAGCCGAACTCGACGAACATTTCGCCACCGGCTACGGCATTTTTGCAGGTAAAGCCACTCACACCGCCATACTGCGCTTCACCCCCGACCGTGCCCGCTGGGTTGCCGACGAACAATGGCACCCGCAACAACAAGGAAAACCCCTGCCCGACGGCAGCTATGAACTGCACATTCCCTACGCCAACGAAACCGAGTTGATTATGGACATCCTCAAGCATGGTGCAGCAGTTGAAGTCATCGCGCCAGAAAGATTGCGCAAAACCATCCTGTTAAACTTGCAGCAAGCGCAAGAACATTATTTGACAAGGAATAAACATGAAAACAGGACGTAACGACCCTTGCCCTTGCGGCAGCGGAAAAAAATACAAACAGTGTTGCCTGCAAGCACGTGAAGTACAGCAAGCCGAAGATTTCTTGTGGCATCAAATCAGCCGCGCCATAAGAGGATTGCCGGATAGGCTGCTAACGTTCGAGCAAAAACGGCGAAAGCCGGGAGCCTTACAGGAAGCTTGGAGTGATTTCACCTTACGGCGCGGCGAGGAATTCGATCCGCACTCGCCGCAGATGCAGTTATTCATGCCTTGGTTTTTCCATAACTGGCGTGCGGATTTCGCCACCGAGGACGACGATGCTCCGGATATACGCACAACAGGGCAAGCATTTCTCGATCACTATGGCAAGCAACTGGAGCCATTGCTGAAGCGTTACCTCGAGCAGTGCGCCGCAACCCCGTTCAGTTTTTACGAGATTATCTCCGTACACCCCGGTGACGGGTTTATCCTGCATGATCTGTTAACGGACGAGGAATGCTTTGTCACCGAGCGTTCCGGCTCGGCCCAAGCGAAAACCGGGCAAATTGTTTTTGGCAAACTGGCTAAAGTCGATCATGTCGCGATACTGGAAGCGTGTGCACCGATTTTCTTTCCGCCAATTGAAAAAATTACCATACTAAACTTTAGGCAACAGCTTAATGAGCTGGAGAACCCGCCAACGCCAGCATTGCTCAAGAACTATAATCACGAAATGCTCGCGCTTTATCATGAAATCAGTGACCGGCTGCTTCATCCGCGCATCCCAAAATTATGCAATACCGACGGCGAACCGATGGTCATGCAAAAACTCATTTATGACATTCCATCCGCGCAAACGGCATTCGCGGCGCTAAAGCAACTCTGCCCGGATAGCGCGGAAGACGAGCTCCTGTCGGATGCCGATTTTGCCGCGACGGGTGAACTGCTCCACATCGAATTTCCCTGGTTGAAGAAAGATAATACGGTGCTCGGTAACATCAGAATCAAAGGATGCCAGCTTACCACCGAAGTCAATTCGGATAAACGAGCGCAACGGCTGCGCCGATTGATCAAAAAATTACTGCCACAAGCACAGTACAAAACCAGCGTGATCGAATCCCCGCAAGTCATGCTGGCGCACATGCAAGACGAAGGCGAAAGCGTCAAAACCAGGCAACGGCGGGAAGAGCAGGAAGAACTGAATAACCGCCCGGAAGTGCGGGAAAAAATCATGGCACTCATGCATGAACACTACCGCCAATGGCCACATGAAAAACTGCCCGCCCTGAATGGAAAAACACCCCTGCAAACCATCAAAACCAAAGGTGGCCGGGAAATGGTCGAAGCACTGCTGCGCGACTTTGAGTTAAGAAATGGAGATTCCAATTTACCCATCGATCAATCCATCTTCGGCGAACTGCGCGAGCAGTTGGGTTTAAAGAAGCCTGAAAAATAAATTCGCAGACTCAGCTTTTGAGCCTGTGACTCCGGATAATGCAAGGATGTAATTTTTTCGAATAGGAATCATCATGTCACGACGCGTATTCCTGCAATCACTAACTGCACTGCTTGGCGGATTTGCGCTACCGGCGTTGACGCAAGCAAAACCGGCTGCCAGGCAATGGAAAACCCTGCAAATCTCCCCGATAGCAGGATTCCAATATCACCAAGGCGAAACGCTATGGCCGCAACTCGCCGCCGGCCAACCCGTCGCCTTGATACGGGAACCCGGCAACCGTTTCGACCAACGCGCGGTGCGTATCGACTGGCAAGGTAAAAAACTCGGCTACATCCCGGCGATTGACAACGCCGCCGTCTCGCAACTGCTGGACCGCGGAGAAGCTTTATCGGCTTTGATCGTAGGGTTGAAAAAAAGCAATAATCCGTGGGAACGGATTGAGGTGAAGGTGAGATGGAAAGTGTGAAGAAACAAATGTGGAAAAATCGCATTGTTACCAACGCGGAAATCCTGGCAGGCAAACCGGTTATTGTCGGAACGCGTATTTCGGTAGAACTGATACTCGATTGCCTGGCATCCGGCTGGAGCGTAGCAGAATTTATCGAAAACTATCCGCATGTTTCACGGGAAGATGTATTGGCGGCGTTGGGGTTTGCTGCGAATGTTATTCGGCAAAGATCGTTTGTCAGAGACGAAGATATTAAGAAAGGAGATAATCTTGATATATGCCCATAGTGCAAATGACTTGGGAAATTGGCATCCGCTAAAGGAACACCTTACAAGTGTGGCCAGAATTGCAAAACATTTTTCCAGTGGCTTGGAATGGCAAGATGAGGCTCATTTGGCCGGACTATTACACGATCTTGGAAAATATGCGAATAGATTTCAGGCCAGATTAAAAGGTTTAGATTCAGGTCTCGATCACTGGTCACAGGGTGCCTGGCTTGCCTTGTCGGAACATCGCGCCATTGCCGCAACTTTGGCCATACAAGGTCACCACATAGGCCTGCAACAAGGGAATCCAGACGCTTTGCGGCGGCTTAATCCAATTACGCTCTCGCAAAACCATCCGCTTAAGCTTGATTTGAGTCATGCGGATGTTGCGGAATTAAAGAAAAGAGCTGAAGCAGATGGTTTGGAATTTCAGAAACCGACAGCAACCGCCGTACCAACAAATAAAGTTGAGCAGATTGTCGCTTCTATGCTGGATGTGCGAATGCTATTTTCCTGTCTGGTAGATGCTGATTTCCTGGATACGGAGGCACATTTTAACGGAGATGCTAACGGTAAACGTTTCCGGTCAGAAGGGCCGAAGTTAGATGTTGCTTCGGCGTTATCCGCTCTCGATAGCTTCATGAGTGCTTCAATAAGAAAGGGCAATCAAGCGGACAAAAATGTGTTGCAGGTCAGAGAGAAGCTCTGGCGGGAGGTAACTACAGCATCTTCAGCTCCCAACGGTTTGTTTACACTCACCGCGCCGACTGGTTCGGGGAAGACCTTGGCAATGCTCAAGTTTGCATTAGAACATGTTACTGCAAACAAGCATTTGAAACGTATCGTGTTAGTCGTGCCTTTCCTAACCATCATAGAACAAACTGCCCGGATTTATCGAGCGGTGTTCCATGACTTTCCTGAAAACTTTGTTTTAGAGCATCACAGTATGGCTGGCTTGGGATGCGAAAGTACGTCAATCGATGCCGAGGGCAATACGAACAATACTGGCGAACGGCAGCGCCGCTTGCTATCTGAAAATTGGGATGCTCCGATTGTGCTAACTACCAATGTGCAACTACTTGAATCGCTGTTTTCCAACCGCCCGTCATCCTGCCGGAAACTGCATAACCTGATAGATTCAGTGATTTTATTCGACGAAGCTCAAAGTTTGCCGCAACATCTGACGGTACCGGCACTGGCGGCATTATCACATCTTTCAGTTGCATACCGTTCCAGTGTAGTGTTTGCCACGGCAACTCAGCCCGCATTCGATACTTTGCACCAAGCCGTGATCAAAGAATCTTTCAGGGGATGGCAACCAAGTGAGATTGCACCAAATAACTCAGACATGTTTAGTCAATTGAAGCGTGTCAGAGTCAGATGGCCAATGAATGGAGAAAAAACTTCATGGAATACATTGGCGCACAAGCTAAGCGAAGTAAAGCAAGTGCTATGCGTTGTTAATCTCAAGCGTCATGCTGCTGAATTACTGGATGTGTTGAAAGATATCGAAGATGTATATCACCTCTCCACCAATCAATGTGCCGAACACCGGCGCGCTGTATTGGAAAATGTCCGTACTAGGCTAAAAGCGGGAGAATCATGCCGTTTGATCTCTACTCAGTGCGTCGAGGCTGGGGTGGATCTCGATTTTCCACTGGTCTATCGCGCACTGGCTCCGCTCGAATCAATTGCTCAAGCTGCCGGACGCTGCAACCGCGAAGGACGCATGAATACACAAGGGAAGCTAGGAGAGGTAATTGTGTTCGAACCGGAGGAAGAAACCTCCCGGCGCTGCTATCCAACTTATGCCTATTATCAAGCTGCTGAAAAAACGCGAACGCTACTGAAAATTAACCACGGTGAGCTGGATATAAACGACCCTGAACTGTATCGCGAGTATTATCAGCAATTGTACGACTTAACCAAGCCGGAGAGCCAGAACGAGCGATTACGCAAAGCCATCACTGCGCGCGATTTCGCCGAAGTGGCAAGGTTATATAAACTGATCGACCACGACGCAATCCAGATACTCGTACCATGGGAGGGAAGACGGGATGAATTCACGGCATTGTTGGCAGAAGCTGACAGGATAGGAATTTCGTCAGAGTGGATGCGCCGTGCCCAAGGCATAGCCATCAGCATTTATCGGCCACAAGCTGGGCACCCCGCCGGGAGTGTATTAATCCCGGCAAAGTTGAGGCGAGGCGGCGTATCGGATGAATGGTTCATTTTGCAAGACCCGCAAAAAACCTATTACCACGCAACACGAGGACTGCAATTGCCGCAATCCGAGCAAATCTTCATCGCATAAACTACCGAGGAGAAAACATGGCAAATGGAATTCATATGTTGGAAGTCTGGGGTGACTTGGCCTGCTTCACCCGACCGGAAATGAAGGTCGAACGGTTTTCCTATCCCGTCATTACGCCATCCGCCGCACGTGGAATATTCGACGCGATCTATTGGGACGGCGTCCGTGAAAAGCGCGGTAAGGAAAACGTAATGAAGCCTTATTTTCACTGGCAGGTGAAGCGCATTGAAGTGCTGGAAATGCCACGTTATATCGCGTTGCGCCGCAATGAGGTCAAGGATAAAGTTCCCGGCATGCAAACCCTTAACAAGTGGATAAACGGTACTGAATCACCAGAGCCACTTTGGGCGGATGGTGGCAAAGATGAACTAGGAACTGATCAGAAGGGCCGCACGCAACGGCAAACCATGGCATTAAAAAATGTTCGGTACCGTATCACCGCACAAATCGTCCCCAAGCCGGGTTTCGCACAAGATTTCGGCAAATTCAATAGTCAATTCGAGCGTCGCGCCAAGCATGGAAAATGTTTCCAACAACCTTACTTCGGTTGCCGTGAGTTTCCGGCTTTTTTTGAGTATGTCGAATCGGAAAATGAGGCGGTTAGCAATCCTGCCAGATTTGATCAGCATCTTGGATTCATGCTCTACGACGTATTCGACTTGGGCAAAAATGCGGTAAGCGAGAAAGATAAGCCGTTCATTACGCTGTTCGATGCTTATGTGCATAACGGCGTATTAGATGTACCGCCATTTGATAGTGCTATGGTTAAAAAGCCGGGGAGAAATTAGCTATGCTGCAAACACTAATGCAATACGGTAGCGGCCTCGATTCCGAACCTGGATTCAAAACACGGGAAGTACGATGGTGCATTGAGTTGGCTGATGATGGGCGGTTCTTGAACATACTGCCACTAGGCGATGGCAAACGAGGGGAGATGCAACCGCGTTGCCCCGACATGCATAACATGAATGCGGGTGGCAAATCACATTTCCTGGTAGAAACTGCACAAACAGTGGCTTTACTATTTAAAACAAATGAAGAAGAAAAAACTATCCTCAGAGCTAAGGAAAAACAACAATTCTTTATCGAAATGCTGCGTAAGGCATCAGTTTCTTGTCCAGAATTATCGAGCATTATGAACGCCCTCGATAATCCAGAAAAACAATTGGAAATCCGTAATGCGCTCATGCAGCACAAAGCCAGACCTTCCGATTGGTTGAGCTGGCGGGTAGGAAATTCCTATCCTCGCACTAAAGAAATGGTGCAATTGTGGTGGCGTGAATGGCGCAAAGCAGACTTGGGAAATTCCGATGCAAACTCGACTTCCAAGAAAGCTGCCAGTGATTCAATGGTCTGTTTCCTAACTGGTGAACTTGAACAACCACTAGCCACACACCCCAAGATAACCGGTCTATCAAGCGTTGGTGGCCTTAGTATGGGCGACGTCATGATTGGCTTTGATAAGGCAGCATTTGGTTCATACGGTTTAGAACAATCAGCCAATGCCGCCATTGGTGCAACAGCTGTGCAGCAGTATGTAGATGGACTGAATGATTTGGTACGCAATCATTCGCGCAAACTTGCCAACACGATGGTGGTTCATTGGTTCAAAGAACGTATTGCGCCAGAAGACGACCCTCTTGAACTGTTATATGGCCTTGAGTGGTTAAAGGATATTGAATCCGAAGAAACAATCAAGGCATCCGCCCATATCGCTGCACGCAATATGCTGGATGCCATTCGTAGCGGCAAACGATCCGACTTGGACAACAACCATTTTTACGCGATGACCATTTCCGGCGCATCCGGCCGGGTTATGGTGCGCGATTGGATGGAAGGACAATTCGAGACTCTAGTGGCTAATATCGAGAGATGGTTCTCAGATTTAGCGATTGTGGCGAGAGATGGAAATGATCTTGCTCACGATCCGAAATTTATGGCGGTTTGCGGATCGCTGGTGCGAGAACTTAAAGATTTGCCGGCACCAACTACTGCAACTTTATGGAAGACTGCTGTTCAGAAATTACCCATTCCTCAACCGTTGATGGCGCAAGCATTAGCAAGATTTCGTGCCGATCTCATTAAAGATGAACCATTTAGTCATGCCCGTATGGGCCTTATTAAAGCTTACTTCGTTCGACTACAACCAGGAGGTGACACAACTATGACTGCATATCTTAATCCCGATCATCCGGCACCTGCATACCATTGCGGACGATTGCTGGCCATTTTTGCCAACCTGCAACGTGCTGCACTGGGTGACGTGGGTGCTGGCGTGGTGCAGCGCTATTACGCTTCAGCCAGTCAGACGCCAGGCTTGGTGATCGGGCGGCTCGCTGCCAACGCTCGCAACCATTTAAGTAAGCTTGATGGCGGCCTGGCGTGGTGGTATGAAGAACAGATTGCCGACGTGATGTCCCGCCTAGGTGATACCGCACCCCGCACACTTGATCTCAACGGCCAAGGATTATTTGCGCTCGGCTACTATCAGCAGCTCGCAAAATTACGGCCCAGCAAAAATTCCAATGAAAATCAACAAGGAGAACAATGATGAATGCTATCCAGAACCGCTATGAATTCCTCTATCTATTCGATTGCGAGAACGGTAATCCTAACGGTGATCCGGATGCTGGAAACAGTCCTCGAATTGATCCGGAAGATATGCATGGGCTAGTGTCCGATGTCGCTATCAAACGGCGGGTGCGGAATTACATACAAGCGGCTTATGGTAATCAGGTGCCCAATGCCGTGTTTGTTGAGCATGCAACCAACCTGAACAAGCCGATTGCATTGGCGCACGAAAAAGCCAATGGTGCGGTTCCAAAGGAAGGAAAATCCAACAAGCAGGAAGTTAAGAATGCGCGTGGTTGGATGTGTGAGAATTTTTTCGACATTCGCACATTTGGAGCCGTACTCGCTACCGGCCCTAATGCCGGGCAAGTACGTGGTCCCGTTCAAGTGGCATTTTCGCGGTCTATTCATCCAATTATGCCGCTCGATCTTTCTATTACACGAGTTGCCAAAACACCGACAGAGAAGGACATCAAAGCGGATGCCAGCTATGCAAAGCACGTTGAGTGGGAGGCGTCTCAACCAGAAGACTCGCTGCGCACTATGGGGCGCAAAGCACTTATTCCATACGGCCTCTATGCAACAAAAGGCTTCATCTCCGCCAATCTGGCGGAAGGAACCGGTTTCTCGGACGATGACCTTGCCCATTTTTGGGATGCCCTGCGCAACATGTGGGATCATGACCGTTCTGCTTCCAAAGGTGTGATGTCCTGTCGTGGTCTTTATGTATTCAAGCATGTTGGTACGGATAGTGATGCAAACCAGCGCATCCGCCAAGCCAGGCTCGGTTGTGCACCCGCGCATCGTTTGTTGGATTTTTCTACCGACTTGCGCCCGCTGGACAATGCCATTATCGAGATTACCAAGCGCAAAGGACTGACAACTTCGCCACGCGCATTTTCAGATTATAGTGTTCTGATTCATAAAGATAGATTGCCTGCTGGTGTAGAGTTGTTAAGCTGGTGATTAGCGCAGAGCAAAATGACCCAAATCGATACCGCTAAAGAAGAAACCTTGCTGCACCAAATGGTAGAGATTGTCGTTCGGGAAGCTTCTCCCGAAGCAATCATCCTCTTTGGTTTCCGCGCAAGGGGAGATTCACACCCCGATTCCGACATCGATTTGCTAATTGTCGAAACCGAGCCGTTTTCTCCACAACGCAGCCGACGGAAGGAAGCAGCGCGTTTGTATATCGCACTAAAGGGGTTGGATGTGTCCAAGGATATTCTGCTCTACAGCCGGGAAGAATTCGATCATTGGAAACACTCAAAGAGCCATGTTGTTGGCCGGGCTGTCCGCGAGGGAGAAGTGCTTTATAGTCGACCTTGAGCGAGCAATAGCTTCACAGGATAAATCGCATGAATAATGACGAACTCATCAATGTTTCCGCTTTGAATCAGTATGCTTACTGTCCGCGTCGTTGCGGTTTGATTTATCTGGAGAGCGAGTTTTCAGACAATATTCATACGGCACGCGGTAACGCTGAGCATGAACGCGCAGATTATTCAGGATGGGTGACTACCAAGGAAGGCGCGCGTGCTGAATATGCCTTGCCGGTATGGTCGGATCGATTGGGATTGGTGGGTAGGTGCGATGTAGTTGAATTCTGGCCGGATGGTAGCGTATATCCGGTAGAGTACAAGCATGGTGCACGCAAGAAATGGTTGAACGATGATCTGCAACTGGCGGCGCAAGCGATCTGCCTGGAGGAAATGACCGGCAAGCCGGTGACGCATGGTGCGATTTATCATCACACTTCCCGTCGCCGTCGGGAAGTGATCATCACCGATTCGTTGCGCCGGCAAGTCGAGGAAACCGTGACAGCGGTTCGTACTTTGCTGGCCTCCGAGAAATTGCCGCCACCGGTTAATGATGCGCGCTGTAAGGAATGTTCGTTGAAGGAAATTTGCCAGCCAGAAGCGTTGACGGATAAAACGCACCAGCATGAATTGCTGGATGAATTGTTTAACGTGGATTAGCAGAATCATGTACCAAATTCTCAACACACTCTACATCATGACACCCAATGCTTATGCGCATTTGGAAAACGATACCGTGCGTATTGACGTGGAACGCGAAAAGAAACTCCAGGTGCCGCTGCATCATCTGGGTACCCTCGTATGCTTTGGCAACGTCATGATTTCCCCGGCGTTGATGCATCGCTGCGCCGACGATGGTATTGGTTTGGTGTTACTCGATGGCAATGGACGGTTTAAAGCGCGATTGGAAGGTGCGATCAGCGGAAATATTTTGTTGCGTCAGGCACAGCATCGCCTGGCTGCGGATATGTCTTTTGCCGTTGCAGTCGCGAAATCGGCGATAGCCGGGAAACTGCGTAATTCCCGTCAAGTGTTACTGCGCGGCGCGCGGGAAACGACGGACAAGCAGGATCAGAAAATGCTCAGCCAAGCCGCCGATACATTGGCCGGTTCCATACGCAATCTAGCGGTGGCGACGGATCTGGACGTAGTCCGCGGCATTGAAGGCGACGCTGCCAAAGTGTATTTCTCTGTGTTGCCCAATTTGGTCCGGCGTAATGTCCGTGAGTATTTCGCTATGGACGGGCGCACCCGAAGACCGCCGCGCGACCGTTTCAATGCGCTGCTGTCGTTTCTCTATTCGATGGTAATGAACGACTGCCGCTCGGCCATTGAAAGCGTCGGGCTTGATCCGCAATTGGGTTTTCTGCATGCGGTGCGTCCAGGTAGAGCGGCGTTAGCGCTCGATTTGATGGAAGAATTCCGGTCGATTTTGGCGGACCGGCTGGCGCTCACGCTGGTCAACCGCGGCCAGATCACCGAGCGCAATTTGCAGATACGCGAAGGCGGCGCGGTGTATCTGGAGAATGATGCGCGGAAAATCGTTGTAGCCGCTTACCAGGAGCGCAAGCAGGAAGAAATAAACCATCCGTTGCTGGATACCAAGGTGCCGTTCGGGTTATTGCCGCAACTGCAAGCGCGCTTCATGGCGCGCGCCATCCGCGGCGACATGGAAGCGTATATTCCCTTTCTGGTGAAATGACCATGCTGATTATCGTAACCTACGATGTTTCAACCGAAACCAAGGAAGGCCGCAGAAGATTGCGGCGCGTTGCCAAAATCTGCGAAGGTATCGGACAGCGTGTGCAAAAATCAGTATTCGAGTGTAAAGTCAGCCTGATGCAGTATGAAGATTTGGAACGTAGATTACTGGCCGAGATAGACGAAAAGGAAGACAATCTGCGGCTATATCGCTTGACAGAACCCGTCGATCTGCATGTCAAGGAATATGGAAAATTCAAAGCCGTCGATTTCGATGGATCGCTCATCATCTAACATCCGCGAATCGCAAGCAACGGCAAAATACCGGCCGGTTCGCGCAAAGAATAACCTCATGAAAAATTGCAACTTCCTGAATATCCCGTTTGCAATCACATCCCAAAATCATTCCCCAAATCCCCAGTTCGCGCGTGAACAAAAAATTTCTTTGTTGTATGATCGGGTTGCAGTTGTACTGTAGCGCCCGGCCCCAAAGCCGGGCGAGGATTGAAACTAGTGATGGGCGGATCACAAATCATCCAAGAGCAGTAGCGCCCGGCCCCAAAGCCGGGCGAGGATTGAAACATTCTCCGCCGCGTAACGTAGTACCCGCTTGACCGGTAGCGCCCGGCCCCAAAGCCGGGCGAGGATTGAAACAGTTGTCAACGTGTTGGCGGAAGCAGCGGACTCGAGTAGCGCCCGGCCCCAAAGCCGGGCGAGGATTGAAACATCTATCGTGTGCGGAATATATTTTCTGCTGCCGGTAGCGCCCGGCCCCAAAGCCGGGCGAGGATTGAAACTTCAAATGGCGCGTCGCCGCTTTCTTCTTCGGTGGTAGCGCCCGGCCCCAAAGCCGGGCGAGGATTGAAACAGCATAAAGAGCGATACGCCGCTGGTCAGCGTGCTTGTAGCGCCCGGCCCCAAAGCCGGGCGAGGATTGAAACGAATGTGTCAACAACGGTATACGCCGCGATAGCGAGTAGCGCCCGGCCCCAAAGCCGGGCGAGGATTGAAACGTATTGCCTCCGTTTCTCGAGCGCCGCGTGTTGTCGTAGCGCCCGGCCCCAAAGCCGGGCGAGGATTGAAACGTCCATCGTGTTCGACAACGCCAGTATTCTAGCTGTAGCGCCCGGCCCCAAAGCCGGGCGAGGATTGAAACACGTTTAACAGCTGCGTCCACTTCGGCTTCGGTGCGTAGCGCCCGGCCCCAAAGCCGGGCGAGGATTGAAACACTCCTAGCCACCGCCACCACGCGAGCGGTGACATGTAGCGCCCGGCCCCAAAGCCGGGCGAGGATTGAAACTCAGCTTAGAGACAGGGCTGCGCCAAGCCAATGCAGTAGCGCCCGGCCCCAAAGCCGGGCGAGGATTGAAACCAATTTCCACCCGCAGCAAAGTACACCCGCGCTCGCGTAGCGCCCGGCCCCAAAGCCGGGCGAGGATTGAAACCGGTGCTGCCAGTGATAAATTTGCAGGACTAACCTGTAGCGCCCGGCCCCAAAGCCGGGCGAGGATTGAAACACCGATCGATTCAGAGTATTCACAGAAATCAACTAGTAGCGCCCGGCCCCAAAGCCGGGCGAGGATTGAAACGATGTAAACATCCGCAGATTTACGCAGCACACCTTGTAGCGCCCGGCCCCAAAGCCGGGCGAGGATTGAAACCTCAAAAATTATCAGTTCAGGCGGATTGTCTGAAAGTAGCGCCCGGCCCCAAAGCCGGGCGAGGATTGAAACCTGATAAAGCAGCGCGATCGCACCGGACAGCCCGGGTAGCGCCCGGCCCCAAAGCCGGGCGAGGATTGAAACGCTTGCTCCCGTGTCCATCCTTGCTTCTGAAAAAGTAGCGCCCGGCCCCAAAGCCGGGCGAGGATTGAAACATTGCGATGAATGTCAATCATGTAACAGCCTGGACGTAGCGCCCGGCCCCAAAGCCGGGCGAGGATTGAAACATGTTCGGGGGGTACACATTTACAACGGATGCTGCGTAGCGCCCGGCCCCAAAGCCGGGCGAGGATTGAAACAACGGTTATGCTTGTAGTGTACATGCTACCTTAGGTAGCGCCCGGCCCCAAAGCCGGGCGAGGATTGAAACAACCGCGAATACCGCAGCATAGATGGATTCTGGAGGTAGCGCCCGGCCCCAAAGCCGGGCGAGGATTGAAACATCTCAGGCGTTACGACGTCGTAAAGATCAGTCGGTAGCGCCCGGCCCCAAAGCCGGGCGAGGATTGAAACTGGACAATGAGGTTAAGAAAGGTGATTGGACTACGTAGCGCCCGGCCCCAAAGCCGGGCGAGGATTGAAACATTTCTGGGCTAAATTGACCGGCGCAAACGCGGCGTAGCGCCCGGCCCCAAAGCCGGGCGAGGATTGAAACTCATTGCTGCAGAAGCGTTCGCTAATTTAGGTACGTAGCGCCCGGCCCCAAAGCCGGGCGAGGATTGAAACGTAGTCAAGACCCCCTGCCCCGATCCGGTAACGATAGTAGCGCCCGGCCCCAAAGCCGGGCGAGGATTGAAACTAGTGCCACGTTGGGTCATTATGCCATTGTAAAAGTAGCGCCCGACCCCAAAGCCGGGCGAGGATTGAAACGGCATCAGGCGTAGGCGAAGTGACAAGCATTAACGGTAGCGCCCGACCCCAAAGCCGGGCGAGGATTGAAACCGCAATAACATTTACTACTGATCATGCGCATCCAGGGTAGCGCCCGACCCCAAAGCCGGGCGAGGATTGAAACAAAAATTGATGCATTCAACGCGGAGACTGACAGAGTAGCGCCCGACCCCAAAGCCGGGCGAGGATTGAAACTGACGTTGCGCGGGTGGCATGGTGCAGGAGCTGTAGTAGCGCCCGACCCCAAAGCCGGGCGAGGATTGAAACACTTGATCTAGATAAGTATGCGCTTCCGTTCACAGGTAGCGCCCGACCCCAAAGCCGGGCGAGGATTGAAACCAAACACGCCTACTGCGGCGGGCGCATTGAATTATGTAGCGCCCGACCCCAAAGCCGGGCGAGGATTGAAACCGATGCTGGTTCGACAAAAAATGGCGATATCATCAGTAGCGCCCGACCCCAAAGCCGGGCGAGGATTGAAACTTAATTGGGTGTGGAAACCTGAAACTGATGTAGCGGTAGCGCCCGACCCCAAAGCCGGGCGAGGATTGAAACGATGAAATAGATAGCAACATTGTAGACATGGAACACGTAGCGCCCGACCCCAAAGCCGGGCGAGGATTGAAACATAACAAAACCACCTGGAGTTCTTAACTCTATTGTAGCGCCCGACCCCAAAGCCGGGCGAGGATTGAAACTTATGATAATTCTGGCGATGCGGAACCAGAGTTAGTAGCGCCCGACCCCAAAGCCGGGCGAGGATTGAAACTGATCATATTACACCTGTGATGCAAACTCGATGCGTAGCGCCCGACCCCAAAGCCGGGCGAGGATTGAAACTTATAGGGGCTGGCTTCTGTGCCTGCCCCTGACGCGTAGCGCCCGACCCCAAAGCCGGGCGAGGCTTGAAACTAACCGGATTCGGTGGTCACGCGACAATTCGCTATGGTAGCGCCCGACCCCAAAGCCGGGCGAGGATTGAAACGGACGAAGGGATGTAGCAAGCC
>NZ_JAHBZY010000024.1 GCF_019635155.1 Nitrosomonas sp. | reverse complement strand
CGGCTACGTTGCTGTTGTTGGCTGGATGTGAACAGGAAAGGATGCCCGAACCAAATGCGGCGACGTGTGCCCCCGATGCGTTCCAGGCAGCACTGAATGAAATGCGCAGCGAAGCGAACCGAGAGGCCTTTACCGAGGAATGCAGAGCATTCCAGAAGGCCAAGCAGATGCGTCAGTGGGAGTTCAAGCCCAGCCCTAAAGATGATTATTGAGGTGGTCGCCATGAGAAAGAAAATTGCTCTAGGTGGCTTGATGATGGTCGCCACAATGGTGCTGGCTGAACCTGCAATGGCGCAGGAGCTAAGTAGCAGCGGTGTTATGAATGATGTGCTCAAGCGTTTTCATGATGCTGCCGCAACATGGGGGCCAGCTATTGAGTCCGCTGCATCGCGTTTGTTCTGGACGCTGGTTGTGATTTCGATGGTCTGGACATTCGGCATGATGGCTTTGCGCAAGGCCGACATTGGCGAGTTCTTCGCGGAGTTCGTTCGCTTCACGATCTTCACCGGCTTTTTCTGGTGGTTGCTGACGAATGCGAACCAGGGCATGAATATCGCCGGTACGATTGTTCAGTCATTGCAAACTCTGGGCGCGCAGGCGGGGGGACTTTCCAATAGCAATCTTGGGCCCTCCAGCATCCTTGATCTTGGTTTCGAGTTATACAACCGCACAGTACAGGCCACCTCGGAGCTGGGATGGCGGCAGATGGCAACTGCTCTGGTCATGGAGCTAATGGCCCTGGCTGTTTTGTTTGTCCTGGCGTTGATTGCGGTCAACCTGTTGCTGTTGCTCGCATCAGCCTGGATTCTGTTGTATGCCGGTGTGTTCTTCCTTGGCTTTGGTGGAAGTCGTTGGACTTCCGACATGGCGATCAATTACTACAAGACCGTGCTGGGCCTGGCCGCACAGCTTATGGCAATGGTGCTTCTGGTTGCGATTGGCAAAGAGTTCATCAATCACTACTACACGCAAATCAGCGAGAACATGGCATCCCAGGAACTGGCCGTGATGTTGGTTATATCGGTCATCTTGCTTTTCTTGGTCAACAAAGTTCCGCCGATGATTTCTGGTCTTGTGTCTGGTGGTGGTATTGGCGCAGCCGGTGGAATTGGAAACTTCGGTGCGGGTGCGGCAGTTGGGGCGGCGGTGACGGCGGCCAGTATGGCAACTGGCGGCGCTGCCCTGGCAGGTAAAGCGGTTATGGGTGCCGCAGCCGGTGCAGCCGGAGGTGCAAGTGCACTCCAAGCGGCTTTTCAGAAAGCATCAGCGAGTATGGAAACCGGCGGTGACATGTCCAGCATGGGGTCAGTTGTCAGCAGTGGCGGAAACGGTGGTGGTGAAGCGGGTACTGCTGGCAGTAGCCCATTCGCCCAAGCGGCTGGCTTTGGTGACAGCGGCAGTAGCTCAAGCGGTGGCGGCTTTGCCAAGGCCGCGAAGCTGGCCACAGGCACGGCCTCCGAGTTAGCCAAGGGTGTCGGCTCTCAAGTGAAGCAGGGATTCCAGGAGCGAGTGAGCGAAACCACAGGCGGAAAACTGGCTGCTTCGATACGCGAAAGCATGGAGCCGAAAGAAGCAAGCCAATCTGGCCAGTTCGAGGGCAATAGCTTGGGCGCCGATTCTGGCCCAGATAGTAACGAAGTCAGGAGTTAGCACGATGACGACATCAACATACATGGCCGCATTGGCGGCCCTGGATGAAGCGCCAAGGGAAGAAGTCAGCCAGGTATTTATTTCGCCGCTGGGTGATCAATCGACCGAGGTCGATGCAGAGACAGAAACAGCCGCTTTTGTATCACGGCCAGACCCTATGAGAGAGAGCGAAACTAAGCCGATAAGTATTGAGGTTAATGGCGGCAGGAATGAGCGGTCAGCATTCGCGGAGGCGGCGGGGCTGTACCTGTAGGCGCACCGGGCTGGCCACAACCAGCCCGGCACTTTCAATCAACACCTACTGGAGAGGTGAATTATGACAACACAACATATTATCGAACCAGGGCAAGCAGTGCATCAAGCAGCGGCTATTCTTTCTTCTTTGGAGTACATCAACCAAGCGGAAGCGCGGAGCCTTGGGCCATTGGCCGAAGCCGTCGCTAATGCTTTTATGGTGGTGTACTACCAAGCTGAAACGGGCCGGGCGACACAGGCTGATTTTCAAGAAGCAATGAACGCCTTGCGCCAAGCGTGCAGCTAATGACGAAAGGGCGGCCACTCGAACTGGCCGCCTTTTTCAATCTTCACTGTTTGGCCATTCCCGACCCACAGACGGCGCATCCATCCATTCGCGTTCCTCCGGCGGCAGCGGGTAAGCCCCGGATGCTTCCGCGTCGGCCAGTAGTTCGGCCAGTGTGTAGCGCACCCGACCAGTGGAAACGGCGCGGGCCGGGTCGGCCTTCTCATGCAGCCTGTTCTCTAGGTTCTTTGGGTCTGTAATCGGGCGACCTCAGCAAGCATGGATACTAGGTGTTCCAGGTCAGTGATCGAATGCGCCAGGAAGCGGCCGGCGCGGCAATCTGCAATCATTTCCTCAGTTTTTTCCTACTCATGTTCAACCTCGTTCGTACCAGCTCTTCGAGCGATTCACCACGCGCACGACCAGCAGCATCACCGGCACTTCGACCAGGACGCCGACCACGGTTGCCAATGCAGCGCCGGAGTGCAGACCGAACAAGCTGATGGCGGCCGCCACGGCCAGCTCGAAGAAGTTGCTGGCACCGATCAGGGCCGAAGGACAGGCGACAGAGTGCTTTTCCCCCGCCCGCTTGTTCAGCCAGTAGGCTAACCCGGAATTGAAGAACACTTGAATCAAGATCGGCACGGCTAGCATGGCGATCACTAACGGCTGCCGGATGATGGCCTCGCCCTGGAAGGCGAACAGTAGAACCAACGTCAGCAGCAGCGCGGCCATCGACCACGGCCCGATCTTCTGCATGGCCCGTTCAAAGGCGGCCTGTCCTTGCTTGAGCAGATGCCGCCGCAAGAGCTGCGCCAGGATCACCGGCACGATGATGTAGAGCACGACCGAAATCAGCAGCGTGTCCCAAGGCACCGAGATCGAGGACATGCCCAGCAGCAGGCCGACGATGGGCGCGAAGGCCACGATCATGATGGCGTCGTTCAGAGCCACTTGCGAGAGCGTGAAAAGCGGGTCGCCGTTGGTAAGGCGGCTCCACACGAACACCATTGCCGTGCAGGGCGCGGCGGCCAGCAAGATCAAGCCCGCGATGTAGCTGTCCAGTTGATCGGCCGGCAGGAACGGAGCGAACACTTGTCGGATGAACAGCCACCCCAGCAGGGCCATCGAGAATGGCTTGACGGCCCAATTCACGAACAGCGTGACGCCGATGCCGCGCCAATGCTCTTTGACCTGGTGCAGCGCCCCGAAGTCGATCTTGACCAGCATCGGGACGATCATTACCCAAATCAGCAGGCCCACCGGCAAATTGACCTGGGCCACTTCCATGCGGCCTATGGCCTGGAACACGTCAGGAAGGCCCTGGCCGAGCGCAACACCGGCGACGATGCACAGGGCCACCCACAGCGTCAGGTAACGCTCGAAGCCGCTCATCGGGGCCTGGCGCGGCTTCGCGGCGATGGCCTGTGCGCCGGCGCTCATGCTTCCTGCTCGGTCTTGCCGATGTTCGCCAGCTCGCGCTTGATGGCCGTCTGGTCAAGCATTTTGAGAGGCAGATTCACGAACAGGCGGACGCGGTTCATCATGTGCCGGAAGGTTTGTTCGAAGGCCCGGCGCTTCTCGGCGTCAGTGCCTTCGACGGCGGCCGGGTCTTCAAATCCCCAATGCGCCGAGATCGGCTGACCAGGCCACACCGGACACATTTCGCCGGCGGCGTTGTCGCAGACGGTGATGATGAAGTCCATCTTCGGTGCGTCGGGCGTGGCGTACTCGTCCCAGCTCTTGCTGCGCAGATTCTCGGTCGGGTAATTCACCGACTCCACCTTTTCGACGGCGAAGGGATTGACCTTGCCGGTTGGGTGACTGCCGGCGCTGTAGGCGCGGAAGCGCCCTTGCCCCATCGTGTTGATGAGAGCTTCGGCCATGATGCTGCGCGCCGAATTGCCGGTGCAGAGGATGAGGACGTTATAGATTCTTTCGGTCATGATGTTTCGCTTTCTGGTAGTGGCTGGGGAGCAATGGCGATGGATGAAAGATCGGTGGCCTCGTCGATGACGTGGCCGGCCGCTTTCCGTTCGGAATAGCGGTCTGTCAGTGCTTCACGGTGCGGCCGTACCAGCGCCGTGAAGCGCACCAGTTCTTCCATCACATCGGCTATTCGGTCGTAGTACGGCGAGGGCTTCATGCGGCCCGCCGCGTCGAACTCTTGGAACGCTTTGGCGATACTCGACTGGTTCGGAATGGTGAACATTCGCATCCAGCGGCCGAGCAGACGCAAGGTGTTCACGGCGTTGAAGCTCTGCGAGCCGCCGGATACCTGCATCACGGCCAGGGTGCGGCCTTGGGTCGGCCGGATGCCGGCCATTTCAAGCGGCAGATGGTCAATCTGCGCCTTCATGACACTGGTAATCTGACCGTGGCGTTCCGGGCTGCACCAGACTTGTCCCTCTGACCACTCGGACAGGGCGCGCAGCTCCTTGACGGCCGGGTGATCGTCGCTTTGCACTTGATCGGGCAACGGCAAATCGGACGGGTCGAAGATGCGTGTTTCTGCGCCAAAGAATTGCAGCAGCCGGGCCGCTTCCTCGACGGCCAGCCGTGAGAACGAGCGGGCGCGCAGCGAGCCATACAGCAGCAGGATACGCACCGGCGGGGCGTCGGGTGCCAGCCCGAGCGCCGGGCGCTCGATGGCAAAGGATTTGTCCAAAGCGGGCAAAGAATCGGGGTCGGAAAGATGGCGAAGTCTCATGCCAACACCTTCCCGGCTTCCGTGGTGCAAGACAGGTTGCACACCTGGCCGCCGCAGCAGTTTTCCGTGAGAAAGGCCACCAGGTTAGTGGCCGTCGAAAAGTTCGCCTCGTAGATCACAAATCGGCCTTCTTGCCGCGACGTGACCATGCCGGCGTGTGCCAGCTCTTTCAGGTGGAAGGATAGCGAAGACGGCGGGATGCCGGCCGCTTCGCTGATTTTTCCGGCGGCCATGCCGGCGGGGCCGGCCTGGACGAGAAGCCGGAACACCGCGAGGCGCGATTCTTGAGCGATGGCCGCCAGGGCGGCTACAGCATTTATCGTTTCCATGTTTCAATAATAGTCGAAATATGGAGTGTGCTCAATAGCTCATTTAAGCTGTAAAAATGAGCTAGGCGCATTTAGATCGATATGTGATAAATTGGCCTGCCAGTTTAAGATGGGTGCATTTGAGTATGCCCAAAGGAGCCCGCAAGTATGCGCAGGACGAAGCCAGTAGCCGCGCCGATGGTGGCGCGGGTCTATCTGCGCGTCAGCACCGACGCGCAGGACTTGGAACGCCAAGAGGCGATCACTACGGCCGCGAAGGCCGCCGGCTACTACGTCGCCGGCATCTACCGTGAGAAGGCATCCGGCGCACGCGCCGACCGGCCTGAGCTGCTGCGCATGATCGGCGACCTACAGCCCGGCGAGGTGGTCATTGCCGAGAAGATCGACCGCATCAGCCGCCTACCTTTGCCCGAGGCCGAGCGCCTGGTGGCCTCGATACAGGCCAAAGGCGCACGCCTGGCCGTCCCTGGCGTGGTCGATCTATCCGACCTGGCGGCCGAGGCCCAGGGCGTCGCCAAGATCGTGCTGGAAGCCGTGCAGATCATGCTTTTTCGCCTGGCCTTGCAGATGGCCCGCGACGACTACGAGGACAGGCGCGAACGCCAGCGCCAAGGCATTGAGTTGGCCCGCCAGGCCGGGCGGTACAAGGGCCGCCGTGCTGATCCGAAGCGCCGCGCCCAAGTTGTCGCGCTGCGCAAGTCCGGCTACAGCATCAACAAGACCGCCGAGCTGGCCGGGTACAGTGCGGCCCAGGTGAAACGGATATGGGCCGAGGTCAGCCAGGCCGAAGCGAAGCAGCACGGCGCGTTCGTGGAGGACGCATTGACGGAAGCCGATGCCCTGGCCGCTGTCGGCCAGGATGAGCGCCAGGAGGAAAGGGCATGAAGAAGCCGAACCAAGACGACGAGCCGTTTTTCATCACCGAGGAGATTGCGGCCGAAATGATCGCCGGCGGCTATGAGTTCGAGCTGCCGCCCATTCCTTGCACCATCCGCCTACGCGACGTGCTGGAGCGCATGACCGATGCTGAGCTAGCATTGCAGCCGGGCGAGATCGCCGACCAGGAGCGTGAACGCTGCCGGCGCAAGCCGTGTTCAACCTCATGATCTGGTCATGGTATTTTTCATGGCACTGAGCCTGATAGTTCTTGCAAATTGTTGTCACTAAAGGGTTTTGTGTGCTTGTTTACAATCGAGTGGGAGTGACGGGCACTGGCTGGCAATGTCTAGCAACGGCAGGCATTTCGGCTGAGGGTAAAAGAACTTTCCGCTAAGCGATAGACTGTATGTAAACACAGTATTGCAAGGACGCGGAACATGCCTCATGTGGCGGCCAGGACGGCCAGCCGGGATCGGGATACTGGTCGTTACCAGAGCCACCGACCCGAGCAAACCCTTCTCTATCAGATCGTTGACGAGTATTACCCGGCATTCGCTGCGCTTATGGCAGAGCAGGGAAAGGAATTGCCGGGCTATGTGCAACGGGAATTTGAAGAATTTCTCCAATGCGGGCGGCTGGAGCATGGCTTTCTACGGGTTCGCTGCGAGTCTTGCCACGCCGAGCACCTGGTCGCTTTCAGCTGTAAGCGTCGCGGTTTCTGCCCGAGCTGTGGGGCGCGGCGGATGGCCGAAAGTGCCGCCTTGCTGGTTGATGAAGTACTGCCTGAACAACCCATGCGTCAGTGGGTGTTGAGCTTCCCGTTTCAGCTGCGTTTCCTGTTTGCCAGCCGGCCCGAGATCATGGGGTGGGTGCTGGGCATCGTTTACCGCGTCATTGCCACGCACCTGGTCAAGAAAGCGGGCCATACCCACCAAGTGGCCAAGACGGGCGCGGTCACCCTGATCCAGCGTTTTGGATCGGCGCTCAATCTGAATGTTCACTTCCACATGCTGTTTCTCGACGGTGTGTATGTCGAGCAATCCCACGGCTCAGCGCGTTTCCGCTGGGTCAAGGCGCCGACCAGCCCAGAGCTCACCCAGCTGACGCACACCATCGCCCACCGGGTGGGTCGCTATCTGGAACGGCAAGGCCTGCTGGAACGGGATGTCGAAAACAGCTATCTGGCCTCGGATGCGGTGGATGACGACCCGATGACACCCCTGCTGGGGCACTCGATCACTTACCGTATCGCTGTCGGTTCACAGGCGGGGCGAAAGGTGTTCACTTTGCAAACTCTGCCGACCAGTGGTGATCCGTTCGGTGACGGGATTGGCAAGGTAGCCGGGTCCAGCCTGCACGCCGGCGTGGCGGCCAGGGCCGATGAACGCAAGAAGCTCGAACGGCTGTGCCGGTACATCAGCCGCCCGGCGGTATCCGAGAAGCGGCTGTCGTTAACACGAGGCGGCAACGTGCGCTACCAGCTCAAGACGCCGTACCGGGACGGCACCACGCACGTCATTTTCGAACCATTGGATTTCATTGCAAGGCTGGCCGCCCTGGTACCGAAGCCCAGAGTCAACCTAACCCGCTTCCACGGGGTGTTCGCACCCAACAGTCGGCACCGGGCGTTGGTCACGCCGGCAAAACGGGGCAGGGGCAACAAGGTCAGGGTGGCTGATGAACCGGCAACACCAGCACAACGGCGAGCGTCGATGACATGGGCGCAACGGCTCAAGCGTGTTTTCAATATCGACATCGAGACCTGCAGCGGCTGCGGCGGCGCCATGAAAGTCATCGCCTGCATTGAAGACCCTATAGTGATCAAGCAGATCCTTGATCACCTGAAGCACAAAGCCGAAACCAGCGGGACCAGGGCGTTACCCGAAAGCCGGGCGCCACCGGCTGAGCTGCTCCTGGGTCTGTTTGACTGACGAGCCTGAAGGCCAACGATACCAATCAAAATGCTGCGTTCACAGCGCCGCGGCAGGGATCCGCCGTGCTGGTTGTCGGAAAAGGAGCCGCTAGTGGGAAAGAGGAGGGTAAATTTTCAGCGTTGCTGGCTCCCCGTCAGCCGGATTGGGTTGCATCGCAGGGGTGTCGAAAGAGTCAACTGCGGTCCAAAGCTGTTGGACTTGGGTGAAAAGGGCGTTTATTCTTCCTATACGTTGTCGGCAGCGGGCCAAAAAGGAATACGTCCATGCCCATCGAGGTGAAACCGGCTGTGAGCGCGGGTTCAAGCATATAGCCCGACAGGCGCGTATCCTTGCCGATCACGACACGATGGCGGTGGTCACCGCGACGAAAGACACGGCCAGCCGCCATGCCGACGCGCAAGGCGGTTTCCGCCGTCATCGCGCCTTCGTTGGCTTTGCCACGAATACCGTCTGTGCCGAAATATTTGCGCACCATAAGGTCGATTATCCTGTCGTCGGGTCGCCCTCAAAGGGGACATGCCTGCTGAACCGCGAATATAGAGAAATATCCCGAATGTGCAGTTAACGAATTCTTGCGGTTTCTTTCAGCGCCGCCAATACCGCCAGCCCGTCGCGCAAGGGGCGCGGCTCGTGTGTGCGGATGAAGTCAGCTCCACCTGCGGCGGCGGCAAGCTCTGCAGCGAGTGTCGCGGCCCCGACATCCCCCGGACCACGGCCTGTGAGCGCGCGCAGAAAGGATTTGCGCGAAACAGACAGAAGCACCGGCAAATCGAAGCGCAGCCGCAATTCATCGAACCGCGCCAGCACCGAGAGCGAGGTTTCGGGAGCAGCCCCCAGAAAAAACCCCATGCCGGGATCAAGGACAAGGCGGTTGCGTTTGATACCGGCACCCGTCAGCGCCGCGATGCGCGCGTCAAAGAACGCCGCAATGTGATCCATGATGTCGCCAGCGGGTGCCTCGCGCCGATCTGCCTGCCCGTCTTGCACCGAATGCATAACGACGAGTTTGGCAGATGATTTCGCCAATTGCGGATAGAACGCAGCGTCTGGAAAACCGCGAATATCATTGAGATAGGCCACACCACGCGACAAGGCATAGGCTTGCGTCGCGGGTTGATAACTGTCGAGCGAGACGGGAATGCCATCTGCCTTGAGCGCGTCCAGCACCGGCGCGATACGCGCGATTTCTGTGTCGGACGAAACAGGCGCGGCGTCGGGATTGCTGGATGCCGGACCGAGGTCGATCACATCTGCCCCCTCGGCCATCAGCTTACGCGCCTGCGCAATGGCTGCGTCTGGCGCCAGATACCGGCCTCCATCGGAGAAACTGTCCGAGGTTATGTTGACGATGCCGAAAATGATGAGCGATTTATTCATGGGGGCTTCTATAATAATAATAATCGAGCATGAGTCTCATACGGATGCTCGGGTCGAAAGGGAATCCCCAGGCGAGTAACCTGTTTGCGGTGATCCATTAGCTGCAGGAGCAGAAGAGCATACATCTGGAAGCAAAGCCAGGAAAGCGGCCTATGGAGCTGTGCGGCAGCGCTCAGTAGGCAATTTTTCAAAATATTGTTAAGCCTTTTCTGAGCATGGTATTTTTCATGGTATTACCAATTAGCAGGAAAATAAGCCATTGAATATAAAAGATAAAAATGTCTTGTTTACAATAGAGTGGGAATAATGTAACAAAAAAGGAACTTGATAACCATGGTTGATCAAGTTCTGCAAAAACTTACTGATAAAGGCGATTCAAGCCATCAATTCCCTTAACACATAAGGCAAAATCCCGCCGTGTTTGAAGTAATCGATTTCAATAGCGGTATCGATGCGGCATAACAGTTGAACCGATTGATTGGTGCCGTCTTTCCGGCGAATGACTAATGTAACATCTTGCTGTGGCTGGATGTTATCGAGTCCCAGTATGTCGAATTGTTCATTACCTTTGATACCCAGCGATTCGATATTGTCGCTCCCTTTGAATTGCAACGGCAGAACTCCCATTCCGATCAGATTGCTGCGATGAATGCGTTCAAAGCTGACAGCAATGACGGCTTTGACTCCCAGCAGTTGCGTGCCTTTAGCGGCCCAATCGCGGCTTGAGCCGGTGCCGTACTCTTTACCGCCGAAAACCACGGTTGGAATCCCTTGTGCTTGATATTTCATAGCGGCATCGTAAATGCTCATCTGCTCCGGTGCGTTGCCGGGTGTACCCTGATAGAGCGTGATACCGCCTTCGCTATCGGGAATCATCAAGTTTTTAATGCGAACGTTGGCGAACGTGCCACGCATCATCACTTCATGGTGACCGCGTCGAGCGCCATAGCTGTTGAAATCCGCTTTGGCAACATGATGTTCGAGCAGGTAGCGGCCAGCCGGGGAAGTTTCCTTGATAGAACCGGCCGGGCTGATATGATCGGTTGTCACCGAGTCGCCGAAAACACCCAAGGCATAAGCATTGTGAATATCATTACTGCCGCTTGAGGCGGTTGGCTGCAAGGAGAAATCCTGAAAGAATGGCGGTTCGGCGATATAGGTCGATGGCGGCCAGCTATAAGTTTGCCCAGTTACCGACGTGACGTGATTCCACAATTCATGATCTTTGGTAAGGTTGCTGTAAAGATGGCGGAAAGTGTCGGCGTTAGCGGCATATTTCATGAGCGTATGAATTTCCGCGCTACTTGGCCAAATGTCTTTTAACCAGACGGATTGATTGTTTTTTCCGATGCCTAACGGTTCGGTCGTGAAGTCCTTCAGTATGGTACCGGCAATGGCATACGCGACTACCAATGGTGGCGACGCTAAGAAATTGGCACGAATATTTGGATGGATCCGGGCTTCAAAGTTACGATTGCCGGATAACACCGCGGCGCAAACCAAATCGTTCTTAACGACGGTTTCTTCAATCGGCTCCGCCAATGGTCCGGCATTCCCGATGCAAGTGGTGCATCCATAACCGACCAGATCGAAGCCCAATTGCTCCAAATAAGGCAGTAATCCGGTGACCGTTAAATAGTCGGTAACCACGCGCGAACCCGGTGCTAATGATGTTTTGATATGCGGCTTGACCGCTAAGCCTTTCTCCACAGCTTTTTTAGCGAGCAATCCGGCTGCAAGCAGTACGCTTGGATTGGATGTGTTAGTGCATGAAGTGATCGCGGCAATCAATACATCGCCGTGGCTCAGTTCAATCGAAGAATTATAAATTTCTGTGTCGCAGTTGTCGGCGGGGTGCGTGGTAGGGCGACTGCTGGTCATTTCTACGATATTGCGGGAAACCATGCGCCGGTCGGTAGTTACAGCTTCCTGCGCGGTGGCAGATTCCGGTGTCTTTGAACGGTTTCCACCAGGATTGCTGGAATCTGTTTGAGTGCATTCATTGGCGACTTGCGTGTAACGATTGCGTACCGGATAGCACTGATTAATTTCGTCTTGCGGTTTGCCATAGCCGCTTTCTTTAATCGGTTTGGTAAAAAGTTCTGTGAATTTAGCCTTGATAGCTGCAAGTTCAATCCGATCTTGCGGACGCTTGGGGCCGGCGAGCGAAGGTACGATCGATCCGAGATCCAGAGCTAGTTCGCTGCTATAGTCGATGTCGCCTTTGCGAGGAATCCCAAACATTTCCTGTGCGTTGAAATAAGCTTGGAGTGCAGCGATTTCTTCAGTGCTACGCCCCGTATCTTTAAAATAATCGATGGTTACAGTATCGACCGGGAAGAAACCCATCGTCGCGCCATATTCCGGCGCCATGTTGGCGATTGTTGCACGATCGGGAAGAGTGAGTGAGGCGGTTCCTTCCCCAAAAAATTCGACAAATTTCCCAACAACATTTGCCTTTCTTAACATTTCCGTGATCGTCAAAACCAAATCGGTTGCAGTGACACCTTCACGTAATTGACCGGTCAGGTTCACACCCACAACATCCGGAGTCAGAAAATAGACCGGTTGTCCTAGCATGCCGGCTTCTGCTTCAATTCCGCCAACACCCCAGCCAACAACACCGATGCCATTGATCATGGTGGTGTGAGAGTCAGTGCCGACCAGAGTATCAGGATAAATCAACGCATCTTTGCGATGTACCCCACGGGCAAGATATTCGAGGTTTACTTGATGAATGATACCGATTCCAGGGGGAATGACTTTAAAAGTATCGAAGGCTTGCATGCCCCATTTGATGAATTGATAGCGCTCATTATTACGGGCGAATTCTATTTCCATATTATATTGAATCGCGTCTTTTGTGCCGTAATGATCCACTTGAATGGAATGATCGACTACCAAATCAACAGGCACTAACGGTTCGATCAACTTTGGGTTCTTTCCCAATCTGCTTGCAGCGCTACGCATGGCGGCTAGATCGACCAATAAGGGGACGCCGGTAAAATCTTGCAGCACGATACGTGATACGACAAACGGTATTTCATCGACTCTCGCAGCATTGGGTTTCCAGTTAGCCAGCTGTCGAATATGAGTCTCGGTAATTTTCTTATTGTCATAATTGCGTAATACCGACTCCAATATGATACGGATTGATATCGGCAAGCGGGAGATTGCGCCAACACCATTTTTTTCCAACATTGGGAGCGAATAGTAGACTGCCTTGTTGTCAGGTGCGATAGATAGCTCTTGTAGACTGTCGAATAAATTGTGATTCATCGGTAAAGTTTCCTAAGTGTAGTGCTGTAACGCAAATCAGGGTGCGGATATGAGTTTGCAGATAATATATATTTTTGAGCAAACAAAGTCACGTTTAGACTGAGTGTGATTGTGAAGCTTAAGAGAGATTTACTGATTGATACGCTTGAATCCACTTTCAGCGGGTGGGGTGGCTGATGGGACTCGAACCCACGACAACCGGAATCACAATCCGGGACTCTACCAACTGAGCTACAGCCACCATAAGATCAAAGCGATGCGTTTTGTTGTTCCGCTAAAGAAATATTCATGGCGTGCCCGACAGGAATCGAACCTGTAACCCCCAGCTTAGAAGGCTGGTGCTCTATCCGATTGAGCTACGGGCACCAAGTCGGGCTTACCGTTAAATATTAGAGCTGAAATTGGTCGGGGTGGAGAGATTTGAACTCCCGACATCCTGGTCCCAAACCAGGCGCGCTACCAGGCTACGCTACACCCCGGAAAAGGCGACACTATACCTTCTTAGCTTTGAAACGTCAATTTCTTCGTGGAATATCGCAGCTTTTATTTGTTCGTAAATTTTGCGCTCCTGTGCTTTGGATTTTTGTTCTAACAAATGTGACGCGGCAAATATTTTAACTTGCTGCTAAGCAACTACCTATTATGAAGTCGAATTGGTAATAAGCTGGTAAAATATCTTGTTGCAAAATGCATTTTCTGGTAATAGTATAAATTTTTGTACACTAACTAGCGGAATAAAAGAGAAAGAGGAGTCTTATAGATGCCACAAGAGCTACATAGTAAAGATGTAACTCCCTATGAACCCAAAGCAGGTGAGGATTACATGAGTCCTGACCAGCTAATGCATTTTCGCAAGATACTGGAAGGTATGAAGATTGAATTGAGTCAAGATATTGATCGCGCGGTTCACACGATGCAGGATGAAGCCACGGTTTTTGCTGACCCTAACGATCGCGCCAGTCAGGAATCCGATATGACGCTTGAATTGCGAAATCGTGATCGTGAGCGGAAACTTATTAAGAAGATAGACGAAATCATTGCCAAAATTGATTCTGGCGATTATGGTTATTGCGAAAGTTGTGGAATTGAAATTGGATTGAAGCGGCTTGAAGCCAGACCGACAGCAACTCTATGTATTGATTGCAAAACATTAGATGAGATGCGGGAGAAGCAAATCGCCAAGTAACTAATTTTCTTGTGATAAATCAAATTACTTTTTTCATTTTATAAATTATCCCCTGTTTACCTCAAGTTTCCAGGGGATTCTTTTATTCTTATTCTCTAATTTTTAATTAAGATTAAGATTAAGATTCTTCTTCCGATGGAAGACTGGAGTCATCGCCATTACCGCTACTTTCATCGGCCAATACAGCTTTCATACTCAAACGCAGCCTTCCTTTGTCGTCAGCTTCTAGAACCTTGACTCGTACTTGCTGGCCTTCGGCAAGGTGGTCATTCACGTTATTGACTCGCTCATTTGCGATTTGCGATATATGCAACAAGCCATCTTTCCCAGGAAGAACACTAACAATGGCGCCGAAGTCGAGCAGCTTGAGAACCACACCTTCATAAATTTTTCCCACTTCAACTTCAGCAGTAATGTCTTCAATGCGCTTCTTGGCGAGCTCTCCACCCTCTGCATTGACGCATGCAATGGTGACTTGCCCATCATCAGTGATGTCAATCGTTGTACCTGTTTCTTCTGTGAGCGTACGTATCACCGCGCCGCCTTTTCCAATAACATCACGAATTTTTTCTGGATTGATTTTGAGCTTGATAATTCGAGGAGCATGAACTGAGATGTCTTCACGTGTCGATGGCATTGCTTGCTTCATAATCTGAAGAATATGCATGCGCCCCTCATGCGCTTGTATCAGCGCGGCGTGCATAATTTCTTTGGTAATACCTTGAATTTTGATATCCATCTGCAATGCGGTAATGCCTTTCTCGGTTCCCGCAACTTTAAAGTCCATATCGCCTAAATGATCTTCATCTCCGAGGATATCGGTCAGTACAGCGAAGCGGTTTCCGTCTTTGATCAAACCCATGGCAATGCCAGCAACATGTGCCTTCAATGGCACACCAGCATCCATCAACGCAAGGCAACCGCCACAAACTGATGCCATAGAGCTTGAACCATTGGATTCGGTTATTTCGGATACAACACGCAAGGAATAACCAAATTCTTCGGGCGAGGGCAGAACGGCAGTAAGTGCACGTTTTGCAAGACGACCGTGACCAATTTCACGGCGCTTAGGCGTACCAACACGGCCAATCTCACCGGTAGCATAAGGTGGCATGTTATAGTGCAGCATAAATCGCTCGTTATAATCACCCTGCAGGGAATCAATTTTTTGTTCATCACGAGCTGTACCGAGTGTTGCAACCGCTAGCGCCTGAGTTTCCCCGCGCGTGAATAACGCAGAACCATGAGTGCGTGGTAACACACCATTACGGATAGTAATAGGCCTGACAGTCCGGGTGCCCCGACCATCGATTCGCGGTTCTCCATCCAAAATTTGATTACGAACTATTTTCGATTCTAATGAAAAGAAAGCTTCAGAGAATTTTTGCAGGTCATCCGCACCTTCCTCAGAATTAATACCGAGCTCTGCGGATACACGTTGACCAATTGCCGCGATTGCTTCAGTGCGTGCTTGTTTTTGCTTAATTTTATAAGCCTGCCGCAGTTCAGCCTCTGCTAAACCAGTGATCTTTTCTTCGAAAGCAACGTCCTTCTCAGCGGGCGACCAATCCCATGCGGTTACTCCAGCTTCATCGGCAAACTCATTGATGGCAGTGATAACGGTTTGCATTTGTTCATGGCCAAATGTTACTGCACCAAGCATTACTTCTTCCGATAACTCCATCGCATCGGATTCAACCATCAATACGGCATGTTGAGTGCCGGCTACCACCAAATTTAATTGTGTATCTTTTAGCTCTGAAGTAGTCGGGTTTAATACATACTCATTATTGATATAGCCGACTCTAGCGGCTCCGAGCGGTCCATCGAAAGGTATTCCTGACAATATCAGTGCTGCAGAAGTGCCAATAATCGAGGGAATATCCGGGTCTATCTCATTATCCGCAGACATAACGGTTGCTACAATCTGTACTTCGTTATAAAAACCTTCTGGAAAAAGTGGACGAATAGGACGGTCAATCAATCGAGAAGTTAATGTTTCTTTCTCTGAAGGGCGGCCTTCTCGTTTAAAGAAGCTGCCTGGTATCCTGCCTGCAGCGTATGATTTTTCTTGATAGTCAACAGTCAGTGGAAAAAAATCTTGCCCGGGTTTTGTATTTTTGGCACCAACGACTGTAACAAGCACCACTGTATCGTCCATTGTGACCATTACGGCGCCATGTGCTTGTCTTGCAATTTCTCCAGTTTCTAGTGTTAGTTGATGTCGTCCGTAGGTAATGCTCTTCTTAATAGGTTTCAATTAACAATCCCTTTTTTCCTTTTGATCAATATTTTCAGTTTTGAATAATGTGCACATTAAATTCGTTATATGCGAAGGTTTCTATGGAAAATAAAAGCGCAGCATTGGTGTTGATGTCATCGCTTATGGTATTTTATTTACGTAAACCAAGGCGTTCGATTAATTTATGATATGCGTCATTATTGCGGCGTTTTAGATAATCAAGAAGCTTGCGGCGGCGTCCTACCATCCGAAGAAGACCGCGCCGGGAATGATGATCTTTTACGTGCGTTTTAAAGTGCCCGATCAAGTCATTGATTCGTGTTGTTAAAAGTGCAACCTGAACCTCAGGCGAGCCCGTATCTCCTTTAGCCCTTTGATAGTCTTGCACTATCTTTGCTTTCTGTTCGATTGTGACCGTCATATGTTTCTCCAAATAATAAAATTAACCAATGCAAAAACCCGGAATCTTACTCTTTTATGATGTTCTTGTCCAAATCAGAACAGGCAGCAATCACATAAATCCAAATTTTGGAAGCAGAATCCAAATACTTTTAATCTGTTTATATATAAAGTGAAACTGTAGTTCGTAATATACACTTTTATTTTAAATAATCAGAAATTAACTGGATTAAATCGGGCTTAACAACGACTAAAATTACAACAGCGAATAAAATCAATACCGGAAATTCATTAAACCAGCGATAAAATACGTGGCCGTGCCAATTGCTGTCATTTTTAAAAGCCGCGACGAATTTCCCACAGTAATAGTGATATCCTATCAATACTGTCACCAGAGCCAATTTAGCGTAGAGCCAGCTGCCGGAGAAACCGTAACCAAGCCATAACCATACGCCGAGAACGATCGTAAGTACCGCACTCGGTGTCATAATGCCATAAAAAAGTTTTCGTTCCATTACTTTGAAACGCTCTTTACCGGGTTGATCGTCGCACATGGCGTGGTACACGAACAGGCGTGGTAAATAAAATAGCCCTGCAAACCAAGTGACCATAAAAATAATATGAAATGATTTTATCCAGAGCATAGTCTTGAGAATGCTTGCAATTAAATTAAAAATGCAATGATACCCGGCTTGTAATTTTAGTGCTATCTTCGAACATCGGAGGTAGTTTTTAGTTAATCAAGGGAAGCATGATAAGTAGAGTCATGAATCAACAATATATTGATTTAGTTCAGAGACTGGAAGAAATCTCGCACTTGAGTGGTGTTATGAGCACTCTTAGTTGGGATCAGGAAGTGATGATGCCGATCGGTGCAAGTGAGTCGCGCGCTAAACAGATAGCGACACTTGCAGGGATTATTCATGAACGCGCGACGGATCCGGCTCTGGGAGATTGTTTAGCGACGTTGCAGGAAGTAAGCAAAGCGCGCGCTTGGGGAGTAACTGAGCAATGTAATATTCATGAGGCGTTACGCAATTACGAAATGGAAACCCGGGTTCCAAAGCGTTTGGTGCAGGAAATTGCGGAATTAAGCTCACGTGGTCAAGGTATTTGGGTGGCAGCGCGGCAAGATAATAAATTCTCTGATTTTGCACCGGTACTTAAGCGTTTCTTAAGCTTAAAGATCGAATGGGCGCAGTGTGTTTTACCAAATCTACTGCCATATGATGCAAACATCGATTTATATGAACGTGGCACCACGATGGCTATGCTTACACCTATATTCGAATGTCTGAAGCTGGAATTGATACCTTTAATAAATACAATTCGGAGCTATTCTTATCAACCTGATACAGTTTTTTTGCAAGGTAAGTTTGAGAAGAAGAAACAGGAAACTCTTGCTCGCAAAATTAGCCGGGATATCGGCTTTGATTTTGATCGAGGCCGCATGGATGAATCGGTTCACCCGTTTTGTGGTGGCAGCCATCCCACTGATGTACGGATTACTACGCGGTACGCTAACAGCAATTTTATCGAATCACTGTATTCCGTTATTCATGAAACGGGACATGCACTGTATGAACAAGGTCGTCCTTATCATTTAGGAGACTTTCCTGTTACAGAATCATCAACAATGGCTATTCATGAATCACAATCGTTATTTTGGGAACGTATGGTTGCACAAAGCAAATTCTTCTGCGTTCATTACTTTGATTTGTTTTACAAAACATTTCCTGAAAACTTGCAATCGGTGAATGCTGAAGAATTTTACCGCGCAATTAATACTTGTAAGCCTGATTTTATCAGGGTGGAAGCGGATGAGGTGACATACCCGTTGCATGTGATTTTACGATATGAAATTGAACGCGGTTTATTCGATGGATCAATGGCGGTTGAAGATTTGCCGGAGATCTGGAATGAATTAATGCAACAATATCTAGGAATTAAACCACCGACTGATACATTAGGAGTATTACAGGATTCACATTGGGGCGGCGGTGCATTTGGTTATTTTCCTTCCTATACATTAGGCGCATTGTATGCTTGTCAATTTTACCAAGCATTACTGAAAGAACAGCCTGATACGGAAAGAAATATCGCAATCGGAAATTTTTCACCTATTAAGCAGTGGTTGAATGAGAAAATCCACCGTCATGGAAAGCTCTATTCTCCGCAAGAGTTAATACAAAAAGTAACGGGAGAATCTCTGAACCCCGATTATTTTATTGCATATCTCAAGAAGAAATATCACGAGGTTTATCAGTTAGCCTAAACACAAGAATGCAGATTTATTTTATCAAGTAATTGCTTTCTAGCCATTTTCTGATGCGATTGGCGTCACCGATGCGTGTGTTTTTGCCCCATGAATTCAGTAAAACGATGATAATCGGTTGACCAGAAATTTTTGCTTGCATAACTAAACAGCGGCCAGCTTCACTTAAATAACCTGTTTTAGAAACATCAATCTCCCAGCTTTGGCTGCGTACCAGGCTATTGGAATTGGTAAATTGCAATTGTCCATGCTTTTTAACGGGGGCTACGACATGTTGCGGTGTGGTGGAAAAGTTTCGAATCGCTAAATAATTGTTGGCTGCAGCGACAAGCTTGACTAAATCACGGGCTGTTGCGACATTGTGACTGCTTAATCCGGTAGGATCTACAAAACGACTGCTAGTCATTCCAATTTGTTTTGCCTTGATATTCATAGCATGGATGAATGCTTGAACACCACCTGGATAAGCTCGACCAAGCGCTGCAGCGGCACGGTTTTCCGAAGACATTAAGGCTAATCTGAGAAGTTCGTGGCGCGCATAGCTATTGCCGACGGGTAATCGCGAAGAAGTGTTTTTAAGTTTGTCGATATCTGCTTTATTGATCGTAATCATTTCATCAGCCGGTAAGCGTGCATCTAAAATGACCATTGCAGTCATCAGTTTGGTAATTGAAGCTATCGGTAATACTTTGTCGGCATTTTTGCCATAAAAGACTTGATCGTTTTGAATATTTACAATTAAAGCTGCTAGGGACTTGATACCTGGGTCGCTTTGTTGCGCTAAGGCGTAGCTTTTCGTGAGAAATAAAAAACAAAATAAAAATATTTTCCACTTCACGCTGTTTTCTTTCCTCTAATTATTGCGCTGTTGATTCTTATTGATTTAAAAATACAGAGCTTTATATAAGCAAAGCCAGAGGTGTTTTTGAGATTGATATAGCTTTTGAGATTCGATTAATAATGTATTTTTTCAGAATCTGCAGAAAACAACAAATGCCATTTTTATAAGATTTTCTTATAAAGAATCGATAGAATAAAAGGGGGTATGAAGATGTTTTTATCTGAAACTTCAGAAAATAGGCCAAGCGGTTAACAATTTACTTTTCCTCCAGTTGATTTTGAAGATACTAAGACAAGAAAAGCCTGAAAATTAAGCTTGACCTATTAGTCAGTTATAAGTAACTGGATTATTTCTTACCAAAATCGGGCTGTTTGACTTTAGCCGGGCAGGTAACAGTTTCGCCATCAATTCGATCTTTGATTTTTTCACCATCTTTTTTGCCTTCACAACCCCATTTGTTCAAGATATCTTGTGCAGACATCGGCGGCATTTTAGATTCTTTATTTCCACTTGCCATGGTTACTGAGGATCCAAACAAAAAAACTAAGCTGATCGCAGCGATAAGACATTTATTCATTACTAACTCCTATAATTAACGTTATTAAGGAAGCCATCTTTTTTTCTTGACTTGCCAGCCATGAATTTATCACAATCCTAGCGGTTATGGCCATTTCTTTTTGATTGGGTGTGACCGAAAATGTAGTTATTGCAACAAGCTCATTCGAGTTATTTCAGTGCCTTATCTACGATATGAACCTGATAACATTATAATATGCACTATACCAGTAAGGCAGCAGCAATTTGACGTCCTTCCTCCGCAAGAATATTAAATGTACGGCAAGCTGCATAGCTATCCATTATTTCAATTCCAATCCCTAATTTGGTTACTTGGGAGAGCAGAGATTGCTTTGGAAAAATATGTTTAGAGCCGGTACCAAGAAGAATGATCTCTGGCATGAAAGTTACTAACGGATCAAAATGGTGAAATTCCAATTCCGCTATGGAAACAACCGGCCAATCCTCGATTAAGTGATCTGGTAATACGATTAAGTTTTTTTCGTATCGAATTTGATTGACTAGTACATATCTCTCACCATATCCGGTAAAAAAATATTGATGAGCAAAATTGGCTGGATGAAGTTTCACTGTTTTGCTCCTTATTGAATTTGAATATTATGTGTTTGCTTGTTGATTTCTCAAGAAAAACCAAAGTTATGGAATCAAAGAAAGTAAATAAAGCACCCCGCCGCAAGCGGCGAGGTATTAAATGCGCTCTTCAAAACTGCTGGTTTCCAACCAGCTTACGCCCCAAGGGGTGAGGAATTAAACCCGATAGAGATTAAACCAAGCTGTTATGAGAATAATATTTCGTTTTTTCATATCTCTCAGAAATAAAGTTAACCAGATTTCCGAATGTTTCAAATGTTTTTGCGCTGATTTCGTCATCCTTAATAAAGATAGAAAACCTTCTTTCTATCGCAAGCAGAATTGCTACAACAGCAACCGAATCCAGTTCAGGGATATTGCCAAGTAAAATAGTGTCCGGTTCCATCGAGTTTATCCGCTCATTCAAACCTAATATATCCGTAAGAATTTTTTTTACTTCAATTGTAATAAAATCAGTGTTAACCACAGCCAAGAAATGTTTTGTAGATTGAGATTGATGTTAATTATAAATCTTGAGCATTAAGACCGTTAATTTACTTTGTGGTCTTTTGCACGATGAGTAGGAAAAATATCATGGTTGTATTTCAACGATTGAATTGATACGTGCCAAACCAGTAATAATTTTTCCAGATTTATTCCGAACCTGAACTACTTGTCCTTCAGCGGCATCCGTTAATGCTTGACCTTCCGAACGAATACTGAATCCCCGGCCTTGAACAACAAGATTGACAGTTTGTCCACGTAAAATGACATAAGGTGCACGGAGCATCTGTGGGCGGATGGGTTGACCAGCAGAGAGATTACTGGTCGCCACTTTACCGACCACTTGCGCGGCATCTGTGAGAATTCCTTCAGGCATCTGAACGAGATTAACATTTTGCGGGGCAATATCTTCATAAGTGAGCATTTGTCCGACAGAGATCGGACGAACAAGGTGAAGCACATGAGTCATAACACTTATTTCCGCCTGAACATAGATGGTCCAGGAGTCAGGTTGGTTATCGCAGCGAACTCCAATTGATGTTTTCCCCCACAGACGATTACCTGCAGGAATAAAAGGCTCTAAGTGCGAGCATTGCGGTAAGACAAGCTGCTTATCAACATGGCCGACATTCACACTTACCTGTCCAGGTAAGTTCTCGGTATTGCGATATAAAAAATTTTCAACTGCATTTCTGATCAGAGAAATATCTTGATGCTGTCTATGTTCATTGTGTGGAGCAGCGAAAGTTTGAGCAGAAAAAACAGCATTTATTAGTAGGAACTGCACTAATAACAAGTATGGTTTGATCAATTGGATAATCCGTTCATTATTGCCGTGCTCGGCAATTATTGCCGTTTCTGGTGGTACTTGAGAACTATGTCACAGTATCAAGAGAGGAGGCATTTTCAAAAAATAACATCTAATTCTGGTTTAAATAAAAGAATGGCTCATTGATTGCAGCACTTATTATAGTTGGCATATTAAATGCTAACAGAAGAATGGAAATAAATAATTGCTAGGTTATTAGAAAATGATCAACAAACTTAACAAAGAGTTAAATTACCATCATCAGGCCCTAAGTTTACGTGTCGCACGGCAAGAGCTGCTTTCAAGCAATGTTGCCAATGCTGACACACCAAATTTTAAGGCAAAAGACATTGACTTTACCAGTTTACTTAACCAAAAACTGTCATCGACTTCCAATCTGCAAGGTAAGTTGGCACTTAATACGACATCCACACTGCACATAAATTCAAGTGCTGCTGGATCTATTGGTGACAATATTCTATATCGGGTGCCGTTACAACCAAGTGCGGATGGAAATACAGTTGATATGGATATGGAACGTACCAGATTTGCAGATAATGCGATCAAATATGATGCAAGTATTACATTTCTGAACAATGAATTTAGAAACTTAGTTTCAGCAATGCAGGAGAGATAGAGGATGTCTTTATTTAATGTATTCGGTATCGCGAGTTCAGCCATGTCGGCACAATCACAGCGTTTAAACGTGGTTGCAAGCAATTTATCCAATGCTGATAGTGTGACCAGTTCGACAGGTGAACCGTATCGTGGACGTCAAGTGATATTTAGCACATTACCCGCTGATGCGAACAGTGCAAGCGGTGTAAAGGTGGCTGGCATCGTACATGATGCATCACCGATGCGCCAAATATTTGACCCCAAGCACCCGTTAGCTGATAAAAATGGGTATGTGACTATGCCAAATGTCAATGTTGTAGACGAGATGGTGAATATGATGTCAGCGTCGCGTTCGTACCAGAACAGCGTCGATATGATGAATACTACAAAATCATTGTTACAAAAAACATTGACGATCGGTCAATAGAGGAGAATGTAATGGCGTCAATTCAACAAGTCAGTTCACAAACCGCTGCATCGACCACGACAACAGGAATTACGAATAATCAGGATGTTGAGGATCCACAAGATCGCTTTTTAAAGCTTTTAGTTACCCAGATGAAGAATCAAGATCCTCTAAAGCCGCTTGACAATGCAGAAGTAACCAGCCAATTAGCACAGATCAGCACAGTATCAGGTATCGATAAATTAAATACCACATTAAAACAGTTGGTTTCAAGTGCGGAAGAAAATCGTTCGGTAGAGGCATTGGGGATGATTGGTCATCATGCATTTGTTCCCGGTAAATCAATAACTCTTGACAATGATGGCGCCATAGCCGGCATTAATTTAGAGCAAGCAGTCGATCAACTCAATGTAACTATCCTCGATAGTTCAGGGATTGCTGTTCGCAAAATGGAATTAGGCGTTCAACCATCAGGGATCAGCACGATCGCATGGGATGGCATGACCGACAGCGGTTCGAAAGCATCCGTTGGAGATTATACTTTCGCTGTAACTGCAAAGCAGGGAGGTCAGGAAGTTAAGGTTGATACGCTCTCATTCGGCCAGGTACAAAGTGTAACTCCTGGTACAAATGACACACTTCTGGATATGGGGAATGTGTTGGGGATGGTGAGCTTGTCTAATGTTAAACAGGTATTTTGATAGGAGATCGCAATGGGTTTTCAACACGGTTTAAGCGGATTGAATGCTGCATCGACAAATCTAGATGTAATTGGAAATAATATCGCAAATGCAAACACTGCGGGATTTAAACAATCAATTGCGCAATTTTCTGACATTTTTGCAAACTCTATGGAAGGAACGGATAGTGCGCAAATCGGTATTGGCTCAAAAATATCTTCGATAGCGCAGCAGTTTGGTCAAGGAAATATTACACCAACCAGTAATCCACTTGATATCGCCATACAAAGTCAAGGTTTTTTCCGGATGAATGATAATGGTGCGGTCAGCTACAGCAGAAACGGGCAATTTCATATCGATGATTCGGGTTATATTGTTGATTCTTCCGGTGCCAATCTAACCGGTTATATGGCGGATGAGAATGGTGATATTCAAGCGGGAAGTATACCGACAAATTTAAAATTCAGCACTTCCGACCTGGCGCCTCAAGCAACTACAACATTCGATGTTGGGTTTAATTTGGATGCTCGTAAGACCGGGGTTGCAACCGCCTTTAATGCCACCGATCCAAAAACGTATGAGAGCACTACCTCAGGAACTGTCATTGACAGTCTCGGCAATTCCCATGTGATGTCTCTATTTTTCAAGAAATCGGATACTGCAGCAAATACCTGGACTACTTATGCCACAATCGATGGAAAAGTGGATGCTTCCGGTATGCCGACAGGGATCACTATTGCAGGAAATCCCTCACAACCAATGATATTTGATGGTGAAGGCGTTCTTCAAAATATTACTGATAAATTAGATGTTGCAATTGATTTTAGTGCAATTGATCCGCTTTTCGGCGGTGTGTCGCCACAAACCGTTCGCTTGGATCTCACCTCGGCGACTCAATTTGGATCGGCTTTTGGTGTAAATGCGCTTACGCAAGATGGATACACATCAGGTCGTATGTCAGGCTTTACCATCAGTGCAGACGGCATCATTTTGGGCAATTACAGCAGTGGTCAAACCAAAACACTGGCTCAAATTGTTCTTGCGAACTTTGTTAATCCACAAGGGCTAGTGCCTGTCGGGGATGGTCATTGGGTTGAATCACCAGCATCTGGCGAGCCTTTGGTCGGAGTACCAAAAACCGGAAATTTAGGATCACTACAATCCAATGCAATCGAAGAATCGAATGTTGATATCACAGCCGAGTTAGTGAAAATGATTTCAGCGCAACGCATGTATCAGGCCAGTGCGAAACAAATTGAAACACAAGATCAAATTATTCAAACAATTACTCAGATTTAGCTTTGATTTTGAAATAGAAACAGTAGGATCATTTGGAGTTGCATAAAGAATGGATCGGCTTATTTATACATCGATGACCGGAGCTAACCATACGCTAAATCAACAAGCAACGGTGGCTCATAATCTTGCGAATGCTTCGACGACTGGTTTTCGTGCAGAAACCAATGCATTTCGAGCTGTACCAATATTTGGTGATGGTTTGCCAACACGCGCATTTGTAGTGGATTCGACTACAGGAGCTGATTTTGTATCCGGTCCGCTTGAAACGACAGGTCGAGATCTAGATGTCGCAGTTCGTGGTTCCGGTTGGATAACCGTACAACTCGATAATGGCGAGGAAGCTTATACCAGAAATGGCAGCTTACAAGTGAGTCCTAATGGTTTGTTATTAACGCACAATGGCTTGAAAGTAAAAGGTGCGGCTGGTGGATTTATTACAGTTCCGCCGGATTCGCGTATAACGATCGGGGTGGATGGGACGGTATCAACGGTTCCATTGAATGCACTGCCCAATACAGTTGCAACTGTTGGACGCATTAAATTGGTTGATCCGCCAGAAGTAAATCTTGTTAAAGGTAGCGATGGACTATTTCGACAAAAGGATGGCAAGGAAGCACTGGTTGAGGCGAGAGTTCGATTGATTGACGGAACGTTGGAAGGCAGCAATGTGAATGTAGTCAACGAAATGGTGAGCATGATCGCCTTAGCGCGTCAGTTTGATATGCAGATGAAGATGCTTGATAACGCGGAAAAGAATGCGCAACAGGCAAGTCAAATCATGCTAGTAAGGGTTTAAGTCAATATATATTGAGGTTAATCATCAATGATACGTTCGTTATGGATTTCCAAAACCGGGCTGGAAGCACAGCAAACCAAGTTAGACGTTATTGCCAATAACCTGGCAAATGTTAGTACCAATGGTTTTAAACGATCTCGCGCAGTGTTTGAAGATTTGTTATATCAAACGATCCGGCAACCAGGGGCGCAATCGTCGCAACAGACCCAATTACCATCAGGTTTGCAGATTGGTACCGGTGTCAAGCCAGTAGCGACAGAAACCATTTTTACGCAAGGTGTACCACAACATACAGATAACCAGAGAGATGTTGCGATTCGTGGTGTTGGGTTTTTTCAGGTCTTGATGCCTGATGGCACGACGGCTTATACCCGTGATGGAGCTTTCCAGCTCGATCTTAATGGGCAACTTGTTACTTCCAGCGGATACCCAGTACAGCCGGCCGTTGTTGTTCCTTCAAATGCTTTGGGCATTACAATTGCACGAGATGGCACAGTATCCGCCACGGTACCTGGAGGTACTGGAACGCAACAGATTCAACTGGGAAATTTTCAACTTGCAAGTTTCATTAATCCATCCGGTTTGCAGAGAGTGGGAGAGAATTTATATTTGGAAACCGCATCCAGTGGCACACCTAATCAGAATGCGCCCGGGACCAATGGGTTAGGTGTGTTGGATCAGAATTATGTTGAAACTTCAAATGTTAACGTTGTAGAAGAATTAGTGAATATGATCCAAACTCAACGTGCCTACGAGTTAAATTCGAAATCTGTGGAAACATCCGATCAGATGCTTCAGAGATTGGCGCAGTTATGATGGAATTAAATAATTTGAAGGTGATCACGCGTAAAGGTTTTTTTGCATTATTGATAACCGTTGTTCTGATGTCAGGTTGCGCCATGACACCGGCTACTTCTACGCATCAACCCAATACATTGCGTCCATTTCATCAAAGCTTGGCAGTTACCCAACCGAATGGATCGATACTACAAGCTTTGAATAGCACTACAGGCGGTGTTCGCTATACACCACTCTTTGAGGACAGGAGAGCTCGAGGTGTAGGCGATACGATCATTGTGACGTTAAATGAAAGAACCAATGCTAGCAAAAGCTCTGGAAGCAATGTCGATCGTTCTGGTAGTGTGGATTTTTCAGTTCCCAGTTTGCTAGGAATTCCCTTAAAACTCTTAACGAAACATGCAACGATGGAAGCAAAGGCAAACAACAAATTCGATGGCGGAGGTGAAAGTTCAAGCAAGAATGATTTTGTAGGAACAATTACAGTTACTGTCATAGAAGCATTACCGAACGGAAATCTTGTTGTCAGTGGAGAAAAGCAAATTGGTATTAACCAAGGGCAGGAATTTATAAGGCTTTCGGGGGTAGTTAATCCAATTCACATTATGGCAAATACTATTTCTTCAACGCAAATCGCGGATGCGCGCATTGAGTATCGTGGAAATGGGTATATCGATGAAGCACAAACAATGGGGTGGCTATCACGTTTCTTTCTTAATGTATCACCATTTTAGCTTCATACAACCAGCCCTCTCTTTGAATGCAATTTAACCATGAGAAGAAAAAATAAAACCTTCATTTATATCCTGGCAATCAGCTTACTGTTGCCAGGTATCAGCATCGCGGATCGCATCAAAGATCTGGCTTCTATTCAAGGCGTCAGGAATAATCAGTTGATTGGGTACGGTTTGGTTGTGGGGTTGGATGGTAGTGGTGACATGACAACTCAAACTCCCTTCACTGTTCAAAGTGTTATCAGCATGTTGGGGCAACTTGGTATCAATTTACCTCCAGGAACGAATTTACAGCTACGCAATGTTGCAGCGGTCATGGTGACTGCAACATTACCAGCATTTGCAAAACCGGGTCAACAGATTGATATTACCGTTTCATCAATGGGGAATGCTAAAAGTTTACGTGGGGGAACTTTGTTGATGACGCCATTGAAAGGCGCTGATAATCAGGTTTATGCAATGGCACAAGGAAGTATTCTGGTGGGAGGCATCGGTGCAGCAGCAGGTGGAAGCAGTGTGCAGGTGAATCATCTTAGCGTGGGACGAATTTCCGGTGGAGGGATAGTTGAGCGTGAAATTCAAACATCGGTTGGACAGGGTGATTTTATCAATCTCGAGCTGAATTCAACCGATTTCTCGACGGTGAACCGTATCGTTGAAGCTATTAACAGATTATTTCCATCGGCTGCAACTGCCGTTGATGGGCGAGTCGTACAAGTGAAAGCTCCGGCTGATAACGGCCAGCGAGTCACTTTCATTTCTCAAATTGAAAGTATCGATGTTATACCGGCGAAGGCATCCGCGAAAGTCATTGTTAACTCTCGTACCGGTTCGGTTGTGATGAATCAGTCAGTGACCCTTGAAACGAGCGCGGTCGCGCATGGAAATTTGTCGATTATTATTAATACAGAACCAGTTATTAGTCAACCCGGACCATTTGCGCAGCGGGGGGAAACAGTTGTTACTCAACGTTCCCAAGTTGAGATTCGTACTGATGAGGGAAATTTAATGTTGCTTCCTAACGGTGCGGATTTAGGTGAGGTTGTGAAAGCCTTAACAGCAATCGGCGCAACAACACAAGATCTCTTATCGATCTTGCAAGCATTAAAAGCTGCGGGTTCACTACGTGCCGATTTGGAAATTATTTAACTTATTGTTTGGTTATATATGATTATTTCACCGGATCTTTCAAGCAAACTTGCTATCGACACAAAAAGCCTTGATGACATGCATCGCTTGGTCAAGCGAGACCCTGACCAAGCCTTGCACAAGGCCGCACAACAATTCGAAGCTTTATTCATGAATATGCTTCTTAAAAGTATGCGCGACGCCACCCCAAAAGATGGGCTGTTTGAGAG
>NZ_JAHBZY010000023.1 GCF_019635155.1 Nitrosomonas sp. | reverse complement strand
CCGTTCCGCGACTGCATACCTGCCAGCCAATTAGCCGCGCGATCCAGCGCTTTCTGGTGGCGCTCCTCTCCGCCTTGCTCCAGAGCCCAAGCAACTGCTGCGGTATCATCGAGATCGGGATAATGAGGATTGGCATATTGAAAGGCCCAGCCGCCGCCCGGCAAATCCGGCCGTTTATCGCGCCAGTCACCGGGTTCGTCAAGGATCTGTTGATCAACCAACCAATCCAATGCCTTCTGCACTGGCTCCTGATCGGCTGTAGCGTCTTCTTGAAGCGCCAAACTTGTCAATACCGTATCCCAAACGGGGGATGTGCAAGGTTGACACCAAGTGCGTTCCCCTTCATCGACCAATAAACCAAGCAGCGCGTTGCGACATTGCACCCGATTGGGGTGATCCGGCGGATATCCGAGCAAAGCCAACGCTTCGTATGCATTAACCATTGCCGGGAAGATCGCGCCGATGCCACATTCACCGTTAAGGCGCTCAAGAACCCATTTCTCCGCACGGCGAATGGAATATTGCCGAATCGATTGTGGCAAGCGCGGCTCCACTCGCGACAACACCCTTTCAACCAGCATAAACAGATGCTTCAACAGCGTGTCTGCTTTAGGAAAGTAATTTTTCTCCTCTTCAGGCGGCACAATAAACAACTCGCGAATATCGATTCTTCGTGGATTTGCCGCGCGCGCCTTCAAAGTGCATAAAATGGATAGCGGGATCATAACAGTTCGTGACCAATACGATACTTTACTGATATGAAAAGGAAACCAGCTTGGTAGAAATATCAATTCAGAAGGAACAACCGGTACACCCCGCCATGGGATCTGATCGTACATCGCCAGCAGCAAGCGGGTGAATACATTAGCCTTGGCCGCTCCGCCACACGCCAGGATAGCTTCCCGGGCACGCACCATGTGCGGCGCATCCGGCGAATCACCCACCAGTTTGAGTGCATAATACGATTTGATGGTACAGCTGATATCGAAGTCACCGCCATAATAGAGCGGCCAGCCGCCATGTTTCATATCCTGCTTATCACGAATAAAACGTGCGATTTTATTTTCCAGGGCGACATCCACTTCATCCATGAAGTGCATCATCAGGATATATTCAGCCGGTATCGTGCAATCCGCTTCCAGCGGAAAACACCAGTGACCGTCAGGATTCTGCAAAGCCAACATGGCATTGCGCGCTTGGTTAAATCTGAGGTTCAGTTCAGCGGCATTAATCTCATGCTGATCAGAGTCTATTGTCTTATGCAGTTGCGTCATTTGATCCTTTTCAGAAAAATCAAGTTGTTCCGATGCGCTCGAGATTTTTAGAAGCCTGTCCATATATTTCTAAGCACCTTCGTTATCCATTAAAAAATTAAAAAACATATTACCAACTCAGAACAGTCATATCTGATTTTTCCTCATAACCGTAACTGCCGGTCAGTCCGGCATCCGGAATCAATCGACGGATTGTCAACTATAATTTCTGTTTCTTTCCATCCTGCTCGAATGGATTATCTTGAAAAGGTTCGTAGTAAAGGTCGAGTGGCAACTTACCATCGTGGACTAGAAATTCACGTTGCTGTATCGATGCTTCGCGCACGAACAGATAAGGGTCCAGTGCCGCTTCATCCCGAATGCGCATCGGTCCGACTAATCTTGCGCGTTTATCGATTGCGCCAAGGATCGTTAAAGGTGCGGCAAAATAGCTGCCCACCGCCAGACCTGCGTAGAATAATACATTGGTAACAAGCCCTATCGGGATATTGGTTACGTCACGCTCGCTACTGGGTCCGAGCAAAGGAACAAACAAATAAGAACCCGGCTTAACCCCCCACACGCCTAGTGTTTGGCCAAAATCTTCATCGTTTTTTTGCAATCCCATGTGGGTCGCCATATCGAACAATCCAAACATACCGATTGTAGAGTTCACAAAAAAACGCAAAGTATCTTCGGCACCCTGTTTTACTTTGCCTTGAAGAAATGAATTTAAAACGACATTGGGATATGCCAAATTATCATAAAAATTACCGATCGACCGCTGCGCCGCATCCGGTACATAATCGATATAGGTATTCACGACCGGTTCAAACACTGCACGATCAATTTTGTCGGTAAGATCATACGACGCACGATTAAATTTTTCATGCGGATCAGCCGGATCAAGTTCTTGATCACCGCTCTTTGGCGCCGAAGCGCAGCCCTGCAAAACCGCTAAACAAATCAGCAAAATTAAAAGACACAAATAACCATGATTTGTTTTTGCAGGTATTTTTCTTAAGTTTCCAATAATTCCAACCATTCGCTTCACAATTCAGTCAATCTTAAATTTCTCTCAATAAAGGCAAATGCCACATTATTAACCCGTTATCGAGTAACCATTCAATTTCGCCGGCGACTGCTTGGCGTACGGAATTTCGGGGCAAACCAAGATCATGAATTGCCTTGCTGCAGTCAAAATGCATCGGGTAATGCGCTATCTCAACCGATCGTGATGCCATGGGCGGTGTATGTACCATGTAATCAGTAACAAACTCGGTCATAGCAGACACAGCCAATTCCAGCCAATAAGGAATACGCCCCGTGGGCATGTAATCGACTCGGCCAAAGTATACACGATTACTTCGAGATCTTGCTTAGCCGCCTCTGCCAATATGTTCGTGTTCCTTCAAAGTTAATGCGAATAAATCAACTGTCCCGTTCACCATGTACAATTTCCACTAACTTCAATGCCTGTAATTCCATTTCAATGACAAAATCATCGACCTTAGCTCGAAAATGGCGGTAAAAAATCATGCTTGGAATTGCAACGAGAATACCGAAAGCGGCATTATACAATGCTACCGAAATCCCGTAAGCCAGTTGCGCCGGATTGCTGCCTGCCGGTGAATTGGAGCCGAAAATTTCGATCATCCCGACTAATGTTCCGAACAACCCCATCAAAGGACTCAGTGCAGCAATCGTCCCAAGCGTTGTCAGGTAACGATTAAGTTCATGCGCAATCACCCGGCCCGCTTCTTCTATCGATTCCTTCATGATTTCGCGAGAACTTTTCTCATTTTTTAACCCGGCCGCTAATATCTGCCCCAGAGGAGAGTGTTTTTGCAGCTTCGTCAGCATCTCCGAACTCACACCATTACGCTTGTATTCATTGACTACCTTTGGCAGCAATTCCTTAGGCGAAATAACATTTAAACGCAAGGTCCACATTCGTTCCCCGATAATTCCTATCGCAACTATGGAAGCGATAATGATCGGCCAAATGGGCCAGCCTGCTGCTTGAATTAAAGATAACACGAGATAGTCTCCTCACTCACTGTAGATCCGGGTATCATTTTTCTAAGAATTTTAGCCAATGTATATTTTATAACCAAGTATGTCATCCAGTATCGCCGCATCTTGATACAGGGTTATCGGCTTAAAGAATTACCGATTTTTTTATCCACAATTTCTGTGAATAAATGTGTGAGTATGTATCAAAAATAAGGATTAAGTTAGCAAATCAAAACGTCTTTTTTAACTTGATCGTTTTTTAATCTCGCCTATTGTTGATTAACAAACAATAGGTTAATTTAAAATTATATCATTTACAGTCAGTCAAGCGGTACTCTGTTACTATAAAACAACATCGACTCTACGATCTTGATATGAATCCGTTTCCAGTTACCGGTCTTGCGCATAGGATCTTGACTGTCAGTGAATTGAACAACAGCACCAAGCAATTTCTGGAGCAGAATATCCCTTTATTGTGGGTGAAAGGTGAAATTTCCAATTTAAAGCGTTATCAATCCGGTCATTGGTATTTCTCGCTGAAAGATGCCGAAACACAGGTACGATGCGTATTGTTCAGTCATAAGAATCGATATTTCGATTGGCAGCCTAAGGATGGCATGCAAGTGGAAGTGCTGGCGTTAGTCACTTTATACGAGCCCCGCGGTGATTTCCAGCTTAATGTTGAAACCATCCAGAGAGCCGGTCTTGGTGAATTATTCGAGGCTTTTGAGAAGCTTAAAGCCAAGCTGGAGAAAACCGGTCTCTTTAATCCTGAGAGGAAAAAGAAATTACCCGAATTTCCCAGGCAAGTCGGAATTATTACGTCTCTTGATACCGCAGCATTGCGAGATGTCCTATCAACCTTACGTCGGCGCATGCCATCTTTGCCAATCATTATTTATCCCACATTGGTGCAAGGAAAAACTGCCGCCAACAATATCGCGGATTCCATTAAGACCGCCACACTGCGCAACGAATGTGATGTTTTAATTTTGTGTCGTGGTGGTGGAAATATCGAAGATTTGTGGGCATTTAATGAAGAGATCGTTGCTCTAGCGATTGCTGCAAGTTCGATACCCATCGTCAGCGGAATCGGTCACGAAACAGACTTTACTATTGCGGATTTTGTTGCAGATATCCGTGCCCCCACACCAACGGCTGCCGCTGAATTAGTGAGTAAAGACCGCATTGAACTCAATCATCGGCTGGATACAATGCATCAACGCATGTTCCGCATAATCTTACATAGTCTCGAACGCACGATGCAGCAAGTGGATATTTGGTCGCATCGTTTGATTTATCCCGGTGACAAAATCCAGCAACAATTTTCTCATTTGCAATATTTGCAGAACCGCCTGAGCAAGACCTGCGCATACTTTCTCGAGAAAAAATACTGGGCATTACTCGGATTCGATCAACGACTCACTAACACAGGCTCCCGTATCAATCGGATGAAACAACAACATCAGGTTGTAATTTCACGTTTCCACAGAGCCTATTCCGTTTATTTTGAAACACATTCAGTCAGGCTACAACATATTCAAACGCAATTATCACAATTGAACCCGCAATCGGTTTTAGAGCGCGGGTATAGTATTTCATTTTCAGAAACAGGCGCGATCATCTGTAACAGCAAACAAATTCATCGCGGCGAAAAAATTCAGGTAAAATTCGCGCACGGTATGTGCGAAGCAGATGTTTCTGATGTTAAGAATCCCTAGCAATCATAGCCACAATCCAACCCACTTTTTCTATTCAACTGTAATATCGAGATTTCAATGCCTAAAACTTTTCTGATCATCGGCGCGCTCAATTTGTTTTTTTGTATTGCGCTAGGTGCCTTCGGTGCACACGGGCTAAAACATACCTTGTCGGCAGACATGTTAACGGTCTATCACACCGGCGTGCAGTATCATTTCTATCATGCCTTTGGCATACTCGTTAGCGGCTTACTTTTACTGCATTTCCCAAATTCACGTTTTATTAAAATAGCCGCTTGGTTAATGATGATCGGGATTATTTTATTCAGCTTCAGTCTTTATGCATTGAGCCTTACAGGTACCCGCGCGCTTGGCATGATCACACCGTTCGGTGGGATTTCATTTCTTACCGCCTGGGCATTGCTTGCATACGCGGTTTGGAAAAATAAATAGTTACGTACAGCCTTACTCGTTAAAATTTCTTGGATCCGATACCTCGCCCTCCGGGCGAGGTGCTCTTCAGTTATTTGCTCTCTCCGCCATTTGCCGGTGAACAGCCGCCATTTCCTTATTACGCTCTCCTGCTTTTTCATATTCTCGCAATAACGCTTCATGGTGTGAATGAAAATCTTGACCATGCCGTCCATAGTATTCACTATGATTACTATACTCTTTCAATAGCTCTTTTTGTTCTTCCGCTTTTGCGCTCATTTCGTAAGCTTCTTTTTCATACATCTCAGCTAGTCCGATATGATCGAACTTGGTTTTAGCTTGAACTTCGGCTTTATCCATTTTTCCTAATTCTGCAAAAGACATATTGGAGACAAATAAGGCGGAAGTAACCAGAGCTGCAATCAATAGTTTTGTTTTCATAGCAAGTCTCCTCAATTTGATAAATAAAAAGCACTCTCCAGTGCTACTATAAATATTCGATGAACTAAGATTTTTCATAATAGCAAACTATGTGAAATCCACAAAGGCTTAATGGATAAACTGCGAGATCAATTAAACTGTAGAGAAAAATAAAATGAGACTATTATTTTTATTTATCCTGCTTTGCTGTATTGTCCTTCTAGGTTATGCACAATACTTGCAACATGTAGAGAAATTATTACCCTGCCCATTGTGTGTAGCACAACGCCTAGCTTACTGGTTATTAGGACTAACTGCATTACTGGCATTTCTTCACAACCCCGGAGTAACCGGACGCCGTATTTATGGCTTTCTGATGTTTGCATTTGCACTAATGGGAGCAATCATCGCCACGCGTCATGCATGGCTGATACGTTTCCCGGAGGCATTTGAATGCGGTATCAGCCCGGAAGAAGCTTTTCTGAATTCTTTGCCTATTGCTGATTGGTGGCCCGGTATGTTCGAGGCCAATGGAGACTGCGCAAACATTGATTGGGAACTTCTAACGCTAACAATACCAGATTGGTCGTTGGTGGCTTTTGTTATATTTTCGATCTCTGCACTTTACACGCTTTTCTCTAAGAAATAGCTTCGTATCAACCGCGAGGGTGGTGGTTTGCGTGCAATTGCTTTAATCGTTCACGTGCAATATGCGTGTAAATTTGCGTCGTTGAGATATCTGCATGCCCCAACAACAATTGCACGACACGCAAATCCGCCCCATGATTAAGCAGATGTGTAGCAAATGCATGTCGCAATGTATGCGGGGAAAGTTGTTTTGTAATACCAACTTGTTGCGCATAACGTTTAATCAGATACCAGAATGCTTGCCGAGTCATCGCCGCGCCGCGGGTAGTCACAAAAATCGTATCAGTCACAATACCATTCAGAAGAGCGATTCTGGCCTCTCTAGTATAACGATTGAGCCATTCGAGCGATTCTTCCCCCAGAGGAGCCAATCGTTCTTTTCTACCCTTCCCCATAACGCGCAATACGCCCATATCCATACTAACCTGGGAGTATCTCAGATTAATTAATTCCGATACACGTAATCCGCTAGCGTATAAGACTTCCAGCATTGCCCGGTCACGCAAACCTAATGGCAATCCGAGATCCGGGGCACTTAGTAGCAACTCCACTTCTTTCTCGGAAAGACTATCAGGAAGATGGCGCTGCAGTTTGGGAGTCTCGATATTCAGACTGGGATCGCTCGTAATTTTCCCTTGGCGCAATAAAAACCGATAAAAGCGTTTTAAACTTGATAGCTCACGGCTTGTTGTACTGGCCTTCATCTTTGCGGAAACTCTTGAAGCAAGAAATTCAAGCAAATCTGAATGAGTCGCTTCCGTCAATATACTATCGCCATGATTACGTTTTCGCAACCATTCACCGAAAAGCTGCAAATCATTCCGATAACTATCGAGAGTATTGCGCGCCAAACCATCTTCCAGCCATAGTGCGTCTGAAAACTCATCTAATAAGCTGGCGTTGGTTTCAGACGCTCTCATGACCTAATAACCAACGTTTGATTTCAAGAGGATCTCCAGCACTAGCATTCATAAAGCCTCCTAATGCACCATTTTTGGATATTACTCGATGACAGGGTATGACTATCGGAATTCTATTGGCTCCACATGCTCGACCTACGGCTCTTGGCGCAGAATGAATTTGCGCCGCTATCGCCGCATAACTGCTTGTTTCACCACCGGGAATGGCCATAATGGCTTTCCATACGCGTTGTTGATGTATCGTCCCGCTAATATGCAAACTTAAGTCAAACTTGTGATTAGGGTCCGTTAAATATGCGCTTAATTGCCTGCATACTTCCTTGGCCAGTAAAGTTTGTGGAGGTAACGTTAACGTATTGATAGGCAAATAATCAATGTCAGTTAACCAGTCTTCATCTGTTCTAATACCCAAAACTGCAAATGGGGTACGCAGTTTAGCCTGATAATCTCTAATTAAAGGGCTTTCTTCTTGATTTTTTTTTTGCTTGATCACAGTTTGTCTAAACTTATTATCGAAAATAAAGAAAAACATCACTCTTTATCCGATTTAATCGGACACCCAGAATCATTAGAAGTTTCACACCCTATATTTCCTTAACTGGAGGTGATATAGTCTGCCCAACAGACTGAGGCTGAATTAGGATTTCAGCAGTAACAATTCATTCAGCCTTTTTACAAACGAAGCCGGATCTTCCAGTTGACCCCCTTCAGCCAGCAAAGCTTGATCAAATAGCAAATAACACCAATCTTGAAAATTATCCACCTCGATCTTTAATTTCTGCACCATTGGATGCTGTGGATTAATCTCCAGAATTGGTTTGGCATGCTGTACTTTCTGACCCGCTGACTTCAATAATCTTTCTAAATTGCCACCCATATCGTAAGTATCTGCAACTAGACAAGCGGGAGATTCTGTTAAGCGAAAAGTAACACGCACATCTTTAACTTGTTCGTTGAGTACTGCTTTCATTTTATCTGTTAACTCCTGGAATGCATCAGACTCTTTCGCTTGCTCCTCTTTTTCCGCAGCGTCTTCCAAAGCACCCAAATCCAGACCACCTTTGGCCACCGACTGCAACGGCTTGCCTTCGAATTCCGTTAAATTACTAACCAACCATTCATCAACTCGATCGGATAACAATAATACTTCGATACCTTTTTTACGGAAAACTTCTAGATGCGGACTGTTTTTAGCTGCCTTGAGACTATCGGCGGTCACATAATATATTTTTTCCTGTCCATCTTTCATTCGCTGAATATATGTTTCTAGCGAAACTACCGGTTCCTCTGAATCATTGTGAGTCGTGACAAAACGTAATAATTTGGCAACTCGATCGCGATTCGCATAATCTTCACCAACACCTTCCTTGAGAACCAGTCCGAATTCACGATAAAACGTTCTGTATTTTTCTTTTCCTTCCTCATCATCATTTTTCGACAATTCCTCAATCAATCCCAACACTTTTTTGACAACACCAGCTCTGATTGAGTCGATATCTTTGGATTCTTGCAAGATCTCACGCGACACATTCAACGGTAGATTATTTGAGTCGATTACTCCACGCACAAAGCGCAAATAATTCGGTAACAACTTTTCCGCATCATCCATGATAAACACTCTCTGGACGTAGAGCTTAATACCATGACGCCGTTCACGATCAAATAAGTCAAAAGGCGCGCGCGCGGGTATATAAAGTAGTTGTGTATATTCCTGTTTGCCTTCTACACGTGCATGAACGTAGGCTAACGGGGGTTCAAAATCATGAGCAACATGCTTATAGAACTCATTATATTGCTCTGCGGTAATTTCATTTTTTGGTCGCGCCCATAACGCATTGGCTTGATTGATTGTTTCGTCTTCATCGGTAATTTTGTTCTTATTTTCTTGCTGCGACCATTCTTCCTTCTTCATCACGATTGGCAAGGTAATATGGTCGGAATACTTACGGATGATGTTGCGAATTCGCATCCCATTCAGGAATTCGTCTTCATCTTTCCGTAAATGCAATGTAATGTTTGTACCACGCCCTAATTTCTCAATTGTTTCAAGTGTGTAGTCGCCTTCGCCACTCGATTCCCAGCGTACACCATGCTCGGAAGTTAATCCTGCTCTTCTGGTAATTAATGTTACTTTATCAGCGATAATAAAAGCCGAATAAAACCCAACCCCAAATTGACCAATTAGATGTGCATCCTTGACCTGGTCTCCGGTTAGTGAATTGAAGAATTCGCGGGTACCCGATTTTGCAATAGTGCCTATATGATCAATAACTTCTTGACGAGACATGCCGATACCATTATCGGAAATGGTGATCGTTCGGTCGTTGGCATCATAACTTACACGGATTTTCAAATCCGAGTCTGATTCATATAACGCAGCGTCCGTTAATCCCTCAAACCGCAATTTATCAGCCGCATCGGACGCATTTGAAATTAATTCTCGTAAAAAAATTTCCTTATTACTATATAAGGAATGAATCATCAGTTTCAGTAATTGTTTCGCTTCCGCTTGAAAATTAAACTGTTCTTTGGGTGTTTCAACTTGCATAATTCGCCTCCTTGAATATTTTAGGGAGATATGGGGACCATACTCGTAATTTCAAGCTCATTGATTAACCAATATATGGTCATAGAGAATAATCAGAAATTTGAGATTGGGAAACCTCATGGTCTGTCGGTAGTAATAGCAAGAGCCGTCTATGCCGTTTGTATGTACTTAAATAAACTGTACGGCATAGAAGCGGAGAAGAAGGTTTTACACTGAGGATAGCTATTGACCGACTATCCGTAGTTCAATCACATTGAATTTTGAATTGCGTAAAGACTTAATCCCATCAATGCTTGGGGAAATATTCCAAGAGCCAGAACTGCTAGACCATTAGCACTTAATAGAATTTTAACATCACTATTAGGCAGAATCGGTTCATCCGTTTCTGGTTCATCAAAGTACATCAACTTGATAATTCTCAAGTAATAAAATGCACCAATTAAAGAAAATATGACGGCGACAACTGCTAACCAGACAAATCCGGCATTCACTACGGCCTGCAGTACCGCAAATTTTGCATAAAATCCGATCATTGGCGGAATACCGGCAAGCGATAACATCAGTAATAGTGTTATAAACGCATACCACGCATTCCTTTTACTTAATCCTTTAAAATCACTGATATTTTCAGCTTCGAACCCATTCCTGCATAACGCCATGATCATCGCGAAAGTACCTAATGTCATTAGTACATAAGCAATTACATAAAATAAAGCGGAGCTATAACCATTCGAATCAGCGCTGATAAAACCTAATAACAAAAAACCCATATGGGAAATAGTCGAATATGCCAGCATTCGTTTGATATTCTCTTGCGCGATCGCTGCAATATTTCCAATCGCCATTGATAGAACAGCCAGTATCACCAGCATGCCTTGCCAATCCGCAGACATTTCTCCCATCCCTTCAATCAGCAATCGCATCACAAATCCGAATGCAGCGAGTTTAGGTGCGGATCCAATAAATAGAGTAATTGCGGTAGGCGAGCCCTGATAAACATCCGGAGCCCACATGTGAAAAGGCGCGGCACTTAATTTAAAACTGATTCCAGCTACTATAAATACTAAACCGACAACCAGCACTTCTCGACTGCTTGCTTCACTCTGAATTATCTGAGCAAGCTGCGATATATGTAGTGTTCCCGTCGCGCCATATACCATCGACATGCCGTATAACAAGAACCCGGACGCCAAGGCTCCTAATACAAAGAATTTCATGGCAGCTTCCGTTGCAAGCTGTGAATCACGCCGGAGTGCAACTAATGCATAAAGTGATAGTGACAATAGCTCCAAGCCGATATAAAGCGTCAGAAAGTGACTGGCCGAAATCATGACCATCATTCCTAGTGTCGCGAAAAGGATCAAGCTAAAGAATTCTCCGCGCAACATGCCTCTATCGCTGACATAAGTATGAGAATAAATTAAAACTGCGGATACCGTACCATACACCATTAGTTTGAGAATGTCTGACATCGAATCATCAACATACATGCCATGAAAAGTATGATTCACTTCTGTCGAGAACGATATAAAAGTCAACAACGCGCATCCAAGCAATGTAATTTGTGTCAGCAAGTAAGCCACATGGCGCCGGTTATTACCAGCAGTAAGATCGGCCAGCATTACAACACACACCATAATGAGCATAAAGATCTCTGAAGAAGCTGGTGCGAAATCAGGTGGTATAAAATTCATTAACTCTAAATCCTTATTGCAAGATATCCTATGGGATCACTATTACAGCTTGCTGGTGCTGAGATGGATTAACAAATGATCAATGGTTGAATGCATGACTTCAACGAGCGGAAAAGGGTAAATACCGATCCACAATACAAAAAAAGCTAAAATTGCCAATAAAATAAATTCACGTTTTGAAATATCTTGTAAACCTTCTACTGCGGAATTAGCCACTGCTCCGAATACTACTCGCTTATACATCCACAATGTATAGGCCGCACCAAAAATCAAGGTTGTTGCCGCTAAAAATGCATACCAGAAATTGATCTGAACGGCACTCATAATAACCATAAACTCGCCAACAAAACCGCTGGTTCCTGGAAGTCCAGCGTTTGCCATAGCGAATAGCATGAAGAAAGCTGCAAAAACCGGCATTTTATTTACAACACCGCCATAATCCGCAATCTGGCGAGAGTGCAGCCGATCATATAATACGCCTACGCATAGAAACATTGCGCCCGAAATAAAACCATGAGAGATCATCTGCACCATGGCGCCTTCAATACCGTATGCATTCATCAAGAAGAAGCCCAATGTCACAAAGCCCATGTGCGCGACCGATGAATAAGCAATCAGTTTTTTCATGTCAGCTTGCATCAACGCAATTAAGCCAATATAAACAACCGCAATTAATGATAAGGCGATCATCATATCCGCAAGATATAGACTGGCATCCGGCACAATTGGCAAAGAAAATCGTAAAAAACCATACCCCCCCAATTTGAGCAGAATCGCCGCTAAAACAACTGAGCCACCAGTAGGCGCCTCTACGTGAGCATCTGGTAACCAAGTGTGTACTGGCCACATCGGAACTTTAACCGCGAAAGCCAACAAAAAAGCAATAAATAAAAATATTTGCGGAGTTAGTGGTATCGAAAGTTTATGGTAATCCTCGATTGAAAAGCTTCCTTCCGATGTTTTATATAAATAAATAAATGCTATTAACATCAATAAGGAACCAAGAAGCGTGTACAAAAAAAACTTGATCGCTGCATACACTCTATTTGGACCACCCCAAATACCGATAATCAGGAACATTGGTATCAGCGATGCTTCCCAAAAAACGTAAAAAAGAATTGCATCGAGTGATGAAAACACGCCATTTACAATTCCAGACATGACAAGGAACGCACCCATATATTGCGATACACGTTGCTTAATGACTTCCCATCCCGCGACAACAACTATCGGTGTTATTAAACAATTCAGTAAAATCAGCGGCATCGATATGCCATCAACACCTAAATGATAATTGACATTAAAACGCTCGAACCAAACGTAATTCTCGACAAATTGCATCGAGCTGGTTGTAATGTCAAAGCCGCTATACAGCGGAATTGCCACCAGAAATCCTAGTGTAGATCCAATCAGGGAAATCCAACGGGCAAGTTGCGCGTTAGTATCATTTCCGGTCGCAAATACGGCGATACCAAACACAATTGGCAGCCAAATAATTAAACTGAGTAGTGGGAATTCAAACGACATTCTTATTCCGTTTTATTTATTAAAATCTTATGATTTTCGATCGGTGTTATATCCCATCATGAGGCTTGATTTGACAGTGCGATATCGCAAGCTTAATACAACCACACCGTCAAAATAACAAAAATCCCTATAATCATTGTAAATGCATAATGATAGATGTAACCCGTTTGATAACGTCGCACTAGTGCAGCGGTCAATGAAACCACTTTCGCTGTTCCATTAACAAAGAAACCATCAATTATTTTGACATCACCAACTTTCCAAAGAACCGTCCCTAAAGAACGAGTACCGCCAGCAAATAACCATGAATATAGCTCATCAATATAATATTTCCGATCGAGCAACGTATAAATCGGACCACAGCTGGTTTTGACCTTTCCTGGTATATCAGTTCTATAATTGTATAAATACCAAGCTGTAAATATCCCGGCTATAGACAACCAGAAAGGTGCTGTTGAGAAAGCATGCAAAATCATTCCAAAAATACCCGTAAATTCAGCGCCTAGTCTCGTAATTGCATCATGTTGTGGTAAAACATAAATAGCATCTTTAAAATACTCACCAAAAACGACTGGACCGATAAACCATCCTGCAGCTATCGTTGGAATTGCCAGAACTACCAGAGGCAAAGTTACTACCCACGGGGATTCGTGTAAATGCTCTCTCGTATGATCGTCCATTCTGGGTGAACCATGAAAGGTCATAAATATTAAACGGAATGTGTACAAAGCGGTCACAAATACTGTGGCCAGTACACAAAAATAAGCAAAACCGACACCGGGAATATCAGCAAAATGAACTGCTTCGATAATTGCATCTTTAGAAAAGAACCCTGAGAAGCCGGGTACCCCGGCGCTGGCCAATGCCGCTATAAACATAGTCCAATAAGTAATGGGCATATACTTTTTCAATCCACCCATTTTTTGCATATTCTGCTCGTGGTGCATAGCGATAATGACAGAACCGGCACCTAAAAATAATACGGCTTTAAAGAAAGCATGCGTCATCAAATGAAAAATCGCCGCAGAGTAAGCCGACGCACCTAATGCAACAGTCATATAACCCAATTGTGATAGAGTAGAATAAGCAACTACCCGCTTAATATCGGTCTGAACAACTGCAATCAGTGCCATAAATAGTGTCGTGATTCCACCCACGACTAAAATTGTCGACAAAGCCACCTCTGATAATTCAAATAAGGGCGACATCCGTGCAACCATAAAAATACCTGCCGTCACCATTGTAGCCGCGTGAATTAATGCAGAGATCGGCGTTGGCCCTTCCATTGAATCAGGCAACCAAACATGCAATGGAAATTGCGCCGATTTACCCATTGCCCCTATGAATAATAAGATACAAATCAGTGTGATGACTAACCATGAAATTCCCGGAATTATTTCAATAGACTCTTCTATTAATCCCGGTGCTTGCTCAAAAACTAAGGTGTAGTCAAGCGTACCAAAATGCATTAGCACCAACGCTATCCCTAAGAGGAAGCCAAAATCACCCACCCGGTTTACCAAGAATGCTTTCAAATTAGCATAAATAGCTGTCGGACGGGTGTACCAAAAACCGATCAATAAATACGATACGAGACCAACGGCTTCCCAGCCAAAAAATAACTGCAAAAAATTGTTCGACATTACCAACATCATCATTGAGAAGGTAAACAGCGAAATATAGCTAAAGAAACGTTGATATCCTGGATCGTCGTGCATATAACCAATGGTATAGATATGCACCATGAGAGAAACAAGGCTTACAACAATCATCATCGTCGCTGATAGATGATCAATTAAAAAACCAATCTCAAACCGAGTGTCGCCGGATACTAACCAAGTGTATACGCTGCCATTGTAACTATTGCCTTCCAGCACATCCCAAAAAATAACAATCGATGACATTAGAGAAACAAAGACCAATGCGATTGTTACACGATGACTCCACGTGCGCCCAATATATCGCCCAAATAGTCCCGCAATAATCGATCCTAGTAAAGGGGCTAGCGGTACCAATAAATAAAGTTTCTGCATTGCGAGTAATTGTTAATTCTTGTTAATAGATAAGCTTCTGTTTTTATAAAAGCTAACCCTTTAGTTTATCGAGATCGTCAACATTAATTGTGCGCATATTGCGAAAAAGTACAACCAATATAGCCAAGCCGATCGCGGATTCCGCTGCAGCTACAGTCAAAATAAAAAACACGAAAATCTGCCCCGAAATATCCTGCAAATAATGAGAAAATGCCACAAAATTCATATTTACAGCCAGCAACATCAATTCAATTGACATTAATAAAATAATGACATTTTTTCGGTTAAGAAAAATACCAACCAAACCGATCGCGAACAGAATTGCTCCGAGTATTAAATAATGTGATAGCGAAACCAAGTCTAAGTCCCTTTTTTATTCCATCTATTCTAATAATAAATTGACATCATTCTTTTTTTTCTGAAGGCATCGTCACTATACGTAACCGATCTTCTTTTTTAACCTTGACTTGCTTCGATGGATTCGGCGATTTCTTATCTTCCCGATGCCGGAGAGTCAATGCAATGGCCGAAATCATCGCCACAAGCAAAAGAACCGCCGCTAATTCAAACGCATAAACATACTCGGTATAAAGCAAACGCCCCAATTCTTTGGTATTGCTATAATCCGCTCCTTGAGGACTTGGATTAGGCATTTCTTCTAATCCGAAATGCTTTCCCATAAAAACCGCTGACATCTCTGCAATCATAATCACTGAAATAATGGCACCCAGCGGAAACCATTTCCAGAAACCTTCACGCAGTCTATCCAAATTGATATCCAGCATCATTACCACAAACAGGAATAACACCATAACCGCGCCGACATATACCAAAACCAAAGCTATCGCGAGAAATTCCGCTTCAAGTAACAACCACAAACCAGCACAAGTTACAAAAGCCAATACCAACAGCAATGCAGAATTAACCGGATTTCTCACGGTAATCACACCAAGTGCGGATACTATAAGAATGGCCGAGAAAAAATAAAATAGAAAATCTTGAAAAATCATTTGTTTTAATTAGCCAAATTTAACGATAGCGCGCATCTGCTTCACGGTCTTTAGCGATTTGATCCTCGTATCTATCACCAATGGCCAATAACATTTCTTTCGTATAAATCAAATCGCCTCTTTTCTCGCCGTGATACTCCAGAATGCGTGTTTCAACAATCGAATCAACTGGGCAAGATTCTTCACAAAAACCACAAAAAATACATTTACTTAAATCTATATCATAACGAGTCGTTCTTCTCGTTCCATCTGCCCGCTGCTCAGAATCAATAGTAATCGCCATCGCCGGACAAACTGCTTCACATAATTTACATGCAATACAGCGTTCTTCTCCATTCGGATAACGACGCAATGCATGTAAACCGCGAAAACGCGGTGACTGCGGAGTTTTTTCTTCTGGAAAATGCACGGTTATCTTCGGTTTAAAAAGATACCGACCAGTTACTGCCATACCTTTTAATAATTCGAACAATAAAAAGGTACTAAAGAATTTTTTAATGCGATCCATTGTACTACCTCTATATTAAAACCAGATATTCAATGGGAATGAATTTCTCATTGATTCAGGTAATTGCATTATTAATCCTAAGAGCACAATCCAGACCAGTGTAATGGGAATAAATATTTTCCAACCCAATCTCATTATTTGATCATAGCGATAACGTGGGAATGTTGCTCGAAACCAAAGAAAGAAGAATAAAACAAATGCAATTTTCAAGAGTAACCAAATAAATCCTGGAATAAGATTAAATGGCGCCAAATCAAGAGGGGGTAACCACCCGCCCAGAAACATAATAGACGTCAAAGTAGCGACCAGAATCATATTCGAATATTCGGCCAAAAAGAAAACCGTGAAGGCCATACCGGAATAGTCTACATGAAAACCAGCAACAATCTCTGATTCCCCCTCTGCGACATCAAATGGTGCACGATTTGTTTCAGCCACCCCCGAAATTAGATAAACCAGAAACATGGGAAACAGCGGTATCAAATACCAATTTAGCATACTATTTCCCTGTTGCCCGTTCACAATATCACCCAAGTTTAAACTTTGCGACATCATTAACACACACACCAAAGCAAATCCCATAGCTAACTCGTATGAAACCACTTGTGCTGCGGAACGCATTGCACCGAGAAAAGCATATTTAGAATTCGAAGCCCACCCGGCAATAATAATGCCGTATATCCCCATTGAAGTCATCGCCAAAATATAGAGCAACCCGGCGTTGATATCGGCAAGCACTAATTCCGGTGAAAAAGGGATCACCGCCCAAGCTGCCAATGCCGGCATAATCGTTAGAACAGGCGCTAGAATGAACAGAAACTTATTAGCTCCAGTAGGAATAATAATTTCCTTCATAATCGCTTTCACAGCATCGGCAATGGGTTGCCCCCATCCTCGCAACCAAGGTATTCCAAAGAAAGTTACCCTATTGGGACCAACACGAACCTGCATATAAGCGATTATCTTACGTTCCGCGAAAGTTAAGTATGCGACACCAAGAAGCAATGGAACAACAATAGCAAAAATAAACAACAGATTTGTTGTCAGGGAAAACAACATGGAGCCCCACTCTCCCCCAAATATCTCTACAAATAATTGCTCAAAGTTTTCCATCAACCCACTCCGCCAAAACACCCATCACAATTTCTCTACCTCTATTTCACCAAATAAAGCGCCCAAATCAGAAGTCTTTGGATGCGCTCCAGCTAAGCGAATGCAATTAATGGGTAATTTCTCATCATGCGCGACCTCTATTGACAAAGATCTTCCCCCTTGCTTAACTGTTATTCGATCGCCTGCTTTAACTCCAAATTTCTCTAACATTGATGCGACCATCCATGCTTTTGGCGGCGCAGCATCTTGAGTGAGTTGGAGCGATTCAGCACGCCGAACTATTGGATCGGCTTGATAAATAGGCACTTCACCTATGCGCTGTATTCCAGGTGCTTCAGGTATTGTCAGAGTCCCATTGAAATCTTTTAGCGCATTATTCAAATATTGATTAATTTCATTACCTGAAGGAAGAATCTCTTCCCGCACTTGCTCGGAAGTTTCATAGTCAAAACCTTCCAGTTCAAGCAAATTAGCCAATACTCTCAATACCTTCCAACCCGGTCGTGTATCACCAAGCGGAGACACGACTCCATTAAAACTTTGCACTCTTCCTTCGGCATTCACGAAGGTTCCGGATGTTTCGCTAAAAGGTGCAATAGGCAGGAGCACATCAGCATATTCTTTTACATTTCCTTGGTATGCGCTTAACGAAACTACAAAATCACTGGACCGAATTGATTCAAGCGCTTTCGAAGAATCATAGGTATCAAACTCGGGTTCTATATTCATTAAAATAAAAGACTTACATTTACTGCCATTTAAGTCTGCTTGATAACCCAGTATCTGCGCTGCATTCAAACCAGGCTGCGTATTACCAGCATGCATCGGTAATGAAAAAGAACCAATTTCTGGTACAGCGCCTGCTAAATAAGCACCAACACTATTCGCTGCTTCACCTAATATTCCGTATCTTGCTCCCGATATCTCGGCGATCAAACTTGCAAGCATCTTAAGAGTTGAATAATCAGGGTGATGTTGCGACAAGTTGCCTAGATAAATTGCAGCTGGTGCATTCTCAATCAAACTGGAAGCAATTGCAGAAGCGTTCGCTGTACTTGGTATATTTATTGAATCAATAATCTGTTTTATCGTTTGTGTTAAATTTTCGCCTTTGATCTCAGCTGCTGCTTTTAGAATCTCAGCCAATACCCTGACCATAGAGGTCGGCGAAACTATTGCTTTGTTCGTGATCTTAGTTAATAAGTCATCATCAATCGGATTTACGATATTCAATTCCATCCCACTTTTGACAGCCTGACGTAAACGCTGAGCAATTAATGGATGATCTTTACGTAACGTACTACCAATAATCAGCACTGATTTTAACTGTGATATCTCCGCAATACTGGTTCCCAACCATGGAATGCCTTCAAGCTTTTTATCAGCACGGAAGTCCGATTGGCGCAATCTGTGATCAATGTTTCCGCTACCCATTGCACGCAATAGTTTCTGCAGCAAATAAAGCTCTTCTGTTGTGCAATGAGGCGATCCTAATGCGGCAATACTATCCGCCCCATTCTTTTGCTTCGCGTTTAACAATGCTTGTCCTGTAAACTCCAAAGCTTCTTGCCAATCACATTCGAACCATTGTCCATCGCGTTTGATCATTGGTTGCGTTAATCTATCTTCCGAATTCAGACCTTCATAAGAGAAACGATCTTTATCCGATAGCCAGCACTCATTAATTGCTTCATTATCACGTGGAAGTACACGCATCACACGATTCTGCTTGACTTGCACGACTAAATTTGACCCCAATCCACAATGCGGGCTAATCGATTTTCGTCGAGATAATTCCCATGTGCGCGCTGAATAACGAAATGGCTTGCTTACCAATGCCCCCACCGGACACAGATCAATTACGTTTCCCGATAATTCAGAATCAACAGTTTTACCGACAAAAGACAGTATCTCAGAATGCTCTCCACGTCCCGCCATTCCGAGTTCCATGATGCCAGCAATTTCCTGACCAAATCGCACACAACGGGTACAGTGTATGCACCGAGTCATGTCGGTTGAGATTAACGGCCCCAGATTTTTATTAACAACAACTCTCTTGGCTTCCGTATACCGTGAGCCACTTGCACCATATCCAACCGCGAGATCTTGCAACTGACACTCCCCACCTTGATCGCAAATCGGGCAATCGAGCGGATGGTTTATAAGAAGAAATTCCATTACTCCTTTTTGCGCATTAACGGCTTGCGGTGAGTGAGTAAATACCTTCATACCGTCCATAACCGGCGTTGCACAAGCAGGTAAAGGCTTAGGAGCTTTCTCAACTTGCACCAAACACATCCGACAATTAGCCGCTATCGATAATTTTTTGTGATAGCAAAAATGTGGAATATACACACCAATCTGTTTGGCACCATCCATGATGGTGCTTCCCTTAGGGACAGTTACTGGTTTACCGTCGATTTCGATATTGACCATCAGTTAAAATTCTTGGGTTAATTACGAATATTGAATCAATGCGTTTGATAATTAATACTCAAACCATGCATTTCTTATGTTCTATATGGTATAAAAATTCATCACGAAAATGCTGAATCATGGCACGCACAGGCATAGCTGCTGCATCACCCAGAGCGCAAATTGTTCTTCCCTGAATGTTATCTGCAATATTATCCAGCAATTCTAGATCATCCAAACGTCCCTTACCATGTTCAATTCGATTGACAATACGATACAACCACCCAGTGCCTTCGCGACAAGGTGTGCATTGCCCACAGGATTCCTCGAAATAAAAATAAGACAAACGTTCTAACGCTCTGACCATACACGTGGTTTCATCCATAATAATGACAGCACCAGAGCCTAACATAGAGCCAGCTTTTGCAATCGAGTCATAGTCCATATCCGTTTGCAGCATAATATCGCCGGGTAATACCGGCATGGACGAGCCGCCCGGGATACACGCTTTTAACTTTCGCCCTCCACGCATCCCACCCGCCATTTCCAATAATTCAGCAAATGGAGTTCCAAGTGGTATCTCGTAATTTCCAGGCTTATTAACATGACCCGATACTGAAAATAATTTAGTACCACCATTATTAGGCTTCCCGAGCTGAAGATATTTTTCGCCGCTATTTCTAATTATCCATGGAACGGATGAAAAAGTTTCTGTGTTATTAATTGTGGTTGGTTTCCCGTATAAACCATAGTTGGCTGGAAATGGCGGTTTAAAGCGCGGTTGACCTTTCTTACCTTCAATAGATTCTAATAATGCAGTCTCTTCTCCACAGATATAAGCACCAAAACCATGGTGATTGAATAATTGAAAACTAAACGCCGAACCTAAAATATTATTACCTAAATAACCGGCAGCACGCGCTTCATCAATGGCTTCTTCCATCCTTTCATATGTTTCCCAGATTTCACCATGGATATAGTTATAGCCTGCCTTCGCTCCCATCGCATAGGCTGCGATTATCATTCCTTCAATCAAAAGATGCGGATTGAATCGTAATATATCTCTATCTTTGAAAGTGCCCGGCTCACCTTCATCCGAATTACAAACGATATATTTATCTCCTTCATATCCTTTAGGCATGAAGCTCCACTTTAAACCCGTGGGAAATCCTGCTCCACCTCTGCCACGAAGCGCCGATTTTTTTACTTCTTCAATTATTTCTTCTGGGGCAATCTTTTTGGACAGAATCTTTTTAAGAGCCGCATAACCTTCGCGTTTCTCATAACTCTTGAGTCGCCAAGTATTTGGATCACTTTGATCAACACCATTCATCAATGTCTGTGGATACTGATTCATTTACTCAGATCCTCCAGCAATTGATCTATTTTTTCATTGGACATGAAACCACACATTCGTTTATTGTTAACTAACAAAACCGGCGCATCACCACAAGCGCCGAAGCATTCACCCTCCTTAAGGGTAAACTGCCCATCCGGTGTTGTTTGGTTAAAATCAATACCAAGTTTTTTCTTTATATAGGCAGCCGCCTCGTTACTGCCAGAAAGCGCACATGGCAGATTAGTGCAAACTGTTAACTTATATTTCCCTACAGGTTGCAAGTTATACATATTATAAAACGAAGCTACTTCATAAACCGCAATAGGCGGCATTCCCAAGTATTCTGCCACAAAATTCATTGTTTCATCGGCTAACCAGCCTTTTTCATCTTGCGCGATCGCAAGAGCTGACATCACTGCCGATTGTTTTTGATCAACTGGATACTTCGCGATCTCTCGATCAATTTTTTTTAAGGATTCCGCACTTAACATCTTTATCTATCTATTTCACCAAATACAATATCTTGCGTACCGATAATTGCAACCACATCAGAAATCATGTGACCTCGTGACATCTCATCCAATGCAGCCAAATGCGCAAATCCTGGCGCACGAATTTTCAGTCGATAGGGTTTATTAGCACCATTGGATACAAGGTATATACCAAACTCACCTTTCGGATGCTCAACTGCCACATAAGCTTCTCCAGGAGGAACATGAATACCTTCAGTGAACAGCTTGAAATGATGAATCATTTCTTCCATATTCTGTTTCATCGTCACACGCGACGGCGGCGCAACTTTATGATTATCAGTAATTACTGGGCCTGGGTTTTTTCTTAGCCAGTCAACACATTGTTTAATGATTCTATTTGATTGCCGGAACTCCTCCATACGCACCAAATAACGATCATAGCAATCGCCATTAACACCCACCGGAATATCAAATTCAAGACGATCATAAACTTCATAAGGCTGTTTCTTTCTTAGATCCCATTCCACACCGGAACCACGCAACATCGGCCCTGTAAAACCTAATGCTTTGGCTCGTTCAGGCGAGACGACACCAATATCAACCAAACGCTGCTTCCAGATTCTGTTATCAGTTAGTAACGTTTCATATTCATCCACATATGTTGGAAAACGATTAGTAAAGTCCTCAATAAAATCAAGTAAAGAGCCTTCTCTATTGGCGTTTCTCAATCGAGTTTGTTTCTCATCATGAATTTTGGATGACTGATATTTAGGCATCGTATCCGGCAGATCTCGATATACCCCCCCAGGACGATAATATGCAGCATGTAATCGCGCACCTGAAACGGCTTCGTAACAATCCATCAGATCTTCTCTTTCACGAAAAGCGTACAAAAACATTGTCATTGCGCCAACATCAAGTGCATGCGCACCAATCCAAAGCAAGTGATTAAGTATGCGAGTAATTTCATCAAACATCACTCGTATGTACTGCGCCCTAATGGGCACTTCAATTTGCAGTAACTTCTCAATGGCCATGACATAGGCATGCTCATTAACCATCATTGACACATAATCCAAGCGGTCCATGTAGGGAACCGACTGAAGATATGTTTTATTTTCAGCTAATTTCTCGGTCGCTCGGTGTAATAAGCCGATATGCGGATCAGCACGCCGAACAACCTCTCCATCCAACTCCAATACAAGCCGCAAAACACCGTGCGCTGCCGGATGCTGGGGTCCAAAATTCATGGTGTAATTACGTATTTCTGCCATAAGTCACTTACGAAATTTTATTTTTGTACGCTATGTGATTCAAATCAGATTGATTTTATAATTCGCAATCGCCGTAGTATTCTTCCCGTCTCACAAGCGGAGTTATTTCTCGCGGTTCTATACTTACAGGTTGGTAGATAACACGCTTTTGTTGTTCATCATAACGCATTTCAACGTAACCAGTTAGTGGAAAATCCTTGCGGAAAGGGTTACCAATAAAGCCATAATCAGTCAGAATTCGACGCAAATCCGGATGATTAGAAAAAACAATACCGTACAGATCAAACGCTTCTCGCTCAAACCAATTGGCGACGGGCCAAATTTCCGTAACTGAATCCACTGCCGGAAATTCATTATTATCAGCGAACACCCTCATTCGCAATCTACAATTTTTTTCGACCGAAAGTAAGTGATAAACTACTGCGAAGCGCTTAGCATTTCGGCCAGATTCTTCTGACAAATCATCATCGTATGTCAAATAATCCATCCCACACAAATCTATTAACGTATCGAAAAGAAGCGCAGCATCATCGCGTAATATTTTACTAACCGCGCTTATCTCTCTTGCATCAACCACAATGGTAAGTTCGCCATGTTGAACGTGAAAATTAACAAGCTTCTCACCTAATCTATTCGTCAATACTTCCGAAAAATTATTTTGTTGTAAAGTAGTCATAGCAAAATTAACGTGCAATCGTATTAGTTCGATTTATCTTATTCTGCAACTGAATGATTCCATACAATAAAGCTTCTGCAGTAGGCGGGCATCCGGGAACATAAATATCGACTGGCACAACACGATCACAACCACGCACAACAGAGTAAGAGTAATGATAGTATCCACCGCCATTAGCACACGATCCCATCGAAATCACCCAACGCGGCTCAGCCATCTGATCATAAACTTTACGCAGAGCCGGAGCCATTTTATTGCACAATGTTCCTGCCACAATCATTACATCTGACTGTCGCGGACTTGGACGAAACACTATTCCGAAACGATCAAGATCATAACGTGACGCACCTGTTTCCATCATCTCAACAGCACAACAGGCTAACCCGAATGTCATCGGCCACATTGATCCAGTGCGCCCCCAGTTGATAATTGAATCGAGACTTGTTGTAACAAAGCCTTTATCGAGAGTTCCTTCTATACTCATACCATCAATCCCACTCTAACGCGCCTTTCATCCACTCGTAAATAAACCCTACAACCAAGATACTTAAGAATATCAACATTGCCATGAAACCAAACATACCGATTTCATCTATGACTATCGCCCATGGAAACAAAAATGCGATCTCCAAATCAAACAGAATGAACAGGATAGCTACTAAGTAATATCGCACATCAAATTTCATTCGTGCATCTTCGAAAGCTTCAAAACCACACTCGTACGGGGATAATTTTTCACTATCCGGTCGATTTGGTGCCAACAACCAACCACAAAGCATTGGCACTACTCCAACCAAAAAGCCAATTATCAGAAACAATAATATTGGAAAATAATTCTCAAGCATGTTATTAACTTAATTATCTATGGAGTTATTCATATTTTATAGCATTTTTTTGATGTGCCGACGGCGAGAGTCGAACTCGCACAGCTTTCGCCACCGCCCCCTCAAGACGGCGTGTCTACCAATTCCACCACGTCGGCGGCAGACAAATTAAGCGCTTTGCGATCAATAATCCACCATACCAAATCTGGTACCAGAATTAATCGGGTATTTTATTTACTTTTGAATCGCCATCACTTTCAAGTATGACTTGCCCGCTTTCAGTTGCAGATTCCTCATCAAGATTCGAGCCTAATGATTCCTCTGATCGCTCCATGATGCTCATCACACTGCCGCTTTCATCTCGATTAGCCGAGAAATACGTCAAACTCATACTTGTAACAAAAAACATCGCTGCAACAAAAGCAGTAGCGCGGCTTAAAAAAGTTGCCGAACCGCTTGGACCAAACAGGCTGCCAGCAGAACCACTACCAAACGCTGCTCCCATATCCGCCCCTTTACCATGTTGCAATAATACCAAAATTACCAACACGACGGCTAACAATACATGTGCTGTCCAAACCAAAATTTCCAAATTGTCACTCCAAAAAATTTAATTCTGCATCGCTTGGCAAATCGCAACAAAATCACTTGCAACCAAAGATGCTCCGCCTATCAATCCACCATCGATATCAGGCATTACAAATAATTCAGCTGCATTATTAGCCTTGACGCTACCGCCATATAGAATAATCAGCTCTTTAGCGGTATTTGAATCTAGCTTAGAAATAACCGATCTGATAAATGTATGCACATCCTGCGCTTGCTGAGGTGTGGCTGTTTTACCGGTGCCGATAGCCCATACCGGTTCATAAGCAATAACAGCTTTTTGCAATGATTCAACACCCGACAAATTTATAACAGCAGTTAACTGTTCCTCAATGATTCTTTCCGTTACTCCTGACTCACGCTGCTCCAGCGTTTCCCCAACACACAGTATAGGTATTATTCCTGATTTCTGCGCTGCTAAATATTTTTCTGCAACAATGAGACTGCTTTCCCCATACAGAGCTCTTCTTTCCGAGTGCCCAACGATTACATAACGACACTCAAAATCATTTAACATTGATGCCGATATCTCTCCTGTATAGGCCCCTTTCTCATGTTGGCTTACATTCTGAGCACCCCAAGCGATATTTGAATTCTGCAATGAGCTTTTTACGGATGGTAGATAAGGATATGGCACACATACAGCATAATCAGCATCGCGCGATCCTTGCAATCCATTTATGACTTCATCAAGTAACTGTTTATTCGTTACTAGATTACCATGCATCTTCCAATTACCAGCAACTAACTTCCTACGCATTTGCTGCTACCCCAATACTAAAATCGTCGATCGTACCGTTGATTTTTGTTCAAGTCAATCTAATCCCAATTTGGGTCTATTTTTACTTTGTAAGAAATATCATCTCTTTTCAAAGCATTGAGAAAGCCAGTCTTGTCTAATTATTTACTTATCTCGCCAAACCGCACTATTCTCTGACATACAACCCATTGATTATAAAAAACCATACCCCATTTACCCAAATCTCCCTGTAATGTAATCCTCAGTTTGCTTATTTTTCGGCTTAATAAATATCGTATCGGTTACATTAAATTCGATTAATTCCCCCAAATACATATAAGCAGTGTAATCTGAAACTCTAGCAGCCTGCTGCATATTATGAGTGACAATTAAAATAGTAACCTTATTCTTCAGATCGGTAATTAATTCCTCTATACTTGCCGTTGCAATCGGATCAAGCGCCGAAGTCGGTTCATCGAACAACAGTATCTCAGGATCGGTCGCTAATGCTCGAGCTATGCATAACCGCTGCTGTTGTCCACCTGAAAGATTAAAAGCAAGATCATGTAACCGGTCTTTCACCTCGTCCCATAGAGCTGAATTACGTAAAGCAATTTCTACTTTCTCGTCAAGAATGGCACGCTGCTTAATTCCTCGTACGCGCAAACCATAAGCTACATTTTCATAGATTGATTTTGGAAAAGGATTCGGTTTCTGAAAAACCATACTGATCCTCATACGCACTTCGATAGGATCGACACTGGATGCCAATATGTTCACATTATCAGGATAGAGAATAATTTGCCCGTCATATCGGTTTCCAGGATATAAATCATGCATCCGGTTAAAACACCGTAAAAATGTCGATTTCCCACACCCGGATGGCCCTATTAATGCCGTAATTTTTTTATCATGCAAAACCATATCAATCTTCTTAAGCGCATTAAAACCGCCATAAAAGAAACTGAGATCTTTTACTTCAGATTTGTATTTTACTGACTCGGTAGATTTGTCTAATTCAAGCTGCATATTCCCTTACCACTTAATATTTTTTCGCATCCGATAACGCAAATAGATAGCCAATCCATTCATAGCAAGCGTCATTGCAACCAAGACCAGTCCGGCAGCGGCTGCATTCAATTGAAATGCTTCTTCCGGACGAGATACCCAGTTAAACATCTGTATTGGCATTACTGTAAAAGGCGCTGTCAACCATTCAAACGACAAGTATGGAAATTCACTCTTTATAGGCGAAGGCGGCAAGAATGCGATAAAGGTTAAAGCACCTATCGTTATTATCGGAGCAGTTTCCCCGATAGCTCTTGCTAAACCAATAATAATGCCAGTTAGAATTCCCGCGGACGAATACGGCAATAGATGATCCGATACTGTCTGCCATTTGGTAGCACCAAGCGCGTATGCACCTTCCCTGATAGTTACTGGAATTGATCGAATCGCCTCACGCGTGGCAACGATTACTACTGGGAGTATTAAGAGCGCTAACGCCAAACCCGCCGCCAAAATACTTTGACCAAACCCTAGTTGATAAACGAATAATCCCAATGCAAGCAATCCATAGATAATGGAAGGAACTCCCGCCAAATTGGTTACATTAATTTCTATTATTTCTGTCAGCAAATTCTTTGGTGCATATTCTTCAAGGTATACACCGGATCCTATGCCCAATGGTACCGCCGCAAAAGCGGTAACCAGCATCACCAAAGTTGTTCCAACCCATGCCGACAAAATCCCCGCAGATTCAGGTCTACGTGAGGGAAATGAAGTAAAAAAATCTAAAGATAAACGCGGCATCCCCTCAATCAACATATGCAGAAATAAAGCCATAAAAATCAAAATGGCAATCATTAAGGCAACCACTCCTACAATCAGAAAAATTAAATCCCATCTTTTATGCAGGCTAATAATTCTTCTGATTTCTTCAAGATTATTAACACTTCTCATTGTGTCATTTTACCCATGAGTTTGATCTGTCAGCTCAATTTTTTGACAACTCTGCTTTAATTTCAAGCAATCCGGTTTTATCAATCAATATATCTCTCGATACCTTTTACGTAAAACGTGACCGATAATATTAAATACAAGCGTTATTACTAGCAGTGTCAATCCTGCCGCAAAGATCGTTTGATAACCGATGCTTCCATGCGGTAAATCACCCAAGCTCACTTGCACTATATAAGCAGTGATCGTCGCTGCAGGTTCCATCGGATTCCACGTCAAGTTTGGTTGCATGCCAGCTGCAATTGCAACCACCATCGTCTCTCCAACTGCACGTGAAATTCCTAAAATGTATGCGGCTGCAATTCCAGAAAATGCCGCTGGCATAACAACTCTAATAGCAGTCTGGAACCTTGTTGCTCCCATCGCATAAGAACCTTCACGCAAATTCATCGGTACCGCTCTCATTGCGTCTTCAGTCATGGAACTGACATAGGGAATGATCATAATCCCCATTACCAGTCCGGCCGACAATAAATTGAATCCGGGTAACTCTGGAAAAATTTTCTGTAATAAAGGAGTTACAAATAGTAAAGCGAAGTAACCATAAACAACCGTGGGTATTCCACCTAACAACTCAAGAAATGGTTTAGCCAACTCACGTACGGTAAATGGCGCAAATTCTGATAGATATATCGCAATGATCGTTCCCATCGGGAGCGCAACTGATAACGCAATCAGTGAACTGACCACCGTACCTGAAACTAATGGCAAGATTCCATAGTGAGCATCAGCGAATAATGGCGTCCACTGAGTATCGGTCAGAAAATCCCAAATTGAAACATGCTGAAAAAAGACAATGGATTCTTTCAGCAACATCACGATAATCGCCAGCATAATCACCACTGACAAAACTGCTGATAAGAAAAGAAATGACTCTATAAATCTTTCATGAATTCGTCGACGAAAGCTATAACCAAGTTTGCCAGCGTCTAGAATTATTTTTTTATTTTGTGACTTATCTGCCACAGCGAGGGGCCCTTCTATAGATTACAGCAATATAGCAAGAGAGAGATGCCAAACAATTAGCAATTGTTTTTATCTTATTACTTATGAATTGTTCGATTTATTTAATCAACCACGTGGTTATCAGCTAATTAATAAAAACTCGAAATATTTTTTATTATTCTCTCGCTATACAAAAAATTCCGGAGATTTGATAATCTCCGGAATTTTTCATTCATAATAAAACCGAAGTACAAAGTAGTGAAGCTAATGACACTTATTCCTCATCATCC
>NZ_JAHBZY010000022.1 GCF_019635155.1 Nitrosomonas sp. | reverse complement strand
CTATACAGGCGTTACTTGCTGAGCGTGATGGTGAACAAAGGGTCTATGTGGTTACTGAAGAAATGCCATCTGAATACCACTGGATTCATGACCGGTGGCCAAGATTGCGCAGATTGTCGGAGCCAGAATCAGAACCATCATCCAACGACCTGATATAAATTCTTTCAGAAATGAACAATCCCGTCCGGGTCGCCAGCAATTGCGCCAGCGATTCCGTTAGTTGGCGCAGCTTTAAAAGACAGGTGTTTGGATCATCCGCAAAATACTTCTCAGCCAGCATACCCAGACGAAGCAGTTGTTCGACGTGTTGGCTTAATACCGAAAAGTTTGACGTCGCCATTACTATTGATTTTCCAGATACTCGATAATTTCTGCATTCTATTACATTTCACACACCTGTTCCTCGGCCAATTAATTGAATACTACGGATAGCCCTAAGCTCACTTCATAGGAATTGGTGCCGTTACAGGTAAAATGCCTTACAACAGATCATTCCCTGATGGACCGAGAACAGCACATTACACCGCCAAACCCGAAAGATGAAGTGCTCCGTAAAATTGGCAGAAACTTACTGATATTTCAGCAAATCGAGGGTTTGCTGAAAATGATTCTGGGAAATTCAAAAGTGCAAGGCTATGCTCGTACATTAGCGCTTCACCAGGAGCAGCGTATCGACAGAATGCAGAAAGACATGATGGGGCAACTCATCCAGCGGTATTTTGACGAAATATTATCTTCATCCGATGAAGAGCCGCAGGGGCCAGGTGATTTGAGGGAGCCGTGGTTATCTTCCTCATTTAAAATTACCATTGATGCCGCTGTTGCTGAAAACCAGCTCGAAGCCTTTGAAATGATGCGTGAGGAACGCAATCGGCTGGTTCACCATTTCTTGCCCTACTGGCAACCCGATTCTCCTGAAAACTTGATCCAAGCTAGTGACTATCTCGATAAGCAAAGAGAAAAGATTTTACCTATCTGGGAGCATTTGAAAGTTGTAGCCGAGACAATGCAGCAAGCCAGGCAAGAACTAGCCGGTTATGTGGCTTCAAATGAATTTGGCCAGCAGCTCGAGTTATTGTGGCTTCAACAAAGCCCGTTGATACAGTTGTTTTGTGACATTGCAATGCAGATTGGCCGTTCTGACGGATGGGCTTGCCTTGCACATGCAGGGAAACTGGTGCATATGCAGCTGGCCGATGATGCCGCTCAGATGAATGCAACTTATGGTCATCATTCCTTCAAAAAAATGTTGATTGCGTCCAACCTGTTTGAAATATGGGATAAAGCATTGCCAGATGGAGGATCTCGGACATTTTATCGAATACGCAAATCTTGATCGTAATTGACATCCGATTGAAGGAGAAAATAATGGCTAAAAGAAATGGCATTGCTGGAGACTTATTTAAAATAACTGCAACATTGCCTTGGTGGGTGGGAATCGCTCTTGCTGTTGCGATTTACGTTCTTTTGCAACCTTATGCTGTTCTTGAGACGCCAATCCAAGTAGCTCCTGGACAAATCAACAGCGTGGTTGCCGGACAAATGGGTAGAACGTTTGCGTATTATGGCCAATATATTTTGCCGCTGCTATTTTTATCCGGCGCGCTGGCATCTTTTTTCAAACAACACAAACGTAAGAATCTTGTTCGGACTGTCGGTAGCAGAAAAACGGACGATCCGTTACATGATATCAATTGGAAAGATTTTGAATTACTTGTTGGTGAAGTTTTTCGGATGCGAGGCTTTACGGTTGTGGAAAATGACAGTGGCGGGACTGATGGTGGAATTGACTTGGTGCTTAAAAAGGATGGAGAGGTATTTCTTGTTCAGTGCAAACAGTGGCGCGCTTATAAAGTATCGGTCAATATCGTGCTTGAGCTACTGGGTGTGATTGTTACAAAAGGGGCAGCGGGAGGATTTGTTGTCACTTCAGGTGTTTTTACTTCGGAAGCACGATCTTTTGCCAAAGGACAGAATATTGAACTGATTGATGGATCAATGTTGACGGCTATGATTGAAAAGGCGCACGGCGTGACTTCAAGCAAGGTAGATCCCGCTAAAAAGAATGCTCCGGAATCGATACCTTCTGCAACTACTGCGGAACCGATTTGTCCTCAGTGCGGTAATGCTATGATCAAGCGTGTAGCAAGAAAGGGAGCGAATTCTGGTAAAAACTTCTGGGGTTGTGTTGAGTTTCCAAGATGCCGAGGTATAAGGGCCATTAGTTAAACTAGCGATAAGTTATATTATCGCTAGTTGAAAATTATGCGAATTGCCCAAGTACTTGAGGAATGATTGCATTTTTTCTTGGAGAAATAATCATACTTATAACCCAGTATAATCAGCTTAAGTTAAGGTTAATTAGATTCTTTGCGCTAAAGCCGAGGCAACTTCGTTTGCTAAACCAGCCAGCAGATCAATATTAACATTAGTCTGCCCGGCAATTTGTACCAACTTATTTTTTGTCCACCGTTCATCGTTTTCAGCTTCCAGCCAGCTCTCTGAAAGCACTAATTGATTCGAGATCGCATATTCGCTGTTTTCGTCTTCAACAAAAAAACCAATTTGGACGCCACTTTTGCTATCTGCACAGCAAACAGTATAGATCCTATAGTTTTTAAACTCGAATGCTTTGTAGAAATAGCAATCCCATACCCATTCGACAGAATTCTCGTTTCCTTTCCTGCTTGCATAAAACATCGGTGAAACTGGCTGATAGCGGGATAGATCAATCGCCGTTCCCCATGTCATGTTCCAAATGTGATGCAACAATTTCCAATAATCGAGCTGGACATTAAGCGCAGATAATTTTGCTTCGTTAAATTGACCGATTTCTTCCCAACTCAAATCACTCGGCATCGTTTTTTGGGATAAAATTTCATCAATAGCCCCCTGATTCTGATTATTAGCAAAATAGAATTGCAGGCTTTCACTGATTTGTATGTTTTCAGACATATGTTAATTCTCCAACTTGCTCCAAATAAATTGTCGAAACAGCGAGAATCCCAAATCCTCATCGTCATTCAACAAACATTCCCAGCTCGACATAACGGTAAACCATGCTTTAGGATGCCAATCTTTATTGCTGAGTGGCGCTTTTTCGCCGCTTTTTGTCAATAAAACCAAAGCGCCATATTGTGATTCAGAAACCAATTTTTTCAATTGCTTCCGATATGCTGATAATTGACCTGTTGTGACATGATGATCGAATTTTGCTTCCACAATAACCGCAAAATTGTTTCCCGAATTTGACCATCGTATCAGCAAGTCGGCGCGCCCCTGATCAGACACAGGATATTCTGCGAAAACCTCCAAAGAGCGCATGTTTTCCGACTTCATGCTTTGCAGTATTAAATTGCCATAAGGATGTGACGCTAAAATTGATTGAACCCATGCAATCAGGCGTTTCATTCCTGTCTCACCTTGTGCTGATGGATCAATAAAATATGAAATACCTTTTGTTATTTGTTGTTCCGTCGCTGAGAAACCAAGGCTTCTGTGGTAATGGAATGGATGATACGAATTTAAATGACCAAATACATCTTCAAATTTCTGAACAATGTTTTGGTTTAAATCTCTTAATTTAAATTGACTGCTGATTTGCCGAATTGATTTTCTGGTTGAATCTAATTTCTTGCTTATAAAGTAATTTATGGCCTCTTCAGAAAATTTTAAATTACGTGGGCAGTTTTTCGCTACTGTAGTAACTGAAGCTTTAAGATTCATGTAGTCTTCCACAATTGTACCGAGTTATATCAACTCTCGGACTATAGTCCGTCGACTGATAGTCTAGTTCATCCCATTCTATTTGTCTATGGATGGGCAAACAAAAGAGCTGCATAAACAATTTGGAAAGGTATTACGTGAATTACGTAATAGAACTGGCTTGTCCCAAGAACAACTCGGTTTGGAATGCAATTTGGATCGAACGTTTATTAGCCTACTGGAAAGGGGATTGAGACAACCAACATTGACAACGCTTTTTGTTTTGGCTCACAAGTTGAATGTGTCGCCTGTTGAAATTGTTCAAAAGATTGAAGATGAATTTTTGAAACAAACTGAATCGAAATGAAATGATAAGTATGTGGCGGTACTGGCATAATGGAATGAGGGGAATTGCATTAAAGTGATAAGTTGGTACAGTCTGCATACCGCCATACCGAATAATTGCCATAAGAACTTGAGTGATGACCGAAGAATGGAGCGGATTGAAATTTGACTTTAGCCATCATAAGCCAGAATCATCAGGTATTCTGGTGCAAAAAGCCAGACAAGGAGTCGCGCTCCAGGTTTTGCAACTACGCTGAGCGCGCGGACGGGTTACTAATTTTCACATTTTGAGGCTATTTTGGTATCTTCGCGGCAATTAGCAAAAATTGAATCTGAAGAACCTTCGCTCCGGCTTGCGGTTTTAATTGACGCTGATAATGCGCAAGCTGCTGTCATCGAGGGGCTTCTTGCAGAAATAGCCCGGTTTGGAGAAGCGACTGTTAAGCGTATTTATGGTGATTTTACGGCTACATCCAGTGCATCTTGGAAGAAAGTTTTACAAAAGTATGCCATCAAGCCGGTACAACAGTTTGCCTATACTACAGGAAAGAATGCCACGGATAGCGCACTGATTATTGATGCGATGGATTTACTGTATACGCGCAAATTTGATGGATTTTGCTTGATTACCAGTGATAGCGATTTTACCGGTCTTGCCATGCGGCTACGTGAGGAAGGGCTTACGGTTTATGGTTTTGGTGAAAAGAAAACACCCGATGCGTTCCGCAATGCCTGCCATAAATTTGTATTCACTGAAATTCTGCGATCTACTCCAGCGGCTGAATCTGCTGATCCAGCAACAAAAGAAAAGACTAAAAAGAAAACCACTAAAACCAATGCTACAACAAAATCAGTCGAACAAAAGCCGAAGTTTCCGGAAGCCTTTGTGCTGACAGCGCTCGAACAATCGGTGGATGATAATGGATGGGCGAGTCTCGGTGTTTTTGGTAGCTACCTGACCAAATTGCAGCCGGATTTTGACTCAAGATTGTATGGCTACAAGAAGCTTTCTGATTTGGTTAAAGCCAAGAAGGATATTTTTGAAGTCGAAGAGCGGCAAACCTCTGGGTCAAACCGTAAAGTTTTATATCTTCGTGCCAAAAATTGAACACTAAGATGGTTATTACCTATCCTCCCGGCCATGCCAGAGCCGCAAGATAGTGATAGCCTCATCGGTTACTTCGTAGCGCATTTCATAATCGCCAACGATGATGCGGCGAACATCACGGGGCAAGAATTCTTCAAGTTTTACACCGAGCTGTGGGTACTGCATGAGCTGTTCCGCGCCCGCGACAAGCTGCCGAACGACTTGTGCAGCAGTACGTGAATTGATCGTGACCAAAAAAGCATGAAGCCGAACCAAATCCCGCTCAGCGCTGGCAGTCCATCTGAGTTTCATTGAAAAATCTATTTATCGAGGTTTTTAGCCCAAGTATCAATCACGGTATGGTCAACGAGACGACCAGCATCGACATCGGCCAAACCTTCTAAGGTTAACTGGTGCCGCTTTGCTTCGAGTTCGACCCAAGACATCAGCGCCTGTTTAACTATCCAACCTTTGGGACGATCCAAACGTTCTGCGAGCTGGTCAATTTGTTCGGCCAATTCGCTGGGGATGTGTGCAGTAACAACGCGAGTATTCATTTTAATCGAACTCAATCAAACTCAATCAGCTTAAAACTATATTAGTTGTACCAGCATTTGTCTATATAATTCTATGGGTATTTCAAGATTCTTAAGTCATAAGGATTCTGCAGCCTCGATCAAATCAGGTTCGGCCATAACAGACTCAATATCTTTTGCTGAGCAGATATCCACTAGAGTTTTCGACCAAAGATGAAGCGCTTCTTTTCGTTCTTTGTAATAAGGATGATGGTTATAAACAGCAAGCATGCCACCAAGTTGGTGATTAAGTAACTTCTCGATTACATGCGGAGCAACACCAAGACCACTTAGTTTTGTGCTAAAAGTATGGCGTAAAATATGCGGAGTTAAATTTTCTATTCCAAAAATATCCTTGCTTCGTGTAATCGCATGATTGATCGCGCGTTCACTTATTGGAGTATCATCTTGAGAAACTGGTGATGGAGCCATGTAACGGCTCGCACCTGCAAGCTCTTTTAGTTGCATGAATAATGATGAAGTCAGCGGTGTAAGTTGAATTGTATGTTCTTTTCCGTTCTTGGATAAAGAGGCAGGGATAGTCCAGCGCCCCTTTTCAAAAGAGATGTGAGACCATTCACCTAAAATGATTTCTCCGCGCCGCTGACCCGTGGCAAGCAGAATTTTCAAGCAAACTTTTAAGGACTCATTAAAACTTGCTTTGGGAAGCCCATGCCAGAATTTCCAAATTTGTTGGTATGATAAAAAAGTGTCGCGTGGTTTTTCGCTGCCGCCAATACTTGATTTCGTCAGGTTCGCGCATGGGCTAACCTCAATCCATCCTCTTGCTTGGGCAAAGGTGAACATCTGTTTGGTTAGAGAGCCAGTTCGGTTTGCCATAACGGGAGCGCCACGAGATACAATTTTTTCTAGCAAATCAATTATGTCGCGACGTGATATATCCTTTGCTTTTTTGTGACCAAGTGTAGGGATGATTTGATTTCTAAGTATAGAGTCAGCATAGTCAGGGCGTTTTCGTTTGAGGCGGCCACGAATTTCTTTCGCCATAAATTCATCAACAAGGTCAGTGACCGTAATGGACCGTTTATCTAAAAGTGTTCGTTCTCTTTTTTCTTCTATGGGATTTTTGCCAAGAGATACCTCATTTCTTGCTAAACGATGAAGCTCGCGTGCTTCCGCTAAAGAGATATCAGGATATGAACCGAAATCCATACGAGACTGTTTTCCTTCAATGCGAAATCGGTATTGAAAAGTGATGTTGCCATTCGGTGATATACGGATACTAAGCCCGCCTGAGTCTGCAATTTCATAACGCTTTAATGTCGGTTTGATATTTTTCAAAAGTTTGTCGTTGAGTGGCATTCTGTAGGAAGCAATTGCTGTAAAAGAGCTGTATAATATCATTTGTGTATTAATTCTGTGTACACAGTTATGTACACAGAATTAATGGTAAGAAGTGGAACATATTGAAACAGTATGAAACATAAATATGATTTATCATGCTGTATATAAATAATAATATTGAATGTTGTGACATTACTTGGAACGCTGTGAAACATGCAATGAATTGCATGGGGTGCAAGTGGTCGGAGGTTCAAATCCTCTCGCCCCGACCATTTGTTGTGCCATTTCTCCAATAATGTGTGTCGTATACTTATCATGATAAGTGAAATAATTCGTTTGATTGTCTGGTTGCAATTATAAATTTATAAGATGCGCATATTGCTCAGTAATGATGACGGTTATTTCGCTCCTGGATTAGCGTGCCTTGCTGAATCGCTCGCGGAAATTGCTGAGATCATCGTTGTCGCGCCAGAAAGAGATCGAAGCGGATCGAGTAATTCTTTGACATTGGATCGCCCACTCAGTCTTCATAAATCCCATAATGGTTTTTATTATGTTAACGGTACTCCTACAGACTGCGTTCATTTGGCAGTAACAGGAATGCTGGAAATTTTGCCGGATATGATTGTGTCCGGGGTCAATCATGGCGCTAACATGGGGGACGACACCATTTATTCCGGTACTGTTGCGGCTGCGACGGAAGGTTTTTTACTCGGAATTCCCTCATTGGCCGTATCTTTAGTGAGTGCATCGCATGGAAACTATATGACAGCCGCACGTGTTGCGGCTGATATGGTAAGACGATTTAGAGAGGCTGAAATTCAAAGCCCCGTATTATTAAATATCAATGTACCGGATATTGAATACCAGCAACTTCAAGGAATTGAGATCACTCGTTTGGGACGGCGGCATAAAGCGGAACCAGTGATTAAATCGCAAAACCCTCGTGGAGAAACTCTATATTGGGTGGGCGCCGCAGGTCCTGCACAGGATGCCGGAAAGGGGACGGATTTTTATGCAGTTCAGCACAACCGGGTTTCGATAACTCCGTTACAGATCGATCTTACCCATTATGATCAAATAAGTCTGATAACAAGATGGCTAAATAATTAGGTACTTGTTATGCTAGGGTAATAATTTTTATAGGTGCTGAAAGGTGAATGTTCGTCATTCTGGAATTGGTATGACCTCTCAGCGTACACGTATGCGCATGATTGAGCGCTTGCGTGCACAAGGAATTGCTGATGAAGTGGTTTTATCTGTGATGGGTACGATTCCTCGTCATATTTTTGTTGAAGAAGCTCTGGCAAGCAGAGCTTATGAAGACGTTGCTTTACCGATCAATTATGGACAGACTATTTCCAGCCCCTGGATTGTCGCTCGAATGACAGAGTTATTGCGAGCGGATTCAAATTTAGGAAAAGTTCTGGAAATAGGTACAGGCTGTGGTTATCAAACTGCTGTACTTGCGCGAATAGCACAAAAAGTTTATTCGATCGAACGTATTGGACCACTTCTAACGCGAACGCGTATTCGTTTGCAAGAACTGCAGATTCGGAATATTTATCTAAAACATGCCGATGGATTACTCGGATTGGTTGAGGCGGGACCATTCGATGGTATTATCATGACGGCGGTTACAACGCATGTCCCTGCTTTATTATTGGACCAATTGGAGATGGGCGGTCGAATGGTTTTTCCAAAAGGAACTCAAAAGCAAAACCTCTGCATTATAGAACGGAACACGCAAGGTTTTACCGAAACTGTACTTGAAGAAGTTAATTTTGTGCCACTACTAGCCGGGGTTATCAAGAAATAATAGTGTGGGAATATCAAAATGAGAAAAAGTAATGAATAGACAAATCAATTTCGATATCTGTGGCCGTGTTCTCAGATTTGTTCCTTTCTCAGGAAAGTCAGGCCTATCATCGTTTTATTTACTATTTGCTGCCGGTTTGTTTCTCGTTGGTTGTAGTACAACTCAATCTCCGGTTCCGGTTGTTGATCGTGAAAAAATTAATTCTTCTGGACCGTTAAAACCAACTGAATCCGCGAATATGGATGGTCAGATATATACCGTTCAAAGAGGGGATACGTTATATGGCATTGCGCTTAAGTATGGTATCGATTTCAAAAAATTAGTGGAATGGAACGAAATAGTGGACCCCAGATCGCTTCAGCCCGGTCAGAAAATTCGATTGTCAATGACTGAAAAGGAATCTCAGCCAGTATTATTTGCGCTTCCGCAGCAACCAGTTACGACTAATATAGAACCGTCTGCATTCCCAGCGGAGTCCGCAATGGCTTCTCAAGAAGAGAGCCGTCCGGATGTGGTGGATAATCATAAAGTAAAAACAAGCCCCAAAGCACTTAAGTTGCCCTATTCGGAGCAGAATGTAGCTCGGCTTCAGTATCCTGAAAATAACCCATCGGCGATAGCGCCCTCCTCAGTTGCAACCGCAGTAGTACCTGGGAATAATACAAGAATCGAGGTGCCGCCATCATCGGAATCGCTAAAATCAGACAGAACGATCGAATCTTCCGTAACTGAGTGGATATGGCCGACGACCGGAAAGCTGTTGGCATCTTTTTCAAAGAATTCTAAAGGTGTAAAAATTTCTGGGAAAGCGGGACAGCCGATTCTTGCTTCGGCCTCGGGAGAAGTGGTTTATAGTGGCCATGGCCTGCGTGGCTATGGAAATTTAATCATCATCAAACATGACAATACCTTCCTGAGTGCATATGCTCACAATAGTAAGCTTCTGGTTAAAGAAGGTGAGGTAGTGGTAAAAGGTCAGAAAATTGCGGAAATGGGTAATACCGATACGGATACGATCCAGTTGCATTTCGAGATACGCAAGCACGGCAAGCCGGTAGATCCGTTAGAATACTTGCCAAGCCAATCTTAATAAAGATTGCACTTGATATGAGAAAGGATGGCATCGAGTTACAAACGTCATTCTTAATAAATTTTTTCGGTTGCTTGCCACTTTACTCTGCGGCAGAATGTCGCATGTGTTTCAAAGCTTCCACCATTTGTTGGGTTGCTTTCTCTGCATGATTCTGTTTTGCGTGTGTAATCGCTTCTTCCAAATGCTTGATGGCTTCACTGATATGCTGATGCGCTTCGGCATATTCTTTTTCAGCAGCTTTAGCATGCGTAAGACTTTTTTGTGCATATTCCAGTAATGTGCTTGTGTGGCCTGCTTTGCCGTGAATTTGCGCAGTTTCTGCGTGTTCTATAGCTTCCGTCATATGTTGATTGGCATTGGATGCGATCACCGGGAAACTAAAAAGAAAAGTTAAAACGCTTATAGCGATGAAGACTGTTCGTCGTGTTAATTCCATTATTTCACCTCTTCGCTAATTGAAGAATTATCAAAGAAAACATCCCATATTATCGAAAGCGAAGGCTATAAGAATATAGGATATTTCGTACTATATTTTTCCTTATAGCATAAATCTGACACTAACAGGAATTAATCCGGGACGGATTTATGAATAAGAGCGGCTTTCCGAGCGACCGGTCGACTAAAACACTACGATCCTCACTCGCACGCCGCCAAACAGATTGAGTGGCGGTCCGGGTTCGTAATATCGTCCCAATGCGGCATTGATACGGGTATTGGCGTTATATTGAGTATCGAACAGGTTGTTAACGCCCAAAAAGATTGAGCTTTCAAAGTTATTGCGGCGCAATTCCCATCCCGCCAGTAACTGTCCCAAGGTATATGCCGGATTGGTCGCAGTATTGACGTCGTTGACGTAAAATTCACCGACGCGGTGTATGTGCAATTGCCCGAAGAAACCAAGTGAGTGTGAATAGCGTAGCAACCCTTCCCAGCGATGTCGGGGAATTCCCGGAAAAATATGACCTTTCAGATTGGCATCGTTGACGGTGTATTTTTCAAATTCAAAATCTGAGAACGTGTAACTGACTTCGCCGCGCAAACCTTTCCATTCCGGTGTTGCCAACCGTGTTTCCACGCCGATCCGGCGCGATTGACCGGCATTGCGAAAAAATGCCCGGCCTGGCGAAGCCGATAACTCAAAGGGTGTAATTTCGTCCCAAGTTTTTATAAAAAATGCGGCGGTATCATATTGGAATCCGGCGATATTTCCGCGAAAACCCAGTTCATTGCTGAGTGAGGTTTGCGGGCTCAAATGAGGATTAAAGCCACCGCGGCCTCCAGGATTGTTAAGTAATTCGGTGGTGGTGGGTGCTTCAAAGACCGATGCGACATGCGCGTACAGTTGGTGTTGTTCGGTGACGTGGTATACCAAGCCGGCGGAGCCGCTGCCTTGCGAAACTGTGCGCGAACCGGTGTCGTTGCCGTCTTGCTTGAATTGGTCTTTGACCTGATAGCGCAGCCAATCCCAGCGACCGCCAACGACCAAGTCCAACTTATCAGCAATATTCCATTCGTTGCGGACAAACGGACCGATGCTTTGCACGCGTTCGATTTGACTCAAGTTTAACGCACTGCGTACACCGAGATTGTTGTTGAAACGTTGTCGATCGTCATTTTGAATACCGTAATCAACGCCCATCAAAAAACGGTTAGGACGGTTGAGCAATTGATGATCATTGACAAATTGCGCCATCATACCGCCGACCAGGCGATCAAATTGCACTTGTCCACCATCGAAAAACGGTTGGCGGCTTTGAAAATCGCGGTGCAGCATGTATGTGGTTATAGTGAATTCTTTACCGGCAGCGGGTCGCTGGCGAAATCGGATGCCCATTTCCTCTTGGCGGATTTCTTCACCGGCGTTGTATTGCACGTTACGTAACGATGCTTGCCGAGGATTCGTCTGCATTTCGGTATAAGTCAGCGCACCGGGATCTTTCGAAAGTGGTGAATAAAATTCTCGAAATACCAGCATCAAATCGGAATTGTGATTGATTTGGAAATTAAGCTTGGCTTGCGAAAAGGTATTTTGCATTGCGCTGTGGTTGCGCCAACCATCTTGCTGCAGGTGCGAGCCATAGAAACTATAACCGAATCTGCTTTGTCGTCCGCCCATGAATAGCTCTGATTTGGTATAACCGAATACTCCAAATACTTGACGCGGTATGATGGCGAACTTTTCATTCGGTGCTTCCCGTGTCGTGATATCGATTAACCCGCCGGATGCGTTGCCATATAATGCCGCCGATGGTCCGCGTACGATGTCCATGCGTTCGATCAACGAAGGATCGATCGAATCCAATTGTGTTTGACCATCCGGCAAGGTTGCCGGAATGCCATCGACGCGCAACTGTATTCCGCGCACGCCAAATGCGGAACGCGCACCAAAGCCGCGAATCGCGATGCGCAGATCTTGTGTAAAGTTATATTGATTTTGAAAAAAAACACCGGGGGTGCCACGCGCAAACTCGTCCAGCGTTGCGCCGGGTTGATAACCTTGCTGCGTATCGCGCTGGATTTGCGTGATGCTGTTTGGAATTTGTTCTGGTGAGCGCTCGCTACGCGTAGCAGTGATGCTGATCGGGTTTAGAAGGATAGATTGCGTAATTTCCGGTTTTTGCGCCCAAGCGGGCATTATGCCCGCAATAGAACTAACTAAGATCATGACATGATGAATCACCCGGCGAATGCGGTATGGGGTTAAGCAGAAATAAGTGGCAGGAATAAAAAACATGGCGCAGTGTACCACTTCAATCCGGCGTGACGTCATGTCAGATTGGAACAGGGAATTACGGGGGGATTATTGGATGAAGCTTTGGATAATGAACATGCCAGGGGCGCAGCGGGAAATTTATCGTATTGATTGTCAAAGATTCTTCATTTAATTCACAATGACACATCTTTCTAGGGTAAGTTTTGCGCTATAGAAAGCATGACACCAAAGAAAAAACAATCGGATGAGCTGCGATTACAGTTCATCCGATTTAATTGAATTCGCGAAACCGCAAAGTAGTCGAATTTTGAAAAACTACTCAGAATTTCACAAACGCAGAATATTAACAGTCAAGCCAAATAAATCCTCAAAAGATGGAAATCAAAATGTTCACCACATCTTATAAGTGCCGGCAATTCCTTCATGAGGGGTTGGACATAAACTGCCTTGTTTGAGGTTATTAACATAGAGTGTTTTAGTACTGTCGTTCTTTCCCGAAAGGCCGCTGGGACAGCAAAGCTTATGAGTACCCACGGTGCAATACGACAAATCGCCATCGGCATCCTTACTCGTTCTTTCTTTATTGTAACCAGACGGACAACCTGCAAGGCATACAGGCGCTGTGCCCGACCAGCAGCACATGTCGGGATATACTTCGATTTGGTTACATTTCGGATACCAGTTTGCGAAACTTGCGGATGAAGCGAGTGTGTATAAAACAATCACCAACAATATGATTGCTTTGATCAATTTTGAAAGTTCGCAGCGTTCAGTTATTTTCATTACCATGATTTCCTCCTATTGCGAGAGTTGATAACCGGACTTGGGCGACGTGCAATCAAGTCTTTTACCAAAAAACGGGCATATCCATGGAAACACTTTCTTAACCGATGCTATGCTTGAAAGAGTTTAATACAATAGAAATTTGATATTTTTCAACGCTATTGTAATTTGACGCTACGCTTTTTCAGTTGTAATGTCAAACGAAATGTCAGTATGTTAAGTGTAGACGTCATGTGGATTGTTTATTGCGGGTAGTGGCGATGTTACCGGGCTAAGGTGTATTGTTGGGTGTGTTATTGATGAATCTGGAACCATTCACTTAATTGAATCCGCAAACTGAAGAAAAAATGAGTAGTGAATCATTTCCCGCATTAAGCAATCGGATGATCTTGCTCGGCGCCAGTAACCTGACGTTGTCATTGCGTCTCGTTATTCAAAGTTTGCAACTGCAATTAAGCGAACCCGGGGAAATTTTCGCTGCAGTTGGGCATGGGCGGGCCTATAGTGTTGATAGTGAAATGCTGTTCCGCGGCTTGCCGGGAATTGCCGATTGCGGACTATGGCGGCAATTGGAAGTTTCGGAAAAGAAGCCGGCGGTTGCGTTGCTGACCGATATCGGTAACGATATTATGTACGAAGCGCCATCAGCAAAAATTTTACTGGCCGTGGAATGGTGCGTTAGGCAATTACATAATCATTCGGCACAGATCGTCATGACCAACTTACCGATGGCATCAATCGAGGGTTTGGCCGAGCGGCGTTACATATTCTTTCGTAATCTTTTTTATCCTTTCTGCCGGCTCTCCAGAGTTGAAACAGTCAGCCGTGCGCGAACGATCCACGCCGGATTGATTGAGATGGCGGCACGTTATCAATTCAAGTTGATTGAATCGGAACCCCGCTGGTTTGGTGCTGATGGTATTCATGTGAGATATGGACAAAGGTCAGATTATTACCGCAGTGTTCTGAGTGGACTTTCAAGCGTGGATCGTAAATCCGAATCTCATGATGATAACCGAATGTCTTTGCGTTTCTGGCAGCAGCGAGCGACATTTGCATCCAAAACGATTTTGGGACGGGAGATTGTTTGTCCGCAACCCAGCGGGCTGCTGATAGATGGTTCAAGAGTTTTTAAATACTAATAGTCATTGGGATCGTGATACATGATCACCGTGTAATATACGCCGTACTCAGTACCTGGCTGGCGATACGCATCCAGATCAAAAGGATAGCCATGATTGGAATCAAGTTTATTGGCGACCTTATCAGCATTAATCTCATCATACCAATTCCAATCACCGACGTTTAGTTGCTCTGCAACTGCGGAAAAGTATCGCGTATCCCCTTCGTAATATCCGCGGATACGTATCGGCGTGACCTTGTGTTTGCGCAATTGCGCATCCAATTCCTTGACGGTGAAATGTGTGAATACGACCGAAGGCCCGGGGCGTGCTTCAACGATTGCCGCATATTTTCGAATACCATCGGCTATATAGGTAGTGAAGTCGGTAATGCGATGTCCATCGACTGCTAGCTGCTTGAATGCGGTTTCATCCAGATTGACATACACTTTCGACTCAGTACCAGGTCCTTTGTGCAAAACCAGTGTGAAGCGAATTTCACCGTTGACCACACCTGCGGTGACAGACACCGGCCGGGCGCCGCTCGCTGCAATTTTCGCATCGAGCTCGGCAGCGGCAAGCTCCGGTAAATAGAGACTTTCAACATTTGCAATGCGATAGATGATGGCGGCGAAGCGCCGATCATTGTTACTGCCGTAAGCAGCGAGCCGGGTCATGTGCATTCCCGGGATCTCAGCGTCATTGATATGCATCGGATTGATATCATGTGACCAGAGCCAGCCTTCGGGGGGATTGGGAGAGAATTTCATTGATTCACCATTTTGAGTCGATTTAGTATCGGTTGATTGGCTATTTCCTGGTGCTTCGGGTGTGTTCATTTTGGGATTGCTATCGGTACTACAGCCAATAGTCATTGTGATTGCAAGAGCGGAAACGAATGATTGCAGCAGTGTTAATTGCGACCGGTAATGCATAATAAATTCTCCACTTTAATGCAAGCTTATTTTTAAATCACCGTGATATTTTTCCTAAGTAAGACAATATTCTACTGCCAACTTAATTCCAGACTATTGTGACTTTTATCACAGCATGCGATATATGTAGTTTATGTCATTGTTTTAATAATTAAATAAAAATTTTATTTTTCTATAGAACCATTGATCGACCATTCTATGGAATTGATTATTATCGACTAGGTGATGCGAATGACTTTCACCGGTCGGTTTGGAATTGTGTGGTGGGTGTTTAGGTTTGTGTCTTCAAAGGTAGGCGTTTTTCAAAGCGGTTCAATCATCAATTTTTTCCTGTAAACCATTTCATTGAGGCAACGTTAATAGGCAACCTGTTACTTGACCTTCGGGATGCCAGAAATGATTTGTTCTATGGTTTTAAATTTCCAAAGCAATGCACAAAGCAGGTTCACAGTTATCGGTAACCTGGTGTTTCGGGATATTGCGGCAATTTAACTATGAATAAACTCAATATCGCTTATACCTGCAATGTCAGAAAGCCTGATATGGAAGATCCGCGCTATGGTGAATTTGAGAGTCCATCAACCATTGCCGCGATTACCGCAGCATTGGAACGAGCCGGTGCGGATGTTGAGCTGATTGATGTAGGTCCTGATATTTATCATCAGCTTGAGAAAAGAAAGGATCATATCGATCTTGTGTTTAATAACACCGAAGGTTTGGAGGAACAAGAGTTACGCGAAGCCATCGTGCCGTTTTTTTGTGAACATCTGCATATTCCATATTCCGGTAGCAGCCCGAAAACCTTCATTAATAAAATGGATAAGGCGACCGCCAAGAGAATTGTCGCGTACGACGGGGTACCAACAGCGAAATTTCAATTGATGAAACCTGGTGATCGGTTGCAGAGTTTATCGTTTCCGCTGATGGTTAAACCCTATAGCGAGGGTACCAGCATCGGGATTAGTCAAAAAAGCAAAGTGCACAATACCGAGGAACTCAATGATGCAGTGAAAGTAATCCATTGCCAATTCAACCAACCGGCATTAGTGGAAGAGTTTCTGCCGGGACTCGAATATACCATCGGTATCATCGGGAATAATGTGTTACCGATCCTGGAGATTGATTTTGCAAAAATCCCCGGACAACCTCAGGTTCGGGATCCCCATGTTAAAAACATAGAGAACCCTTACATTACGAGGCTTCCATGGAGTGACAAAGCAATCAATTTTGCAAAACTTGCCATTGCTGCCCATGAATCGCTGGAAGTGCGTGATTATAACCGCATGGATTTCCGTGAGCGTGACGGACAGTTGTATTTTCTCGAAGCCAACGTCATTCCGGGTTTGCACCCTACCGAAGCGGATTTGACCACTATGTGCCGGTATGCCGGGATAGAGCACGGTGACATGATTGCTTTGATTCTTCATGCCGCGGTGCAAAGGCTTAAACCTCGATTCCCGAACTGTTTCAATGGAAAAACCAATGTGTTGGATGAATTGTCGGCAACTGCGCTGGCGAAAGCTACAAAAGCAGGTGTGGTTTCACACCAGGGGCGTGTTTATAACTTACTTGGATCTTATTGAATCTACTCAAAAATATGATTACTGCGATTACCAAAGACATATCTCTAGAGCTTGAAAAGATTGCTTTGCAAGATATTGGTTCGATGTATCAACCGGATATTCATGAGGAACTGGAAGGTATTGAGAAAGGAAAGTATTTTGGGTTCTATGCGATAGAAGACAGCAAACCGGTTGGCTACGTTGTTGCTAAAAAGACAGTGAATACTTATCAACTGATGGTTATCGCTGTGGATAAGAGTTATCGCAACAAAGGCTATGGTTCTCAACTGGTCGACCGGGTTTTTAGTGAGATTCAGAAACAAGGTGGCAGGATTCTGAATGTGATAACCGATGCCGACGCCAACGATAGTTTATGTTTTTATCTTAAGAACGGTTTCGTTTTGACAGGTATTGTTCAAGATGAGTTTATTTCTGGGGTTGCACAAGCACATTTGACCAGACGGGTGGGCTTCAATCCTTAGCAGCCGCCCTGGATTGACAGCACGTACAGCTATTAAATTAACAATCAGGGGATCGATATGAGAATCAAAGCGACAAAAATGGATGGCTGCGGTAACTCCTTTCTAGTAATTGATGAAATGAGAACACCGCTGGAAGGGTTTAATCGTGCGCAGATATCGTCCGCATTAGCCGAACAGCACGACACCGATGGCATTTTGTTTGTCGATCAGATGCACGATCGATTGACCATGAAAATTTTTGATCGCGATGGTACCGAGGAAACCATGTGCGGAAATGGTTTGCGTTGCGCGACTCGGTATTTTCGTGATCATTACGTGTCGGATGATGTATTTACGATCATTACCGGAGACGGTGCAAAAGAGGTTGTTGTCGAGCAGGAGTTGGTTGAAGTAAATCTTGGTGATGCACGGGATTTTCAGCAAATCGATACAAATATCTTTTATGCCTATACCGGTGTACCGCATGTTGTCGTGATCGATTCCGAAATTGATTTGGAATCGGCCAGAGCGGTGGGTAAAGCGTTGCGGGAAGACAAATCGCTGTGCGAGTATCTGGGTCACCCGGAAGGTGTTAATGTTAACTTTATTTGGCATACGGATGATGGTATTGCGGTGCGTACGTTTGAGGTCGGCGTGGAAGATCTCACCCTGAGTTGCGGCACCGGTAGCGCCGCCAGCGCTTACGTAGCATCCAAAGTATTTGGAACGGCATTGCCGCTTCGCACTCATTCGCTCGGTGGCAGCTTGCGGGTGCGGGAAGACAAAGGAGGATTGGCGATTTGCGGGCCAACCCGGTATCAAGGAAAAGTAATCGGTTTTGCCGCGGCGACGCATCTGAAACCGATCGTGCCGTTCGATTTTTGGCCGCGCAATTATGCGTGGCAAGGATTATAATCACTGCTCGTATTGACGCAGCAATCAGCTTGGTTGCTGTGTTCTGATTGTTGTTGTTTTTATAGGCTTATTATGGATTTCGAGTTCTCATGGGTAACCTTCTTTCTGATCATGATTGCAATGGCGCTTGCCGATGTGTGCTGGACGCTCTATTTCATTGATGTGGAAGAAAGAAGGGCGCATGCCGCGGCATTCTGGTCGGCGATGATCATTTTGGTGACTGCTTTTACCGTCACCAATTATGTCGAGAACAAAATCTACATTGCCGCTGCTTTCCTCGGCGCCTATGTGGGAACATACGGAACGATCGCGTGGAAAAAGAAAGTGGAAGCCCGGCAAAAACCCTGAAGGCGTTTTTTGGGGTTTAATGCACTGATTCACCAGTATTTTACCGCTTCACAAGCTATTGATTCCCGGCTGTTTGTTTGACAGTCCACCGCGCTTTCAGTATATTCCAACGAATTGTTAAATAGCGAGTATGCTGATTTTCTAAAGCGCCTGCCTTAATATTCTCTGTCTGATTTCTTATGCATATCGTAGTAACTGGAATAGGGATTGTTTCACCGATCGGTATCGGTGTTGAAAAATTCTGGGAAAATGCAGTTGCCGGCGTCAACGGTATTGCCAGTATTCAAAGCTTCGATGTTTCCAAACAACGTTCCCGGATTGCCGGTGAAATCAATGCGTTTGATCCCTCGGCTTTTTTGTCCGCCAAGCAAATCGAGCAAACCGATCGATTCACGCAACTAGCACTTCATGCCGCCAACCAGGCGATGACCGATGCGGGTAGCCTGGAAAGTTATGAACCGCGGCGCTTGGCTGTGTGTCTGGGGTCCGGTATGGGGGGCTTTTCAACTTTTGAATATTCCGCTACGCGCAAGTTTCAAAACAAATCGGTTCCGCCTTTTTCCGTACCGCGCATCATGGCGAACTCGGCAGGCGCTTGGATTGCCACGCAATACGGCCTGAAAGGCATAAATTTAACCTGTAGTACCGCATGCTCATCCGGTGCGAACGCAATCGGCATGGCGCTCGATTTGCTGCGTAGCGGCAAAGCCGATGCCGTGGTGACCGGCGGCGCGGAGGCGTGCGTATTGCCGTTGACGATGTCCGGTTTTGAAGCATTGTTTGCATTATCCACCGGTTTCAATAACGATCCGGCGCATGCCTCAAGGCCGTTCGCCAAAGGCCGCGACGGTTTTGTGATGGGCGAAGGTGCGGGCATATTGATTCTGGAGCGCGAAGATGCCGCAAAACAACGTGGCGCGAAAATTTATGCGCAATTGGCCGGTTATGGTTGCGCCTGCGATGCGACGCATATCGTCGCGCCGGATATGGACGGGCAGATAGCCGCAATGCAAGCGGCACTCGGCGATGCCGGATTTGCACCGGATAAAGTTGATTACATTAATGCCCATGCCACCTCGACACCGCTCGGTGATGTCATCGAAACCAAAGCGATCAAGCAATTGTTTGGCGAGCATGCCAAAGATATTCCGATCAGCGCCACCAAATCGATGATCGGCCACAGCATCGGTGCTTCCGCTGCGATTGGCAGCATCGCCGCGATTATGACCTTACAAACCGGCACCATTCATCCGACAATCAACCTGCTCGAAGCCGATCCCGAATGCGACCTCGACTATACACCCAACACCGCCGTGCAAAAGAACGTGCAAACCGTGCTGTGCAACGCCTTCGGCTTTGGCGGCAACAACGCCAGTCTCGTTTATACAACTTCATAAATCCACAATAGGTGACCCATGGATACAGCAGAACTCGAAGCAAAAGTGATCGAATTCATCGCATCGAAAGTCGACAATGTCGATGCCTCGACAATCACCACCGCCTCCAAATTCGACGAACTCGGACTCGATTCGATGGACACCATCCAACTGCTGTTTGATGCCGAGGATACCTTTGGCGTCACTTTCGACGGCGAAGAAGTCAAAACCCTGCGCAGCGTCGGCGACATCATCGACTATATCAGCAAACACCCACCGGAAGGGAAGGCTTGAGATCAGGGGTGGGTGACATAAGGTTAATCGGAGAATTAAATCCGATCCAGCGGACTGATAATGCCTTTTCCGCCTTTATTTAAAACATGTGTATAAATCATAGTGGTGGAAACATCCTTGTGACCCAGTTCACGATGTCCTTTCGAAAACCTCCTCCTCCACAAAAAGCAGAACCACCAACCTATGCATGGCAAAAGGTTGATGCAAAGCGACAGCGTATGTGGATCAACGTCAAGAGCTGGCAGTTCAAAGTCTTCCCATACCTACCAGGGAACGAATTTTGCACCTTTATGTTTCAGAAGATTGATCTCCGGAACGATATAGCCGCAGTGGGCGAAGTCGAAACGCAAGATTCTGCTGAGCCGCCGGGGATGCTTTCCGATCACTGGTCAAATGTTCCGGATCGTGTTGAGGGTTTTTGTTTCTTTATGAAATCAGATGATCCGACAATCCCTCCTTCATTTGCAGTTACTCTTTATTGCAAGGAGTCCGCGATCGATTGGGTATGCCGGGCATTTTCCCTTGGTACGTCAAGCAAAGGCGCTGTAGGGGTCGAACTTGAAATTGATTGCCCAAACCAGAGCCAGGAAGATTTCTGGCCAGATCAATGGAAATATGAATGGCTACGGGTTATCTCATGGAAGGTTTTCAGTGGCGCCGAGTTCAGGTAGAGCCTTGCGTAATTACTTCGTAGCGCGGCCTAACTATGCTTGAAATCAAAACCATCTTGCTTTTCCTGGTAACGGCTGTAGCCGAGATTGTCGGCTGCTACTTACCCTACCTATGGCTCACACAAGGGAAAAGCGCGTGGCTTCTCGTCCCAGCAGGGTTGAGCCTCGCGGTCTTTGCGTGGCTTTTGTCACTGCACCCCACCGCAGCAGGCCGTGTCTATGCCGCCTATGGGGGCGTTTACATTTTTGTGGCCATCATTTGGCTTTGGGCAGTTGATGGCATAAAGCCAACAACCTGGGATCTGGTAGGATCGTCTGTAGCGCTTGTAGGTATGTCAATTATCATGTTCGCGCCAAAAAATACATAACGTTAAGCTGCAATACAGCAGGATCAAGTCAATGCTCCATCCTGGAACATTCCAGGTTAATGAAGCTTGGATCGAGGTTCCGATTACCACCGGGGAAGACGGCGGCTTTAACGTCATTGCGCTCATGGATGCGGCGAGTTGCTTTATTCCGGGTACTGGATTTGTGCCCGTTGCTTCCGCCGAATTATCGGAAATGGAAGCCAAGCGATTGCTAAACAGCGGTAAAGCGCACACACAACAACTACCCAAAACGCTCTATGTTCCGGAAAATCTGATTGCCGATGTTTTGTGTACCGAGGCCGAGCATACACTTGTACTCGCGATCGGTCACCAGCGCCGTCACCCGGTTTTTGGCTTCAGCGCGGTTAGTCTGTGAAGCTTGACAGGCGATTGAAAAACGTTTTCGAGGTAGTCGATACAAGACAAAAAAGCAGGTGAAAAAGCGTGGCTTGTGCGTAATAATGAGCATTTTGAGCTTGTTTCTTTAACATCGCGCGGGGCAACGCAGATAGTTGTTTTCAGTGACTTACTAGGAGGTTTTTTGTGAATTACTCTGGACAATGTTTATGTGGTGCGATTCGCTATCAATTGACGGGTGAACCGAAGGTTGTCGCTTTGTGTCACTGCAGCGATTGCCGGCGGAGTGCGGGTGCTCCGATGGTGGCTTGGGCGATGTTTCCCGAATCGGCCCTGACGGTGACGAAAGGGCAACCAAAGACCATCAACTCGTCGGGTACTGCGATGCGCAGTTTCTGCGCCGACTGCGGGAGCGGTTTGTTTTACCGCAATGCTGCTATTCTTCCCGGACTGGTGGATGTGCAAACGGCTACGCTGGATGATCCCGACGTGCTTCCGCCCACAGTGCAAATTCAAGTGGCTGAGCGGCTCAGCTGGATGCAACATATTCACGAGCTTCCCGAATTCGAGCGATATCCGTCGTAGATCGAGGTTTTCGCTCAGGTAGAATGTAGATCTGATCCGGCCGGTTATTGAATGCAGCGCACCGCAACCGCAACCGCAACCGGAAAATTCAATGTAACCCGGATTTGACCGGCAGTCAGTGCCATCTGAATTAACTGAAATCAGAAGGAAAATAACTATGTCATCCAATACCATCCGTCTTCATCGCGTGCTGCGCGCGCCGCCTGAAAGAATTTACCGGGCTTTTCTGGATGCCGATGCGCTGATTAAATGGTTGCCGCCAAACGGTTTTACCGCGAAGGTTCATCACATAGAAGCTAAAACCGGCGGTTGTTTCAAGATGTCTTTTACGAATTTCAATACCGGACATAGTCATTCGTTTGGCGGTGAGTATCTGGAATTATTGCCGTACGAGCGCATCCGCTATACCGACAAGTTTGACGATCCCAATTTGCCGGGAGAAATGCAGGTAACGATATCGCTGAAACAAGTTTCCTGTGGTACCGAGCTGAATATTGTCCAGGAGGGGATACCGGCGGTGATTCCTGCCGAAGCCTGTTATCTCGGCTGGCAGGAGTCGTTGACCTTATTGACTTTGCTGCTTGAAGCCGAGATTCCGGATTAACCAAGCATCGTTAAATTCCTCTGGCTTTTGCGGGGGTGGCTGCATTGTGGTTATGCTTCTCAAATCGCATTTAACAACTCTATTTGTCTTTTTTCTCTTGCTGGTAACGCTCTCCGGATGTATCCATCATCCATTCGTTACCGCTCCCTATCCGCGTTGGGGGGAGGAAACCGCGATTGGGCAGGAGGGTGAAGAACCGCTGATTTTGCGCACATTGTCATCGCCGCGGCCGGATTCATCAACCGCCTGTGTACTCTTGGTGCATGGCATGAATGAGCATATCGGGCGTTACGGCGAAGTGGCGCGCTATTTTTCCCGGCATTTCTTTGTCGCAGGCTTCGATCATTATGCGCATGGTCTTTCAAATCCGGTGTTGCGCCGCGCGGATCGGATGCTGGCGGAGGGAATTGAACGAATCGATGTCGGCGAGGCATATTTGGCGCAATCGGCATTATATGATCTGGAACCGCTACGGCAGATGTTTGGCAGGGCGCTGAAAGCTTTTATGGCGCAGTGTGAGGCACAAGATTCGCAACAACCGGTTTTCATTGTGGCGCATAGTCTGGGTGGATTGGTAACCGCATCCTATTTGCTCAAGTATCAGAACGAATCCGATTTGATCAAACGGATACAAGGTGTGATTTTTCTTGCACCTGCTTTCGCTGTGAGCGAACCGCCGGGGTGGCGCGGTTGGGTGGCTAATCCGCTGATTAAACTGTCGTTTTACGCTGAAACGCACTTTTTGCATCCCCACGATGAGCCATTGCCATTGCTGCTGTTCAATCAGCTGTTGTCGCTGGTGACGGTGCCGGTATTGGATGGGTTGTTCGAGGTGCTATCCTGGCCTGGGTTGCGTCAGTTTGTAACACCGGTTTCACCGGCCTGGGTGACGGATTACCTGACTGACAGCGACATAGAAAAAGCCCGGTTGCGCGCCGATCATTGGATTGTGCGACGCAGTTTGTTACGATACGTCAAAGGGATCGAACGGGAAATCGTTAATTTCCGCCGCCAAATGGCGGATTTTTCGATCCCGTACTACCTGATTTATGCGGAACTTGATCCGATCACCCCGGCGTGGGGTAACGAAGATTTTATAGCGGCAACGTTAAAGCACAATTCTGCTAACAAGATTCGGAAGCTGCCGGGTTTGGTTTATCACCAGCATGTATTTCTGAAAGAACCGCGGCGTACGGAGTTGCTGGATTCAATTGAACAGTGGGTTTATCGTCAGATACGTGTGCAGCCGTAACAATTATAAATCCCGCTACGGGAGCGGGATTTGCCGAGAATGATAAGTCGCGTGTTAAGCAGCGTGCTGTCTGCGGCGCGCCATAAAACCCAGTAAACCTAAGCCTGCCAATAACATTGCATAGGTCTCAGGTTCCGGAACCGGTGCTATACCGGCGACGCCAACCGTGAAACCGTGCCAGTTTTCACTGGTGTGGGTAAACGTGATGGAATCGAACGAACCGGGCAAGCGGATAACGCCGTGCACTTCACCGGATCCGAAAAAGCCGGTACCACCCGGGTTCAGGATCGGCGTGCCGCTACCCCAATAACCCGAACCGAAGCTGTCGACTACAATCGGCACACCGAAATCGACGGTGTTGCCATTCCAGCTTACGAGACCGATATACGGATCCACGACGGTCTGTGAGAACGTAATGGTGACGGTGCCGCCTTGATTCAGCGCGATAATATCGGAGGCGGGCGGTGCGTTATCAACGGTGCCGTTGGTATATGCCGAACCGGTCCAGTAGTTTGTGCCTGAGCCGGTAGTCACAAATGCATGCGCGCCAGTGGCGGAATAACCGACGTCGACAATATCCGATCCGACCGCCAAGCTGCCGCTTGCTGAGAACGAATCCGTGGATGAAGTCCAATCCGTCCAGGAAACGGTGATCGCAAAAGCGGAGGTGGATGCGAAAGCGGTAATCAAAGATCCCAATGCAAGTGGTAATAAACGTTTCATAGTGCTCACCTTCTAGCTGTGTGAATAAAATAACCTTGGCTTGCCAAACGCAAAAATACTCAACCATTTGTTTAACAAGGGTACTGTATATTAACTGCTGCTGAAATTTAATTCTGTAGTAAGATGATCCTTGTTCAGGTAGGACAAATGTACCGGTTTTTTTGAATCTATCACAAGACGACAGCAATTTTTTGTGATGCCCGATTAAATTTTCGTAATGATCGCGGGAGGCAGCCATGCGCTTATTCGATCCTGGTTATGTCGAAGAACCTTTTAAAAGCCTATGTCAAGACTACCCTGATGCTACTGTTTATCCCATCGAGAACTTTCGTGTCGAGTGGGGGCCGATTTTTCATCGTGGAAGACTCGATGGCTCGGCCCGTGTGCTATTGATCGGACAAGACCCGGCACAAAACGAAGCGGTCGTGCGGCGCATTCTGGTAGGTGAAGCCGGGCAGCGGACTCAGGGATTTCTGGCAAAACTCGGTATCGATCGTAGTTATGTCATGATCAATACGTTTTTATACAGCGTGTATGGCAACGTCCCGGCCAAAATCAAAAAATCCGCAGCGATTGCCGATTACCGCCATCGTTGGCTAAAGGCATTGCTAACCACGCAAGCAATTGAAGCGGTTGTGACATTGGGATCGCTGGCGAACGAAGCTTGGCAGGTGTGGCAGGCAACGCCTGATAGTCAGGATTTCGCAATACCCCAAGTGCCTATTACCCACCCGACCAGACCGGAAAGCGCTTCGGATGGTGACCCGCAAAAGTTGCGCGAAGAAACCAAGACGATGTTAAATCAATGGAATACGGCATTGCAAACGCTGCATGCCGCGATTAATCACCCCGATCGCGAGCAGCCTTTGAATTTGTATGGCGATAGCTGGCAACCGGGCGATAAAGTCGCGATTCCGGATATCGACTTTCCACCGGGTCTTCCTGCTTGGATGCGTGAAACTGATAATTGGGCACGCCGGTCCGGTAAAAATCTGCTCGCCAAGCGGCGGAATATTACGATAACCGTGCCGAAAGGCGTGGTGCCGAAGCTATGATTCGCGCGAAGAAAAAGCAGCAACAATTCGTTCGTGCAGCGGTGAATAAAAAACGCGAACAGCCGATCGATCCGGCAAGCGGCGGAAAATTGGCGCTACGAGGGCGTATCGTTACGATGAATGATTCGTTTGAAGTCATCGAGGACGGTGTGATCTACATCGAACAAAGCAATATCGCGGCAGTTAGCAACGCTGCGGCTGCGAGTCCGGCGGGATTTGAGGACACTCCCATCATCCATAGTGGCGGCACGATTTATCCCGGCCTGATCGAATTGCACAATCATTTGGCTTATAACGCCTTATGCTTGTGGGATGTGCCTAAAAAATTCAGTAATCGCGATCAGTGGTCCGGTATTCCCGAGTATCGCAAACTGATCAGCGGCCCGATGCAAATTATCGGCAAATCGCCGCAATTGGTACCGGCGTTGATTCGCTATGTCGAATGCAAAAGTTTGATCGGTGGCGTTACTACCAGCCAAGGAATACAGTTATTCAGTAACGCCGGTATCCGGCGCTATTATCGCGGAATCGTGCGTAATGTGGAACAAACCGACGAATCGGCTTTACCCGAGGCGGATACCCGGATTGCGGATATCGATGCCAAGGATGCGCAGCGTTTTTTTTCACGGTTGAAAAAAGCATCGTGCTTTTTGCTTCACTTGAGCGAAGGGATCGATCAAACCGCGCGAAAACATTTTTTGTCGCTGAAACTGACAAATGACGAATGGGCGATTACCCGCCAATTAGCCGGTATTCATTGTGCCGGATTAACCGCCGAAGATTTTGATCTTTATGGAGAACACAACGGGGCGATGATCTGGTCGCCGCTCAGTAACCTATTGTTGTACGGTAATACTGCCAATATTGAAGCAGCCAAGGCCGCCGGTGTACGTATCGGTATCGGCTCGGATTGGTCGCCGTCGGGCAGTAAGAATTTGTTGGGTGAATTGAAGGTCGCTCGGTTGGTCAGCCAGGCATCCGGAGCGGTTTTCAGTGATCGCGATATCATCGCCATGGCAACGCGCAATGCCGCGGCGATTTTACAATGGACTGACGTGCTGGGGTCGCTGGAGCAGGGGAAGCGCGCTGATCTGATTGTGGTTTCTCGCCAAGCGGATGATCCTTACGCGAACTTGTTGCAAGCCAAAGAAACCGCCATACGCTTGGTGATGATAAGCGGTGTAGCGCGTTTCGGATTACCCGGCTTGATGCGAAGTTTGGGAGCGGCGGGTGAGGCGCTGCGCATCGGTGGATTGCGGCGGATGGTTTTCTTGCAACAACAAACTGCCGATCCTTCGGTAGGAAGCCTGACTTTAAAATCCGCAGCCGATATGTTGCGCAAGGCGTTAGCTCAGCTACCCGAGCTCGCACGCGAGCTGGAGCAACCGGAAACGGCGCCGCGCGCGATGTTGGCAAAATTAGGTAAGCGGCTACCACACGAACAGGAATGGACAATCGCACTGGATGAATTGGAAGATTCCGGGATGGATTTGCGTCCACGGCTGCCACTACCCGGTGCAGCCGAACCGACCGGTGCATTACGGGGATTGGAACGAGCCGCCGTACCGCTTTCCAAAATTGTCCAGCCATTGCCGCTGGATCCGTTGTCCGTGGCTGATGATCCGAACTTTCTCAGCCGCATAGCAGATCAGAAAAATCTGCCCGGTTATTTGAAAACCGGCCTCAAAACATTGTATTGATTAATTCAAATGCCTCGTACCGGTGCTTTATTGTCTCTTTCACGCGATCACCACACGGCATTGGTTCTGGCCCGGGTTGCGCGCAAAGCGGCGGAAAGCGCGGATAGAGCAGCATGTGACGAAGTGTTGGTGCGGATTAATGCACATTGGCATCAGGTAATGGCCGCGCACTTCCAAAGTGAAGAACAACTGCTTGCGATTGCCAAAGATTCACTGGATCCGCAAGTTGCCGTACGTATTTTCAGCGAGCATGCAATGCTGCAGCAACTGATTGTTGAACCCGGCATGCTTGAGTCGTGCGAGCGTTTAAACCGGCTGGGAGAATTACTGGCCGCACATGTACGCTATGAAGAACGCGTGCTGTTTCCGCAATTGCAAGCAGTGCTCGACACCCTCACCGCCCAAGATCCCACGCAAGAAAATTGATACGCTATTACGTGGATAATTAAACCGGTTCGTTCCATTCGATGTTTTATTTGAAAGGATTTTATCGATTAAAATTGTTCTTCGCGCAAACAACCCAAATCACTAAATAACACCCGGAAGACGCTGATATTAGTGCGTATGGTTCGAAAGCGAACACACTACAATGCGGCATCGACTAGTGAATTGATGGATTGTTACGGAGGAGAGAATATGCCAAGTATTACCAATGATTATCGCGTTGATGCAGTGCTTGCCGGTAGCGACATCCGGTGGAACCCTACAGTTCCGGGCGGCGCGACGGTTGCGGTAACTTATAGTTTTATGTCGGCTTTGCCGAGCTATGCCGATCCGGCGCAAGATGGCAATAATTTCAGCGTGATGACCGACGATCAAAAAGCGGCGGTGCGTGAAATATTAACGACGATCGCTTCGCATTTTGATCTTACTTTTACCGAGGTTGCAGATACTGCGTCATCCTATGGTCAGATTCGCTTGGGAAATAATTTGCAGACAGAATCCGCCGGTTATGCCTATTATCCGGATCCTTCGATCGGCGATACCGCCGGTGATCTCTATATCAATAATGAAGCGGACATTGCACAAACGATAAATGTCACCAAAGGCACCAATGCCTATTCGACTTTGATTCACGAAATCGGTCATACGCTTGGTTTGAAGCATCCTGGCAATTACAACGCCACTTCATCGCTTGATGATCCAGGTACGACGGAAGGGCCTTATTTGACGGGTGTGGAAGATTCCGAGTTGTATAGCATCATGTCATACACACCACAGAGCCAAGGGTTGGAGCGTATCAATCTGGCTCCCTATGATTATGCGGCTCTGTCGTATTTATATAATGCAAAACTGGTGAATACCGGCGACGATATCTACACATTGACTGACCAGGACGGTCAATTCGTTCAGACCATCTATGATGACGCAGGTATCGATACACTGGATGCTTCCAGCATCAATACACCGGTTATCTTGAATCTGAATGTCGCAGCGCCCGGTACGCTGAGCTCCGTCGGATTGACACCGGCAGATGAGCTCGCACAAGACAATTTGTCACTGGGTCTGAACACGGTGATTGAAAACGCCATCGGCGGTTCCAGTGATGATAAATTGATTGGCAATAGCAGTGATAACATCTTAACCGGTAACAATGGCAACGATACGCTGGTCGGGCAATTGGGTAACGATGTCTTGATCGGTGGCGATGGATTCGATATCTTCGGGCTTGCCAATGTGGGGAATTATCAATTTCAGGATTTTGTGCCGGGTACGGACAAGATCGCCTTTGATACACAACTGGGTCTTAATAATTTTGATCAATTGGCGCCATTCATTACCAGTATTGAAGCGGCCGGAGATGATGTCGTGGTGCATTTTGTCGACGATATCGCCAGTATTACGTTTACCGGTGTACTGCTGCAATCGACGGCCTTATCGGTTAACGATGTCATCTTTATCGCTTTATAGCAAATAACCGGGGAATGTTGAAAGCAAGACGCCCGTTTGCAATCAGAACGTTGCTTGAATTAAAACTGATACCGCAACCATTCGATAGTTGCGGTACCGTTCTATGTAAAGATTGCTTAACCTTGGCGCTGCCGCATCCAGGTGCCGATGCCGAATAATCCGGCCATCAGCATCAGGTATGTGGAGGGTTCCGGTATGGCCGGAATGCCCGGGCCGGAAATGAATGTATGCACGTCGCGATCATCCAATGTATGGCCGTTGTAGAAGCCATTGGTATCGAGACTAATCTTGTCGATCGGGCTGGTGCCGGGTGCGACCAGTGTGAAACCAAGCACATGCTTTTCAGTCGAGAAGTTACCGGTACCGACATCTTCGTCCAGCATGGTAAAACGAACCACCGCTCCGCCGAATAGCACCGATCCGGTCCAGTTCAATTGACCATCGTGGATCGGACCGGAAGGAAAGTCGTTATCGAGCGGCCCGAATACGCTGGTAACGCCAAACAAACCGGAAAGCTGAATAGTTGCATGGACATTTCCATTTTCCACGTACCACATGTTGTCGTCCGGGCCATAGGTTAGGGTGTAGCTATAATTGTCGCCAATGTGTGATACCAGTTGAAAATCCAATGCTTGAGCGCTGTTTACAGCCAGCATCGCGGCAGCGCCGATAATGCCGCAACGCAACGATGCGGCCAGCGTTGAAGTATGTCGTTTTATGGTTAAATTCATTGTTCTATCTCCTTGCTAATAAATATAGCGCGACGCTCAATGTGATGCCAAATAATGATCGATTGAACGTTCTATTGAGGAAAGCGCGCTACCGCACTATATATCAAAGCTCGTGCGGATTTAATGGCACAACTATACCGGTTTTTCTAGTACATTTGTACTAGGAATCGGTACGCTGATTAATTACCACATGAAGAATTGCTGTGCTGATCGGCGCTTAGAAACTTACAGGCGGTGTGAATTAATTGTATTGACCGGTTTGACATCGAATGGTGCATTCAGTACATTTTCCGCTGGTTGTGCGCATTCTTTAACCGGAAAAACACACGATCACTCATAATCCCGGCGTATCATCTTTAATTTTTCTTACATCACTGCTTATGGTTTCCGGAAATTTACTGACTTGGTTTAAAGCACCGGTTGTCAAACTGGGCCGGCGTTTATTGGATGCGCTTGCGCGGCGTATTGCCGCGCAGCTTCAAGCGGATGGAATAATCTCCGCGGCTTCACAGAATTTGCCGTCACCTCCGCCATCTCTGCCCGGTACGGTAATATCGCTGGATTATGCGGTTCATCCGCGAGCGCGTTGGGGTAATGCTTGGGGGTTGCCAGCGCACGATATCTTGGAAAAGATTATTTATCGCAACGACAAATCCATCATCCTGACCCTGGAAACAATTGCGGGATATCGCGAAGCGTTACGCAATATTCCCGTTCGAGCACCGGAAGATCATGACGACCCCCGCTGGATTAATGGTTGGTTGCCGGGGTTGGATGGCGCCGCTTTGTATGCGTTGGTGCGGGAACGTCGACCGGCGGTTTATTGGGAAGTAGGGTCCGGTAATTCGACCCGTTTTGTGAGACAGGCGATCATAGATGGTAATTTGCCGACTCGCATTATTTCGATCGACCCCTCGCCGCGCGCTGAAATTGACCGGCTTTGTGACGAGGTTTTGCGTGCTCCGCTGGAAGATACCTGTGCCTTGTTGAAGGCTCGTATCTGTTCCGGTGATATATGTTTTATCGACTGCTCGCATCGCGCGTTCCAGAATAGCGATGTGACAGTCGCGATGCTGGAATTACTGCCGGTGTTGCCGCCGAATGTGGTGATCGGCTTTCATGATATTTTTTTACCGGATGATTATCCGCCGGAGTGGGCAGCGCGGTATTACAACGAACAATATTTATTGGCCATGTTTCTTCTCGGTGGCCATGCCGGTATGGAAATTATTTTGCCGGCATGGGCTGTAAGCAGGCGGCCGGAGCTAGCCGCGAAAGTCGCATCGATCTGGGAGGGCGCGGAGTTTGCCGAAGTCGAGCGGCATGGCGATGCATTCTGGTTGCGTTCACTTTCATAACCATCAATTCGTACGATCAACTTCTGAGCATAGGCAACGGCTCGCCTCCGGAGACGAAATTGAGTGCATAACCGTTGTTGCACCAGCGTTCACCGCGTGGCGGCGGGCCGTCTTTAAACACATGGCCTTGATGTCCGCCGCAGCGCACGCAGTGATATTCCGTGCGCGGTTTGATCAATTTGAAATCAAGCTTGGTGGCGATATGACCGGGAATCGGTTGGGTAAAACTGGGCCATCCGGTCCAGCTTTCATATTTATGTGCGCTATCGAATAACGGCAAATAACAAGCCGCGCAAATGAATGTTCCTTCCCGGTCTTCATACACTAGATTACTGGATTCCGGGCGCTCAGTGGCTTCTTCAAACAGGATTTCATAAGCCCTGGACGAGAGTAATTTGCGCCATTCTTCATGCGGTTTGTTAAGCGGTGTAATCGGACTGGCGGCTTCGCCAATCACGTTGCCGCGAAAACAAGCCGGAATCAGCGGCAATGCCGCTGCCACGGCGAGCGTTTGTAATACGGTGCGTCGTTTCATGAAATCCTCTCCAAATTTCCGGAAATGGTTATTACCGGTTCAAGTAACGGTACCACGGCATGGTAAATGTCGCTGGTTGGTTTGCGCGTTAGATTCGATCTAACAGCATGGATTTGTTCGTTGTCATTATAATGGCATCAGCAGCATTTTCGCGGCAATTCTCAACAACCGGCCAACGCAATGATTCAACACTGTTTTAACCAAGCAATCGCTCTGATTGACGCGGCGAATCGCGAAGACCCGAATCGGGAAACTTGCGAAGGAGAGGATTGGCCGAAAGAACTGCTGTATTCGCATCGCATGTCCGGCATGCTCGAGCGCTATGCACCTGATGCCGATGACGCGATGAAACTGGCGGTACGCGCGCAGCACATCCAGCGCTGGAAATCACCGCGCAGCGATTATCCGATGGGTCGTAAGGGCTATCACCAATGGCGTGCCGCGTTAAATCAATTTCATGCTGATACCGTGGCCGGTTTACTGGCAAAGGCCGGGTATGACGAGGTATTCATTATGCGCGTAGCGCAAACCGTCGGTAAAAAATCGCTGAAAACCAACTCCGATACCCAGCTATTGGAAAGCATCGCCACGCTGGTTTTCCTCGAGCACTACCTGCTTGATTTCGCAAACGGACATCCTGAATACACCGAGCAAAAATGGATCGATATCATTCGTAAAATCTGGAGCAAGATAACTGTTCAAGCACAACAATTCGTATTGGATGGACATATTGCATTGCCGGATTCAATGGTTGCGCTGATTAGGAAAGCAATAATTGAATAACTGAAAATTTCTTTGCTGTACAAGATTGAATGTCAATTACGGTTTTTTGATACACCGCATTTCGGGGGCTTCATAACCCCAAGTAATCAAAGCCTGACCTTGATGTTCCCAGAACATCTCATTGCGCCCCTGGTATTTACTTCCACTACCACTCGGCTGCAAGTACATCAACGAGATGTTGTCCCCGTGTTCGGCAATCAGAGTCGGAGGATCTGTCCGGAAGAATGTCACTATCACCTCGTTGGAGGGATTGTCATTGCAAATGAAATAGACCGGGCCATTGTATGAAACGAGTCGATAAAGGGCTTGCAGTTCAACAATACGGCGCTCGTACTCGCTTCTGACGCATTCACGCCGGTCGGCAGTTTTCCAGCATTCGTCGCGGCCCTTGATCCAGCCTCTTTGTTCGGCTTTAAGAACCGGCGGATATTGGTTCACTGCCTTTTTTGATGTAGCGGCATAGACATTCGCGAGCTTCCGGTCGAGCGCCGACAATTCCTTGTCATCGCAAATCATCGCTTCGATGCTGCCGGGCTTGGTCTTGTCACAAGCAAATGAAGAGCCCCTTACTTTCAACTCCCGATCGGAGTTTTCGTTAGTGGTTGAGGAATTGTGGTTGATTCGAATGAGTTGATCGATATGACGACACCAAGCCTCGTCGTCGTGTCCGGGAACATCCGGATTGCCCCGGATACCGAGTTTGAACTCGATCACCGACTGCCATTCGTCCGAACCGATATCCGGGCCGTGTCCTAGACCGTCACTCGTTGGCATTTTTTCCTCTATGAATCGATACCATGCGTCGGAACAGGGAACAGCCGTTTCCAAAGTTGGGTTCGTGACATCGTCTGTTTCTGCAAAACCAGACGCAGCAACGAGCAACGTTGCCAACCACAGAATGATTGCAGCCGTTTTGCGGCTATGATTGGCTCTGCCAAATATTGCAATAAAATTCGAGTTTTTCATGCGGTTCTGCATTTTTAATACAATGCATTTAATACCTTCTGTAAATTTATCTTCCAAGACCTGACAATTTGCGAGGTTGCACTGCAATTGCTGTTTTCTCCAAACCGAGCTGAAGAAAGACGGTCGACTCATTTAAAGCGGCGGAACGATCCTATGACGACGCCAAAAATCTCAAACTGCATATCCGGACGTATGTGAATCGGCCGGTAAGCGCCTGATGAATTGGCTGGTAGCAATCTTGGCATCTTGTTCGGACCATAATCAAGGATTTTGATGGTGAATTCGCGGTCAACCACTGCAAGTACAATATCACCCATAGCTGGCGTCCTGGAACGATCCACTACCACTTTATCATCCGGCAGCAGACCCACATCGATCATCGAGTCACCCTTGATCGTTACAAAAAAAGTCGAGGCAGCATGATCGATCAGGAACTCGCTGACATCCAGGCGTCTTTCGACATGATCATCTGCCGGGCTGGGAAGTCCCGCCGCCACTTTAGTGGAAAAAAGCGGCAATAACACCGGCTGATCGCTAATCTCAGGAATGAAAAGATCACTCTCTTCAATATTGCCGGTTGTAGTGCCACATTCACTATTCGCTTTTTTGCGTTGAAGAGCCTCCAGAAAACTTTTTATCGTTGCTGTCTGGCTTTCCGGTATGCGCATCATTATCGTCGGCTCGCCAAATTTACCTTGGCCGCGCGGCCTACCCGCATTTTCTCGTTTCCCGCCACGATTTGACATTATTGAATCACTCCATTTTGAAATCTGTATCTATATTCAAACACGTCTTATACCGGAATGTCAAATAGTCTCGAAAAGTCCTTGTTATCTATCGAGATATCAATTTACACGCTGTAATGAACTGAGAATCCTTGCAACTAATGGTTTTACTTACTATAAAACAAGTGATTCCCCAATATACATCCGTGTCATGATCGAGCTAGGATATTTGCATCACGTTTCGTGAGATAGCAACTGATTATTTTAAGAAACGACAGCGATTTATCTTGCCGAGGTTAAAAAATACGTGTGAAAAATTGTGTAATTTTGCTATTCATTATTTTGGGTCTAACCGGCTGCGCGGCTGATGATTTTTCTTATCAATCGTCACAAAGAGACAAATGTGCTTTAGCAGGTAGGGCGTTTATGTACTCCTGCATGAGTCGACGATAGCCCTGAGAATTACCTTTTAATGAATATCGCAGGTAGCAAAATGAAGCGCGCAATTTGAATGCGTGGTGCAATAAAAAACCCGCTGTCATGCAAAGGTTTGGAGTTGGAGTTGTCTCATTTTGACGGACAGTTTTTTCATGGAGTCGAGAAAGTCTCGATTTGTGAAAACGGGTTAAAGTTTATCGCGATTTGATTATTCTCATTCAGTTTCCTCTCAAAATTGTTCGGTGATAAATATCCCAGCCCGGAATGTTTGCGAGTGGGGTTGTACCAGGATTCGATCCAGGTGAATATGGCCAGCCTTGCTTCAGTCTTGTTTTTCCAGGAACGCCTGTCGATCAGCTCACATTCCAGGGAAGCAAAAAAGCTCTCAACCATTGCGTTATCATAGGCATCACCTACACTGCCCATCGAAGGATGCACGCCCATTTCCTTGCATCGCTTGCCGAACTCAACGCTGGTATATTGACTACCTTGATCGCTGTGATGAATCACTTTGCCCGGTTTACGGGTGATTAACGCCATGTTCAACGCATTGATCACCAGGCTTGTTGTCATGGTTTCACCGAAAGACCAGCCCACCACTTTACGGCTGAATACATCAATGACCACGGCTAGATACAAGAACCCTGTCCAGGTAGGAATGTAAGTCATGTCCGCAACCCATAGTTGGTTGATGCTAGTTGCTTTGAAATGACGTTGCACTAAATCCGGTGCAGGGCGGTCACGTTTATTCCGATGAGTCGTGATTACAAAACCGCGCCTGCGACTTACTCCTTTAATTCCTGCTTCACGCATCAACCTGCCTACGCGCTTGTGATTGACTTTGATTTCACGATCAGCCAATTCAACGGTAATGCGAGGGCGGCCATACGTACAATCGCTTGTTCGGTATATCGTCATGATCTGATCGATTAATCGGCAGTTAGCAATGGCCCGTCGGCTGGGTGTGCGTTTTGCCCAGTCATAGTAACCGCTGTGCGATACACCGAGTGTTTCACATAAAATGCGAGCCGGAAATTGTGCCCGGTTTGCCTTGATGAGTTGGTACACCTTTCCAATCAATCTTTGTTGTTTGCAAACCAGGCTGTAGCCTTTGCCAATATGTCACGCTCCATCTCCACACGCTTGAGCTTCTTACGCAATTCCAGCAGCTCCTGCCGCTCAATGGCGCTCAAGGCAGGAACACTCGAGGTTGCAACCAAAGCAATTGCCTGGCTTGATCTAATTGGTACACCTGCTGCCCGACACCAGGTTCGTATCGACGTGTAGTGGCAACCAAATTCCTTGGATAATTGCTTGGGGCATTTGCCTAATGCTACCAATTCCACCATCTGCTGGCGAAACTCAGCCGGGTAGGCAGGTTTGTAGTTTTGCGTCATATTTCTTCTCCTTTAAACAGAACATAATGTGTCCGTTTAAAGGGGGCAACTCCAAATCAAAATCTTTTTGATGGTATCGTTGATGGGAATATACTTCAATAGAGCTTGTAAACGGCGTGGATGCTGGGTATTTGGCGGAGAGAGAGGGATTCGAACCCTCGATAAGCTTTTTGAGCCTATACTCCCTTAGCAGGGGAGCGCCTTCGACCACTCGGCCATCTCTCCGATAAATGATTCTTTTTGTTTCTTGATGAGTTTATTGGCTTTCTTATAGTGCTTGTTCAAGGTCAAAAGCCTTGTGTAGTACTCGCACAGCCAATTCCATATATTTTTCGTCTACGACGACTGATATTTTAATTTCAGAGGTTGCGATCATCTGAATATTGATGCCTTCTTCTGCTAACACTCGGAACATCTTGCTTGCAATTCCTGCATGAGAACGCATCCCAACGCCGACAACGGATACCTTTGCAATTCTATCACCACCCAACACATCGCGGGCGCCAATATGTGGTTGGATTTGTTCTTTTAAAATATTCATCGTATTTTTAAATTCATTTCGATGAACGGTGAAGGAGAAATCCGTTAAGCCATCGTGTCCGACATTCTGAATAATCATGTCAACATCAATACTGGCATCAGCGACAGGTCCAAGAATCTGATAGGCGATGCCTGGGTGATCCGGAACACCTAGTACAGTAATTTTAGCTTCGTCGCGATTGAATGCGATACCTGAAATAACCGCTTGTTCCATATTTTCATCTTCCTCAAATGTGATCAGCGTACCTTGTCCGTCTTCTTCGAAACTGGAAAGAACTCTCAGCTTAACTTTATATTTTCCGGCAAACTCAACTGATCTAAGTTGTAAGACTTTAGAACCAAGGCTTGCCATTTCCAGCATTTCTTCAAAAGTTATTGTATTTAACCTTCTTGCTTCAGCGACTACACGAGGATCTGTTGTATAAATTCCGTCCACATCGGTATAAATTTGGCATTCATCCGCTTTGAGCGCCGCGGCAAGGGCAACGCCAGTTGTGTCAGATCCACCTCGGCCCAAGGTGGTGATGCTGCCTTTTTCATCGACGCCTTGGAATCCAGCGACGACAACGACATATCCCGCGTCTAAATCCGCCCGAATCCTGTCTTCATCGATGTTTAATATACGCGCTTTGGTGAATGTGCTATCGGTTAAGATTCTTACTTGAGGACCTGTGTAGCTTTTGGCCCTCACGTTCAATTCCATTAATGCCATTGCTAAAAGTGCGATTGATACTTGCTCTCCTGTAGATATCATGACATCCAACTCACGAGGGTTGGGGGTTTCTTGTACTTCATGAGCTAAAGCTATCAACCGATTGGTTTCACCACTCATTGCCGAGACGACAATGACAAGCCGATGCCCCTGTGCGTGGAATTTTGCTACCCGACGAGCAACATTTTTTATTCTTTCAGTGCTTCCGACTGAAGTGCCGCCATATTTTTGTACGTAAAATGCCACGAAATTAATAATCCATTAAATGGAAAAAGCGCACAATTCTACACATTTTTCTAATAGAAAACTAGCTATTGCGCTGTAGGCAATCAGTAACAGAAATATCTACACTTCTACATTTTTTATCTGATCGAATTTATTTTGATTTTGGATGACGATTGAATAGAGCGTGTGAGTTATCATTGCCTTTGATTCAACGAAAAACGATTTGATTGCATTGTAATTGCTGCATTATTCCTAATGAATTTACTTTGTGGAATGCGATGACAAATTTATATTATATTCATGACCCAATGTGTAGTTGGTGTTATGCATTTAGGGAAGCATGGTCTCTTTTACAGAAAAATTTATCAAGTGATATTGGTGTAATCTATTTGCTTGGCGGCTTGGCGTCGGATACAGTGGCGCCAATGCCGCTCACACTGCAGCAGAGTATTCAACAAGCGTGGCAAAAAATCGAACAGACGGTGCCAGGAATCCAATTTAATTGGGAATTTTGGTCGCGTAATATACCAATTCGCTCAACCTATCCCGCTTGCCGTGCGGTTATTGCGGCAGGAAAACAATATCAAGGAGCGGAGCTGACGATGATCCAAGCCATTCAAGCTGGTTACTATCAACAGGCAAAAAATCCCGCGCTACAAGAAGTACTAGAGGAATGTGCCGATGAGATTGGCTTGGATACGAATATTTTTAAAGCCGATTTGATGAGCGCAGATGTCGAGAACGAGTTACAACGACAAATTCAGCTATCACGAAACATGAATGTCTATTCATATCCTTCCTTACGATTGGTGCATAAAGAAGCTATATATACAATTTCAATCGACTATGTAAATTTCCGAACGATGCTGAATGAAATTGATCGGTTGCTTTAACAGAGCATCGTTGAGTGAGCAATTATTAGTCAAAGAAAATCTTTTTTAACCGGTCTAAGAAATTATCCGTGGCAGTGGTATTGGATTGAGAATCCTTGCTAATCAATAAATTATCCATAGTCAATTGATAAATTTCCGATAATTTCTCAAGATCGTCGATCTCGACATTTTCATTCAGTTTATGAATCGTCGCATTGCATGGTCCGAATTCGATGACTTGTTTACAGATGTCGGCAATAAATCGGCCATCCGAGGTGCCGCCAGATGTAGAGAGCTGTGGTTCGATAGTGGTAATTGATGAGATAGCTGCGCGCATTGCATCTGCCAATTCGGCTTTTTCCGTTAGAAAAGGCTTTCCGGACAATTCCCATTGTAATTCATAATCGAGATTATACTTGTCAAGAATTTGATGTACCTTGGTTTTTAACGATTCAACCGTACTGGTGGTCGAGAATCGGAAATTAAATAATAAGTTTAGTGTGCCAGGTATCACGTTGGTCGCGCCGGTACCGGCATGGATATTGGAAATATGCCAAGTGGTCGGTGGAAAATATTCGTTGCCCTGATCCCACTCGGTTTGCGCTAATTCCGCAATTGCCGGAGCTACGAGATGAATGGGGTTTTTCGCCAAATGTGGATACGCGATATGACCTTGGATACCCATTATCGTGAGATTGCCGGATAAGGATCCACGGCGGCCGTTTTTGATGGTATCACCTAGTTTGTCAGAACATGTCGGTTCACCGACGATACAATAATCCAAAAACTCACCACGCGCTTTAAGTGCTTCGACAACTTTTACTGTGCCATCGACAGCGATACCTTCTTCATCGGAAGTAATCAATACCGCAATGGAGCCAAGATGATCGGAATGATGCGCTATAAACGCTTCGATTGCGGTAATGAATGCAGCGAGTGAAGATTTCATGTCGGCAGCACCACGTCCGAATAACCGATTGTCTCGTATCGTCGGTATAAATGGGTCACTGTCCCAGTGTTCAATTGGGCCGGTTGGCACGACATCCGTGTGTCCGGCAAAGCAAAGTACAGGTGAGGAAGTTCCGCGGCGAGCCCAAAGATTGTCGACATCGCCAAAACGCATTTTTTCAATGTGAAACCCCAGCTTTTCCAGACGTTCGGCAAGAATATCTTGGCAACCACTGTCTGAGGGAGTGATAGATTGTCTTGCAATAAGGGCTTGAGCGAGTGCTAACGTATCATTTGACATACTGAGTTCCTAAAGTAGGCGAGAAAAGTGTGAAACATTTGTGATTATGCAATAAGCGGATGCTGACCGCATCAAGGAATTTAGTGAATTTTATTCGAATTGGACCGTAATATAACAATTAATAGAGTCGCATGTTTGATTGTGGCTTTGAATTTTTTACAGTGTATAAGGAAAAGGAAACGGATATGTCATTAAGAAAATCTATTAAAGAGTTTAATGCGATTTTGGGCAATAAAGAATCGGTTCTGGATACGAAATACCAAAGAGTGGCCGAAATGATTCGGCTGCATTGGGGGTATAAAGAATTTTACATATATATTAATAAACTGTTAGTCGTGGAAAAGGGACAAAGCAGGCAGGGGTTTCCATTGGAAGCGCTAGAAGAGATCTATGCATTGCAGGAAATACATGAGCAATTATTTCCTCATTTAAAAAAAATGCTAGACAGCCGTTTGGTAATTGCTCCATAAAATCTCAGGATTTTTAACAGATACGGAATAGAGGCGAAAATTGAATTTATGTGAAGCGGGTGATTTAAAATATCAATTACCGGTGCGGAGCTGGTGATTGCGCAAAAAGGCTTTTGAGCCATTCCTCCAATTTCCGAGTTGCAATTACGTCATCTCGGTTATAGCCAAGAATCTCAGTTTTTAATCTTTGCTTTTCAATCGCATTATCTTCTGTTTGGAAGCGGTTGAATTGCACAACCGACCATTGCGATCCTGAGTCTTTGTTTTCCCATTGAAAATTAACCAATCCAGGGTGTTTGCAAATATCTTTAAGACCGTATCCTTGCAGCGGTAGTATCAGGCAATCCAAGATAGGTTTCTGGATATCAAATAAAGGGCTATTCCCTCCAAGCAACCAAGAAACCGTGGGGTGGTTATTCATCGCATAGCGTTCGGCATATCTTTGTATAGTGGCTCTTTCATGGTTCGAATAATGTGCAAGTTTCAGCGATGGATAGTCGATACGGTACGCTTCAATTTTGCTCAAAAAACCTAACCAGCCGTCAAAATCATGAGACTCGTCATCAGTCCACACGTAATCAAAACGATCTTTCGTATAAGGAGGTAGCAGAAATCCCCAAAGATATACGTGACGTTCACGGTTGGATGTTAACGGATTATCTTCGATATCGAAATGAATCCAAGTGCCTTCAGGAAGTGGTGCCTGGTCAAGCTGAAAAATATCGCCATTCAGATAGGAATTGGCCTGCAGAATTGCACGGTGTTTCCTTTTGTGTCCTTTGAGATAGGGCACATCGGGTAGAGATTCTGCTGAACTAACTGCAAGTTGAGAAATTGTATTGATTCCGAATTCAGCTAAATGATCGGCAGCTTTGCCATGGATGCCATACAGCAATGAGATATCTTCCAGAGCTTCAAAATCCGGACGACAATAATCAATATAGGGGCAAATACGGCACTTGCTATGACTGTATCGAACAGAGGGTGGCTGAGGTAGATCAAGTATTGTTCTTATACTGGCAATGAAATCATCGACAATCGCATTTACTTCATCTCCGAGAAATGCTGTGCGACCATCACCTAGAAAAACGATTGCTGGTAACCTGTTTGCTAATAATCGCCGATAGATTCCGAGTTGAATTTGAATAGCTTTCTTATTTTCGCTGGACGACAGCTTGGCATCGGCGGGTTGATAATGACCGCTTTCATGCCGGATCAGAAAATCGGGGTAACCAACCAAACCCAGTTGTTCATCAATCAATTGACCTTGGTAAATGACTGGCGCGCCTTGTTGAATTAAGACCTGGGTATGTTCAAAGGAAGTAGCTTTACTGACCGGGTACTGGCTTTCCAGTTTTGCGAGTATCGCTGCTTCATGCTCAAGACCCATAGTGCTCAGCATTCGATTGAAGTCGTCGGGTTCGTATAGTGCGGGTTGATGCTGATCCAGCCATGCTTTCCTGACGCAAGACACCCATGCAGCAGCATCGCTTGGTCGGATCAAAGCAGGTTTTGTTTGTATGCTATTCCGTATCATCGCGTGTCTTGAGAAATATTGTAAGGATCACTAACTAATGACAAAGCCGAAAGTCATTCTGATTCTCATGAACATGTGGTACAACCAAATCTGTTTTAAAGACAGTGCTGATCGTCGCATCCAGCTTATCCGTTTCATTAACTTCTACAATACCGTCAAACCCTATAAAGGTTTGAAGAAAGAATTAAGAGAAGGGTTGTGCCTGAAAGGTATTCGTTTTTGTGTGATCAGCCATAAATATTTTCTTTGAATTGCTGCTGAATCGACTCAATCGCCTTTTCATTATTTATTAACGCATTTACACAATCCGAATCCAATTGTGTTCCGGCCATTTGTTTTAGCATATCAAATGCTTTCTGATTGCTCCAAGCCTCTTTATAAGGGCGCTGCGAAGTCAGCGCATCAAAGACATCGGCGACTGCGACAATACGTGCTTCCAATGGAATTTCTTGCCCTTTTTTTCCTGAAGGATAACCGCTGCCATTCACTGCTTCATGGTGAAATTCTGCAATGTTTCTCAATATATTAATGTGATCGATACTGTTAAATCCAAAGTTCATGACAATATCGTCAATCATGTCTCTTCCTTTTTGCGCATGCGTATTCATGATAGTTCTCTCTTGGTCATCGAGTCGGCCTGGCTTTAATAAGATGCTATCGGGTATGGAAATCTTCCCGATATCGTGCAATGGTGAGAACATGAAAATGTGTTCGATATAGGCATCATCCAAATTATATTTTTCAGCCAGTACTTCGGCGATCAGACGGCTGTAGCGTGACATACGGTCCAAGTGACTGCCTGTTTCCGGATCGCGCACATGCGTAATGCCGCTGGTCGTCTTTAGAGCAGCTCCCATGACTCTAAGTGTAGTCAATTCGTTAATAACCATTAATGCGATTAAATGTCCATAAATATCCAGGATGCTTAACACATTCTCTGCAAACACATTACTTTCATGCGAATTGAAAAATAAAAAACCGACAAATTCTCCAGCATGGAAAATCGGCATTGTGTAACTTGCGGCGTAGCCATGCCGGCCTATCCTTCGCGTATGTTCGTGCTTTCCGTCTTCAAAGGTAACCAAGTTATTGACAACGCGCGGCAGGCCTTTCGCTAAAATTTCCTTGAGTGAAGGTGCATCATCAAGCGTCGTTTGATAATTCGCTAACGGTTTGCAATCGCCGCTGCTATGCAAGTAGGTTTTTAAAATGCGTGTTTCCGGATCGTACAACGCAACCGCGATACGGGAAATAAATGGAAATCGCTGTTGTATCGAGCGGTGTGCGCTGATAATTTTATCTTGGATAGGGAGCGGCTTATCAAGATCATTGAGTAAGTCGTGATGATGAAACATAATTTTGGATTCCGTGAAAATAATCCTATAACGGATCGGTCAGATTTGGATTTTAATTGTTTGGATGACAAGCATATATCAGATTGGCGTAATTATTGAAATTGGAGTAATCCGCCATCTGCTGGTATACTTCCGCCACTTTAAAAGTTTTATGGCGGGCCACCCCGCATTGCAAGATAGTCAACCTGGTCAGGTCCGGAAGGAAGCAGCCATAGCTATATATTGCGAGTGCCGGGGATCTGGCTCGCCACCCAATACGAACTGTGATCTGTTTTTACGGGTTTTCTGATTTAATTGGATCAAATTCGCTTTCCCAATCGATAACGTGTCTCAAACACAAGTCCTCGCTCGTAAGTGGCGCCCAAAAAATTTTTTAGAATTAACCGGACAAGAGCATGTAGTCAGAGCTTTGACCAATGCGCTTGAGCAAAACCGTTTGCATCATGCCTATTTGTTTACCGGAACTCGCGGTGTTGGCAAAACCACTATCGCCCGTATTTTAGCCAAGTCGCTTAATTGCGAAACCGGTGTCACCGCTTCTCCGTGCGGCACCTGTTCCGCGTGTCAGCAAATTGATAATGGCAGCTTCATCGATTTAATCGAACTGGATGCGGCATCCAATACGCAAGTGGATAATATGCGTGAGTTATTGGAGAATGCATTGTATGCGCCGACCAGCGGTCGTTATAAGATTTATATTATTGATGAAGTTCATATGCTTTCCAAATCGGCATTCAATGCCATGCTGAAAACGCTGGAAGAGCCACCGGCGCATGTGAAGTTTGTATTGGCGACTACTGATCCGCAGAAAATCCCGGTAACGGTATTGTCACGTTGTCTGCAATTCAATCTCAAGCTAATCCCACCGGCGCAGGTTGTCGAGCATTTGAATAAAATTCTGACGCAAGAGAGAATTTCCTACGATAACGTTTCTTTGCAATTGGTCGCACGTGCCGCGCAAGGCAGTATGCGTGATGCGCTCAGTTTGTTGGATCAAGCGATTGCTTTTGGCGAAGGGAACATTAAGGAAACCAGTGTGCGGGATATGCTGGGTATCATCGATCAAGGCTATTTGTTCGATCTGCTGGATGCATTGACACAAATGAACGGCGTGCAACTGTTGAAGTTGGCCGAAGAAATGGAAGCGCAATGTTTGTCATTTGATGTTGCCTTGCAGGATATGGCTTCGCTCCTGCATCAGATTGCATTGGTGCAAGCCGTGCCGCAAGCAATCGATGAAGATACGCCGGAATACGCGCGTATTATGAAATTGTCGCATCGGTTGATGCCGGACGATGTGCAGTTGTTTTATCAAATCGCGTTGCATGGCCGGAACGATTTAAGCCTGGCGCCGGATGAATATGCCGGATTTACGATGACGCTGTTGCGTATGTTGAGTTTTAGGCTGAGTGATATACCTGGAAATAGGCAACCGCAATCCAATGAGCCGGTGGCTAATGTTCCGGCAACTGTGCGAGCGCATAAACCGCAAGTAAGCGACAAACCTGTTGTTCATTCGAAAAACAACGATGTACCGGTTCTTGATTGGGCGCAATTAAGTCAGCAATTAAAGCTCACCGGAATGGCTAAGATGCTCGCGCAACACAGCGAAGCCAAAGTGCTGTCGGCGGATAATATTGAACTGCATGTGCCGGAAGTGCATAAGCACCTATTGGATAAGAAATATCAGGAGAAAATCCAAACGGCGCTGGATACATATTTTGGCAAACCTGTTAGACTGACCTTTTTAGTCGGAACCATAGCCGGTTTAACGCCTGCTGCTCTGCAGCAACGGCAAGAAGAGCAAAAACAAGCGAATGCTATTGCAGCTATCGAGCAAGATCCGCTTGTGCAAGAATTAATTGAACAATTTGATGCTAAATTAGTTGTTCCAACCATAAAACCTGTCGAGAAATAAAGGAGATCGTAGAAATGAGAGGAAATCTGGGTAACATGATGAAGCAAGCTCAGATGATGCAGGAAAACATGCGCAAAATGCAGGAGAATCTGGCGAACATTGAGGTAGAGGGGCAATCCGGCGCCGGTATGGTGAAAGTGATCATGACCTGCCGCCATGACGTGAAGCGTGTCAATATTGATAGCAGTCTCGTTGGCGACGACAAAGAAATGCTGGAAGATTTGGTGGCAGCAGCATTCAACGATGCCGTCCGTAAAGTCGAAGTGACCACGCAGGAAAAAATGTCAGCATTGACCAGTGGCATGGGCTTGCCGCCAGGGTTTAAACTGCCTTTTTAAAGCTGGAAATTACCAGTGCCGGTGACGGTTGCGTGACAACCGTTTAGCCGGGTTTATCAGTCATGAAACAGACCGAATCTCCTTTTCTCATCAAATTGTTTTGGTTCGTTGACGACTGCCAAGCAGCAACGGTTCAGGGTGTGCAGATTTATCGACCAATTGAATAACCGTATCAGGTTGATAATCGATCTTCTCGGCATTTTCCAACGATGGTGCCAACAGTTTGCTTGCTGAATGGTTTAAAATTCATATTTTTCAATTGCTGTGCCGCGCTGAATGTGACTTTATCGTCCATGAAAACCAACAAATCATTTCGATCTCTAAGAAAAAAAACACCGCCAGACGTACATGTTTCCGCTAAGGCAGCCTCAACGGCACTTGCTAAGCAATCGACGGCAACCTTTAAGCTACAAAAATTACTGGCACAAAAAGGCTTGGGTTCGCGGCGGGAGATGGAGGAATTAATTGCCGCCGGAAAAGTGATGATAAATGGTCAACTTGCTCAGCTCGGTGATCGTGCCGGACCGGGGGATGTCATCCGCATCGGTAAGCGTACAATTCGCATCCATGCAGAGGATGAGCTGCCTAAAGTGTTGCTATACCATAAACCGGATGGTGAAATTGTCAGTCGCAACGATCCGCAAGATCGGCCATCGGTTTTCGACAAGTTGCCGCATTTAAGATCTTCCAAATGGATAGCTGTCGGCCGTCTTGACTTCAATACGAGCGGGTTGTTGATTTTTACCAATGATGGCGTCCTGGCTAACCGATTGATGCACCCCCGTTTCGAGATGGAACGCGAATACGCTGTTAGGATTCTTGGCGAACTTACTGAAGAACAAATGAAACAATTGACCACGGGTGTATCGCTTGATGACGGTCAAGCCGCATTTACTTATCTTGCCGAGGAAGGTGGCGAGGGCGCCAATCATTGGTATCGCGTTATTCTAAAAGAAGGCAAAAACCGGGAAGTAAGACGTATGTTTGAAGCCATTGGCATTACCGTTAGCCGTCTAATGCGCGTACGCTTTGGTCCGATCAATCTGCCGCCGCGAATCAAGCGTGGGCAATGGGTAGAATTGGACGAGAAAGAAACGCGGCGATTATTAGGGTTAATCAAGTGATCGCGATGCATAAAAAGCTTGCTATGTTTATATGGGTTACTTACAAGTTGCGCTATAAATGAAAAGAAAGTAACATTCAGGCTTTTCTTAAGGGGTTTGGGGGTATTAATGGCTAATAGTGCACAAGCAAGGAAGCGTGCTAGACAGGCTGTCAAAAGAAGGTCGCATAATGTTCATTTGCGATCACAGTTACGTACGGCTATTAAATCTGTAAGGAAAGCGATCGGATCGGGAGACAAAGAGGTTGCTAAGAGCGTGTTTATTGAGTCGATAGGAACGATTGATTCAATAGCTGGTAAAGGTATCATCCATAAGAATAAAGCATCACGTTGTAAAAGTCGTTTGTCTTCAGCAATTAAGCTGATGAATTAATTGATAAAATAATAATCTTCTTTGATGAAAAGCAGGATATCCAGAAAAAGCTATAAA
>NZ_JAHBZY010000021.1 GCF_019635155.1 Nitrosomonas sp. | reverse complement strand
TTTTACCTTGGTATCATGAAGAATATGACTTAAAAAAAATACAAAGAAGTCATGGTCATAGAAATAAAACGCATTTTGATAAAATATTTGAAATTAAAAATTTTGAAGATATTGCAAAACTAGAAGCACTTGTAGATTCGAATGACAAGAGTATTAGAAGAGTGCTTGTAAAACCTCAAGATGAAATATTGTTACGTGATAGAAATGCATTACAAAAAATTGGTGGGCTAGTTAAAAAAATTGATGCTGTTATTTTTCTAGAAGGGGCTACTCTTTCTCATGCTTATTATCAACTTCTTCAAACGGGCGCAAATGTAGAAGCAGGTACTACATTTAAAGGTGATAATGAGCAGCAGGTATTTAATAAGTTAGTTAGAGACAAGATCCCTCAAAAAATTGAATCGGGTGGAGAACTTGTAAAAGCTGAACGTTTAATAGGTGATGACCTATTAAGAGCTTTATGTGAAAAACTGGTAGAAGAATCTCTTGAAGTTTTAGATGCGAAAGATCATGACTCAATAATCGAAGAATTATCAGATGTCCAAGAAGTTATAGATGGGATATTAAATAGTTTAAAAGCAGACATGTCCGAAGTCACAAAAGCAAAGGAAAGAAAACTAAATAAAGTTGGTGGATTTAAGGATGGTGTTGTTCTCGTAAAAACCACAAATCCATTGCCTTCTACAAAATACAATTTAGATTCTTCTCAAAATTCACTGCCTCTAAACGAATTTCAGAGTGTCTCTAATTATGCACCTTATCGTCGTTCCGAAACTAGAATAAATAAATGGACTGATAAAAGAGAACATGCGGCAACTAAGGAAATTTTATTAAAAGTTACAGCACCAATTGTACTTGACTCATGGAAGAGCGAAACACCGCAATTTTTTATTGGAGATAAAACCATAAGTGCGGAAATCACCACAATTAGAAAAAAAGGGGATCTAGAAATATCACTTTCAGTTTTTGCACAGCAAACACAACTAAAGCTTTTCTAATTGAATTCAATACCGCCACAAATAGTCATCCAGTCCGCTACCTATTGCGTCCTTTGCCCCTTAACTTGGTTAATCCGCCATCTTCCTTCACAAAGGATCTGGGCTTTCTAAGAATGGCGCTTATTTCACCGGGCATTGACGCAAATAATCCTTCTTCCCGCAATGAACGATAATCAGAGCCCTCTACGGTTAGCACATCTTTTAAGATGCCAGCTTCACAGGCTTTGGATAATACCGGGTGTCTGTAATCATTGGTGTTCGTGATGGCAAATACCGTATTGACGCCAGAATTGCGTGCAAAATTTTGTAGTCGTGCCAGAAGCAGATTTTGAGGACGCTCCAATACAGATAGGGGTAACTCACTTAACGACAATACAAAACCTGTTGCACTGAGTCCTATGAAGTTAAAAAACTGATCCCGCTTTTTTAAAGCATGACCTATCTTTGCCAGATCCTCCGGTGAGGCTATTTTCTCCAAAAGCAGCTCATGACTTTTATAATGATTATTCTGATAACCTCCTGCCTGATCACCCATCCAAGCCACAAAATCGACATGACCGTCTTTATCAATGACACTGTATTGACTGGTATTGATTACCACATGGCCTTTGAAACTCGGAACAGTTGATGCCAGTATCTCTGTGAGTCTGACATCCTGACTCGATGGCGTAGCATTACCCGATGGATGGTTATGCAATAACCAGTAACCATCTGCCTTAACCTGGCGTTTTGTTTTTTCTACCAAAATACCCAGATCATGATTGGCATGTCCGATCTTCTCCAAGTAAATCGCACCCGGCAGCCTGGAACTCACAGCTGTATGATGAATGATGCGATTCATACGGGTATAGAAGATTCTTAGCGTCTCATAACGCGGATCACGCAGTATTTGCGCCATCACTGCCAGATCATGACCTGATTTGACAGACTGATTCAGGAAGGTGGTTCCTCCCTTTTCTCGGAAGTCTTTCGGGAAATTACAACCCAGTAAGGTGCCACCTGCCCATCGAGCATGAGCCTCAAGCAGTTCTGTATAGGCGCATCGCCCCGCTTCCTTTTGCTTATCGGTTGTACCGGGACGAGTCTCAATTTTTTCATAAAGATCACCTTCATCAGAACTGGATGGGATTCCTGGAATCTTCCGCATAGTATCGCGCATCTTGCGGCCTCCTTTATAAGATTACTTGACCAATGCCCGTTTTTGCTTGATTTCCCGCTGCTTAGGTTCAATAGGGACTTGTAACTTCAATAAGCTGTCCTGTTTAGCCAGCTGAGATACTTTTTCAACAACCGATCCGACCTGACGTTTAACCGCCTCAATACCTAGCGCGCTTTTATTGGCGAGATCATTAAAATCATTTAATTTCTTTGAGTCTCGCTCACCCGGCGCAAAAACTGGAAATACTGCCACACCATCAACTAAACTTGCTGCTTCCAGCGCTTTTTCCTTGCCGGGATTTTTGCCAAGGGTGGATTCCAGATGATAATCATCGTCGCCTGCGATAACGATTGGCTTGTGCGGGTATTTATGATGTAAATCCTGCGCAACTGTGGGCAAGTTACCTGAATCAAATGCAGCTATGACAGGATAATTCAGCCCCTGAGATAATGTATCTGCGGTGGCATAACCTTCAGCAATTACAATGGCAGGTAATTTGTTAATTGCTGCATCCAATCCCTGACCTGCATTACCCGCCACATGAAAGTTATTCTCTTTCTTGCTACCCGCTGCAAAAAGCTTTGCACCACTGGGTTGTATCGTTTGCGCACTCCAGATCTGACCATGAATATCTTGTACAGCCAGCAATAAATCACCGGCAGTCAGTACAATACTGTCTGGATTTTCCTCACGTAGTAGCCTGACTTCCTGCCAGTTCTGACCAATTTTGATGATTGAATCGGTTGGCAAATCATGCACATTCTGCGGCACTATTCTCAAATCGCCTGGTCGGGCATGCTTATCCAGTAAGTAAGGATGATCTGGACCGGCAACCGGTGCGATCGCCAGCAATTCTTGAAGGGCATCAGCAACTTTAATTTGCTGCGCATGTTGTTCGGCTTTTCTGTTTTGCTGCTTGATAGCGGCATGGGCGATCAATTCTGCTTTTTGCTCATCCGTTAATGAATACCCTTTGGCTTTCCAGCGAGTCTCTATACCGGTTCGATTATTCTTGAAATATCCAGCTGGATGACCATCCAGGTGCGCCACATAAAAACCTGACTTCTCACCGGATTTGTCACCGATAACTTTAATTCTGTGTTTGCTGCCATCCATCACCGGATGATTGCCATCAACCAGACAACTATTTGCGCGCAGCAATTCAGCAAATTCCACGTGAGGATCTATCGCAGGTTCCTGTTGATTGGCAACATTCTCCGGTAGCCAACGCTGTAATGTTTGAATATCTGCTTCTGAACCTACGTACCAGGCACGGGCGGTTTTGTCCCAACGAGCTCCAGCAGCCTTTGCCAAATCTTTTTCCGTATAAGGAACAATCAAATATTCACGAGCATTTTCATCGTTTTGCTCGGTCTTGGCTCCTAATATCGATACATCAGTGGTATTTGGATCATTTCGAATGCGATTTTCATGGATGTGGGCAAGCTTGGCGGCCTTTTCATGTTCATTCTTTTCTGCAGCGACATCTATGAGTACAAGCAGATTGGTTAAATCTTGCGCTTCTTGTTTGGATTCACAGTCTTTCACCCATTGAAAAGTCTGATTATCACGCTGCATATACACGCCCCAAAATTGCGGCTCGGTATTCTGTGAATGAGCGGATACCACAGACTCAATACCATTTTCATCGGTTTGAATCGCATTACCCTGTACCTGGATCTGTCCATTCCAGTCAGCCGGAATTCGAAAACCCAATTTACCCTCTGCGATCTCTTCAAACTCCAGATTGTCAATGCCGCCGCCCCTCAAAAATTTGAGTGCATCGGCTACCAGAATGATGGCATCTTGATCCTTGTTAGGCATGTCCTGAGTTAGATCATTCAACAGTTTGATGTTGTGGGACGCGATGGTTGCCAGATCAGGGGAGAGATTCTGTAAATAAGTAGCGGTGTTTTGCTTGATTTGATCCATCTTGATTACCTCCTGCGCATTAACTTCCTGTGCAATTTTCTGTCCAATTTCCTGTTGTTGTGACAACGCCAGTACATAATCCTGGATCTTTTCAGCATCCGCAGCAGCACGAAAAATTTCGGTTGGGTCTTCCTGTAGTGCTTTGATCCATGAATTCACATAAGCCACATGCTGTCCTGGGTCATGACCAATCCCGAGCTCGCCGCTGAGCAGCATGCTGGCTATCTCAGCGCGCAATTCTTCGCGGCCGTAGCCCTCGCTACCGAATGGATGCGATAGGTCACGACTTAAGCGCGACTCATGGCCTGTCCAGTGACCCAGTTCATGCAGGGCTGTTGCGTAATAGCGATCGGGTGTCGGAAACTGGTGCTTGTGGGGCAAGTGGATACTGTCGGTTGATGGCCGGTAAAACGCATTGTCTGCCTCGCCATGACGAATCACGGCATTGGATGCCTGTAATATCTGTTCAGCCCGTTCCAGCGGGTCCCAGTCGGGGGCTTTAATGTCAAGTTCTGGCAGATTATCCACTTGTTCAGCATTAAATACGGCGGCATAAAACACTCTGGGGCGCTCAAGCCTGACCTGTTCTTTAATGGGTTTACCTTCGCTATTTAGTACAGGATTCCCGCTATCGTCTTTTTTGATGTGCTCCTCGGTAAATTTCCAGTATTGCACGAGCGTGCTTTTTTCACCTTTGCGCACCTGTGCGCCAAGACTTACCGCTTGCTTGTACGTCAGCCAACGCGGATCCGTATACGCACGGCCCATCAGGTTCAAGCTATTAATGCCACGGTAACGTTTACCGGATGTGGGATTCATGGGTAATATGGTAAGCAGATCACCGGGTTTCCACGGCTTTTGCCAGGGCGCAACACCTTTTTTGAGTTGCTCAATCAGATTCTCGGCGACTTGTTCATGAAAAGCCTTCTTAGCCTCTTTCATCTTGAACCTCCGCTGTATGATCAATTGTGCTATCCAGCGCATCTTCCTCACTCAAAGCATCTTCTTTGAATGCGCCCAGCCTTTCCGCCTCCAAGGGATCAAATTCAGCCTGGAAGCCCGGTATCTCAGCATCGAGTAGCTTTTCCTGAATGATTTCTGTTATGTCAGGATTATTGGTTTCAGCATCAATCGGTGGTCTATGCATGGTTTTGCCTCCTTTTAATTAATGACTCCAGGTAAAAACCGGACGTACAACCTGTTGAATCTGATCACGCACAATCAATCCGAAATAGCGCGCATCAAAGGATTGTGGGTTCACATCGGATAGCAGTAGGTATTCAGAATCATTCACCACAGCTTGAAGCCGATATTGCGGCAATGGTTGACCTTCAGCATCGGCTGTGAGCTGAGCGCTGTTGGGTAAGTGTTTGCCATTCACAAAGATGCCAGCCTGATCGATGGAAACCGTATCTCCGGATTGTGCAAACACTCGTTTTAACAACAAACCATAACCGCCCAGACAATTCCCTCGATTGATGTAGGATCGATCCCTGGCCATATCAAAAACCGCATTCTGTGGCGGGCAGAAAGCGACATAAGCGTCGTTTACAATCGGTTCATCAACAACTTTGTAAAAACCCACCGGCAAGCTGGGTGTGGTATTGATATAAATCCCGCTGATTCGTGCACCAATACTCAGTACAAATAGGCTAGCGCTCATAATCAGAATCAAAACAATCAGGATTTTGATGGTTTTTTTCATGAGGTTGACTTTCATGCGTTCGAGGTATCTCACAATCCGGTTAATTTATCGCTGAAGCTCGGGGGATTTACTTGTGCCCGTGCCGTAAAGGTTTCATCCTGGAAATACAAAGGCTGCGTGCCATAAATGGCCGGGAACCCGGCCACATAAATAATCATGTCGCCTGGCTTGGTGATCTTGCCATCAGTATCTTTCATCGGGCCGGGCAGTCGCATACATTCATCCGGTGTTAATAATGCGCGCTGCGTCTCTTGCAGGGTACGTGTCACATGCCCATGCATCATCGATGACCTGCGCCCGCTGGTGGTAATTTGCTCTTTGATGACCGTGGTCTGTCCGGTCAGTTTGGATAAGTGTTCCGCTGTTTCAATACGATTGGGTGCAAATGCGGTCTGGATATGACAGTTGGAGGTGATCGCTTCATCATGCCCGTAGCCGGTCTCGCGACTTTTGAGTTGATTTAAATCCTGGCAGATCAGATAGGCTTTCATGCCATAGCCTGCGATAAATGCTAGGGATTCCTGAAAGATTTCGAGTTTTCCTAAGCTTGGGAATTCATCCAGCATTAATAGCAATTTGTGTTTGTAATGCGCGCTCGGTTGGCCGCCTTTAAACGTTATTCTATCGGCCAGCTTTCTGATGATCATATTGATCAGAATGCGGATTAAAGGACGCAACCGGGATTTATCATTGGGGTGCGAAACAATATACAAACTGACTGGATTCTCATGGTGCATGAGGTCGCGTATTTTAAAATCCGATGCGCTGATATTGCTCGTGACTATCGGATCGCGATACAGGGATAAATAGGATTTCGCGGTTGATAGTACAGAACCGGCTTCTTCTTCAGGACGATCCAGCATGTCGCGCGCACTTGCTGCAATCACGGGATGACATTTACCATCCAAATAATCCTGCATGGCCATTTCCATCCACAATTCCCTGATATCGCGATCTGGATCAGAGAGCATTGCATCGACAGTCGATAATGTGGCAGGAGTTCCTTCTCGCTGCGATTTGTACAAAACATGCAAAATGACACCTACCAGCAATGCCTGGCTGGTTTTCTGCCAATGCGTTTGCAATCCCTTGCCATCCGGATCGACGATTAAGGTGGTCAGGTTTTGCACATCGGCGACTTCCATACCGCTGCCAATCTGGATTTCATCCAGAGGATTCCAGTGTGCGCTACTGGTTGATGCCGGGTCAAAGCGCAGCACCTTGTTTTTGGCATGATGTTTTCTCCAACCGGAGGTCAATGCCCATAACTCGCCTTTGAGATCAGTAATGACTGCACTCTGAGTCCAGGAAAGCAGAGTCGGTATGACGAGACTGACACCCTTGCCAGAGCGGGTTGGGGCATAACACAATACATGTTCCGGGCCACTGTGTTTCAGATAGTGGGTTTTGCCGGAATTATCCCGCCAGCCGCCGACATAAACTGCATCATTATGATTATTCTTGCCTGTTGAAAGCAGTCCTGCGGCTACAATGTCCTGCTTATCCGCCCATCTGGCCGAGCCATGCAATCCTTGATTGGTCCGGGATGAATTAGCCAGTACCATTTTAATGACCAGCACCAGTATCAAACCGATGCTAGAAAATAAAATACCAAAACCTGCCGCCAGATCGAAGTTGCCCGAATATTCGTCATACCATTTATTTGCCCATATCAGAATTGCCCAGGGTTCATAGATGTTAAAGAAGTGCGTGCCTAATTGCGGCTGATAGTTGAATTGTTGCGCAAAATACTGGGTTGCGACTTGGAATCCGCCAACAAGACACACAACAGACAATAGCCTAATGATGAGTGTATCCTTCTTAGAATTCCTATTGTTTTGAGATAAAAAACTGTTCTTATTCATTAAAGACTCCTTCTGGGAGTTTATGTTGTGGATCGTATTCCACCTGCCGATTGTGCTCTGGATACTTTGTACTGTTTCATCAACTGCTGACGGTACTGTTCAAGTCGCCTGTCATCAAAAGTGATGTGCATTTGGTTTTGTGCTGCAACCTGTGCTATCTCAAGACGAAACGATTCAGTTCCATTGATCGCCAGGTGGCTGCCGTACTTCTTCATGGCCACTTGCAAAATATCCGCCAAGGCTTCGCGCGATGTATCCGGCAGGACGATGAGCCGTTTACCGTCATCGCGGATGGTGGTTGATCCTGCTTGATAAGTAACTGTGCCGATTCTGGTGATAGATTCCACCAAGCCATCCTTAAAGTGACTATTAGTGCTGAAACCAACATTGCTCTGCTTAGTCGTTATCTGATTGCCCTTAAATTGACCCACTCTTCTGGATCGCAAAACAGCCAATGCTTCAGAATTGCCATTTTTTGCTTCTTTTGCTAACCAATCCAGCCACCCCATTCTGGAATGACGGTTTTTAGAACTTTGATAGTCTTTCTGGTAATCGCTTTTAATGACTTCGATAGTCGTTTTGAATTGCTGATGAGCGGTTGCATACAGCGCTTTTTTAGCTAATCTCCCGGCTTTGATGCTTTTAATGAGGTTGCGCTTGAGTTTTGCTTCTAGCTTGGCGCGTTCAATGAGTTGATCTCTGCTTTGTCGCAATATTGCCCACTGGCTTGAACGCTGTCTGACGCTATTCGCTTGCTCTTGCTGGTATCGCGCATAAAGCTCTGAAGTATCGATTCGATTCTGCAATGGCCTTGGCTGGTATTCTTTAGTGCTCTGTTGTGACGATTGTGTAGAATGTTCATTCTGTACAAAAGCACCCAGTCTTTGGGTCAAATTGCCTTTGGATAAAGATCGATCCACTGAACTGGCTTTAACGGCCACGCCATTGTTGGCAAGCAACACAAAACCATTGCCGCGCTCCTTGATTTCAAGGCCATGTCTAGCTAGAACCTGATGCAAATCCTGCCAGTTGTCCGACTGCTTCAATTCATCCAAGCACTCACGCCTGATCCAGCCCAGCAAGCTCTCCACACCGGTTCTGGTTTCAATTTCCTGCGCTACTCTGGAGGCTTTATCGCTCACGGTTTCATGATTAATCTGTGTTAAACCATATTCCTGTTCGATTAGCTCGCAAAGATTGGCTACTTTTTTGTAGTCATAGTAGGGGCTATGGATTGTGAGGGCTCTGGGGTGAATCTTATTGAGTGCAATATGCACATGTAGGTTATTGGTATCATCATGCACAACGCTGATGCGTTGATGGCCACCAAAACCCAGAGCCTCGCAAAATCGCTCTTCAATGGCATTCAGGTCAGAAAAGGATAAACGTTCCCCTTCAGGGAAGCTCAGTACCAAATGACAGGTTTTATCTGATTTGGCGCGAGTGTTCATTTCCTGTGTGTTTTGTATTTCTATCAGTGCTGCTGTCTGATCGTCTGAATAACAGTTCGAAACCTTGATCTGACTGATACGCTCACTTTTGCCTTGAGGATCGGTCAGGTACTGTATCAGCGCAGAATAGTTGCTTTTGCGCACTGTTTTGATGGGTATGATTTTAGCGATCATCGTATTTAAGCTGCTTAAGTCTAATAGGACTATTCCGAAAGTTATTTTTTAAGCTTCATAATTTCATTGAGCATGATGCTTTGCGTATTCCGGATACTGTCCAAGGTCATATGCAATTGTGACTTGCCAATTAATTTTGTGCGCTTGTCGTTGGTAAGCCAAAGTTTGATCAACCCACCCAATCTGCCAAGATCCGCATTGATTTTTAACAAGGCATCCACTTTCCGATTATCTATAACACTGGGCACTTGATAACCCAGGCCCAGATTGCGCAGGTACTCGGCAACGGTTAATCCGGTATCCATTGCTTTACTCTTTATTTCAGCTTCCTCGATTGGCAAAACAGGCACCCTGAGCTTCTTCTCTCTTCTTTCTTTTTTGATTGTCTTAAGGTTATTTTTGTCAATCATTTCAGTTTTCCTCGAAGAGCAAGATCAACGTTGAGCACACTGTGCGAATAAGTTGTGGTGGAGATGGCCATCTCCACATATCTTGCCCGGTTGTGTGAGTTTTAAGAAATATACTAACACTATAATCGATGTTTGCAAATAGTTTATTTTCGTTATATCATAATTTCAAACAGTATAAAAATACTTAAAACAAGCTTTATTCAACTAAATAACAGTCTCTTAGAAACAAAAATAAAGGATAAGCAATTAGAAAAAGTCGAAAACAACAAAAAAGAAAGCAATAGAAACAAAGGAATTGTTTGGACGCCAAGATACATATTTTTGTGGGAATTGTGTGATGACTAAATCCTTATCAGATCGAATCGCACTTTATGCGGATAAAAACAAAAGTACCGGTAAGCAATTTTTACCGGCGTTCATCGCATTGAAGCCTGATATTGAGCAGGCACTCAAGGATGGCTGGACGATTCGGCAGATCTGGAACATTTTGCACCAGGAAGAAAAAATCAAATGTTCATATCAATGGTTCCGAACATTGGTCAATCGACATATTGGTGAGGACAGAAAGCAGCATCCGCGCATTGATCAAGAAAAGTCAGCTGGGAGTAATCATGAAGGATTTCGTTTTAATTCTGCAACTGAAAAAGAGGAGTTAATTTGATGGCTAAGATACATATGATTTTGCAAGGAAAGGGTGGGGTTGGGAAGTCATTCATATCATCCACGCTTGCGCAACATAAGGTTGCCAAAGGCGGCAATCCTTTATGCATTGATACAGATCCGGTTAATGCCACTTTTTATGGTTTTAAAAAGCTCAATGTTAAGCAGATTAATGTGATGAACAATGATGAGATTGATCCGAGAAAGTTTGATGATTTGATTGAATTCATCGCCAAAGCTGAAAATGACGTCATTATTGACAATGGTGCCAGTACCTTTGTACCGATGTCGCATTATCTCATCAGCAACCAGATACCCGCCTTACTTCTGGATATGGGGCATGAACTGGTTGTGCATACTGTCATCACGGGTAGTCAAGCTTTGCTCGATACGCTCAATGGTTTTGTACATCTGATTAAACAGTTTCCTAAGGAAGCATTGTTTGTCGTTTGGTTGAATCCTTACTGGGGAGAAATCAGCATGAATGGCAAGCAGTTTGAGGAAATGAAAGCGTATGTGGATAACAAAGCACGGGTATCCGCCATTATCCGAATTCCGCACTATAAGCCCGAGACTTTCGGCAAGGATTTGAGCGAAATCCTGCAATCAAAATTTACCTTCGATGAAGCGCTGAAGAATAGTTCTTTGCCGGTGATGGTACGCCAAAGGTTAGCGATTATCCGCAGGCAGCTCTTCACCAACATCGAAAATGTAGCTGCTGTTTTAACATGAGTAATGACAAATTAGATGCGCTCATTAAAAGAGTAGCGTCAGAACACGGCATTGTTCTGTCACAGGATGATCCCGTATTGATGATGCATACGCTCAACGAAGTATTGCTGGAGCAAAATAAAGAAGCCCATGCTGAACTGCTAAGCAATTATCAGGCGATGTTGGAAGAGAGTTTTAATCAGTGGCAAACAGTCGCCAGCAAAAAAGCCAATGCACTGATTAATGCACAACAAAACAATTTCAGCAAAAACAACGATCAATTAATAGACCAAAGCATGCAGTTAATCAGTGAAAAATTCATAATCGCTATTAATCATGATATCCGTGAACTGGTCAGAATTTCCAGACAGGCGGCCATTATGAATTTATTTGCTGCAGCTCTGGTATTGGTTTCGGCGGTATTGATTCTAGTGATCTTGAGTTAACAACAAAAATTTTAATTTAAAAAAACAATATAGTTCGAGCGCGCAAAGTATGTAACAACGAAGCCATTAATTGAGCGGAAAGAGTTCACGTAAATTTGAAAAGTATTGGAGCTAGATAGATGAACGAAAAAAACTTAACCCTAAGCAAAATAATTGAGTCCAGCAAAAACACGGAAGAGGTTGATCCAGTGGTGGCCGCACAAATTATCGGAGTAAAAATAAATACGCTTGCTTCATGGCGCTGCACAAAGAAAGAAACTATCCCTTTCTACAAAATAGGTAGCAAGGTCAGGTACAAAATATCTGATTTGATCGCTTGGAAAGAAAGTAAAAGAGTGTCCTAGAAATGGTTGCTAGATTGCCGCAATGTAACCCCAGCGTAACCCCTGAAACAAAAATGGCTTGGATGAAAATTGCAAGCCATTAATTTTATGGTGCCGACACCAAGAATCGAACTCGGGACCTTCTGATTACAAATCAGCTGCTCTACCATCTGAGCTATGCCGGCAATTTGACAAGAATAATCTGATATATTTATTTGATTATTCTAAGTTTGGGTTTTCGCGTTTTCTTTTCTTCAGAGATTTGAATGCTCTCATTGAAACCACTATTTTCTGAATTATCTATATCGTTTCTATTTTCGATGTTATCTGAAGAAAAAGTAATTCCTTGGTTAACTTCTTTAGCAAATATTCCTTTGATTGCATCTAGAGGGATATTTAGCTTTTTAGCAATGCCGTTAAACCTAGCCGTGAAACTCAAACAATCATTACCAATGTTCAGTTCTTGCACGGCAGTCGCACCGATATTGAGTATTATCTCGTTATTTTTCACATATTCTTTTGGAATATCCAACCCATTAAAGACTGCTACAGAAATATAAGGGGTAAGACCGCTATCGCTGCACCAATCATAGATAGAACGAATTAAATAAGGCTTCGTCGATTGAGTAATCATTTGCGCATCACTTTTTCCGACGCCGATAATGCATCAATGAACAATGGTCGACTAAATAGTCTTTCGGAATACTTCAACAAGGGGGCTGCTTGCTTGGGAAGTTTAATTCCAAAATACTCTAAACGCCATAATAATGGTGCGATAGCAACATCGAGCATCGAAAACTCATCCCCCAACATAAATTTCTGTTTCTCAAAAACGGGAGAGATCATCGTTAAATTCTCTGCAATTACAGTACGAGCCTTGTCTATCGCTTTTTGATCAGCTTCATCAAAGGCATCAATGTGACAGAATAATTCCTGTTCAAAGCGAAATAGCAATAGTCTGGCACGTGCACGCATTACGGGGTCCGCGGGCATCAACTGCGGATGTGGAAAACGATCATCGATATATTCATTAATAATATTCGATTCATATAAAACGAGGTCGCGTTCCACAAGTACAGGAGCCTTACCATACGGACTCATTACCGCCAAGTCTTCTGATTTATTATTAGGATCAACATCAATTACTTGAAAGTCCATATCCTTCTCGTGCAGTACAATTCTGCACCGATGACTGAATGGACATGTAATTGTTGAATATAGCGTCATCATAACTTCAATCTCTGACTAAACCACCTGCATAATCAGCAAGTTCGAAGCCTTAATGAATATCTTTCCAATACTCTTTCTTCAACGCATATGATAAAGCTAACATGCCCAGTAAAAAGATCATCACCTGAATTCCTAATTCTTTTCGGGCATTAGCATGTGGTTCACCTAAATAAACCAAATAATTAACTAGATCACCAGCAAATTTATCAAAATCAGCTCCAGACATTTGACCTGGTTTATCAAGCACTAGGCTCTTCTGGTCGCCTTTCGCCACCAATCTTTGCTCACCTTGTAGTTGATACAGAACATGCGGCATCGCGACACGATCAAATACCAAGTTATTCCATCCTGTCGCGGTATCGTCATCACGATAGAATGTCCGCAAATATGTATACAACCAGTCTGCTCCTCTAGAACGCGCTATAACAGACAAATCAGGCGGCACCATACCAAACCATTCCTGTCCTTCTTTCTTGCGCATAGCGGATTGCATTAAATCACCCACTTTCTGCCCAGTGAAAACTAATTTCCCAAGGATTTCTTCATTCGTAAGTCCAATATCACGGTGACGGTTATAGCGCATATAACTTGCACCATGACACGTCAAGCAATAATTCACAAAGCTTTCCGCTCCACGTTGTAGAGAAGCATTATCAGTAATGTCTACCGGTGCGCGATCTAACGGTACACTCGATTCGGCAGCAAAAGCATTACTAAATGGAGCCATACATAAAATTAATAAAGCGATCGTTAATTTCATCATTTTTTTACTCTTGTAGTCTTTTGGGCTCTGGTTTTGTTTTATCTATTTTGCTATACCACGGCATCAAGATAAAGAATGCAAAATATATCACGGTAAAGATCTGCGCTAGCAGCGTATACATAGGTGTAGGCGATTTTGTTCCAAGCCAACCCAATACGAAAAAGCTAATAACAAATAACGTTAACGCGATCTTAAAATAAGGTCCTTTATAGCGTATCGATTTAACAGGACTCCTATCCAGCCATGGCAAGAAGCAGAAAATAACTACCGATCCTGCCATCAGTATGACCCCCCACAGTTTTGCATCGATTCCAAGGAAGTTAACAGTTACAGCCCTCAACATTGAATAATAAGGTGTGAAATACCAAACAGGCGCAATATGATCAGGAGTTTGTAATGTGTTTGCAGGAATGAAATTGTTGTACTCCAGGAAATATCCACCCATTTCAGGAGCGAAGAAAATAATCCCGCAGAATACAATCAAGAAAACCACCACCCCGACAATATCTTTAACTGAGTAATAGGGATGAAATGGGATGCCATCTACCGGAATACCCGTCGTTGGGTTCTTATTCTCTTTTATCTCAATACCATCCGGATTATTTGACCCGGTTTCATGTAAAGCTAAGATGTGTACAAATACCAGCACTAGTAATACCAGCGGTAATGTCACCACGTGATAAGCGAAGAAACGATTAAGCGCCGCATCCGATAGGGTGAAATCACCTAGAAGCCATTGTTGGAGTGTATCGCCGACAGCCGGTATCGCTCCGAACATGCTCACAATTACCTGTGCTCCCCAATATGACATTTGCCCCCACGGCAAAATATAGCCAGTAAAAGCCAAGCTCATCAGAACGAAGAATATGCACATTCCAACCAACCACAAAAGTTCTCGTGGTTTCCGGTATGAACCATACATCATCCCCCGGAACATATGCAGATAAACAACCACAAAAAACATGGATGCACCTGTTGAGTGCATATATCTTATCAACCAGCCGTAATCAACATCCCGCATGATATATTCAACCGATGCAAAAGCCTGGCTAGCATCAGGTTTATAATTCATCGTCAGAAAAATACCGGTTATCAGCTGATTAACCAAGACCAATAAGGCCAGAGAACCAAAGAAATACCAGAAATTAAAATTCTTTGGTGCGTAGTATTCGGAAAGATGCGCTTTCCAATTCGATGTTAATGGGAAACGCTTATCAATCCATTCAATCATGGAATTAAACATATTACTCATTTACGCAGATCCCTCACTTTCAGATCCAATTAAAAGACGACTATCACTCAGATAAACATGCGGTGGCACAACCATATTCGTCGGAGCCGGTACACTCTTATATACTCGCCCTGCCAAATCAAATTTGGAGCCATGACAAGGGCAGAAAAACCCACCCAACCAATCAGGGCCCAAATCCTCCGGCGCCACATCTTTTCTGAATACGGGCGAACAACCCAGGTGTGTACAAACGCCTTCGATAACGAGTATCGCCGGTTTAATAGAACGTGTAAGATTTTTCGCATACTCAGGCTGTTGATTTTTTTCCGAATTCGGATCAGCTAATTGGTCTTCCAATTTTGGAAGGGTCTCAAGCATTTCTGGTGTGCGATTCAATACCCACACGACTCTCCCGCGCCACTCAACCATCATAAGCATACCCGGCTCAAGTTTAGAGATATCCACTTCCACCGGTGCTCCCGCTGCTTTTGCTCTTTCGCTTGGCATCATACTTAATAAAAAAGGCGTTGCAATCGCAGCGCCTGCTATACCACCCGCTACAGAAGTTGCAGCGACTAAAAATTTTCTCCTGCCGCTCATCTTATCATTGATGCTGAAACTATCTGCCATCATATTAAATCATTCCATCAGTAATTATCTCAGGTAACTATCTAAAAACAAAGGATATTATTAGAAAATATCCGACTGCTCTCGCTAACTATTTTTACGCGCCAACCACAAAAGCGCGCAGTATACCATAATCGCTTCAAGGACAAAAAGAATCTTCTTTTCCTTACATCGTCCTCCGCACATTGCGGCAATTATTTAATCTTCCCGTGGCATTGTTTATATTTCTTACCCGATCCGCATGGACAAGGTTGATTGCGACCCACTTTTTCGTTTGAGCGTACAAACGGCTGAGCTTTATCATTCTCAATTTTCTCATCCGTCGAGTCCTCATCAAAAGATCCGGCAGTACCATGGTGAAGTTCAATTTTCTCAGGAGAACGCAATGTTTCTGTTGCGGCATCAACTTGTTGCTCATTTTTTATCTGAACAGTAAGCAGTATTCTTGTAACCTCATTCTTGACCTCTTCAAGCATATTGGTAAAGAGCTCGAAAGCTTCCCGTTTATACTCCTGTTTCGGATTCTTCTGCGCGTAGCCACGTAAATGGATGCCTTGACGTAAATGATCCAATGCGGCCAGGTGCTCTCGCCAATGCGAATCAAGTATTTGCAGCATTACCACTCGCTCATAATGATGCAAAATTTCGGCGCCAACGAGCTGCATTTTGGTTTGATAAATTTCCTCGGTCGAGCTGAGAATACGCTCAAGCAAATTCTCATCATGCAATTCGGGTTCTTTTTCAAGCCACTGTTGTATCGGATAATGTAATTGATAATCGGCTGCAAGCGCTTTTTCCAATCCTGCCACATCCCATTGCTCTTCGACGCTTTGTGGCGGAATATGGGAATAAAATAAATTGCTTAAAACACTTTCTCGAATTGCTGCAATGGTTTCCGAGATATCATGGCTTGCTTCAAGCAATTCGTTTCGCTGCTGGTAGATAACATTGCGTTGATCATTGGCCACATCATCGTATTCCAACAACTGCTTACGCATATCAAAATTTCGTGCTTCAACTTTACGTTGTGCATTCTCTATTGCCCGGGTAACCCAAGGGTGCTCAATTGCTTCCCCTTCCGGCATTTTCAGTCGAGTCATGATATTGGCTACACGATCAGAAGCAAAAATGCGTAACAGCGGATCTTCCAGTGAAAGAAAAAAACGACTGGAACCGGGGTCACCCTGCCTACCGGAACGCCCGCGTAACTGGTTGTCTACGCGACGAGATTCGTGACGTTCCGTACCCACAATATGCAAACCGCCTTTTGCTAAAACCTCTTCGTGCACAACCTTCCATTGTGCACTCACTTCCTGTATACGTTTTTCTTTCTCTGCTTCGCTCAATTTCTCATCATGACGTATCCGCTCAATTTCCGGTTCCGGATTACCGCCCAATACGATATCAGTGCCTCGGCCTGCCATATTGGTTGCGATCGTAATCATTTTAGGCCGCCCTGCTTGCGTAACAATCAATGCTTCGCTCGCATGCTGCTTAGCATTCAAAACTTGGTGCGGTAATTTTTCTCGATCAAGCAACTTGGATAGCAATTCATTATTTTCTATAGAAGTCGTACCCACCAGAACCGGCTGGCCATGTTCGTAACACTGCTTGATTTCCTGAATGATGGCATCATTCTTTTCTTTAGTGGTGCGATAAACCAAGTCCATGCGATCTTCGCGGATCATAGGTCTATGTGTTGGAATAATAATTGTTTCCAAACCGTAGATCTGCTGAAATTCAGCAGCTTCCGTATCAGCAGTACCCGTCATACCGGACAATTTGTGATACATACGAAAGTAATTCTGAAAGGTAATCGAAGCAAGTGTCTGATTCTCTTTCTGAATGGCAACGCCTTCTTTCGCCTCAACCGCTTGATGCAACCCATCGGACCAACGCCGACCAGCCATTAGCCGCCCGGTAAATTCATCGACAATGATGACTTCACCGTTCTGGACAACGTAATGCTGATCCTTAAAGAATAAATTATGCGCACGCAAACCCGCATTTAAATGATGAATCAGATTGATGTTAGCGGGATCATAAAGACTGGTGCCTGATGCCAACAGGCCGGCCGATGCCAGCAATTTTTCGGCATGCTCAAAACCGGCCTCGCTCATAGTCACTTGATGAGATTTCTCGTCAACACTATAATCACCGGGGCTCTCTTCGGTTTCCTGTTTCGTCAGCTTTGGAACCAATACATTAATACGCACATAGATCTCAGTATCGCCCTCAGCCTGCCCTGAAATAATCAGTGGCGTCCGCGCTTCGTCAATCAGGATTGAGTCAACTTCGTCCACAATCGCAAAATTCAGCACCCGTTGAACACGCTCATTTGCATGTGTCACCATATTGTCACGCAAATAATCAAAACCGTATTCGTTATTGGTGCCATAGGTAATATCAGCTGCATATGCAGCTTGTTTTTCATCATGCGGCATGTGGGCATAAATAACGCCCACCTCCATTCCGAGCGCACGATAAATTTTCCCCATCCATTCCGCATCACGCTTGGCCAAATAATCGTTCACCGTAACAACATGCACACCATGGCCCGATAGCGCATTCAGATAAGCCGGTAAAGTTGCCATCAAGGTTTTACCTTCGCCAGTCCGCATTTCGGCAATCTTACCCTCGTGCAGTACCATGCCCCCGATGAGCTGCACGTCAAAATGACGCATCTGCAATATTCGCTTACCTGTTTCACGCACTACGGCAAACGCATCTGGTAGGATTGCATCCAGCGTTTCTCCCTGCTGCACACGTTGCTTAAATTCATCCGTCTTAGCGCGCAAATCAGCATCCGATAAAGCCCCAATTGCCGGTTCCATCTCATTAATGGCGCGCACGATTTCAGAATATTGTTTGATCATCCGATCATTGCGGCTACCAAAAATTTTCTTGAGTAAATTGCCTAGCATAAGTCCTTAATGATTATGTATGTTTGAATAATTTATAAAAAAAACAAAGGGTGAGTCAAGCGCTCACCCCTGATAAGTTGTATGTTCTATGTGAATTCAATTTAACTCGGTTTTTTTAAAAATTTAGATGGATTCTGTGGTTTATCTTTATGCCGAATTTCAAAATGTAAATGCGGTCCCGTTGAGCGGCCGGTACTACCGACCTCGCCGATTTTCTGACCTTGCAATACAACTTCACCAAGCCCCACCATTAATTTTGAAGCATGTGCATACCGGCTTACGAGATCATCTCCATGATCGATCTCGACCATATTACCATATTCAGGATGACGATCTGAATAGATCACCACACCCCCCGCCGCCGCTTTTATCGACGTTCCGGTTTCCGCTACAAAATCCACCCCTTCATGAAAAGCTTTCCTGCCAGTAAACGGATCAATGCGGTATCCAAAACCGGAAGAATACCAATCGGTTTCAACCGGCATTTCAGAAGGCAAAACAAATTTGGTCACTCTGCCATAACGAAGCAAAGAATCGAGCGCACCGAGCTTGTCCGCTCTTTCATCCAATATGTTGGATAACTCCTGAAGTTTCTGATTAAACTCACCAAAAGTTAACTCTTCGGACAAAGCATCACTCAGTGCGCCGCCTTGCCCCGGAATATCTTTGAATAATAAACCTCTGCTTTGAATCCCGGTAGACTCCGCCAAGCGTTCTCCCAATGCATCCAATCGCAACAACTGCGCTTGCATTTGCCCCAACTTGCTGGCCATGATGTTTAAGTTATCTTGCAAATGCATTTGAATTTTCTGATGCCTTTCTTCCTGGGGATTGACCAGTATTGCTCTTAAGAAAGGTGCATCTATACGGTCAGCATACCGCAAAGAAACGAAATTGAGGACTAAAGCCAATGTTATGATAATGACTGAAAATACAGCCATTGCTAAAATGATATTCGTTCTGGTTAATGCCAGCTTGCGCGCGCGCTCAGAATTATTCGCTATCAAAATAATATTCATACTTCTTTTCGTTGGGTATTTATTAAATAACCATGCCTCCTCATAAAGTCGATTCTTATCTTAATCTTCTAGGCAAAGCACCTGAATATGAAAGCTTACTATCAACAGCTCGTCAATTATCTATAGACCAGTCAATCTTCCACAAACTAATTCCGGTCCAGTTGACTCAATACTGCAGCCTTAGTCGGATTACGAATGGCAAATTAACCATATTGGCTGAAAATGGCGCTATTGCAGCAAAGCTTAAGCAACTATCACCATCGCTGCTTTGCAAACTGCAACAATATGGATGGGAAGTTACTTCATTTCAAATATTGGTGCAAGCGCAAAACTCGGCCACAAACTCAAAATATTATGAAAAACATAGAGATAAAACAAAACCAAAACTAAGTGTAACTGGAAAAGAGTGTTTCAATCAATTGGCCGCCACTTTGCCAGACTCTGAATTAAGAGACGCCATTCATTCACTTCTAAAAAAGCAAGAAATCACATAAAGCGCCCAATCGCTATCTACAAAACGCTTGATGCTTTATCTGTAATAAGATCTTACATATTCCCGAACAATTCGGCATAAATCGAGATCAGAAGTTATGTGATTTTCGAATCATCAACACAAACGAAGCACTATGATGGATTGCATTCCCCTTTATATTTAAGCGAAACTCCCGCAGATGCAGCATCACAAGCATTACCATACGTCTTACCATCGCAGCCACAAACCGGCGCATATTGTCTGGTACAAACTTTAGGTTTATCTCTGCACACCCCTTCACTATCCGGAGCATTGCATTGCCCTACATCGAAATCACAGTATTGATTGACGTTTGGACACTGTTTGCCTTGTATCCCGCCGCAACTTACGGGCTTGATCGCCCCATTGGATTCACATCCCTGAGTTACTAAAATCAAGCAGAAAAAAATTACGCCACGCATCAATTTTTTCATCATTTTTTTAAACGCCTATCGAATAAAAAATCATCATCCCGTCCACAGAATATTATTGTGTACCAATGGATTCCATGTAGTGATTATTTGATGATACCCACCTAAATCAGCCAGCAATCCTCTCTCGATCATATCGTTTGATTCCAAAATTGCAGAACTTCTTGCAGACGAGCAAGCAACCATAAAAAACCATTACAATCGCTAAAATGATCCTGGCGTATCCCATCCCCGCAAATTTTTATTATTCCATTTGCAGTTCCAGTTCGAATGTTTGATAGCAACCAACAAACGCACGTTATTTAGCCCGTACCGGCACTATTCATGCTAACAGATATTCGCTCCATTCTTATTTTCATTTAGCACCTCGGTATATAATACAAAGCCATATGCTGAATTTTTAGGACAATCATTCCTAATTAATTGTATGCTAATAATATCTATGCATGGACGATTCTTCATCCTCGCTCATATCCTTGATTCTGATTTATCCGACCGACCTAAAAACCGACATGAATGTTTTTTACGAAGAAGCCGGAGCCTTTAAAATAGGCTCCATTCTGGCTGACAACAATACTTCATTGCAGATCGAAGCGGTGCATGGCAAGCGATCAAAGATCAAGGCATCTTCGGTGCTGTTCCGGTTCGATACGCCACCATTGGCCGAATTTATGGGCCATGTACAAAAAATTACTGAAGAACTGGATCCAAATTTCCTCTGGGAATGCTGCACGCAGGAATCCGAATTCGCGAGTGATGCGCTTGCAACCGATTATTTTGGACACTCACCGAGCCCGGTAGAAGCTGCTGCGACTTTGTTGCTCTTGCAAAATGCGCCTATGTATTTTTATAAAAAGGGACAAGGCCGCTACAAAGCCGCCCCTCCCGATGCACTCAAAGCAGCATTGGCAAGTCAGGAAAAGAAACGACTGCAGGCCGAACAACAAGCCCGCTATGTCGAGCAGTTGAACCAATTCATGCTACCCGAAGAGTTTAAGCCACATCTTTCGCAGTTACTCTACAAACCGGATAAAAATTCCACTGAATGGAAAGCACTTGAAGCCGTCTGTACCGATAAGAAGCTTTCCACTGTGAAACTAATGGAAAAGTGCGGTGCCATTCCATCCTCGCACGATTATCATCTCAATCAATTTATCTGGGAATTTTTCCCGTCCGGTATCGGGTTTGGTGAACTGGAATCACAACCGATCCCTGACAACTTTTCTGATCTGCCGTATGCGGATGTTGCCGCCTTCAGCATTGATGACGCATCCACCACCGAAATTGATGATGCATTTTCTGTCACACCGTTATCTTTCGGAAGTTTTCGCATCGGCATCCATATCGCCGCGCCTGCTTTAGGAATCCCCTTCGAATCAGCACTCGATCAATCTGCTGCTTCTCGTTTATCTACAGTCTATTTACCTGGTAACAAGATTACCATGCTGCCCACCGGCGTGATCAATCGTTTTACTCTGGCCGAACAAACAATCTGCCCGGTAGTTTCTCTGTACCTTGATGTATCGGACGACTACACCGTTACCAAAACAGAAAGCAAAATAGAGCAAATAAAAATTACAGCGAACTTGCGCAATAAAGAATTGGAGCAACATTTTAATGAGGATACTTTATGTAAGGGTCACTTCCCGCACCCTCTCAGTCAGGAGTTAACTTTTTTATGGAATTTTGCTTGTAAGCTGGAAAGTCTACGTGGAAAGTCAAATGACGCCAACAATGACAAAGTCGATTACAGCTTCGAAATCAACGGTGAACATGTCTCAATAATTGAACGCCGCCGAGGTTCGCCAATCGATAAAGTCGTTTCAGAACTAATGATTTACGTCAACACGGAATGGGGCAAACAATTAACCGACGGAGGCATCACCGGCATCTTCCGCAGCCAAGCGAATGGTAAGGTGAAAATGAGCACTTCACCCGCCCCTCACCAAGGGCTCGGCGTTTCTCAGTACGCTTGGAGCAGTTCCCCGATGAGACGTTATGTTGATCTGATTAATCAACGGCAAATTATCGCGCTGCTTCGCAATGAATCCCCGCCTTATACCAAAGACAGCAACAGTTTGTTCATTGCGATGCGCGACTTTGAAACTGCCTATGGTGTTTACGGCGAATTTCAGCGATCCATGGAACGTTATTGGTGCCTTCGTTGGCTGTTGCAAGAGAAAATTCAGGTAACCGATGCGCAAGTTATCAAGGAAAATTTAGTTAAACTGGATCGAATTCCACTTGTCACAAGAGTTCCATCGTTGCCGGAAATAGCACCTGGCACTTATGTCAGACTTAAATTATCCGGAATCGACCTGCTGGATCGCACATTCCATGCGGAATTCTTACAAAAACAAGAGATATAAAAACGCCGCTGACACACTCTGACAGGAATATGTGACAAGAAAAAAGTAGTTGCCTACAATAACGCATCTTTATTTACAGGTTAGATTCAACTTTCAAGGTAAAACCGAATAGCTGTGATCACTCAAACACTTGGAGCTTCACCCTTAAATCAGGATAGCTATCAATCCCTGCAGACCAATCGTCTATCCATTGCGATGGCTGTGTCTTTGCTGTTGCACGGTATTATCTTTTTTGGAATTACTTTTCAGTTTCCGCAACCTAAATTCGACAAAATTGCATCCTCGATTGAGGTGGTGCTGGTTAACAGTAAAACACCAACAGTCCCCAGAGAAAGCAAGTTGCTCGCACAGGACAATCTCGACGGCGGAGGCAACACGGATGATAACCGCAAGGCAAAAACACCTTTCCCGGTCCTACCAAAAAGCAAGCCGATTATTGATGACAAGATTGCACAACAAAAAATCAAAGAATTGGAGCAGCAAGCGAAGAAATTGATGGCTGCTGTGAGCGAAACACCGCAAATCGAACTCTCAAGCGAATCGCGTAATGAAGATGAAGCAAAACCGATTAATCCATCGGATACAACCGAACTATTGCTACGAAGCCTTGACATCGTTCGGCTAAGAGCGCAAATCGATCAAGACCACGAGACTTATCAGAAACGCCCTAAACGAAAATTTGTCGGCGCCCGCACCAAAGAATACCGTTTTGCACGCTATGTAGAAGACTGGCGCTTGAAGGTCGAACGCATTGGTAATTTAAATTATCCGGAAGTCGCCAGAAAAGAAAAGCTTTATGGCAATCTGCAACTAACCGTCGGAATCCGTGCTGACGGCAGCTTGGAATCGATCGAAATCAACCGGTCTTCCGGCCAAAAGGTTCTCGATGAAGCTGCCATCAATATCGTTAAACTTGCCGGTCAGAACGGATTTGCGCCTTTTCCTCCTGACATCAGTCAGGATACCGACATCCTGCACATTACGCGCACTTGGGTCTTTGCCTCAACGGATATGCTGCTAAGTCAATAGGTCACTCTATTCAAATCAACAAATATTTTTTAAAAAAATTAACACGTGCCCGCTTATGCTTGACTTGTATGCAGTAATTGGCAACCCCGTTTCACATAGTAAATCACCGGCAATACATTCCGCTTTTGCTCTACAAACCAATCAAACCATGGAGTACACCACCCTCCTGGCTCCTATCGACGGTTTTAAAGCCGCTGTAGAAAATTTCCGGCAACAGGGTGGCCGGGGATTAAATGTGACGGTGCCTTTCAAGCTGGAAGCCTATCAATTGTCGACCCGCCTGACGGAACGAGCAAGGATTGCACAGGCCGTTAATACTCTTAAATTTGAAGGCAATGAGATATCGGGGGACAACACGGATGGCGCCGGATTGGTTCGTGATATCGAATCAAACCTCCTGATCCCGATCGCAGCGAAACGAGTTTTGCTACTCGGCGCCGGAGGTGCCGCGCGGGGCGTTATTTTGCCGCTGCTGCAAAAGGAACCGGCACTTCTGGCTATTGCAAACCGTACGATTAATAAAGCCGAGATCCTTCAAGAACAATTCATACCGTATGGTAAGATTGTTGCAGGCGATTTTAGGCAATTCTCCGAAGAAAAATTCGACATCATCATCAATGCCACCTCCGCCAGTCTTCACAACGAATTACCCGATCTGCCCCCACACATCTTCACCCATGCCGAACTGGCCTATGACATGATGTATAATCAAGAAGCACTCACGCCTTTCCTTAAATTCGCTCAGCAACACGGCGCACGACAACTCGCGGATGGCATTGGCATGTTGGTCGAACAAGCAGCCGAATCTTTTTTTGTTTGGCGCAATGTAAAACCTCTAACAAAACCGGTCATTGCGATGCTGAAATCAACCAATAAAATTTAGCTTATTGGGCGATCGGTTAACTTACAAATATTTTCATCGCGAACTTTAAAATTACGTTCGTTGAATTCGAGTCTTCAAACCAAGCATCTTGCAGATGAAGATCTAATAGCTGCATTTCATTCAAGATGACAGCTTATAAAATTTACAATCACAGAGCGGCGCCGTGCATCAAGAATGAATAGATACACTCACCGATCCAATTGATCGGTATTGCTAAATAGTATTGGTATCGATACAGCGCTGAAGGTTATACTTTTCTGTCATCCAACTGCAAACTGTTTAGAGTATAGATCACGCAAACATATCTAAAATCAAGCTGGCTTGCTGGCACCAACCAACCATGACCGAAACCAATAATAACGACCAAGAAAACTTACAAACCCCGCTCCAACAGATCACATTCTTATTGCGGAAATACAAATTAGTCGAAGGCTTGGTGAATTTACAGGACTCTCCAGATCTATCGTTGGGCGAATCTGTAGTTCAGAAAAACAACCTCTCCGAGTTACAAACTCTTTTAGACCAACTGCATCCCGCGGATATTGCGCATATCCTTGAAGCACTGCCGCTGGAAGACAGATTACTAATCTGGAGCATGATCAAATCCGATCGAGACGGTGAAATATTGCTCGAAACTTCCGAAGCGGTCAGAGCAACACTGATCACTGACATGGGTACTCAAGAACTGGTCGCCGCAACAGAATATCTGGACGCTGACGAAATTGCCGACCTCGCGCCCAACTTACCTCAAGAAGTCATGGAAGATGTTTTTCGTTCCTTGCCGATTGAAGAACGCGAACAGTTGCGTGCAGCCATGTCCTATCCGGAGGACTCTGTAGGTGCGCTGATGGATTTTGACATCATCACCATTCGTGAAGATGTGCGCCTGGAAGTTGTATTACGTTACTTACGTCGGCTTGAAGAAATGCCGGATCACACCGATCAATTGTTCGTTGTCGACAGGAATGAAAACCTAAAGGGCGTTTTATTAATCAATCGCTTGCTGGTTAGCGACCTGGACACCTTGGTCGCTGACGTGATGACCAAAGAAATAATTAAGCTGCAGCCCGGCGACGTCGCTCAACAAGCTGCCAATGCATTTGAACGCTATGATTTGGTCTCTGCATCGGTAGTTGATGAAAGCGACAAATTACTCGGACGCGTTACCGTCGACACTGTCATTGATTTTATTCGCGACAAGGCCGAAAACGAAGCTTTAAACTTAGCCGGGCTAAGCGAAGACGAAGATCTTTTTGCCCCCATTCTTAAAAGTGTCAAAAACCGCTGGGGATGGCTGGCAATTAATCTGATTACCGCTTTTATCGCATCCCGGGTTATTGGATTATTTGAAGACTCCATTGAAAAATTGGTGGCGTTGGCCGCTTTGATGCCGATTGTTGCAGGTATAGGCGGCAATTCAGGCAATCAAACGATTACCATGATCGTTCGTGCGCTGGCGCTTGATCAAATTAACACGAGCAGCACTTGGAAATTACTGAGTAAAGAAATTGGCGTTAGTTTGGTCAACGGTCTTGTATGGGGCACCATCGTCGGTTTATTTACATTCGCCATTTATCATAATGTGGAATTGGGATTGGTAATGACTTTGGCCATGATGCTCAACCTGCTATTGGCAGCGTCGTTGGGTGTATTAATTCCACTTACTTTGCGTAAATTCGGCCGTGATCCCGCGCTTGGTTCCAGTGTCATGATTACCGCTGTAACCGATAGTGGCGGTTTCTTTATTTTCTTGGGATTAGCGACTATTTTTCTGCTGTAACGATTTACAAATCAACTTAATTTTTTCAAGTAACTACATAGCCACAAAAAAATTCATAAAGACATATAAGATCCTGATTTATTATTTTTTAAAACACAAAAGCCCGAGTTCCAGGTGGAACTCGGGCTTTTTCACGTCACGTTATTTTTGCTTAAAACTCTTCCCACTCATCGCCACCGCCACCGGATGCAATCTTGCGAGGCTGTGCCGGTACACTCGATGATCCCGCTTCAGGTCTTGCAAGCGCTTTCTTGGTCGCCGGGCCGCGGTTCGGTAACTTGGCTACCGCCGTCGGACGATTACTTCTCTTAACCGGTGTGGACGATCCATAACCACCACCCGATAACTTGAATATGCTGACCGCTTGCGATAGCGATTGCGCTTGTTCTTGCATCGATTCAGCCGCAGCCGCCGATTCTTCCACCAACGCCGCGTTTTGCTGCGTCACTTCGTCCATCTGCGTGACCGCTTGGTTTACCTGTTCAATTCCCGAGCTTTGCTCTTGCGATGCCGCCGATATTTCACTCATGATGTCCGTAACGCGTTTCACCGCACTTACGATCTCGTCCATCGTCGTCCCCGCTTCGTCAACCAGGCGCGTCCCATCTTCCACTTTCGCCACCGAGTCGCTGATCAGTTCCTTGATTTCTTTCGCCGCCGCCGCTGAACGTTGCGCCAGGGTTCGAACTTCCGTTGCCACAACCGCAAATCCACGTCCTTGTTCTCCAGCACGCGCCGCTTCCACTGCCGCATTCAATGCCAAAATGTTGGTCTGGAACGCGATCCCGTCTATGACGCTGATGATGTCGACAATCTTCTTGGAGCTTTCATTGATCGAACTCATGGTCTGCACCACTTGACCTACTACCGCGCCACCCTTGACCGCGACTTCCGATGCACCCGCCGCCAGTTGATTCGCTTGGCGCGCATTATCGGCATTCTGCTTCACTGTCGATGTCAGTTCTTCCATCGAGGAGGCTGTCTCTTCCAGGCTCGATGCTTGTTCTTCGGTCCGCTGACTCAAATCCGAGTTGCCGGAGGCTATCTCACCCGATGCCGTCGTTATCTGGTCGGTACCCATCCGTACCTTGCCAACCAGGTCCACCAGATTGTCATTCATGGCTTTCAGTGCTTGCAGCAAGCGGCCTGTTTCATTATTCGAGCTCACTTCAATGCGGCTGGTCAGATCGCCGGATGCGACTGCATTGGCAACCGCTACCGCTTCATTGAGCGGACCTATCACGGCACGAATCAGCAGTAATCCAATAATGCCCGCAAATAGAATTCCAAGTGCAACCGTCGTTATGGTAACCATAAATATCGTTTCATAATTACTTTGCGCGGCAGTATATTCTTTCATCGCTTCATCACGCTGCAGTTCGAGTAGCTTTATCATGGTTCCATGTACTGCATCAAATTTCGGACCGGCGTCATTTACCATGTTATCAACGGAGGCATCAAAATTCCCTGCAATCGCCAAACTCATTGTGCGATTGCGCGATTCCGCATAGGTTTGCCATTGCTGGTTAAAATTATCAGCTAACGCAGCTTCTTCAGGGGTGAGATTGGTCGCCATATATTTTTTCCACATTTCGGCGATTTCCGCGTCTCGCTGAACCGTCATCGTTTGGCGTTCTTTTACCGTTTCCGCGTTCTTGGAATATGCGGAGATTGCCGCATTGAGACGCGCCCGCTGCATGCGGTCCAATACTAATGCAAGATCTCCCAACGGAACGGCGCGGTCTTCGTATACGCCTTTGAATGAGTCATTCGTTTGATTCAGACCCATCATCCCCAAACTGCCTATACCCAATAGCAATATCGATAGCAGACCTATCACCAGCGCTAAACTCGACTTTATCGTCATGTTATTAAACATTAAATCCTCCTTATGGCTTCATATTCAAGAAAACAATCAATTAATTCAGGTTCTGCTCGATCAATCCCATATCACTGCTGCTCATCATCTTTTCAATGTCAATTAATATCAGCATGCGATTATCTATGGTTCCCAGTCCCATGATGTATTCCGTATCTATGACCGATCCCAGTCCAGGCGCCGGTCTCAGTTGTTCGGACGTCAGATTGATCACGTCCGATACTCCATCCACGACGATACCCATCACCCTGCCCGCAACATTTAAAATAATCACCACGGTAAATTGATCATAGTCAACATTCTCCATGTGAAACTTGATCCGCATGTCAATGATCGGCACTATGATCCCGCGCAAATTCACTACGCCTTTTATAAAGTCCGGAGCATTGGCTATTTGCGTGATGGCCTCATAACCACGAATCTCCTGAACCTTCAGAATCTCTATCCCATACTCCTCTTTCCCTAAACGAAAAGTAAGGAATTCATCTGAAATCCCACCAATTTTTGAATGACCCGAACCGACTACTACCGAAGTCATCTGTTCTAACGACATGGATTACACTCCTTTTCTAATCATAAAGGCATCATAAAAAAAAATTTTAACTCCGATTGGAATCGTTGCACGAGGCGATTGATTACTGGATTACTGAGATTTTCTTACTTTTTACAGTCTTATTATTGAAAATCACATGTAAGAATGAAACAACTATTACGGAATATTAGGCAATATATTATGTCGGCTTATTCTTCTTATAAAGAAGGAATAAGTAATGTAATTACTTAGGATATATCCTACAAACCTAAAACTCTCTGATAGCTTATCTATTGAGAATTTTATTTAATTAGAATGAGATTGAATGTCAGTGGTATTCTGGAAATGTTAATTCACATTATTAATTCGATTGGAACAAGCATCTGAGGGTTGCGATATTGCAAAACCGAATCAATCAAAAAGTATAAATATCATCCGAATCCCATCAACCGCGATACTGTGAATATTGCAACAAGCCGGAAAGTTACGATTACCAGCCCTATTTGACGTTCGATGACAATGCGCATTCCAAAACGAGCCAATCATTACACAAACCAACGAATTTGCGAGCGTTTCTACAAAATCATCTTACAGGAACTCCATCGAGTAGTGGTCGGTCGCATTATTAATAAACAACTGACATCACGAACATAGCGTTGCAACGTCAAATCAAACTCGCGAACAGTTTGCTGACGTATTTTCCAGGAACTGACATCTACTTGCACAGCACTGACAGTCAATCCTGTTTATAAACTTATAACTTGAAGTTTGATCATCAATATCCATGTGAACCGGACATCCTTCAGCCGGAATGCTAATTCCTTTTGAGCAGGTTTTTAATTCAAGCGGGAAATAATTGGCAATTGCCTTGACGATACTTATCTTAACCCCTTATTAATCAGGTCTTTAGTTCAAACCCAAGAAGAAATCGCTAAGGCGCTTACTTTGCCTGTGTCTTAATCCCTTATTAATCGGGTCTTTAGTTCAAACCTGGAACAACGAAGAGTATGTCGTAAGGATATAGTCTTAATCCCTTATTAATCAGGTCTTTAGTTCAAACAGAGCAACGTTACATATCCGCTTGACGTGAAAGGTCTTAATCCCTTATTAATCAGGTCTTTAGTTCAAACTGCTCGTTCTGTTTTCTCATTTATCTTCATAGGCTTAAAAATGGGATTGACAGAAAATTTCATTTCTTGAAAGTTAGCTTGACGCGATAAGCCAATTGGCCAGATGCTGCTGCAAATGTTTCAAATCGGAATGGCAGCATAACGCAATATTGAGCTCCCTGGCGCGGGCGCGGCTGGTTTTATCGAGGTTATTGAAACTGACCAGCATCGCGCGGCCTTGCAGGCCGCCCATCAGGTCGCGCAGGCTGTCGAGTTTATACAGCATATCCGCATCCTTTTCAAAGTGTTTCGTTTTACATTCGATCAGATGCAGGTGGTTGGCATGAATCAGGCCGACATCGATTTCATTTTTTACCGCGGTTTTGCCCGCCGGATGACGCTGAATGGTAATGTTGCACGCCACATCCTGGATGCCGCATTTTTGTTTCAACTGAAAACAGGCGGCATACGCGTGCATTTCCAGCCAGCCGCCATTTGCGATGAATCGCGCCGGCTCATCGGGGAAACTGATCAGCCGGTGTTCGAGGCGGCAGATACCGGCGTTCTCGAATAATTCAAGCAATTCCCATAACACCGGCCGGGCCTGACGGGTGTGATCGATTCTGGCGCTCAATCGCGGATTATTCGCCTGATACGCCAGATAATTCAGCGCGCCGAGTTCATCCGCGTAACGGTCGATACCGGCCAGTAATTGGCGTGTCAGTTCCTGAATCGCTGGCGGCACGCTTTGCGTTTCTGCAGGAATATCGACCTGATCAGCACCATAGGCCATCAGATAATCCTTCAGTCTCAAACGATCGGCCAGCTCGTGCGGCGGCAGTTTCGGCGACAGCCACAACAGCCGGTCATGCCGGGGGTGCACATAATAAACCGGCGCATTCGCCGAGCGAAACGCTTCGCACGCGGCAATGCTCATCAGCTTGGTGCCGCCGGTGGCGTTGAGCGCAATATCGCCATCCGGATAATGACAGAGAATGTCGAGCACTGTATCGCTGACTTGCTCCGCATCCCACGGGTCCGCGATGGCGCGGGATTCAACACCGATGCCGCGCGGCTTGAAAATATTCTCCAGCGCCCGCGCCCGTTCCTGCATATCCGGACTGACCAGCATGATGACTTTCTTCGGCTTGACAGCATCGTCCAGCATGGGGGTGATGTTGGGAATGGGCTGGGCGGAGACGAGGATGAGGTGGGTATTGAGTTTCATCAGATTTGCGGTACTCCACAGGTTGCCGGTTTAACCGGGATAATCATCCGGGAGCTGTGCCGGCAAGGTTTTGATGCCGGACTTTGCGGTTTCTTCCAGGAGCATTGGAATGAATTGACTTTCAAACCATGCATAAATGGGTTGCCATTGGCTATTTTGGATGGGCTTAAAACCATGCGCTAGTATCGAGGCATTGCGCGCTTCGATGTGGCTGCGCAGGGTGTTTTCCTGCTCAGTGATAAAAGCCGCCGCAGGCCCTTTTGTGTGATGCTTGACCAATTGCCAGGCGTTGAACAGCCCCGCTTGCCACTGGCCTTTACGGTTTTGTGTCAGGGTTAGATGATCGGGAATTTGCTCCGGCCTGACATCGCCGGTCTCGATACCGGCCTGTACTTTCAATAACCATTGCGCGCTCCATTCGATAAGCCGGTAAATGCGGGCTACAGCATCGTCATAGCGACCCTGGGCAGCACGGCGCTCGGCGTTGCGATAGAGGTCGAGCAACCGGGCGGCATCGCATTTATCTTGATTGTTGTCATTCAGTTGGTTTGCGGTGCTGAGATATTTCTTCAAATGATCCGGCAGGCTGGGCGCATAAGTTTTCAGGATTGATAATGCCTGCGCATGATTGAAATTATCCCATTCGGCGAAGGCGCGGCTCAATTCACGAAAGCGCGTGTATTCATCCCGCAAGCCGCCGGGCGGCTTGAGTCCGGCCAGCCCCGCCACCGCTTCGCTGTAGGCATAGCGCTGCCATGCCCGCCGGTAAGGTTCGGTTAACCGCCGGTAACGCACCTGTTCGCAATCCGCTTTGCCGGAAAACTGTGAACCATCCTGCACCTTGATCAAATCAGCGCGGCTGCCGGTAACAAGCTGCAAGTCAATGCCGGGACTTTCCATTACAGCCATCACCAGCCCCGCGCTCATCGACTTGGTGCCGCCGGTATAATCGGCTACTATCCGGGCATCCGGAAAGCGGCGGCTGATGGCATCAATCGCGGTAATACAATCCACATAAATGCGGTCAAGATTGTCGGAAAGGGTCAGCACCGTTTCGTACTGTTCTGACGCAAGGCCGATTTGGGTTGGAATGTTGGGCAAAGTGGGATTGGCATCGCCGTTGTGCGCTTTAATGCAGTTACCCTTACCTTCGATTTGTACGCGGGAACCGGGCTGATTGGTCGCCTGGTCTTTGTCGGTACAGATAAACACCACGAAATCCGGTCGCAGATCGTTGATCGCGCTAACGATAGGCTGATGACTTCCGCCGACGGTACAGATGAGGATTTGGGGCATAATGTTTCAGTCCATGCTTTCTGATTGATTGTCGTTCAATTCCAGCCGCTGTTCATATTCGCCTTGCGGTTCTCGATCTGGCAGCACTCTCTGCAAACAACCATAGGTTTCTTCAAGAAAACCGGTTGGCCAACCGTTGGCGTCGGTTGATTCGTGCATGTCTTTTGAACGGATATTTGGATACTGGATATTTTGAATAGTCATTGCCAAATCCCCGCTGTTACTACTCCTCATAAATAGCTTTAGCTTGCTTAGCCGATTTACCACCAGGCTGCTCCCACCAACCTTCCGCTTGCCAGCGTGCTTTTATATCCGCCAATGCAACCTGTCTTTCTTCCCCCTCCGGCAGGGCTTGCCAGGCTTCCGCGAGCGTTTTGCCGCGCAACGCCTCTTTTTCCGGGCTGCGATTTTGTTGGGCGATTTGCGCGAGTTTTTGATTCACCCAGGCAGACTGTGCGTTATTGGCTTGTTGCCGGGTTTGCTGTGTTTCCAACTTTTCTGCGACCAGTTCGTATGGCAAGAATCTTACCCAGCCCATCGGCAGTTTCGGTTCACCGGAAACCACCAAGCGGCGGGTCTTGGGGAAAGGCTTGCCAGTACGGCCAAGATTGAATAGCTCTCTGAAGGTTTTTACTTGTTCATCGGACGCCCAATCGCCGGTCATGCCGCGCCAACCGCTACCCCAGGATATTTGCAGGTAAGCCGATTGCTGATCCGCTTTCATCATGTTCAAAATACGCTGACATTCCTGTTCTGGTGCAGGCTTACCTTGTTCTTTGTAAAACTGGATTTCCCGCTGTAAACGGTACTCGGCGTGTCGATTGAGGCGTTGCCTCAAATCGCCAAAATCCTTTGGTGCGATTGCAGAAACCGTTCCGTTTTGTTGCCATGTGCTGATATCGCTCAGCAAAAAGCCGTCCCACTGCAAGATCAACATACCCAATGCCTCCGGTTGCAATACTTCGGCATAAATGCCGTCGGCTTGCTGCCAACCTTCGAAGCTTTTGCGCTGACTCATACTGCGCCAACGCGTTTCGTTCAACCAGCGAATATCAGTCAAGCGCAATTCTGAATTAGCGAACAATGTGTCTTTGACTTTAAAGGAACGGAAGATGTCTTGTTTGGCGTCTTTGCCTGTAAGTCCTTCGAGCAAATATTTTGCTGCCGATTTGGGATTTGGTGCTCTTCCGTTTTTATCTCTCTTCGGAAATTGCCGACTCAAATCGATATTCGCTTTATTCGCCGACCTCAACCAGTCAGCAATCAAAGCAGTCCGAATCGCGCCCTTAATCGCTGACCCAGGCAGGTACGGCCGGTTCATGGCATCCTTGAGTTGCTCACGGAATTTCTCCGGCACTTTTGCGGTACTGCCGAGCCAAGGCAGACGATAACCAAAATCCTGTCCTGCCGCATTGACCCAATCGCTCAAACGATTACCTGCCAACAACTGTGCGTCCAATGCCAGATTGCCGGAGGCTATCGCCTGAAAACTGGCCTGTTGATCAACGATAAAAGCCATTTGGTTACGTTCGATGTAATCAAGTTCTTTAAACAATTCAGTGCCGGAGCCGGACTGCGTCGGCGTGATGATTTCAAGTCCCAATTTGACCGTGTGGTTGATACCTTTCATGTTCACCTCATCCCGCTTTGACAAAAAAACCGCGTCCGTCGCGAAAGACTTTATGCGGCAGATGATCGACCGAAACATCGATCATCCGCCCCGTCAATGGCTGGTTAAACACGCTACCTTCGGCAAACATGCGCACACGCTGCTTGCGTATGCCGCTGCCGCCGATCCAGCCGCCGCGCGATACCAGCTTATAAGCAGAGCCTTCGAGCCAGCCAGTCTGGCAATCGCTGGGGGCTGGATTGACCAACGATAACGCTACGGCTTGGCCATGTTCGGCTAGTTGCAATTCCGGTATCTGTCCTTTGCTCGGGGTAAAGCAGCCATTGCCGCTGGTGCGATCCGCGCCGATGCCGCTATCGCCCAATACTCTTAGCGCGGTTTCAAATTGTTGCCGACTCGCCTCATCGTCGAATACCGCCAAAAAGTATAAACCACCGTTTGGGTCTAACCAGATTCGACTGAAATTAAATATTTGGCTTTCGGCGGCCTGGTTGTCATTCCGGTCAATCGCCAGACGCGGACGCTCTTCTTCCAGCCAGAGTTTTTCTGGTAGATATTTATTCCGGCAGGCAAAAATACCTTGTTGAATATCTTCTTTCAGGTTGATGCGATATTCCCAATTATTGTCAGTCCAAAAGGCTCTCCATTGATCAACATCCAACCATTGGATTTTTTTTATTTTCTTATTATTTTTCATATCCCACCCATCCGGAGGAGAAACCGACTCCCTAAAAGGTCGAGGTAAAAAGTAATAATACCGATCAGAACAATCCCGATAAAACGGAAACGCCGAACTGAGACGAAATGAGGGTGTTTGCGCTTGCTGGCTCATTTGTTCCGGCCAAATCAACGCCCATGTCGCTAAAATCGCAGAGCTTAGGGTATCCGAATGAATGAAACTGCCGCTTTCCTCGTAAAAAGCATTCCCGCGACTATCGACGTGAAACGGTGCGGTAAACTTAAGCCGATAGCAATCCATATTACGCTCCGGCGACAGCGGCGGCATTTGATGGTAAATTGGCGAATAGTATAACCAGTTGGTCGCTAACATCGCTTGCCGCCTGACCTTGTTGATAGTGCTGCATGGTGCGCTCTTGCAAGCTTTCGATGCGGAATTCAACTGCGCCGTAACCCCGTGAACCGTGGCCTCCAAGGCTGTCGTGCTGCACCAGTTCCAGGCCTTCCCGGATCAGGTTTAAAAACTGCTTTTCGCCATCGCCTTCCAGAAGGGTTAAAACCAGTTCAAAGTTAAACTCCGCTCCGGCAGGCACGCGTTCGAATTGGCGTGGATTGGCCGCCGAGGTGATACGGTCGATATTGACTTCGGTTTTGACCTCGGTCATCGGCATGTCGGTATTGGGCGCATTTTCCAGTTGTTCTTTACTGGCTGGGGTTAAATGCGCATCGCGCACCATCAAGCGGGTCGGCTGGCCGTTATTTTTGTCGGCAGAAACACCGAAGAGTTTGCCGAGCAGGGTTTCGGGGTTGATGCCGGCTTGGGCTTCCAATTTACCTTCTTTCAAGCTGAATCCGCCTTCCTCGGGGTTATGCTTTTCGTCGCCGCGCGCGCGTTCCAGCAATGAACGCATCTTTCCGCGCAATGAAGAACCGGGAATATAGGGCTCATTGGTCAATGGATTTCTGACTACGACTTTATCCGCGCCACCAATGGCCATGCCTATGGAATTGCCACCGATATGCAAACCGGTTAATGCGGTAATCTTGCCTTTGATGAAAATTTTGCTTTTCAGTTTTGGGCTGGTTTGTTCGCTCATGTTCGTGTCCTTTTATTTGCCGCCGTTAGCTTTGTGGTAAGCCAGAATAGCTTCGAAGAAATTGCAAAATCGTTTGAAGGTCTCGGGTTGCTTTACATCAACTGCATCAATTCCAGCACCCAAAGCATCTTCCAATTGTTTGAAAGTATCTCTTTTTCTAGATTCAGCTCGACCTCTGGCATAAGCGAGTTTCGGTTTTAAAAGCAAAAGCTCACGATATGACTTATCAGTAAAAGTATTTTGCATTTCCAATTTTTTAACTGTTCCATAGGCATTACGGATTTGGGATGTTGTCACATCACCAACAATCTTCTTAGCTAAGATTTCAGCGAATTTCACCATTTCCCTCGCGGCATCATCTCTTCTTATAAAGGATTCGATATTTTCAGTCATTTGCTTTGCTCCTCGTTAAAAATTCCGCCCAACGCACCGGCAATTGCAGCCATTCCATCACAGGCTGCTTGTTTGAAGGTGTTTGCGGGGTGATTAGTTGTTGCTGTAAATTTTCGAGTTGGGACTCAACTTCCGGGTAACGTTTTTGCATTCGTTTGAGGTTGTAAACCAGTCGCCAGCGCCATTTGTCCCAATAAATCATTTCTTGAAACTGACCCGATTTTTCCCTCGCTTTGATTTCGTCGACGGCAATCACGACTTGCCGCAAACGGTCGATGATAGCTTGACTCTCAGTCTCTTTGATAATATTCAACAAAATATCGCGCAATCGAACCGCTTCGTCAAAGCTTTCCCAGCCAATGGCGGTTTCCAGAAAGCTCAACGCATCTTTTTCTTTTTGTTTTTGACCGCGTTGTAAATGTTTTGCTTGCTCTTCCGCTTGCCCGGCCAATTCTGCGGCGCGTGAAATGGGGTATCTGCCCCCGACCATTGCAATGCCGCCGGACAAGGTAAAGCATGGATTAGTGCCGCAATAGCGGCTGAACTCGCTGCGGATTTTTTGCGCAACATCCGGTAACTCGTTCCAACTGCCAATGATGAATACGTCATCCCCACCGGCGTAAATAATCTGGCATTGCGGGTAATCGTCGAGAATCCGGTGTAAATAGCCGGCAAAGAACAAGTGTAATTGTCTGGATACCGTCGCGACACGAGATAACGAACCCATACTGGCTTGTTTTCCATCGCCGTCTTTTTTACCGAAATTCAAGCCGCGAATGAATATTTCACCCAGATTATCCACGTCCATCCTCAACACGCCCATGCGGCTGATACCCAGTGCATTATCTGCAAAGTCCTTGAAATCGCGACTTCCGTTGTCTTTATAATCCTGCCACTTGCCGACATAGCGAATGCCTTGCGAATAACCTTGTAGGTTAGGTCTTAACGGAATCCATTCATTGAGGGCTTCAAGGTGTGATTCAGATAAGTCGGTCAGCTCGCTAAACTGTGGTTCATCATTTAAAAAATATAGATCACAATCGGTGCCCGGCAACGACATAAAAAATGGGTGACCCTGGATTTTGTTTTTCACCGTTTTCCGATTTTCGCCCCATACCCAAAACAAATAACGTGCATCAGCCAATACTTGCCCCAGTCGTTCCAAGTTGTGACATTGCTTGCAGTTTTGTTGATTGTTGATTTCTGCCTGAGCATCATCACGTCCGCAAATCTTACACGCGCCGCGTTCATGTTGAGTTTGTTGGGAAAAACATTCGATGTCTCCGCTGACCTGGCTTTTGAAGGGTTGTAAGCGTTGCTTTTGCAAGTCTTCGTTCACTTGCTGCCAGCGCTTGCCCATATTACCTTCCCTGAAGTCATCGCCAAAGATGTCGGCAAAACCCACACCTAAAAACACTTCACCCTGAAATTCATCAAGTAAAGCTTTATTGACAGAGTCGGCAATGTGCTTGACTTGATCTTTCAGGTGCGCAGGGATCAGCAAGTAAAATTTGCCACCCGAGGAATAAATTCTCGCGGTTGGGTAAAGTCCCAGATCGCGAATGATTCGCTCGGCAACGGCGTCGCACAACAATTGAATAAAAAACGAACGGCCTCGCAAGCCTTTGGCGGCACCTTTACTGGTGATTTTGTAAATAAATTTTTGAATGCCCGAGAAGTCACCGCAAACTAACTGCCATTTGACCGTTGTTTGGTCGCTGAATCCGCTGGTCTGATCAGCTTCCTCATGATGCAGATACAAGCCTTCGCCAATTGCCGCAGTAATCCGAAGATGGTCGAAAAGAGAGATATCCGGGTGTTGTATGTTCGTTGCCGCCGGTATTTGGCTCAAATAGCGTTCCATGATACTTAGCAAGCTGCGAAAGACGGATTTGAGGATTTTCTCCTTGGCTATATTGGCTTGAAATTGTTGCAACCCCTCCAGTTCGGATAGAAAACGGTTTGCCACTGCTTGGTAGTCTGAAACCAAACTACTTTGGCTCAGCCATGCGACACTTTTCCTTTCCATGCCAAAAGTGGCAGCCTGCCTAGGAAAAACGTGTTCTCCCGATAATTCCAAAAAATTAAGCGGTAAAAAATGTTCATTTTGCCTGGCGGTTTCACCAATCTGAATTCGTCCAAGAAGAGATTCAAGCCGGGTTTTTTTATGAATACCTTGCTCATAAAAACTGCCTTGCTCACGTTCCGCACTTGCAAAATGATCGGCTGCCTGAACAACTTTTTCCAAATAAGCCTCCTGTCTTTCGGATGGCGCATGATGGTAGGCCGCCAGATTGATCCAGTTTTGATCCGCAGTTACAGTCGTCTGATGCTCTTCGGGCTGAATTTGCGGCACTTTCTCAGCAAGCAACTCACAAAAAGCCAAGGTATTCAATACATGAATATGCGTGTAATAACCATCTGAGTGTTTTGGGCAATAGCCCTGGCGTTTTTCTTCGTTTTTACGGTACTGATCCAAAACTTCCGCACGTTCAAAAAACTTACCGATGTCGTGCAATAAGCAACCTAAAACAATGTGATCGTGTTTTTTCATGCCATATTTCCGGTTTAATGAATAATCTGTATCTGTTCAATACTTAAATTGATTCGGTATGTCGTCCTCGGCCGCTTCCCTTCCGGCGTTATCAAATACGGTTGCGCCGCATAAGCCAGGGTTTGTGTCAGCGTTTTATTGATTCTTGATTTACGCTGCTCGAAAAAGGTTTTACTCATGCCATCCTTCAAAGTATCGATAGTGCGGTCGGCACCGCCAAGTTCGCCGTTGATCCGGCGGTAGTGCTGTAAAAACTGACTGGCGTAAGTGTCATCCGGTGCGCCGTCGCTGGGGCAATGCGGCGATGGTTGTCCATCGGTTTGCCGCTGCAACAACCAGAGATAAAACGCCAAATCAGCGGGACTGAGTCTGACCGGTTTACCGTGCGCGATGCACTGACGGTTTTTTAAGTTGATGGTCAGATGCGCCGGCCCAAGCGCCTGTTGCGCGGCTGCCACCGACTGGCTGAAACTGGCTTTACCTTCCAGCAAAGCCTGATCGAGCCCATGCCGCAGGCGCACGAAGGCGATGTCGACCAGCATGACTTCTGCATTCTGCGTGTCCAGCGGCTTGCGGCTGGGGTCGTTGCCATAGATGACGTGCGAATAGGGCGTCGGGTAATAAAACTGCGGGTGCGATTCGTAATCGGGCGACACCAGTACATGACTGAGCCGGTCTCTGGCGCGGCCGTACAGTGACAAGGCGTAACCCGCGTAAAAACCCATGGTTTTTCGGCCACCCGCAATCGATACATGTAAATCGGTATACGGGTCGGCGGTAAAAGTCCTGATCCATTCGGTAATGGCATCGGCCATGGCTTGATTGTCAGCCTGTGTGCGAATGTCGGTCAACGGTTCGCCATTGGCTTGCCGCAGAACATGAATACTGGCTTCCGTAAAATCCGGCTGCTTCAGATGATAATCGCGGCAGAAACGCGCCAGCCAGCCATCGTTGATCAGCGTCAGTCTGGCGCGCTGGCAGCCTTCCGCCGTGGTCAGGATATGAACAGCTGAAGGCAGTTGTTCGCCCTGATCATGCAGGGCGAACAGTGTTTCGGTGACAATCTGCGGAGTCAGTCCGGTAACGGCCAATAAAATGGATTGCGCATTCATTGCGTCAGTATAGCTGTTGCCTTGTGGATTAAGCATCCGGCAAGCTTGCCGGTTCGATCGTGTATGCGCCCATGCCCATGCTGGTGCCCTTGCCGACATGCGTCCACTGGCCGAGCCAGAGATAGGGCCAGAAATCTTCCAAGCCCTGCATGTTCAGGCTGACAGTGCCCAGCAATCCGCCCATTTGCATTTCGGTTTGCTGGCGGGAGGAATAGCGCGTCCAGTCGTACCAATGAAGATTCTGCGCGCTGAATTGAAAGTTTCGAGCAGCGGCGGTTAGTCCGACAAAATCGGTTTCCAATGGCGTGTCGGTGTGAAAGTAGCAGATCATTGAAATACGCCGCAGTAAGGAACCAAACAATGCGCCAAAGCTGAAATGAGCAGCGGCAAGATTTTTATTATCCTGCTTGATACGCACCGGCGAATGAAAAGTAATATTGATTTTTTCCGGCATTTCAGGCAACGGCGGGCTTTGCAGCGGCGGCTGGCTGCGTAATTCCGCTTCCTGATATACCGTGATAGGCTGACCCTGAAAATCAATCGCGTCGACTCTGTTCAAACGGAACGGCTGCCGGTTTCCGCCGACGCCATCCTGCCCCGCCATGTGCATGGCGTGAATAATATAGGGAAAAAAACGCTGGCCATGACCAAACAGGTTCATATCAATACTCAATTCCTGCGTTGCGGATTTTGCTACGGCAAAGCGAAGAACAAACGGATGCGGCGTGGCGGTGTATTTGCGCATTTTTTCGGTATCGGCTGGCGGCGGCGTCTCGAAAATATAACTATAGGCGCAAGCCTGTTTCAACAAACACTGCTGACAAGGCGTATTGCGCACGACGCAGACTGTCTTTTTCAAGGCATGGCCAAATGCACCGCGCCAGGCAGAACCGGGATAATCCGGCAGGCGTAGCGGATGATCCGTATCAAAGTAAAAACGATAGCTGTTGAGTGGAATGGAAGGGTTATTGATTGTTGTCATTTTCTTTTTTTCATGTATCAATCAAAGTCGGTAGATATCGTGCGCCGCTACCTTTGATTGTTTATATTCAATACCGCTGGGTTTGTCAAAACAGAACCGCCGCTGCGAATATCAATGCCGCGTCAACATGCGATTGACTCCACCGGTAAACAGCATGACATCGTCGGGAAAATATTGCTGACCGAGTATCTCGGCGGGTCTATTTTCCGGCAGGCGGTAACAGCGCACGTCATCCTCGCGCTGATTGATCAGTGCATTGATTCGTTCCAGAAGACGCAGCAAAGCCTTGCGCTTGAGAACTACTGTGAACACCGAATATTGCACGGGCAATCCTTGTTGCTTCAATAGACGATGAATCCGTGCAAGGCGTTTGGGATCCGCAATATCGTATGCCATCAGATATAAATTGCCCTGACTGTCTGCCATCAGCTCACTCCCAGTAAAAATTGATGTAGTTTGTTGATGCTGCTTCGAAACAGCTTGTAACAGCGTTCTTGACGCTGCTGAAACAATTCCGCCATGACTTGCAAGGCATTTCCGCCGCGTTCTGCCGCGTCCGGTTCCAGGAGCGCGATATAGTAATCCCAAAGCAACAACCGGCTCAGATCAGTCGCTAGATCAAGCTCCATCGACAGCAACATTTCATTGTCCCGTTCAAAACCGCATTCCGGCAGCCAAACCAGCAACTCACTATAGAGGATGTTTTGGATTAATGCTGCGCGATGCCTGCCATGATGACCCAGTGTTTGCCTGATCTGTCGGTGCAGTTCCAACGCAGGACGTTCGCGCCAATCGCACAGGCCAATTCGTCGCCCACAACTGCGCGCCGCCAGTTTTTCCATTGACAGTAGCCAGTTTGCATATAGCACCGGCCCGTCGGTGCGTGACAACAAATCGATCAATCTTTGAGTCAGCCGCTGCCGTTCGCCACTTTGACCCAGCCAGCGCGCGCGAATTTCACCGTCTTTCCCCAGAAACAGCAATTGAATACCCGCATCAGCACAGGCCAGTAACGCTTGCATAGACCACTCCACGCTGCCTTTGCAAACTACTCGTGAAATCCGCGACAGTGGAAACAACTGATCCGCCCGATCCGGCACAATTATCCGCAGGGCAGGATCATCCCATGTTACCCGGCAGCCGAGAGCGCCATCGATATACAGCGGCCGCATCATTCGCCGCCATGTATTAACTGGAAACGTTTGGCCAGCGCATGACTGTATCGCCGCAGCAAGCGTCTGGCAGGCCCACTATTCGCTTCGTAAAAGCCGTAAAAATGCTTGCGCCCGGCTTTATTCAGCAAGCAACGCCCGTTGTCATCGCTAAAATGCTCTATCCGCAGGATGCGATCACGAAACAACCACCACACCCACTGGTCGATCAGCGGACGCAATGGCTCCATAAGATCGCAGGGCAGCGATTCCCGTCCAAAACTGATGTCATGATAAAAACCCAGCATCGTGTCCAGTCCGGCGATATGGCAGGCGTACACGGCATCATGATGCAAAAGCGTATAGCCCAGCGACAAGCATGCATTTACAGGATCGGGCGCGGGGCGTTTTTTTCGTCCTGTAAAATCCAAAGATGGCGCAAATAATTGCGTAAAACCGCTGAAATAAGCGGATGCGGCAGCGCCTTCGAAACCGCGCAGGCTTGATAGTGACGGTATGCTGGAATCTGCTCGCAATTGATTCATGATGTTGTCCAGCCGCTGCACTGCTATAGTCAGCGCATGCCGCAAATCCGCACGCACCGGCAAAGCTTCACGCAGCAGACGCTTTTGCGCGCGCACTTTTACCAGCACCAGCCAGTGCGCCAGCGGAGCACGCAAATCATCATCCAGGCTCACGCGATATTGTCCCAGCCTACGGGAACTCTCGTTATGGGGTCTTCCCGCCAATATGGCCGTCGCCTCGCTACTGCGCCCGGAAAGCACCAACAAGCCGATATTCCGCGCCGATAACGCACCGAGCACCCGGCTTTCCAGTTGCACATTACCGCGCATGACGACGCGTTCCAGCAAATGCAGCGGCACTGATCCTTTCCTTGTACCCTCTTCGTACAAAGCCAATGCCTGGCCATCCAATCTGATTTCCAGATTCTTCCGGTCAAGATACAAACAGTTCATCAATCACCCGACATAATAAAAAGAACCATCCTGAGGAAGCACTGCTTTGCCAAGTGTATGAATATGGCTTCCCCCGCTCAACTTCAGCACAATGAATCGATCCTCATTCGGATCGATGATCGTGCTGATACTCTTCAGCAAACAGGATTTTTCGGCATGCGTCAGATAACACTCGAATACCGATTTCTGCCCACCCGATGCATAACCGCGCAGCACATGCAGCGCTTTGCGCAAACGCCGGTTGCTGGATATATCGTAAGCCACCAGATAAAGTTGCCGTTGAATCATGACACCAGTTTACGCAGAGAAACCGGATCAGATCATGGTTGAAAAGCTTGTCAAATATCCAGCAGCCTGTTTGATTTAAAAATCCAGCCTATGAACTGTCCTTCATCAAGTATTCCATTGACAGCAATTGAGGGTAGGCGGGCGTCGACCGAGTTATTGCCACCATAGCAAGTACCACAGCTTTAACCTGATCGTGAAGTGAAGCTTGTCGCTCTGGAATAGGTGGATTGGTTTAATAATCACCGATTGTTGTAATCGATTGAAAATCTTCCACCAGCGGAATCTGAAATGGCATATTATCGCCAATTAAAAGAATCTGCTGATGCAACTTGATTCAATGCAAACAATCTCCAGAAGATCCGGGGTGATTCATTTTTTGTCTAATATAGTAAAACGATTACTCAATATTCTGCACTTGTTCACGCATCTGCTCGACAAGTACTTTTAATTCCATGGCAATCCGTGAAATTTCCAGATCAACCGATTTCGAGCCAATCGTGTTGGCTTCGCGATGCAATTCTTGCATCATAAAATCCAGCCTTTTACCAACCGCACCGCCTTGATTCAGAATACGTTCCACTTCGTCAAGATGCGCTTGCAAGCGCGACAATTCTTCATCGACATCAATTTTGCTGGCAAAAAGTGTAATTTCCTGGTGAATACGTTCATCTTCGTTGCCGCCGAGAATTTCTTCCAACCGAATCCGCAGCTTTTCTTCGAAAGCAGCAATCAATGCCGGGATACGCGGTGATGCAGCTTGCAACAATTGGCGCATTTGAGAAATGCGATCAAACAAGACGGATTTCAGTTTATCCCCTTCGCGCATCCTTGCAGCTTTTAAATCTTTTAATGCCGTTTGCAGCAATCTCATACCGACTTCATCCCATTCCTCATTTGGCGTTGTATCGTTTTCAAGTATGCCCGGCCACCTTAAGATTTCTGCGACAGTTAAAGAAGCCGCGGAAGGATAACGTGTTCTGATTGTCTGCTCCAGTCGCATCAATCGCTCCAACAAGCCGTGATCGAATTGCTGATCGATTTCTACAGCATGCGCATGAGAAAAAACCATCCGGCATTCGATTTTGCCACGGCCTAGTTGCGCGGTCAGCAGCTCCCGCATCGCGGTTTCCAATCGGCGGAAATCATCCGGCAAGCGAAGCTGGATATCAAGAAAACGGTTATTGACCGAACGAATTTCCAAGTTAAACGATCCGTAAGATGTTTCTTCGCGGACAGTAGCGTAACCGGTCATGCTGAATATCATGGTTAAAGATTTCCCAAAAAGGTAAACACGGAAGAATCCGAAAGACTAAAAATGTCATCATTACATACTTCTGGCGCGGATTTACGGTCGAGTAAACCGGTTACAACGAATGGCATATTTTCATTATCCGGATCAAATATGATTTGGCTGGCATCGATATATTTGTAGTCGCCAGGTGCATTAAGTCGCCATAAATTTGGAATTACAGCATAGGGTTGATGAAAGCAATACGCGGGTGTATCCCCATGCACCACTAGAACTGGTTTTTTAAACTGTGCTGCGTGATGCTTGATTTCATCGCGCAACATGCGATAGCCATCGCAATCGGTACGATTACCGGGAGTACATGCAGGTTTCTCGTAATCAAAATCAAAAATATCCGCATGAAATGCTATCACAACGGCTTGTGCAGTATCCGCTGCCAGGAATAACTGATTTAGCCATTGCTTATTCGATTGATCACGAAAGTCCGCTTCATTTAACGCATCATCCAAGTTGCTCCGCAAAATCTCTCTGCGGCCATTATTAGTTCCTGGAATGTGCAACGTTACAAAAACAACTTGATTGATGCGCCAGCGAACATTTTCAACAAACCCTTCCTGGCGGGTCAAACCCGAAATATGCTTGGTCAATTGCCATGGATCCAGATGAAAGAAAAGTTGACGAAGAAAACTCAGTCGTTCCAGTTCATCATAGCGGCCCGATAAGGTAAAACGGTCACAATCTGTCCAATCGTTATCACCGGGGGTGTATACCGTTTTGTGGGGATTTAGAAACGCGATTTGGCGATAATGATCCTGCAACAGTTCGTCACTGCAACTCAACCGCCCCTTCTTAAAATCACCTAAATGGATTAGAACCGGTGGATCTACGGCCCTAATCGCTTTTGCGAGAGCACCGTCGGGCTGTTCCAGCAATGCATATTCCGCATCGGTGTATGGCATGTCGCCGATTACAACAAATCGGGTTTTCGCACTGCTTGACATTAACACATCGCCTGCACGCAACGGCAAAACCAGAAACAAACACGATACCAGAAGCCATTGCCACACCATCATGGTTCGCATTATCCATTCATGTGGTTCTGGAAGACCAAACCAGCATGTTCGCGCAGTTTATGGAAACGAATCGCCGGCCAATTTTCCTGAGCCACACTCAATTCCGCTCCGTATGAAGCCAGAAAGGTCGGTGCATCAACCGCATCGTATGCAATACGATGCGCATTGGCCTCAATAAACCGTTGCAGCTCACGGGAATCATCGCACGTCACCCAACGCGCCAATTGGTATTTAGCGGAAGCGATACGAGCTGCGACCCCGTATTCGTGTTGCAAACGGTGTGCGACCACCTCAAACTGCAGCGTACCGACTGCTCCGAGCAATAGCATATTACCAAGATGAGGGCGAAAAACCTGGATCGCACCTTCTTCTCCAAGCTGCGCCAATCCTAGTTTCAGTTGCTTACTGCGTAACGGATCGGTAATTTCAACCGTCCGGAAAATCTCCGGAGCGAAGAACGGCAGACCCGTAAACTGCAGAACTTCGCCTTCGGTCAGCGTGTCCCCCAATTGCAGCGTGCCATGATTGGGAATACCGATAATATCACCGGGATAAGCTTCTTCCAGAATATCGCGGCGTTGCGACAAAAACGATACCACCGTGCTGGTGCGGATATCCTTGCCATTACGCGCCACTTTCAAATTCATGCCGCGTTTGAAATGACCGGAACAAACACGCACAAACGCAATACGATCACGATGCGCCAGATTCATATTGGCTTGGATTTTGAATACCATGCCGGAGAATTTTTTCTCATTCGGTTGCACTTCGCGCTGGATAGCGTTACGAGACTCGGGCGGCGGCGCAAGATCCACCAAAGCGTCAAGAATCTCCCGCACACCGAAGTTATTGATTGCCGAACCGAAGAATACCGGTGTTTGCTCGCCGGCTAGAAATGCTTCATGATCGAAAGCCGGAGACGCGCCCTTGATTAAATCAATTTCCTGCAATGCGGTATCTAAGTCCATACCAAAACGTTGCTGGATCTGCGGATCGTCAAATTGCGCAATCACCTCACCGCTACTGTCAACGCGGTCGGATCCCGGCTGAAAAACGCGCATGCAATTATTTTGCAAATCGCACACGCCTTGAAAATTCTTTCCCATACCAACCGGCCAGGTAAATGGGATCGTTGACATACCGAGCGTACGTTCGATTTCATCGATCAGATCCAGCGGTTCTCGCACTTCGCGATCCATTTTATTAACAAATGTCACGATCGGTGTATTGCGAGCGCGGCAAACTTCCAGCAACCGCAAGGTTTGCGCTTCAACACCGTTGGCGGCATCGATCACCATGAGCGCGGCGTCAACCGCTGTCAATACGCGATAAGTATCTTCCGAGAAATCCTGGTGACCCGGCGTATCCAGCAAATTAATGATGCAATCGCGATATTCCATTTGCATGACCGAACTAGCCACGGAGATCCCACGCTGCTTTTCGATTTCCATCCAATCGGATGTCGCATGACGACTGGCTTTACGTGCCTTAACGCTACCAGCAATATGAATCGCCCCGGCATACATCAACAACTTCTCGGTCAGCGTGGTTTTCCCGGCATCAGGATGCGAAATAATAGCGAATGTGCGGCGACGCGCCACTTCGTGTTGAATACTCATAATTTCAAGAGATCTGTTCGGATGAATAAAGATAACAATGAGCGGAATGCGTTGCACTAAAAGAACTGGCCGACGGGTAGCGCTCCCGGCATACCGCCATCGCTTTTTCGCAACGCGGATGGAAATGACACCCAACCGGTGGTGTAGCCGGTGACGGCAAGTCCCCTTTTAAAGGTACAAATTGCCGGCTGGCATCAGCGGAAATCTGTGGAACCGACGACAACAATGCCTGCGTATAGGGATGTCTGGGGTTCCTCATTACTTCATCGATTTGTCCGCGTTCAACGATCCTTCCGAGATACATGACAGCTACCTCATCGGCTAAATATTCTACAACAGCAATATTGTGGGTAATAAACAAAAAAGCAAGCCCTAGGTCATTTTGCAGCGTTTTCAACAAATTCAGAATTTGTGCTTGCACCGAAACATCCAAAGCGCTAGTCGGCTCATCGCAAATCAATAATTTTGGATTCACCGCCAAAGCACGGGCAATGGCAATGCGCTGACGCTGACCACCTGAGAATTCGTGCGGATATCGCCATTTTAACTCAGCAGGCAATCCAACACGTTGCAATAACGAATCGATTTCCCGCTCTCTTGAGTTAACGTTCGAATATTCGTCATTCGATGATCCGCTGACGGCGCCAACCTTCAATGCGCTCATGCCTTCCTGTAAGATTTCCTTAATACGCATGCGCGGATTCAATGATGAGTAGGGATCTTGGAAAATAATTTGGAACTGCGAACGTATCGGTTTTAACTGACTTCTTTTCAAACCCACCAGCTCTTGTCCTTTAAACCGCACGCTACCCGCAGTGGGCTGGATTAACTGCAGGATACTCTTGCCGATCGTTGTTTTACCGCAACCGGATTCCCCAACCAGCGCCAATGTTTTTCCAGAGGCGATCCGTAACGACACGCCATCGACCGCTTTAATATGGCCGACCACGCGTTTGAACAAGCCCTTACGAATCGGAAAATGCACGCTGAGATCCGCCACGTTTAATAACGTCTCATCCGTCCGGCTTGCTTCAGATTGCACCTTTTGTTCGCCAATTGCGATAACTGCCGGTATCGCATGCGTGGTGCCGGGTTGATACAAATGACAGCGTACTCGATGATCGTCACTGAATCGATGCCATGGCGGAACCCTATCACGGCAAATCGCCATCACTTGATTGCAACGATCCGCAAAACGGCAGCCGCTGAATTGCTGTGATAACGACGGCACATTGCCATTCATCACCGTCAACGCTTGGTCGCGTTTATGTTTGCCGGGTAACGAAGCAAACAATTGTTGCGAATAAGGATGCGCCGGTTGCTGAAAAAAATCCGCTCGCGGTGCCAGCTCGACGATTTCTCCGGCATACATGACCGCCACGCGTTGCGCCATTTCCGCCACCACCCCCAGATCATGGGTAATCAGCAATATCGACATGCGTGTACGTTGCTGGATCTGCCGCATCAAATCGAGCACTTGCGCTTGAATCGTAACATCCAAGGCAGTCGTCGGCTCATCGGCGATCAACAGTTCGGGTTCACCGGCTAACGCCATAGCGATCATGGCGCGTTGCTTCATACCCCCGGAAAATTGAAACGGATATTCGTGCATGCGCCGCTGCGCATCCGGGATACCGACTTGCTCGAGCAATTCTTGAATGCGCGCCTGCTGATATGCAGGCGGCAGACTAAGATGCTGTCTTAATACTTCTCCAATTTGCTCAGCGATCGTCAAAACCGGATTCAGACTTAACATGGGTTCTTGAAAAATCATGCTGATCTGCTTACCACGCACTTTGCGCATAGCCGCTTCGGGTAATTGCAACAGATCCACGCCATGAATTTTGATTTGCCCGGTAACGATCTCGCCCACATCCGGCAGTAATCGCATAATCGACAGAGCAGTCATCGACTTGCCACAACCGGATTCCCCTAATAGCGCGAACGTTTCTCCCTGCAAAATATTCAACGATAGGCCATCGACGGCCCGAACCGGCAGGCTACCGGTATGGAGTACCGTTGCCAGATTCTCTATTTCCAGCACGGCTTTCATTTCGAATGAGGAAAACCTGTCGCAGTCATGACGTCGGGAGTTTTGTTTGGAGGAACTTCACTTTTACCATGCCGCTGAAAAAAGCGACTGCTCAGTTTCAGCGTCCGGGTGCGCGGATCCAACGCGTTTTGCACCGCATCGGCAAACAGGTTGGCGCTCAGAACCAGCGTAAACATGAAACCGAACGCTGCCAGCAAAGCCCACCACACCATCGGTTCCCGGGCCATTTCCAGCCGAGCGGCATTAATCATCGTGCCAAAGCTGATCATTGAAGGATCGACACCGACCCCGACATACGACAACACCGCTTCGGCCAGCACCAATCCACTGAAATCCATGACTGTCGCAATTAACACAATATGCATCACATTCGGCAAGATATGACGGCTGATGATGCGCCAATGTGACACCCCGAATGCATGTGCCGCCTGAATGTATTCCATTTCACGTAATTTCAGCGCCTCCCCGCGCAACAACCGGCATAAGCTTGTCCAACTGGTCACGCCGAGAATCATGCACAAAAACAATAAGCGCAAATCAGCGCGGGATGCAACGGTTTCAAACAACTCCGCATGGGTTTCGATATACACCTGCATCATCAACACCGCCGCTGCAATTAACAGCACGCTGGGAATCGAATTCAACGTGGTATAGATATACTGAATGACATCGTCAACCCACCCCTGGAAATACCCGGCCATGATGCCAAGCAGCAATGCAAACGGCAGCATGATCAGCGTGGTCAACGTTCCAATCACCAATGCGATGCGGATGCTTTTAAGCGATTGATACAACACATCCTGACCGACTTTGTCGGTACCCAAAACATGATAGTGCGTTGCCAGCATTGCACTGCAACCGATGAGCAGCAGCAAAATCAATAAGGTAATCAAGATCGCATACCATGGTATCTCGCCGGTGCGCCGCCAAATGGCGGATATGCTTTGAGCGAAATTTTGTTGATGGCGGCGAGACAAAAAGACTATTAAGAAGAAGGCTATGCCGAACCAAGCCAAGAAACCATAGGCCAGGCCTTTGAAAATCCGTTCCAGAATATCCGAGAAATGTTCTTTCTCAGGATCGCGCAAATGCGCCCCCCCAAATTCCAGGCGTGCAAAAGCCCGTACTTTTTCCCCATCCGGCAACTCGATTGTTTCCTTTGCGTAGAGATGTGTTGCGAGCGGTGCGGAATAGGTTTTCTCAATGTTGGTTCGAAGCGGTGTTAAAATTAAATCCAGTAAGCTTAATACCTCTACGCTGTAAATCGTCTCGCCTTTATTATTCTTATGTTCAAGCGCTGGCCGAAAATGGACGGTATCGAGCAAACCAACCACAAGAAAAAACAGTAACACCGTGAGCGCCGACATCCCGCTGGCGCTGTGTCCAACCCGCTTCCACGGCATCAATAAATGCTCGTTACGGCGCACATACCAAACCCAGAAGAATATTGTTATGACAAACAAATAGATAAGCGTGTCTGTCCATAGAATGATTGGGCTGAAAGGCATGATCTGAACGATTACCGAAGACGCAGTGGGATCAATTTAATAATTACGAAAACAGTTCATATCATAAATGAATGCCACGACTTTTTGAAAAAACATTATGAGGTGAATCGGTACAAGAAAAAAACAGACGAGAAATTCGATTCATCCCCGATAAATGGATATTTCCCGACTGTTTCTTTACTGCGACAACAACGCAAACAATTCTCCGGCGATCTGTGTACACCCAAACTAATTACAAATTTCCCAAGCTAATAGTTCTCGTATTGTAAACGCTCTTCACGGCGGATCAATTCGTCAATCGTCAAACCAATCACCGGCAGACCGTTGAAAACCGTACCCTCTCTTTTTTTATTGAAATGTCCAAGCATGGTTGAGTACGCTCGCGGTGGCAATGGAAAAAAATGTGTTTTCTTCACCATTAACAACGCATTTTTTAGATAAAACTCGACAAATCCTTTCACTTCCGTTTTCTCGGCGGCCTTGAGACTGACATAGATAAACATGGGCCGGGATAACGGTTGATAACTGCCGTCTTCGACAGTCTCCACCGAAGGCAGAACCGCTCCCTGACCATTGCCGCTGTCAATCGCCACCGCGGTGACTTTATCCTGGTTTTCAATGTAATACGCAAACCCCAGGAAGCCCAAGCTATTTTTATCGCCCGCTATAGCTTCCATCAAGCCGGTATCATCATCGGATTTGGTAAAATCTGTACGGCTTGACTTCGATTTTCCAACAATCGCCTTGGTAAAATAATCGTAAGTGCCGGAATCCCTTGCCGGACCAAACAACTTGATTGTCTCCGCCGGCCAAATCGGGTTGATTTGATTCCACTGCATCACTTTACCTTCGGCAACCGGTTCCCAGATTTTTCTCAACTGCTTAACCGTCATGATTCTGCTCCAGGTATTGTCGGGATGAATCGCTACTGTCAACGCATCGAACGCCACTGGTATTTCTACATATTGCACCCCGGCATTTTTGCATTCTTTCATTTCACTTTTCAGGATCGGGCGAGAAGCATTGACAATATCGATCTCTCCCCGGCAAAACTTCCTGAAACCGCCACCGCTGCCTGAAACAGCAACCGTCACTTGGGCTTCCCCCTTCCTAACTTCTTGAAACTGATCGGCTATCGCTTGGGTAATTGGATAAACCGTGCTGGAACCGTCGATTTTGATGATCGATTGCGCGTTTACATTGCCGGTAACACCGCCCCAGATACTCAATGCAAATAGAAAAATTAATCCCTTAAAATTGTATAGCGTTGGCATTTCGTACTCCCGTTTGTAAGGATTGCTATTCATACTCAAAATAATTCCCACTAAAAATCGATGGTCCATTGTGTCAGGAATGCGCTGAAATCGGCGTTATTCCATCCATGAGTACGTGCGCCGGCACCGCCGGAATAGCCATTGGTATTGGTGGTGGGCGTTCCCGCTGTATTGATATCGAGCACATGAACAACGTTTGCCTGAAATTTCACGTTCGAATGCGGATACCAGTTTAAACCGAATCTAATCATATCCGCTTTACCGCCTGCAATAACGCCCGAATTCATGTTGATGTAATCATAACCGACGGCGACTTCCCAAGCGCCCCAGCCCGATCCGTTAAACTGAAACGGACGATTCGGTTTAATCCGGTTTGCAGCACCGTTTCTAACGTGATACGCCTTGGATTCGCCGGTTAGAAAGTAGCTCGCAAAGCCATAATATCCGGTTAGATGTTCTCCATCATAACCAACGCCATTGATATTGGTTCGTAAAAATTCGCCTTGCGCAGAGAATGGACCGTAAACAAACCATCCTTCCGCACCGTACCGGTCATAACTGGTAACCTGACGACGGTTTGGATCACCAAGCGCTCCGCTACTTAAATTACCGGTGTTGAGAACATTCGTGCGATCCACATTCGTGCCCGGGAATGCAACGAACGACATCCCGCCACCGCCACCATTGGAGCCTTCGCCAACCATTGTTCCATCCGCTCGGTACTGTGTATTGACAGTGGTATGTCCTGCAGAAATACCGACGTGCAGGAATTTCGTATCATCCTCCATCCACGGTCTTCCTGTGACACGGCCGATACCTTCCCAACCAGTATCGCCAGAACCGTTATTACGGCTTTGATTGCCATTGGCATTTACCGAAGTGGCAGCCGCTGACCAAGCTCCGATCGGTTCCGTCTGGAACGCCAATCCTGTCTGGAATCGTTTCACTGCATAATTGACGCCTATGCCTGTTTTATAAGTATTAGGGTTATCCACGAAGGAATTGACCGACATATGGCGTTCGATAAAGGTGAGATAGCGGTTACTGGCTGCTTCTTCCAAGCTGAAAGGTTCTTTGAAAGAACCGATTTTATAAGACAGCGCATCCGTGTGATTAAGGCGTACGAAGGCATCAGTAATTCCGGATGCCACTGAACCATTGCCACGACTAAAATCAAACTCGAATTTATAATCCCAGATTTTGTAAAAAGTACCTTCCGCACCTAAACGAGCGCGGCGAACATTCATGCCGCTATTCAATTCGTTCGGCGTATTGGACCCGAAAGCGGGATCAGGCTCGTTAATGAAATTGTATTGCGAAGCCGGCTGTATTCGTCCATTAAGTGACATGGAAAAATTGCCATCCTTGGTTTCCCAATGCAAGCCGCGATCATCGAAAGTACCATGAATCTTTTCTACTTCTTTCACGCGTTCTTCAAGGATTGATACTTGATTGACAAGCCGGGCCTTTTCGGCTTTTTCCGAGATTCTGGCAAGACGTTCCGTAGATTTTCTTTTCATTTCCTCGGATTGACCCTCAGCCAATTGCGCGGCATCGGACGATGCTTTTAATGGTGTCTCCGCGACTTTGGATGATTCGGTTTTGGCAGGCGCGTCGGCTTTCACGAAAGTTCCCATATGCACACGCCCCGGCCCCGGTTCCGCATAAATTTGCTTGGTGGTCGTATCAACATATAAATCCAAAGCATGCGTATTCGATACCATGCCTAGATTGGCCGCAACTAAAGCTTTCAAGATAAATCGGTATGGTTTCATCATCAGTTTCTGATCCGTAGTAAAAAATACAATCAATAAAGATGACGAACGTTATAAGGCAGCAATGTTACAGATTTATGACAATTACATTTTTCTTACAAAAACGTGACAAAACTCTGTTGCTAACCGACTGGAAATATCGATTAACCGCTTGAAGTGACGCTCATTAATTCTTAAAATATCAAAGCGATGGGTATGATTCGTATCATTAATTGCTCATTGCACAATTGTTTTGTTGAATTGACGGGAACTTTCGTTACTTGAAAGCCTGTCTAAAACCATGTATCAAGCAGGGAATAATTTTCCTCGCAAAACATCGATTTCTATTAACAGAGCTTTTTAATAGGAGGCAAATAAAATGGCAACAACA
>NZ_JAHBZY010000020.1 GCF_019635155.1 Nitrosomonas sp. | reverse complement strand
ATGCTCTCACCGATTTCCAACCGGACATCCTCTTGAGGTGATTGACGATATACTGGTTTATGTCAGTACACAGCTAGACATCCCAAGCCAGAATATCGGCTTGTATGCAGAATGGCAGAAAACCGTTTTCCAACATCAGGAACGTATCCGAACATATCTGAATTTCCGTCATTTTAATACGGCCTTAACTGAAATTGACGATTTTCTATTCAAAGAATCACTCCAGCTGGAGTAATTACTTCTATCATATTCCCTAGACTACGCACGGTGATTTTATGACGAAAATAAAGTTGGTTGTGTTTAGTCAAGGCCAACCCCCAACCCCTAATCATTGTGACAACTGTTTGTGGTTTGCCTGCCTCTATTAACGAAGGCGTGTATGAGTCCGATCCGTGGTTGTAGGATCGCTATCACTGATGCTGAGAGTGTCTTCTGCGATACTATAGGAAAATGTGTCAGCCGCAAAGAGCGCCAACTCGTCTGCAGTGTATTCAACCTTGGTCACATTGTCAGCTTCGTCCTTGCAGTGCGCTATTTATTAGCAATTGGAAGTATACCATTAACAGACTGATTTATAATGCCTAAACAGTCTGGTTTAAATATTTTTGGCATTTTTTAATTGTGTTACCGCTTTATCAAAACTGTAAAAAGCTGACAATGAAAAGCCGATATCCTCTGCGACAAAGTGCGATTTATTGGCAATGAGTGAATCGGCAAAATCGAGTTCTTTGCCACTTATTGCCTTGGCTTCTTCATAATCGCACAGTGCAGACCAAATCACCTGGGAGTTCTCAAAGATAAAAGCGCCATCACTTATCAAGCCGCGCACAACAACACATACAGCGGCTTTGTCTAGGTTGTATCGTTTGCCAGTTAGTGTCCACACTGTCTCAGCTAAAACAACATCTGTAATCAATACAGGGCATTTATTTTTAATTAGGCTTTTTGCCTTTGCATGTTGAACTGCATCGTCCGCCAATAGATACCGAAGTAACACATTGGTATCTATTGAAATCATTCAAAATGGTTCTGTCTTGACTGACCATCGTTGACAGCATGGTTTACTTTGGTTCCCTTTAATAGACCCGCTGCCACACCAACTTCTTTTTTAATGATATTGAATTGATTTCCATGACGGAAAATTTCCACTTCATCACCTGGCTGGATGCCCAGTTCTTCACAATCGGCAACAGGTAATGTAATTTGTCTTTTTGCACTTACTCTTGGCATCGCTAACCTCCGCAGTCTTTACTAATAATACATTGTAAAGATGCATTCTACTTTACTTATCGCCATTAGTAAAACTTATTCTTTGGGATTAACCTTACTAAAACTGATTTTGGCTAAGCGATCTTAGGGGGGCTTGTCGGGTATTGCCAAGTTAACTTTCATAGGGCAATTCCAACGCAGTCCACTGCGACGCATGCTCCCCCTGGTATTCATGCAACAGCCGGACTGCCCGTTCTCGAACCTCCGGCGAATATCTTACTTGTTTTTTCATGACCCTATCCTCTCAAGAAATAGAGTCTCCTGCAAACCCGGGGCGATTCAGCAAGCTTTTTTGCATAAAAACACTAATTCGCCAATTACGCGACAGACCCATATAGACCTCAATCCCGATAGATGTCAAGGTAGTTGCCGCCGAAACTAAACCCTACCCAGCCATGGATGGATGAAATCGAGATACCTGAGGCTCACTGCCACCCTCCACCAAGTGATCTATAAAGATCCACCATTGCGTCAATTTGCTTTTGTTTCATTTCAATTAGATCCGCTTTGGCATCCAAGGTCTCCCTTTGTGCCAACAGCACATCCAGGTAGTCCGTACGAGCAGATTTGAATAGATTGTTAGCGATATCAATTGATTTGCTGAGCGCTTCAACTTGCTCTGACTTAAGCTGATAGCTTTTGTCGAGGTTATTGATATTTGAAACTTGATTCGCTACTTCAGTATAAGCTCTGATAATTCTTTGCTCATACTCATAAGCTGCCTGAATCTGCCTGGAATTGGCATTTTTATATTCCGCCTCAATGGCATTCCTATTGACCAATGGAGCCACTAAATCTCCCGCGATCATGGCCGCCAATGACTCTGGAGTATTGATCAGATACTTAACTGCAAAAGCTTCAAATCCTATTCCAGCCCTTATGCCAAAGGAGGGATAGAATTCAGCTCTGGCCACCTCTATATTTAATGCCGCCGCCGATAGCTCAAGCTCTGCTTGCCTAATATCAGGCCTATTTTGCAGCAATTGTGACGGAATGCCTGTCTTAAGCATGAAGGGTTTGAACTCCATAAAACTACCAGAAGTACGCTGGATAGGTTGCGGCGTCCTCCCTAGCAAAAAATTTATCCGATTTTCAACAACAGTAATGCTCTGATTAATTTGGTATAGTTTGCTTTTGTTTTTTGCCACTTCTGCTTCATAGCGTTTGATGGCAAGTGTACTTGCTCTTGCGTACTCTTGCAGGCGCCTGACCAACTTCAGAGCATTTTTCTGGATACTAATATTTGACTCTAAATTGTTAAGCTGGTTGTCCAAGGAAAGTAGTTCATAATACGAATGGGCAATTTCAGCGACCAGGTTAGTCACTAAAAAATTTTTACCTTCTTCTGACGCCATATACTCGAAAACAGCGACTTTCTTCGCATTCCTCAACTTTTTCCATATATCTATCTCCCAGGTTGAAAACAGCCCAAAGTGATAATCCCCCACGTACCTAGGAAAATGCCGGCCTTCCCTTACTGGCAGATTTTCTTCAACAGCGCCAAAGCGTGTAAACTCGCCGACTCTTTCCTTACCTGCACCACCACCAATATTTACAAATGGCAAGTATGCGCCTCGGCGTGCTTGAATTTCATTCCGTGCAATATTGATACGCTGCATCATGATATTAATTTCTTTATTATTTTCAACAGCTATATCCAGCAAGCTTACTAAATTAGGGTCACTAAAAAAATCTTCCCATTTAATATTTGCCGCATTGTCCTCATCCGAAACACCTTCTTTAAAAACAGTGGGAAGATGTGTGTCTTCTTTTTTGATGAACGAATCAGGTATGCAGGCTTGCAGCGTAAGTACCAACGCGCTTGAAGCAATAATCTGAAATATTTTAGTCTTTGATCTCATTTTTTGGAGGAACATAGTCATAAGTCTCGGTTAAGGGGCCAATGTCTTCATCTTTAATCTCATCTGGAGGGCCATATTTATAAGTCTCGGTTAAGGGGTCAAGGTCTTCATCTTTAATTAATTTTCTACCTTCGGCTATTTTGGCAAATATATAATAAAGCCCTGGAATAATGATGACACCAAACACGGTACCGAAAATCATCCCACCCAGCGCTGAGGTACCAATTGTCCTGTTGCCGATTGCCCCCGCTCCCGTGGCCATCGCCAAGGGTACCAACCCAGCTATGAAAGCAAATGACGTCATCAAAATCGGTCGGAAACGAGTTTGTGCACCCGCAATCGCTGCTTGCATAACCGTCATGCCTTGGGCTTGCTTCTGGGATGCAAATTCGACAATCAATACTGCATTTTTCCCGAGTAAACCAACTAACATCACCATTCCCAGTTGTGAATACACATCATTGGCGAGCCCTAATTCATTTAATAAAAGGAAAGCACCAAAAATACCGGGAGGCAGAGAAAGTATTACGACCAAGGGTAAAAGAAAACTTTCGTATTGCGCGGCCAGCACCAAGTAGACAAACAAGATAACGACAAAGAAAATCGCCACTGCTTCGTTGCCCCGGCGGGCTTCGTCATATGATAAGCCCTCCCAGGCAATGTCAAAACCTTTTGGCAGGATCTCTTCTGCGACTTCCAGGACTGTATTGATGGCGTCGCCGGTGGTGTAACCTTTTGCGGGTTCAGCGCGAATTGCTGCCGAGTTATAGAGGTTAAAACGCATGAGCTCGTTGGGTCCCTGCTTTTTCACCATGGTCGTGAAGGCGGATAACGGTACCATTTCACCTTTATCATTTTTCACAAATAATTTCAGCACTTCCTCGGGGCTACGCCGAAATTCCGGCAAGGTTTGAAGATATACTTTAAAAAAGTTATTGAAACGGATAAAGCCGTATTCATAGGTACTGGCGATCATGATGCTCAGCTGATCCATCACATCTTTGACTGTAACCCCTTTTTGCATGGCAAGCACATTGTCGATGACCAGTTCGTATTGTGGATAATTGGCCGCATAAAAAGTAAACAAACCGGTCAGCTCTTTACGTTCACGCAATGCTTTCATGTACTTTTTGGTAAGCTCATCGAATTCATAGTAGTCTGTATCTAGTGTCTTATCTACCAAGCGAAATGACAAACCCGATGCCGCGCCGTACCCCGGCACAGCCGGAGGTTGAAAATACTCGATGACCGCACCCATGTCATGACTTTTTTCTTCCAACTCTTCGATAATCTCCGTTACAGAATGTTTACGCTCTGACCAATCTTTCAAATTGATAATAACGGTCCCTGCATTTGACCCGCGACCTTCAGTGAGTACTTCATACCCAGCCAGAGAAGAAATTGATTGAACACCGTCGATTTTTTCAGCTAGCATTTCCAGTTCTCGTGCCACTTTGTTGGTTACTTCGATGGTTGAGCCGGGCGGCGTTTGGATAATCGCATAAATCATGCCTTGGTCTTCGCCGGGAATAAAGCCGGAAGGCAAGATTCTACTGACCACGAAAATACCGAAGGAAAACACGGCCAATATCAAAAGCGTGACAATGCGCCGGGTGACCATGACGTTCATCAATCGGGTGTAACGCGCGGTGACTTTTTCAAAAACAAAATTAAAACCATTGATGAAAAGGCTGATGGGATCTTTTCGTTTCGGCTGACCATGAGTATTTTTAAGAATCATGGCACACAATACCGGAGCAAGCGATAGCGCCACAATTGCTGAAATAATGATCGACGATGCCATAGTGATAGAGAATTCTCGATAAAACACCCCAACCGGTCCTGGCATAAATGCAATAGGAATGAATACCGATACCATGACCAGCGTAATCGCTACAATGGCGCCGCCGATTTCTCCCAATACTTTTCGAGAAGCTTCATAAGCGCCGCAATGCAAATCGGCCATTTTTGCATGCACAGCTTCCACTACCACAATGGCATCATCGACCACAATACCAATAGCCAGCACTAAAGCAAACAAGGTGATAAGGTTGATAGAAAGACCGAACGCGGACATAACGGCGAATGCTCCAACCAGCGAAACCGGTACCGCGAGGATGGGGATCAAAGTAGAACGCCAGTCGCCAAGAAAAATAAAAACTACCAGGGAAACCAGTATGAAGGCTTCTACCAAGGTGTGTAACACTTGTTCGATGGACGCTTCGACGAAACGCGACACATCATAGTTGATTGCGTAGTCCATACCCTCCGGGAAGGATTTTTTCAATTCTTCCAGTTTTGCCTTCGTTTCCGCTATAACTTCTTGCGCGTTAGTGTTGTAATTTTGCTTAAGCACGATAGACGCCGAAGGGTATCCGTCTTTATCAGAGTAAATATTGAAAGACGAAACACCCAGTTCGACCTCAGCTATATCTTTTAGGCGCAAAATCTCACCTTCCGGAGAAGCCCGGATAACAATGTTTTCGTATTCTTCCGGCTTATTGAAACGCCCTTTATAGACCAGCACATACTCCTTGGACTCGGCGGCTTTGCCTGTGCTTTGCCCGAGACGACCGGGACGTCCGATAACGCTTTGTTCTCCTATGGCATTCATCACATCCTCTGCCGAGACATGATAGACTCGCATCCGCTCCGGGTTCAGCCAAATGCGCATCGCATATTGGCGAGCACCCAGTATGTTCGCTTGGGCGATTCCACTAATGCGCTGAATCTCTGGAATGACGTTGACCCAGGCGTAATTATATAAAAGTTTCTGATCAGCGTTTTTGTCCGTGCTGAAGAGATTGACATACATAAGCATGCTGGGCTGGACGAAGTTCACGAACACGCCTTCCAAGTTCATCAGTGCTGGCAGCCTGCTCGTCATCCGATCCACACGCGTCTTCACGTTGACCATCGCAATATTGGGATCAACGCCTTGATCGAAATACACTTGAATGGTCGCTTCGCCGGCGCTGGTTGCATCCGAAGTGATGTACCTCATGCCGGGCACGCCATTGATAGCACGCTCCAGGATGATCAAAGACGATTTGACCAATACTTCGGCACTGGAACCGGGAAATGATAGCGAAACCGTGACCCGAGGCGGTGCAATATCTGGAAACTGGGCGACTGGCAATGATTTCATCGCCAATAAACCCATAAACAAGAACATCAGTGATATCACAATCGCCATCACAGGGCGTTTAAGAAAGATACTAAACATGGTTTAATCCTTAAACTAAACAGTTATTCGGTATACAACTCTAACTCCGGGACAATCTCCTCGGGCGGTCTTAAATTGATACTCACCTTGTCTCCAGGACTAACTCTTCGTATACCTTCAAGCAACACTCTGTCGCTTTCATTAAGGCCTTCTTTAATAAGAAACAGTTTTGTCATCTCGGCTTCTATATGGATAAGCCTTTGCTCCAGCTTTTCTTCTTCATTGATGACGTAGACGTAGTTTTTATCCATGATTTCGAACACCGCTTTTTGCGGAATAATCATGGCATTTGGGTAATGCTTGGTCAAAAGGATGGTTCCTGTCTCACCATGTCTGACAATTTTGTCAGGGTTAGGAAATAAGGCACGAAATTGAATAGTGCCGAAATTGCTATCAAAATCACCTACAATCGTCTCAATGACACCCGTGTGATCATAAATGTTGCCGTTTGCCAATTTTAGTTGTACGGCTTCACCCTGTTTGTCGCCTTCTTCCATTTTAAAATGCAGATAGTCTGCTTCTGGAACGTTGAAATAGACCCACAATTGTCTGATATCAGATAGTTCCGTCAGCAACTCGCCTTCATCGAGAAGACTGCCGATCCTGGCATGATAATGACCCATAATTCCGTCAAAAGGTGCTCTGATATCGGTAAAACCCAAGCGGGTTTGCGCTAACATCACCCTTGCATTAGCCTTGTCCAGTTTTGCTTTTGCCAAAGCAAGCTCATTGGGCGATACGATATTCTCATCAGCCAAACCTTTGGTATTAAGGTATTCGACCTTTGCAAATTGCGCTTCGGCTTTCGCTTTTTGGTATTCTGCCTGATAAACTTTGGCCATAAGTTGAAACATGGGCTGTCCTTCTTTTACCCACTGCCCTTCATCCACAAAAATACTCTCTAAGTAGCCCTTTTCCAAAGCGCGGATTTCAATATGCATAATAGCTTTAATCAGACCGACATATTGACTAGGTAAAGAAACGTCTTTACGGAACGGTGTCGTTGCCTCAAGTTTTGGCGACTCATGATGCGTTTCATGTTCTGCATGATTACACCCATTCAAAAACAGAGCGGCGATTAAGCTTAGAACTACGGATAATTTAGTAATCATTTTTCTATCATTTAGGTTGTCAGGGGGCAAAGTATTTTGTTAGGGGAAGCAAGACCAAGTCTATTTTCTATTTTAATGAGAACCAAAAAGTCTGCATGGTGCAGCTTAACGGTGCAGATATATCTTTCCTAACAAACGCATAGATAGGACAGAACTTTCGCATAACGATACTATTTGATCTGGTCAAGCCTTTCCCTCCCGTCCGCAGGTTGTGTTAGGTATTCCTATTGGTGAGGTGCACTGTCAAAATGGAGTCCATAGTCTTGCGCAATGTTCGAACGCGGTATGACGTGGTTTGTATCCCGTGATCCGCCAAAAGTCATGATACAAGCGCTTCGCACTGTAGGTCTCCCGTGTACGGTGGTGTGCGCCCAGTATTTCTATTTCCAGTCTTGCATTTTCCTGCTTACGTTTACAAAGCGGGCGAGAGCTTCGTGCATGAAAACCACTCTCGGATACATCGAGTCGTTGACACATGAACACAGTCAGCGCCTTCTGACGCTTGCCTATTACAGCGAGTTTTCCCCGTTTGTCAGCATAAACCCAGTTCTTTAGCGTCCCTTTCGGTAATGACAGTCGCTTTGCCGCTTCAACCAGCGTCAATTCACTTTCTTTGAAAAATTTAATTGATTCCTTTCCAAATTCCTGACTATATTGTGTGCACGGTAATCCCATCTTCTTCCTCCATTTCATGTCTTCATTTTGTGAGACTTCAGACTCCATGAAAATCAACATACCTCACTGAAGGAGTAGGTCTCACCGGGTTCTAAAATTTTCCAGCCATCCGTATGCCATTGCACTGACTGGTGCGGTTTTTCATGAAAAGTAAGAATCATGAGATTCCATTATTCCATCTATCGGTTTAATTATCTGTAAGCGCTGACACCTACTAGAGTTTTTTGACACACATGATCAATAATTGCACCTGATAAATGAGTAGGGACTACTGCAGCACTTGACACCGCCTTCCTAGGGAAGCTCTGAAGAAGTACCGAACGGTGATTGATCTGACAAAATACAGGTATTTCCCCCTTCAAAGCCAACCAATGAAACAGATAACCTTTGCAGACGCTGAGTACTCGAACAAACGCAAGCAGACCCGCAAGGAATTATTCCTGAAGGAGATGGAACAGGTAGTGCCATGGAAGGGATTGACCGGGTTGATTGAACCGTATTATCCGCGTGGAGAAGGCGGCCGCCCCAGCTATCCCCTGATGGCAATGCAGCGAGTGCATTTGTTGCAGAACTGGTTTGGTTACAGTGATCCGGCCATGGAAGAAGCGCTGTATGAGACTATGATCTTGCGCCAGTTTGCTGATCTTGACCTGAATCGGATTCCGGATGAAACCACCATTCTTAACTTTCGCCGGTTGCTGGAGCAACACAATCTGGCAGCAGAGATTCTTGTTGTCATCAACGGTTATCTGGGAGATCGCGGTCTGTCGCTGCGTCAGGGTACTATTGTTGATGCCACCCTGATCCATGCACCCAGTTCAACCAAGAATAAAGATGGCAAGCGTGATCCGGCAATGCACCAGACCAGAAAAGGCAATCAGTACTACTTTGGGATGAAGGCTCACATTGGTGTCGATGAGAGACCGGGCTTGGTGCACAGTGTCGTGGGTACGCCCGCCAATGTAGCTGACGTTACCCAGGTCGACAAACTACTGCACGGCGAGGAAAGCACCGTCAGTGCTGATGCGGGCTATACAGGAGAGCTGCGCCCCTAACATACAAAATGATTGCAGAAAAAACTCTGCTGTCACAAAAAACATGAGATTTACGGCGAGTTTGATTGTCCTCTGCGCATCTCGGTCTTTTTTATAATGAGGATTCTGAGAAATTTAAAAAATATCACACTTTTTCAGAGTTTCCCTAAGAAATCATACTATTTCAGAGCTTCTCTAAAGGATAAGAATGCTGGCCGCCAAGCCGGGCATAATAGGAATGATGTTATGAAAATACTACTTCGAGCAATTTACCCATGATCGTTTACCACTTCACGTCTTCCGAATTCACGCTGCGAGCCATGCGTGACCGCCGCTTGAAAATTGCGCGCATCAATGAACTGAACGATCCATTTCAATTGTGTGCTACGGATTTTTCCGATGCGGATGCCCGGATCAAGCTGGAAGCTTTCAAGAACCAAGCGAATGATCGATACGGTGCCATCTGTTTTTGCGAAAACTATCACGATCCCGTGCTGTGGAGTCATTATGCCGATCATCAACGTGGTGTGGCGTTGGTGTTTGAAATTCCCGATGACCTGATGATTCCTGTTCATTATCAGCCCGAGCGCTTTCGCTCAGATGTTGATGCCGCAATGCAGCGTGGTGGATTTTCCGAGCCCGATTTGAAAGCATTCATCGCGGCAAAATTTGCGAGCTGGCAATATGAAAAAGAGATTCGAATGATGTGCCGCTTGCACGATCACTTTTGCCAAATCGATTCCTCCGGCAAGAAGGTCTATTTTGAATCGCTGAGCTTGGATGACTCATTTGGCTTGGATTCGTTGAAACTGATTGGATTGATTCGTGGCGTCCGCTGCGATTTGAAACCTGCGGATATCGCGAGCGAATTACTGGCAGTCGATACGTTGCTGGTTCAGGATGCTCGATTGGATTCATCGTCTTTTCAAATCGTTGCGGGTGAGGCCTATCCGGTCAACGGCGTGAGATCGTTCTCCGCTTGCTGCTTCAGGGTCTGATCGCTTCATCAAAAGTTCATAAATATTTCATCAACTGTTCAAATGCGCTTAACAATACCGCTCTAAACTTCCGTGTCATCAATATCCTATAAGGGCATTCATGATGACAGATAAAGCGCCAATCAAAGTTAGAAGTGTGTGGATCTCCGATGTGCACCTCGGTTTCCGCGGTTGCCAGGCGGAGGCATTGTTGCATTTCTTGCATTCGGTCGAAACCGATTATCTGTTTCTGGTTGGCGATATTGTCGATTTTTGGAGCATCAAAAAAACACCCTATTGGCCGCAACAGCATACCAATGTAATCCGCTCCATTCTGGGGAAAGCCAAACACGGCACCAAAGTGATTTATGTGCCGGGCAATCATGATGAAGCGTTACGCGATTGCGCCGGTCATGTATTCGGGAATGTCGAGATTCATCAGGATTACGTGCATACCACCATGGACGGCAAAAAGTTGTTGGTGATGCACGGCGACGAATTCGACATGATCGTCAAACACAGCCGCTGGCTGGCGAAGCTCGGCAATGTCGCGTATGACACGTTGCTGGATCTGAGTCATTATTTAAACGGCTTGCGCAAATTCTTCGGCTATTCGTATTGGTCGCTCTCCGCTTACCTGAAGTTGAAAGTAAAGAATGCGGTCAGCTACATCAGCAGTTTTGAAGACGCGCTGGCGCATCTTGCCAGGGAGCGAGGTGTCGATGGCGTGGTGTGCGGCCACATTCATCATGCCGAGTTACGGGAAATCAATTCGGTGCTTTACTGTAACGATGGCGATTGGGTGGAAAGCTGCTCGACGCTGCTGGAACATCCGGACGGTTCACTGGAGCTTGTATTCTGGAACGAACGCTTTGAACAGTACCAAAATCTAGTTCAGGAACAATTACTTGCCAGCAGAGAAGCCGCTTAGATTTTTGCTGAGCCTGGACGGCGGCGGCAGTCATCTGCTCATACAACTGAGCGTGCTGGCCTGTCTGGAACAAGACACCGGCATATCCACTTACGAACGATTCGATATGATCGCCGGTTCTTCCTCCGGCGGTTTGATCGCCTGTTTGATTTTAGGTCAGAAAACCAGCGCTGAAGCACTCGTGCACAAAATTGTCAAAGAGCGGTTGCTGCAGGCAATGATGATTGAACATGGCATGAGCCGTTTTCTCAGCAAACTTCAGCTACGTCCGAAGTTTCAAAGCGAATCGAAAAGAAAGGTGCTGCAAGCGGCGCTGCAAGATTGCAAGCTTTCCTCGTTAGAGAAACCGCTTTTTATTCCTTGCTTCAATCTGAGCCGTGATTTCCTGGAGGTTTTTACCAATTCCGCCCGGACGGATTTTTGGTTGCATGAAATCGCGGATGCGTGTACCGCAGCGCCTTCATTTTATGCGCCGGTACGGTTGCAGGACGGCGACTGGCGCATCGACGGCGGGGTCGGGATGAATAATCCCGGATTGAGCGCTTATTTGTATGCGCAGAGATACTGGCCGAATACTGGCATCCGGATGCTTTCAATCGGATCCGGTTGGCGTAGATTTACGATGGATGGTTTGAAGGCCTGCCGCTATGGCGGGTTGCAATGGTCCGCATCCGGTATCGCTTCGTTGATTCTTAGGGAAAAGATGATTTCCAATGCCAATAATACGGAGCTGGTGCTTGGCGATCAGATGCTCTATATCAACGACTACTTGCAAGACTACAACATGCCGGATTACATGGATTCCGCCAAGGATCCGGCAATTCAGCAGAAAGCGCTGGCCATCGGCGGGGTGTGGTATCGCCGGAACCAGGCGCAAATCAAACAATGGTTGAACAATCCCGGTTGAATGACAGTTTTGTGCACCCGTAACCGAATTGTCATTCCGGTGCCAAGAATCGGTCATGCCACTGTCACACAGAGTCTCTAGAATTTTACATCTTCATGATTTGTAAAATCATTGACTCTGATCTGAAATTATAAAATGAAAATTTTTTACGGTATTCAAGGAACAGGCAATGGCCATATTACGCGTGGTCGTATCATGGCGAGGGAATTCCGGGCGGCTGATCTGGAAGTGACGTATCAATTTACCGGCAGGCCGCAAGACAAGTTCTTCGACATGGAGGTTTTTAACGGTCATCAGTGGCGTGAAGGACTGACTTTCAATACCAATAACGGTAAGATCAATCATCTGCGGACAGTGCTTCAATCAAAGCCGCTGCGTTTTTTGAAGGATATTCGCGCGCTGGATTTGAGTAACTATGATCTGGTGATTTGCGACTTCGAGCCGGTTACCTCCTGGGCTGCAAGACGGCAGGGTAAAAAAACCGTTGGCTTCAGCCATCAATACGCGTTTCAATACGACATACCGCGCGCCGGTAGCGATCCGATGTCTGAACTGGTGTTAAAAAAATTTGCGCCGGTCGATTTAGGTATCGGCTTGCACTGGCATCATTTCGATCAACCATTGTTGCCGCCGGTCATAGAAACGCCTTTTAATGCGGAGCAATTGCAGAAAAATAAAATAGTCGTTTATTTGCCATTCGAAAACCAGCAGCATATCATCAAGCTTTTCTCACGTTTTAAAGATTTTGAGTTTCATATTTATTCACCGGAAGTGATTCCATCGCCTTTTGCACATATTTTTTGCAAGCCCTTATCGCTCGCTGGATTCCAAAAAGACCTGGCGGATTGCGCCGGTATTATTTGTAATGCCGGGTTTGAGCTGGCCAGTGAATCGCTGCAGTTAGGCAAGAAAATTCTGGTGAAACCCGTGCACGCTCAATTGGAACAAGCATCCAATGCCGCTGCTTTAAGAGCTTTGGGTTATGGGCATACGATGCAGACAGTCGATGCAGCGATCATTGAGGAATGGCTGTATATCACGAAGGCGCTACGCGTGACATTTCCCAATACGGCCAAGCATTTGGTGGAGTGGATTAAAGCCGGGATGCCGCCGATCGATCAATCCTGGTGTCATCAGATTTGGTCGGAAGTCAAAATAATCCCCGTGGATCTTGCCTAAATATATTTTTGATATGTCGCTTTCTTTGAGAAATGAAAATTTATTATTTCAATCCAGTCCGTTGATCATCAAGATTCCAGCGCCGCAAAAAATCCTGATTATTTTCAATCCGATTTCCAGTGCCGGAAACACTGAAGTAACGGCGGTTGAATTGGCAAAAGAGCTGATGCGCCAGGGTAAAGTTGTGGAGGTACTGCCATCCGAGAAAAAAGCCAAGGGATATTCGCGCATTGCTGACAAGATCGAAGAGAATGATCTTGTTGTGGTGGTTGGCGGCGACGGTACGGTCAGAAAACTACTGAATCTGATCGATAAAACCGATATGCCGATTTATGCCGTCCCCGGGGGGAATGAGTCATTGTTTGCCCGTTCATATGAAATGAGTGCCAGCGCGAATGACCTTTTGCAGGCGATTGCAGCCGGTTTTTGTATACAGCAATATTATGGTTTGATCAGCGGTCGAGGGATTAAAGGCAGCAAACCTTTCTTTCATATGGCTTCGATGGGGTTGGATTCGTTAACCGTCAAAAACATCGGCAAGCGTAAAGGCCCGCTGAATGATTCGATTTATCTTTGGCATGGCTTGAAGGCTCTGTGTTCGCTGCACCATCCGAAGATTTCAGTGCAAGTGGATGAACAAATCGTTATCGATCATCAATCCGGTTATCTCATTGTAGCGAATAGTTCTGCATACGCCAGAAATTTGCAACTGGTGCCGAGTGCAAATCCATCAAAAAATGAACTTGTGATCGGCTTCTTACCCGGCGCGCGGCACCAACATGAATTGATCAAGGCACTGAAAATCTTGCAACACAAACCCGCCAATCTGCCGATGCAATATTATTCGGGGAAACATATTGCCTGCACTTTGCATGAACAATCCTATCCATTACAAGTGGATGGTGATTATTTCCGCAACCGGGATATCGAGGGCGAGAGCACGATCGAATTCACCATCGGTTCCCGCCCAATCCGGGTGTTACTGCCTTCACGTGTAGTGTCTAATCGGTGAATATCAGATCAACAGGATTAAAATCTTTGTTTACTGGCTCATTACGAAGAAAAACGGAATGTAGGATGAGTAATCCGAATTACTTAAGATTTAAGACATCATCTCGATTTAATGCAATCTGGCTCAATCACCCTACGTTGACTGATCTTAGAAACTGATATTACTGAGAAAGTGATTTTAATTTAAAACTTTCCAAAAGTTACTTTCCTTGGTTTATTTCATTACATTTATCTAAGAATGCTTGCCGTGCGGGTTCATTGTTTTTGAACTCAACCAACGCTTTTTCCATGCCTCTTCCCGCACAATTGACTGAGTCCGCTTCAGGAAGACCACCACTACCGCATCCAACTAAAGCGGCACCAAGAACAATAACGCCAATAACTCCTTTATTAACCTTCATTTAAGATTTTCCTCTATTAAAAATTTCTGATTTATGTATCTATTGATTCTTCAGTCACTTGATGTTGGCCCAGCCACACGAACCTAACCAAATCATTTTACCTTAATCTCAGTGTTTTTGGATTCTGTTTATGATGTCGTTTGATGTGGATCAAATTTCGTTGTTCTTATACTGTAAGCTGTCATTATCAGTAAATTCTTACCTCCATGTAGATGCATGCCCCTACAATTCTATGGATGATTGCCGTTAACCTAGCGAAACAAATAACCTTCATCTAAGGAGAGAAAATGCTGAAAATCGATATGCGTAAGATTTATAACTTCTATCCCGTAGAGCCTGTTCCAGATCCGGCGGCACTTCCAACCAGTGGCGATTTATATTATGAATGTTTGGATTGCACGGAAATAGTTAACTCCTTGCCATTCATCAAATCTGCTTGTAACTGTGGGAATCTTGTGGGGAGTGATGGGAAGCTTGTTGTGAGAAATCCGGAATCTGTCCGGGTTGTTCGTGGAAAATTGCGGTAAGCTATTGCCGGTCATAAGTTATTATTTCTTTATGGTCTCATTATCTTGACTTAAAACTACTCAAGTACTGTCATCCCGAGTAATTTCGCCATAGATTGTTTTTCAAATTAAGCGAAGAACTGAAGGTTAAAAGGAGCGGTTGTAGTTTATTAGCGCAGACCCCGGTTCTTCCGAATTATCATTTTTTCTGAGTCTGTAATTCAGTTACGATTCTAGGAAATCTTCCGGTGTTTCGAATGAAAAAGTGTTTGATGCATCGCAGAAATTCATGAATGTCAAAGATCGTTTTTTGAACAAACCGTGACAAGTATCATCAAAATTAATTAAACGATTGGCGCAGTAATCGTTTCAACCTAGGATTTTGATTATTTCTTTTCAATTTAATGAGTAAAGTGCTCACGGAATGGTGGTTGAAGTTCGATGAAAAAATATACTCGTAGAAAATTGCTGCAGTTAAGTCTGATTAGCAGTGTGGCTAGCATTCTGGGAATGAGGGTCGGTATCGCTAAGGCTCTAGCGTTGATACCTACGCCCAGCGAAACGGAGGGACCATTTTATCCGGTCACAAATCAGAAAGATAAAGATGCTGATTTGACACAAATCGAGGGGTATATTGCTCATGCAGATGGTCAATATATTGTGATCAGTGGTCGAGTGATCGATGTTTCCGGTAGACCGGTTGGGAAAGCAATGCTTGATATTTGGCAAGCGGATGCCAATGGGAGATATCGACATCCCCGCGATCCCAATAAGTCCAAGCTCGATCATAATTTTCAAGGCTGGGCGGTGATCCGGACAGATGATAATGGTTTATATCGTTTTAAGACAGTGATGCCCGGTGCTTATCCGGCCAGTAATACTTGGACGAGGCCACCGCATATTCACTTGAAGATATTTAAACCTGGCTATATGGCATTAACAACTCAGATGTATTTCCCCGATCAGGAATTGAACAAGAGCGATTTATTGTTGAATCAAAAATCGGCTGCAGAGCAATCCGCGATGATAGCCACGGAAAAAGCCCGGGAAGGCAATTTAATTTTTTACGAGTACAATATTGTTCTTGATCTACTTCGTAACTAAACTATGACAACCACTAAACACAGTACACTGCTTATTCTTGGTTCCGGACCTGCGGGATATACTGCAGCAGTCTATGCAGCACGGGCGAATCTAAAACCGGTATTAATCACCGGTTTGGCGCAAGGCGGGCAGTTGATGACGACAACCGATGTTGATAACTGGCCGGCGGATGCGATGGGGGTGCAAGGACCGGAATTGATGGAGCGATTCCAGAAACATGCCGAGCGTTTTGATACGGAAATTATTTTTGATCATATTCATACCGCGAAGCTGACAGAAAAACCGATTACATTGATTGGTGATCAGGCGAGCTATACCTGCGATGCGCTGATTATTGCGACGGGAGCTTCCGCGCAGTATCTTGGGTTGCCATCGGAAGAGGCATTCATGGGGCGCGGTGTTTCGGCGTGTGCTACCTGTGATGGTTTTTTCTATAAGGGTCAAGATGTTGCTGTAATTGGTGGCGGGAACACAGCTGTTGAGGAAGCTTTGTATCTTGCCAATATTGCTCGCAGCGTCATGGTAGTGCATCGGCGTGATCAATTCCGTTCGGAGAAAATTCTGATCGACAAGCTGATGGATAAAGTGCGCGATGGAAATATCAAGCTGGCGTTGAATCATGTTCTGGATGAAGTGCTCGGTGATCAATCCGGTGTTACCGGCATGCGTATCAAAAGTACGCAAGATCAATCGACAAAAATAATCGATTTGCAGGGAATTTTTATCGCCATCGGCCATAAGCCGAATACCGATATTTTTACCGGGCAACTGCAAATGGAAAATGGTTATATCGTGACTCGTGGCGGTGGTCAGGGGAATGCGACTGCGACCAGCATACCGGGAGTATTTGCAGCCGGTGACGTTCAAGATCATATTTACCGGCAGGCGGTTACAAGTGCTGCCAGTGGTTGCATGGCCGCATTGGATGCGGAGAAATATCTGGATAATTTGAAGAAGTGAATCCGGATTCATTTCGAAGTGAATTTGTAGTACGACAATGACGTGTAGTGACTCTGCCAATGATGAAGATGAAAAAGCGCTATTTCACATTGCCATGCGCGATGTAGCGCCCTTACCCGCTTCGGATAAGCTGCCGCAAAGCAGTGCGAAGGTTTCACCGGTTCCACAGAAACAAAGATATACCGATAAAACGGCGTTAGCGGACAATCTCTCCGATCATATCGAAATCGAGATGGAAGCAGGCGATGCGTGGTCTTTTATGCGGCCAGGCATATCTGTTCAAACACTGAAGCGATTACGGCGAGGGTATTGGAGAATCGAAGAAACATTGGATTTGCATGGATTCACACGCGATGAGGCACGGCAAGAATTAAGTTTCTTTCTGGAAAGTTGCGTACAAAATAAATACCGTTGCATTCGTGTTGTCCACGGTAAAGGGCTTGGTTCAAAAGATCGCGAGCCTGTCTTAAAAACGAGAATCGGTAATTGGTTGATTCAATGCACCGATGTATTGGCATTTTGTCAAGCAAGATCGATTGACGGAGGGGGAGGTGCTATGTTGATTTTGCTTAAAAATAGAACTTAATTTCTGCGAATAGCCCTTCTATAGAGAAGGCGTCGATTCTTTCGGAAAATCTTTCTCATACTTGCTCTGACATTGAATGCAGCGCTGTGCGGATGGTTGTACAAGCAGACGTTCAAACCCGATTTCATTACCACAGTCAATGCAATCGCCGAATTCCAACTCGCTAAGGTATTTCATAGAGATTTCGAGCTCGCGCATTTCATTAATTTGTCGATCAACCAATGCCGTGTCAATATCATCCGGAATATGGTTTAGATACTCCGCCAGCTGCGAGTCGCTAATATTCTGGGTGTGCGCCAGTTCATTGCGGACTTCCAGTTGTAAATCCAGATAACGCTTGTGAAGTGCGGCTTTCAATTGAGTTAATTGTGTTTCGGTAAAATTAGCCATTTTTACTCCTTCCCTAAGGTATTTCTAATAATATTGTCAGAATCGCTATTTTCGATCGCTACCAATGCAGGAAGCGGGAATTTACGAATTTGCCCCTGGTTCGGTTGTTTGCAATCCTTTTAAGTCTGAGATTATCTCGGATGAATTTCGTGATGCACTTGCAGATAAATACATGCGAGCAATTTTCCCATTCGGGTCGATCAAAAAAGTGTTACGTTTTGCGAATTTGACAATTCCCAGATTAATGAGGGAATGATACTGTGTGGCAGTTTGGGTATTGGTATCCGCCAGCAGTGGAAATTGCAGTTGATATTTCTGTGCAAAATCGGCATGGCTGCTGGTATCGTCTACACTTACTCCGACGACTGCAGCCTCTAAGCGCGCCAACTCTTGCAAGTCGTCTCGAAAAGAGCAGGCTTGTTTGGTGCAACCCGGGGTATCGTCTTTGGGGTAAAAATATAAGGCTAACCATTTTCCACGGAAATCCGAGAGAGTGTGGATTTTTCCATGTTGATCAGGCAAGCTGAAATCTGGAGCAAGTTGCCCTAATTGAAGTGCTTTGTTCGTGGAAAAGAACCAAAACATAAATCCCAATGCCATCGTTGACAAGATAATCGCTAACCATTCCATGATATTAAGTCCTTTTTGTTTTTAACGACGTCACATCACTTTGTTTAGAGCCGTATAACCTTAACGAACGCAAATGTAACGCTTGTTTTGTATTGTATTCTTATCCTATTGTTCCGGTAGCAATTGGATGGGGATAGCAACCATTTGTTGTACAAATAATACCAGTCGAAGACAGTACTAGTACTCATGTATTGATGGATGCGCAGTGCACGTGTTCTTTATAACAGTAGCAGCTCAAAGCTATCGATTTCTTAATGAGAACCACATACCAATATAAAAGTTTCAGGTATGCGTAAGTAGTATTACTGGGTTTGAGAAACGTTGTGAATAGATAACTCCCGGTGCTTTTGTAGATCATTGTCATTTCCTATAAATTCATTTTTACCGGAATACTGATTGATGCCAATGCGCTGATAACTACTTCGGTGTTATCCGCAATGCATGTATTGATAACATTTGGCTTAGATGCTTAAAAGAATTTCCATGTATCTGGTTTATTCGTAGTGTGAGATTAGCGTAGAATGCTAAATTGGCCCTGGTAGCTCAGTGGATAGAGCAACCCCCTCCTAAGGGGTAGGTCGCACGTTCGATTCGTGTTCAGGGTGCCAATGAATTTGGTTGGCGGCTCTGATGGATAGTGTGCTTCTTTCTTCTCAAAAAAGAAGTCAATGGAAATAATGGGTAATTGTTTCTCGTGGTGTGTGTTTTCTGAATTATGGCAACAGATAGTTTCTTCGTTTAAAATTTGCAGCCCGTTACATTCTTATGAGGCAGAATGCGAATGACAATTGTGAATAATTTTTTTAGTTATAGACCTGATTTTAATTAGAAGACAATGAGTTTTGCTGTGGAAGATATATATGAAGTTAATGAATCATCTATTTTTTTCAAATACTTAGATTAACTTTTAATGTGCTGGAAAATATCGCGCTATCAGGCGGTCAACAAGTTTTTAATTTTTCTGTTATTACATACGTGTATTCAAGCGAATGCACTCGATAAAAGAGCAAATATCCAATGTTGGAGGAATAATTAGATGATCAAAGTACTACTTTCAAATCCGCGCGGATTTTGTGCCGGTGTGGATCGTGCAATAGAAATTGTTGAGCGTGCACTAACGATGCATGGAGCACCGATCTATGTTCGCCATGAAGTAGTGCATAATCGCTTTGTGGTTGAAAATCTGGAGAAAAAAGGTGCTGTATTTGTGGAGAACTTGGATGAGGTGCCGCAAGATAGTATTCTTATATTTAGCGCACATGGTGTGTCACACGCAGTACGTCGTGAAGCTGCGGAGCGCAAGTTAAAAGTTTTTGACGCAACTTGTCCGCTGGTGACTAAGGTTCACGTTGAAGTTGCAAAAATGCGCAAGGAAGGGAAAGAAATCATTATGATTGGCCACCAAGGACATCCCGAAGTTGAAGGCACAATGGGTCAGATTGAGGGGGATGACAAGGGTATGTATCTGGTGGAAACAGAAATGGATGTCGAAACCCTGAATGTCAAAGATGAAGCTAACTTGGCTTATGTCACGCAGACCACCTTATCTGTTGATGATGCGGCACGGATTGTTGATGCGTTAAAAAAACGGTTTCCGATGATAACCGGTCCTAAGAAAGATGATATTTGTTACGCTACTCAGAATCGGCAGGATGCCGTGAAAAAAATGGTCAATCAATGTGATTTGGTTATCGTGGTCGGTTCTCCAAATAGTTCTAATTCTAATCGGCTATGCGAAGTGGCTAGAAATGCGGATGTTGAGGCTTATATGGTGGATCGCGCCGAGCAGTTGCAGGAGGGGTGGTTTGCCGGGAAGAAAAATATTGGTATTACAGCGGGAGCTTCTGCTCCGGAAATTTTGGTGCAGCAAGTGATATCCCGCCTTAAGCAGATCGGCGCTGAGCAAATCGGCGAAGATGTAACAATCGAAGAATTAAGTGGCGTGGTGGAGTCAGTGGTGTTTCCTCTTCCCAAAGCTTGAATTTGTCAAGGATCATTCCAACCGGCTTGATAAAAGGCGGTATCAAATGGTTGCGCTGTTCCCGTCAATTCATTAACCAGTATTTCGGCGCTGCCGGGAGCCATTGTTACTCCATAACGAAAATGCCCGCAACTGACTAATAAATTACGAATTCTTGGATGCCGTCCAATAGTTGGGATATTCTGAGGCGAAGCGGGCCTCAGCCCCGACCAATGTTGTTTGACAGGCATTTGATGCAGTATTGGCAGGATTTCTCTTGCATTTCCAATTAGATATTCGAACGCGGCTGAGGTCGTGTGTTTGTTAAATCCCACATCTTCCAAAGTACTGCCGATCAGGATATGACCATCCTTGCGCGGGATAATGTAGAAATCTTCCCTTGCGACGATGTGGTTTATAGGTGGAGTGTCAAATTTATATAACAGCATTTGACCTCTTATCGGCTTGATATCCAGTTTGAGAGCATGTGTCCCCAATGTTTCTTTACTCCAGGCACCGGTGCTGACGATAAAATGATCAGCTTTAAATTCCCCACAGGATGTCTTGATAGACGTAACTTGTTGAGATTTTGTATTTAATGGATAAACATTGCAGTTCTCAATAATTTTCCCGCCTAATTGTGTAATTCGGCTATATAGCGCGCGTAATAACCTTGGGTTGCGTACTTGAGCAATATCCGGCAGATATAATGCATGATCGTCAATCTTTTTACCGGCAAGTTCAGCATTCTCTTCGTTGATTCGAGTAATGGGAACAATAGTGTGTTCTATTTTCATTCCGTGAGCTGCGCACCAATCGTTCGCTATGTTTATCTGAAAAGGCGGTAATATCAGCATGCCGGACTTGTCGTATTCAGGATCTATTCCGGTATTTTTCATCAAGCCGGACGTCCAGGTTGGAAATAGTTTATTACTATAACCGGTAAGCTGGGTTACCGCATTAGGATAGCTCCAAGGTAAAAGTGGTGACAAGATACCACCCCCAGCCCAGGAGGATTCTTGTCCAACTTTGTTTCGTTCCAGAATTGTGACACTGGCACCTTGTGTCAGAAGACGTTCAGCTGAAGCAAGACCAATGATCCCAGCGCCGATGATTATTATGTCCTGTCTCATAAAGATTGATTATCTATTTATCAAGAATGAAAAGCTCAGGTCAATCTAATTTTATCTTATATCGATCTTAGGCAGTCATATCGATTGCTCATGCGGCCAAATAAGTGGTTCATTGTTACTTCGCTAAAGTTTTTTGCAATTACAACCGCTAGAAAAAGACAAAAATAATCCGGCTTAATTTAGAAGCAAGAAATAAGATAGTAATCGGAATATCGAGGATGAATAAAGATCATATTTTTAATCAGTTGCAGTATCAATGTGGTTTTACCATGATTGAGCTGCTTGTCACATTAAGTCTGGCAAGTATTTTGCTTACCGTCGCAGTACCTAATTACCGCACGTTTACCCAAGACAATTTATTGGTTGTTCAAAGCAATAATTTCGCATCTTCAATTGCCCTAGCAAAGAGCGAAGCAATCAAGCGTAGTAGTCAAACAACTATGTGCCCGAGCACGAATGGTACCAGTTGTACAGGAGGAACCGTATGGTCGAATGGCTGGTTAGTATTTGCGGATGCTAATGGTAATGGTGTTGTCGATGTTGGGGATCTAGTCTTGTATGTCAACGCCGCTCTATCTGGAGGCAATACATTAAGATCTGCGCGAACCAGAGTTACATTCGCAGCAAATGGTTTTTCTTCAGGATTTAATGACACATTTTTGTTATGTGATGCTCGAGGAGCTACATATTCAAAAGGATTGATATTGAATAACCAAGGTCGTTTACGTACTGAAACGGGCACAGGAACATGTGGATGAGTCGCATTTACTCGGAGAGAAAACCGCTTAAAGATAGCGGGTTTAGTCTGATTGAAGTACTTATCACAATTTTGATTGTATCTTTTGGTTTGCTTGGTATGGCAGCGTTGATAGTGTCAGGTGCACGCAGTAACAATATCGCACATTATCGTTCAATTGCTAGTAAGCAAACTGAAGACATAGCTGATCGCATGCGTGCGAATTTGGTTGGGGTTTCAACTGGAGCTTACAATGCACTTGCCGCAAATATTCCATCAAGTGACGATTGTGTGACAAATACTTGCAATGCTACACAAGTGGCGGTCTATGATCATGCACAATGGAATACGGCTAATTCCAGATTACTTCCAAGTGGCGCAGGAACGGTTAATGGAGACGTGGCAACCGGTTATGTGATCACGCTTATGTGGATTGAAAAAGAAATGAATGGTCAATCAGACCCTGCTTGTCCAGGCGGGGCTCCAGTTAATACTCGTTGTTTCTTAACAAGATTTTCTCCGTAATGATGTCTACCAAAAATTCTAAGCATATAAAACAACAAGGTTTTAGTTTGGTTGAGCTAATGATAGCTATGACATTGGGGTTGATTTTACTATTAGTCATCGGGACGGTTTTTGTTAGCAGTCGTCAGATTTTTCGCGAACAAGAAGATAATGCTCGGCTTCAAGAAAGTGGCCGATATGCACTCGAAATTATTGGACGAAGTATCAAGCAAGCAGGGCACGTAGAAATTCCTTTTACAGGTTTTAAGGTTGCTTTTGAAGGAACCGCGATCAGTGGTACCAATGGTACCGGAGGCGTAGCCGATACCTTAACTGTGCAATACGAGGGCGCTGTCGGCGATAGAGATTGCGAGGGTGCTGGAGTAACTGTTGCCGGAAGAATAATTCAGAATCATTTTAATCTTGATACATTGAATGCTGAGTTACAGTGTAAGGGTGATATCGCGGATATACCTCCTGTACCAGCAGCAGCACCAGTAGGATCGGTACTGCTGGAAAATGTTGAAGATTTACAAGTGTTCTATGGAATAGACACAAATGGTGATCAATCCGTCGATCAATATACAGAGTCGCCGGTAGATTGGAATCAAGTTGTGACCACGCGGATTTGTGTACTAATTCGTTCTGAAAAACTAAATGTGGTATCCGCAGGAAATTACCTTGATTGCAATGGCGCTTCTGTAGCTATTCCCTCAGATAGGCGATTGCGACGAGCATTTACGGCGACTATCAATTTACGAAACCGTATAAATTCCATGCCATGAAAAAGAATCTTAGTTCTCAATATAAGCAAGGTGGTGCAGTATTTGTGACAGGTTTGATCTTTCTTCTGGTACTCACTCTATTGGGTATCACTGCTACAAGGATGGCAACAGTGGAAGAACGAATGTCTGGAAATATGCGGGACCGACTGCTTGCAATGCAAGCAGCTGAAATGGGGCTGCGTTATGCTGAACAGCATGTCCGCGACAACGACCCTACAACGACTTCACCGAAACCAATCGAAGGGTTATCCGAATTTGATACTGGATGTACCGATGGATTCTGTTATTACGGTTCAGGTGTGGAAGCCCCTGGTGTGGTGGTCGATACTGTGTCGTCATGGACTAGCTATTGTACGCCGACATGCCCGATTTCCTATGTCGAAGGAACTGTCTTCAGGGTTGATGGTGTGACATATACGGCACCTTTGTTGCCTGTCGGGGTGCCTGCGCCGACCTATCTTATTGAGGGGATAAGGAAAACACCGCCCGGCGGTGTGTTGCGGTACTACTATCGAATCACGATTCGAGCTCAAGGCGCAAAACAAGGCACGGTTGTGTGGTTACAAGAAGTATTCAGACCATAGTTCTTCGAGATAAAAGAAAGGGGCTTAATATCAATGAAGAGAGTATTTTTTTGCAATTCTTTGTTAGTGAGTAATGTAATTGGCGCAGTTTTTCTGATCGTTACTAATTTATCTCACGCGCTTTCACCATTATCAAATGGTCCGCTTTTTCTGGGAGGAAATATCTCTCCGAATGTAATGTTTACACTAGACGATTCAGGATCCATGCATTTTGAAATCATGCCGGAAGAGTTGATTATCCAGGATGTACGATACATGTTTCCACGTGCATCCGGTGTATACGGAGCTGATGATTACAACAGCTATGTAGTGGATTTTGATCCTACAAACAGATATACCGCAAAATTACGTTCCAGTTATGTTAACAAAATTTATTACAACCCAACCGTAAGATATCTACCTTGGAGTAACGCAGATGGATCATTGATGAGCAATGCCAGTCCCACGTGTGCTTACCATAATCCATTCAATACTGGCGCAGGTTGTCGTAATCTTACAATCAATAACACGCAGACGGTGCGTTGGTTGAAAGATGACGGAACACGATCTTCCAGTACCTCTAAAACTTTTTATCCCGCAGTCTACTTCAAATACGACTCCGGCAGCATTAATGCTGCAAGTAGTTATACGCAAGTTCAGATTATATCTACAACTTCAACCTACACCGGTGGACCCAATCGTACTGATTGTGCTGCAGCTCCTACCTGTACTTATGCGGAAGAGATTCAAAATTTTGCCAATTGGTACACCTATTATCGGTCTCGCATATTATTGGCGCGCGCAGGGATCGGGCGCGCTTTTGCCGCACAGGGGAATACCATGCGGGTTGGTTTCGCTGCACTCAATAAAGCATCTACGACGATCGATGGGGTAGCAACGACAGTTGTAAAAACGGGTGTTCGACAATTCACAGGAACTGACCGGACAAATTTTTTTAACAATCTTTATGATCATGATATTCCTGCAGAAGGCACGCCACTTCGGGAAGCATTGTTAGCAGTTGGCGAATATTTTAAGCGAACAGATGACAAAGGACCTTGGGGGCTAACGCCGGGATCGACCGGTGGTACGCAGCACGAATGCCGGCAGAATTATAATATTTTAATGACGGATGGTTATTGGTCAGAAACTTCCTTTACGAGCGTGGGTAACTCCGACAATGAGTCTGGTTCTTCGATTGCTAACAACTCGTCCCCGGCTGTTCCTGCAACATATAGTTATACTCCGGCACTTCCCTATTCGGATGCATATAGCAACACATTAGCCGATGTGGCAATGCGTTATTGGAAGAATGATTTGCGCTCAGATTTATCTAATAAAGTTCCAACTAATTCGCAAGACCCCGCTTTTTGGCAGCATTTGGTGAATTTTACTGTCGGGCTTGGCGTTAATGGCAGTCTTTCTTCATTGCCAACTGGAACAGAAACCTGGCCAGATCCCACTTTAAATGATACAAATAAAATTGATGATTTGTGGCATGCAGCAGTGAATAGTCGAGGAGAGTTTTTTAGCGCCGCTGACCCAGCAGCATTTACTAATGCGTTAACGAATGCGCTTAGAACTATTGTTGCCAGAACAGGATCTGCTTCCGCAGTAGCGGCCAACTCAAATTCATTAATGACGAATGGCCGTGTGTATCAAGCAAAGTTTAATAGTGGTGATTGGAGTGGTCAGCTGCTCTCAATTCCGATCAGTTCCACGGGTGTAATGGGTGCAACCGAATGGAATGCCGGTGAAATATCTCTCGCTTCGGGATCGATTAATCCTTCTTCACGTGTGATCATAACAAAAGGTAGTAGCGACGGAGTTTCATTCGAATACGGAAATCTAACTACCGCACAAAAAGATCTTCTTAACAAGAATGCATCGGGAGTTATCGATAACTGTGGACCCGAGAGAGTGGCATTTTTGAGAGGTGATGCAGCACGTGAAAATGCCAGTGGAACATTTAATTGTGCTAGCGCAACTGCAATTAATAATTTTCGTGTTCGTCCGACCACTAAACTGGGCGATATTATTAACTCTGGCCCACTCTATGTAGGAAAGCCGAGTGCAGGCTATTCCAATGTGGATCATCCTGGGTACACAGCGTTTAAGAATAATTATAAAGATCGTGTACCCATGATATATGTGGGAGCAAACGATGGAATGTTGCATGGGTTTAATGCTTGTATACCCGGCGTAACTTCTGGATGTACCAGTGCGGATGCTGGCAAAGAGCTATTTGTCTATGTGCCCAGTACAACTTATGTAAATCTGAGTAGATTAACTGATAGAGATTACACAGCAAACCATCGCTATTTTGTTGATGGTTCTCCAATGATGGGAGAGGTTTATTCTAACGTAACTTCAACATGGAGAACTGTGTTAGTCGGTAGTTTAAATGGCGGTGGACAGGGATATTATGCATTGGATATAACGAATCCAGCGGATGCTACTAAATCAGCTCCAACTTTTACTGCGGCGAATGCAGCCAATTTATTATTATGGGAATTTACGAGTAATGATGATGCGGATATGGGTTATAGCCATAACCTCCCACAAATCAATCCATTTACCAGTCAAGCTATGCAAATCGTTAAAATGGAAAATAATCAATGGGCTGTGATTGTCGGTAATGGTTATAACAGTGCTGGCGGAAAAGCAGTGCTCTATATTTTATTTATTTCTGGTGGAGAAGATGGCTCATGGACAATAGGTACGGATTATATAAAGCTGATTGCCGATACTGGCACAGGAAATGGTCTTTCCACGCCAACTCCATTTGATTCGAATGGGAATGGTAAGGTTGATGTAATTTATGCGGGTGATATCAAAGGGAATTTATGGAAATTCGATGTTAGCTCTTCTTCTCCGGCTAGCTGGAATGTAGCAATTGGAGGAACACCTTTATTTTCATCAGGTACATCCAAACCAATTATTTCTCCGCCTTCGGTAAGCTTTCATCCAAAAGGGGGCCAACTTGTTCTCTTCGGAACAGGCAAATATTTGGAAACAGCAGATACTACAACTACCAATACTCAATCCGTTTACGGTGTATGGGATAATAATACGACTGCAACCGTAGCCGTGAGCTCACTTGTGCAACAAGTAATGACAGATGCGTCCGTACGAACGTTGACGCAGAATGCTGTTTTATACTCGACGACGGTTAAAGGTTGGTATATTAATTTGCCGGTAAGTGGTGAGAGGCTCACAGGTGCTCCAAGTTTGGAGGATGGAATACTGGTTTTTACCACGATCGTGCCGTCTGCATCGCCCTGTGATTTTGGAGGTAGGGGATTTGTAAATGCAGTTAACTATCTGACAGGTGGAATGTTGCCATTTCCAGCGTTTGATACCAATAGAAATCGGGTTCTTTCACTTGACGATGGCTTATCCGCCGGGATAGAAATTGGTTTCTCTGTGGGCGGTGTTACGCGTATTAGAGGACAATCGAGTGAGTCAAATGACATTTTCGTATATTCAGAAGCAAATGGCTCATTAAATCAGACCACTACCGCAAAAGGTGCGGCAGGGCTCAGAGGTAGAATTACTTGGCGAGAGCTTATTCACTAACGGTTTAATCAAAAAATTTTCTTTAATTCTTAATATTTTTAGAGCTATGAAATTAAACTTTTCTTTTATCAAAGCAACAGGATTTACATTAATTGAGTTAATGATTGCCGTTGCCATTCTAGGTATTCTCGCATCGGTTGCTTTACCCTCATATCAAAATTACGTGAGGCAATCCAACCGGGCAGTTGCAAAATCTGTACTCTATGAGAATGCACAATTCATGGAGCGGTTTTATACGCAAAATAATCAATATGATGCAACTGTAGGAGCCGATGGTGTAGCAAATAGAGGCGGAGATGATGTCGGTGTAACTTTGCCTGTTGTCCAATCACCTAGAAATGGAGCAGCTCAATATAATATTTCATTACAGGCTGTCACAGATAATACATACATCCTTCAAGCAATTCCGACTGGAACGATGGCGGGGGATATTTGCGGAACTCTCACATTGACTCATACAGGCATACAAGGTGCTGATGGTAATGTCGCTGATTGTTGGAATCGCTAATAAATACAAATAGCTTTAGGAAAAGAATTGCCGGAAGGAAGTATATTGCTTAGCGCTATTTCTGTTATTCTCTAATTTCTTGTTCGATTTGATCAGCTGTTACATGACGTACATCTTTGCCCTTTACCATGTAAACGACATACTCCGACATATTTTTGGCATGGTCACCGATTCGCTCAATTGCTTTGGCGATAAACACAATTTCCAAGCACGTGGAGATTTTTCTTGGATCTTCCATCATAAATGTTATTAGTTGCCGCAAAATAGAGCGAAACTCTTCATCGACAAATTCATCCTGTCTGACAATTTGTGCGGCTGCGTTTAAATCCAGCCGTGCAAATGAGTCAAGTGCTTTATGTAACATATCCATAGCGATACTTGCGACATGCTTAATTTCATTAAAACGTGGAATATGCATCCGGTCCGAAGAATAGATTAATTTAGCCATGCGTGCGATTTTCGCTGCTTCATCACCGATACGTTCCAGGTCAGTAATGGTTTTTATGACCATCATAATCAAGCGCAAGTCACTTGCAGTAGGTTGGCGACGTGCAATAATTTGATTGCAAATTTCATCAATTGAGACTTCCATGGCATTGACTCGATGATCTCGAGTGATAACTTGATCGATTAACTCCTCATTTCCGCTGGTCAGTGCCTCAATGGCATATTCGATCTGCTCTTCGACAAATCCGCCCATTTGTAGAACACGTGTACGTACTTCTTCGAGGTCTGCGTCGAATTGCTTAGAGATATGCTCTTTGTTTGCCATAAAAATGTAGCCTTTGTCATTTCAATGATGAAATATGCTCGTTAGAGCAGCTTACTGATTAAACAGTAATAGTACGTACGCCGTTATCTGTCCCCAGCAATAAAGTATCGGCTGGACGTCGCGCAAAAAGCCCATTGGTTACGATACCTGTAATCTGATTAAGGGCTGTTTCAAGCTCAATTGGGTTCATAATTTGCAAGCCATGAACATCTAGAATGATATTGCCGTTATCAGTAACAAAACCTTGACGTAATGCCGGATGACCGCCTAGGTGAACAATCTCGCGTGCAACATAACTACGGGCCATCGGAATGACTTCGATGGGCAATGGGAATTCTCCAAGAATGTTGACAAGCTTTGTTTGATCGGTAATGCACACAAATTTACGTGCAACAGCTGCAACAATTTTTTCCCGTGTCAAAGCACCGCCGCCGCCCTTAATCATATGCAGATGTTCGGTAATTTCGTCGGCTCCATCAACATATACTGGCAAATCAGCAACATTATTCAGATCAAGCACTTCAATGCCATGGTTTTTGAGGCGTAACGCAGTCGCATCTGAACTGGCGACTGCTCCCTCAATTTTATGTTTAATTTTTGCTAATTCATCAATAAAATAATTTGCTGTTGAACCTGTTCCTACTCCTACGATACAACCAACCGGAATATGCTGAATTGCAGCTGCAGCAACTGCTCTTTTTTGTTCATCTTGTGTCATTATGGCCATACTTATTCAAAAAAATAATTTAGGCTATCAGCATAGCGTTATCCGCTGAATTAAACAATGCTTCTGATGGTTGATATCGAGGATGCCGTTTGATTACAACTCAGGATAAAAGTACTATGGAAATGCTGAATAATTGTCTGTGCGAGTGATCTGCTGTGTTAATTAACGTTCGAAACTACTTGTCATCAGATGTGCCTGATTTGCGGCGCTCAATTGACCTTGCATTTTGCTCTACTCGACGAATTCTCAGTACTTCCCTATCTTAATCATGGGAATCTGACCATTATTCCAAACATAAAAATCACTAAATGGGGTGACAGAATGAAAAAGATCTTTAGTTTACTGTTGATATCGCTAATATTAGCTGCGGTTATTATCGGTTCCGGCGTGTATAACATCGCAGCGACAGAAAAGCATTGGCCTGTTACAGAAAAGTTGATCGAATGGATGCGTATCAGTTCTGTCAACGCACATGTGAAAAGTATGGAAGTCCCGTCGCTGGATAGTACTGATATGGATATGATTGTGACTGGCGCCACGCACTATCATGCAATGTGTACAGGCTGTCATTTAGCTCCGGGTATGAAGCCAACAGAACTCTCGATCGGGTTATATCCGCAAGCACCTGTTTTTTATCAACGTGAAGCAACAATTGACCCAGCTAAAGCGTTAGAACAAATGAGGGCGTACTTTTGGGTTATAAAAAATGGCATAAAAATGACAGCTATGCCGGCGTGGGGGCTTAGTCACGATGATGCTACTATTTGGGCAATGGTGGCGTTTATTAGCAGAATGAGTGGCATGACTCACGAACAATATCAGGAGCTGACACATTCAACTCAGGGCTCCGTCTCGGGTCATGATCACCATGATCATTCGCATGAATAATCCTTGTAATACGCCCGATGAGATCAATGCGGTTTCATCCGCAATTGCTCGCGATCTTATTGATAGCTATTGCAATACAATTTATCGGGTTGATATTGGTTCAGAACCTATCGCTCTACGAATCGATCAATTTTCACGATTACTATCGAACTTTCTGAGCGAACGCAAACATTCCTGCGCTGCCATTATTAGTGCTTATAATCCTTACAGTCAGCAACTGAGTAATGACGAGAATGAAGCAGCGCATCATTCATTGCGTGAATTATTAAGCCATCGGTCTTACCCTATTGTTGGGAGCGTTAATATCGATCCTTTAGAGTGTTGGCCTGTCGAAAAGAGTTTCTTGGTTATGGGAGTGGATCTCGAGACTGCTAAATTTATCGGGTATCAATATTGTCAGAATGCCATTGTATGGATCGATGGGAATGCTGTGCCTTATTTAGTGCTTCTTCGCTAGCTGTGCAGCGTGCTGCGAGTTTGCTGCAATTTTCTTTGAAATTTACTATCAAAACAGCTCGGTTTGGTTGGTAACGTAAACCGGGTGTTATACTTATTCTTTTAACAACAGTTTGGGAGACAACGATGAAAAAAACACTCACCTTTCTGACTCTGGCTTTTCTCAGTTTTGGATTACTTGCCTTTGATGCTGAAGCTAAGCGTATGGGTGGTGGTAAAAATATCGGTACACAACGTCAAGCGGTTAACAAACAGCAAGCAACACCGACTCCGCAACAAGCACCCGCTGCAGCACCAGCGGCATCGAGCGGCAGCAAATGGGGCGGAGCATTGGCTGGTTTGGCTGCGGGTGGTTTATTGGCAGCGCTCTTTATGGGCGGTGCTTTTGAAAATATTAACATGATGGATTTTGTTGTTTTAGCGTTATTGATAGGCGCTGTATTTTTTATTATTCGCATGTTGCGCAAACCAAAAACCGAAGCTCACTCGGGTTCGATGCAATATTCCGGAATGAGTACAGCTACACAGGATCGTTTTAATACTCCGCCTTCTGCCGCATATGCAGGGGCTACGGCTTCATCATCAGCCGGTAATACATCGCAGGCGCAACCCAATATTCCGGCTGACTTCCAAGTGGAGCCGTTTCTACGCAATGCAAAAATGTCTTTTATTCGCTTACAAGCTGCGCATGATCGCGGCGATATTAACGAGATCCGTGACTATGCCACCCCGGAAATGCTGGCTGAAATTAGCGCACAAATTAAAGAACGTGGTGATGAACAGCAACAAACCGAAGTCATGTTTATTGATGCCAATTTGTTAGAAGTCGAGACAACCGGCGATATGGCGATTGCCAGTGTTCGCTTTACCGGACAATTGCGCGATTTACCGGATGGCGAGCCGGAGGCATTCGATGAAATCTGGCACGTACAAAAAGATCTAAAAGATCCGGAAGCCACTTGGTTATTGGCAGGTATTCAGCAAGTTTCCTAAGGAAACGCTGATTAATTGACTGTACGAGCGAATTGATTCGTTGCGCGGTACTCACTCCCTCGTCTATCTGGTTGATATGTCCTGGTTGCTGAGTTCCGTGCGCTTATCGCTTCATCTCGTTTGCCGAATTAATCAGCATTCCCCAAATATTATTCGTGAGCATTATTCTATTCAAATCTGGCCGGCAAAGTATTGCTACTTAGGAATGCAATGTCGGACCGGACTTCTCAGTCTTCGGTCGCTGTATGTTGGTGATTCAATGGAATCCTTAACTTTCATTGAATGAATTGAGAGAGCGCTTTTCTCATGTATACGCGATTATCGAAAGTTATACTGATCTGGTCGATTTCATTTTTTGCAGCATTGGTGGCATTCAACAATGTCACTGATTACGATTCGAATTTTTTCTTTGTCAGTCATGTATTGACGATGGATACCACTTTCCCCGGCAATAAAGGGCTGTGGCGCGCCATTGACTCGCAGCTTATTCATCACGTCGCGTATATCTTTATTATTGCGGTAGAAATTTTGATTGCAGGACTTTGTTGGCTCGGTGGCTGGCATTTGTATCGGAATATTGAAGATCCCGTATCCTTTAATCAAGCAAAAGGTACTGCAATTCTGGGATTAACTGTTGGTTTCTTGTTGTGGTTTACGGGTTTTATGACGATCGGCGGAGAATGGTTTTTGATGTGGCAATCGGAGGTTGCCAATGGACAGCAAGCCGCATTCCGGTTCGTGATGGTCATCGTTGTGACGCTCATTTATCTGGTCCAGATCGATGATGAACGGCATGCCTAGAGATACAAAGCTTGTTAAGCTCTTATCTTCTTGTCTGTTTCAGTGGGACCTCAAATGGGATAACAGTGCAGCAATTCCAGCCTGAGCAATCTGTGCATCTTGGAAAGACCGCACTCCGCTGACGCCGATAGCACCTACATACTGATTATCGATAATAATAGGTAAACCGCCTTCCACGGGTAATGCACCAGGTAATTTTAGGTAATGCAGTCGCCCTTCAGTGATATTTTCTTCTAAGATTTTCGTCGGACGCCGGAAAGCGATCGCAGCGCGGGCTTTTTCGATAGCAACATTGGTACTGCCAAATTGAGTATTATCGAGTCGCTGCAAGTACAGCAAATGACCGCCGTCATCGACGATGGCAATTACTACCGGCCACTCATTCTGCAGTGCTTCCGTTTCTGCGGCTGCGGCGATTAGTCTGGCATCATCCAGAGTGAGTATTATTTTTGTGGTCGTCATGAGATATATGGAAGATCTTAAATGTTTCTACTTGTACAGAAGAATCAGATGCCGGCACCATTTTCAAAGATTTCCTGACGCATCTGCGCCTGTGAAATGTTGCTGCCCGGCGGGACACTGCGTGTCAGCCATACATTGCCACCAATGGTCGATCCTCGTCCTATGGTAATTCGCCCTAATATGGTTGCACCCGCATAAATGACGACATCATCTTCGACGATGGGGTGACGCAAGTTGCCTTTCACCAAAGCGCCGTTCTCGTCAACCGGGAAACGCTTAGCTCCTAAAGTGACCGCCTGATAAAGACGAACATTCTGACCGATGATCGCGGTTTCACCGATCACGACCCCGGTACCATGATCAATGAAAAAGCTACCGCTGATCTGCGCACCCGGATGAATTTCAATACCCGTCGCAGAGTGCGCGATTTCCGAGATCATGCGTGCAATGAGTGGTACACCTAGTCCGTGTAAAACATGTGCTAGCCGGTAATGGGTGATTGCCATGATTCCGGGATAACAAACCAGTACTTCATCGACATTGCGCGCCGCAGGGTCGCCTTCATATGCGGCTTTGATATCGCTTTCCAGAAGGCGGCGAATCTCCGGTAGGCTTTTAGCAAATGCCTGAGTAATTGCCACCGATTGCGCGCGGTCTTCATCACTCAGAATTTCCAAGCCGGAGTTGTAGTGTAATTCATGCTGAATTTGTACCATCAACTCGCGCAGTGTCATGTTCAAAATATGTCCGACATAATGATCGATACCTTCGTCGGCCAGCTCCGCTGAGCCTAATCGGTTTGGGAACATCGCCGCACTGAGGCCTTCTGCGACACTTGCCAGAATTTTACGCGATGGCAAACGAGGAGGGCGATCGTGCCGATTACGGCTTTCCAGGGAAGCCAAACGGAGAGACCGAAGCTCGGCGACAATGCTGTCAACATCCAGGTATGTGCTGCGCAGCAGGAGATCCCGCGTTCTTTTACTGCTGTTCACAATGTTGTCAAACCTTGTTCATCAAACATGCCTTCAAAAAGGATGCTGCTCAGATAGCGTTCAGCGGAATCCGGTAAAATCACGACGATGGTTTTACCGGCGTTCTCAGGTCGCTTCGCATAGCGTACTGCAGCAGCTACCGCCGCGCCGCAGGAAATACCTGCAAGAATGCCTTCTTCCCGCGCAAGGCGGCGAGCATATTGTATAGCTTCTTCATTATTGACTTGTTCGATTTCATCAACCAGCGACAAATCCAGATTGTCCGGCACAAAACCTGCGCCAATTCCCTGGATTTTGTGTGGACCGGGGGTTAATGAAACACCGGCCCGTGTTTGCGATAAGACCGGGCTCGCAGTGGGTTCAACGGCGACCGAGACAATCGCTTTGCCTTTGGTTCGCTTGATATAACGGGAAACACCGGTAATCGTGCCGCCTGTTCCCACGCCTGCTACAAAAATATCGACAGCGCCATCGGTGTCGCTCCATATTTCCGGGCCGGTAGTTTTCTCATGAATCGCCGGATTGGCGGGGTTTCTAAACTGCTGTAACAACACATAGCGCCCAGGATTGGAAGCGACAATTTCTTCCGCTTTTGCGATGGCGCCATTCATTCCACGTGCACCTTCGGTCAATTGCAGCTTAGCTCCGAGTGCAATCAATAATTTCCGGCGCTCTAAACTCATGGTCTCAGGCATGGTTAAAGTCAATGGAATTCCTCGAGCTGCTGCCACAAAAGCTAATGCAATTCCGGTGTTACCGCTGGTGGGTTCAACAATTTCTTTGCCCGGACCAAGCAATCCTTTTTGTTGCGCATCATCAATCATTGCTGCACCGATACGGCATTTTACGGAATAGGCCGGGTTGCGTCCTTCAATTTTCCCAAGCACCAATGCCGGCGCATCATCAATCACCCGATTGAGACGCACCAACGGTGTGTGTCCAATCGATAATGAATTATTGCCAAACCAATTTGCCATGAATTTTCCTTTTTATTGATGCTGTGCGTATCGTTCGTTAACGCTACCGTAAATAAATTTGAACCAGAGATTTTTGTCAGGGCCGCCGACATTTTGTCGCATGTATCACTATAGCGCATACATTCCAAAGCTGAAAGCACATTAGCTGGAGTTTGAATGACAAAACTATCTTCGTTATTTCCAAAATTATTAGGTTTTACCCCGCCTTAATTTCCTGGGATTCATACGAAACAAAAGAAAATATTACAAATCTATCTGGTTGGGAAAACTAATCTAAAATGTAACACGTTAGTTTATATATACTTTATATATCATGATTATTACCGATCGTCCATTTGATAACTCATTATAGGTAAGTAACTGTATGAAGACAGGCAATAATAGTTTGCAAATAAAAATTAAGAATACGATTCTTTTTCTGGTTACTGCTCTACCTGGCATTTTTCTTCTGACAGCATTTCAGGCCCACGCTGTGGATGTATCGATGAAACCCATCTCCGACAAGCTCAAGGTGGAATCCAGCGAAACGCGATGGATTAAACTGGGAGCTGGCTATCGTGGTTCCGGGATATGGACAGAAAATCTTAATGGCAATTTGAATGGTGGTCGATACAGTAATGATAATGCGCGTATTTATTTGAACGGTCAGTTTAACGAGCATTTCAAGTTCGAAGTCAATACCGATTGTTTCTTTTGTAACAATACCAGCGCTGGGGATAATCCCAGAATGTCCTACAACATTCTCGATGCCATCGCAAAGTTCGAGTTCAATCGTTATTTCAATTTCTGGGGCGGCCGTATGCTGGTGCCGACTGAACGGGGAGAATTGAGCGGTCCCTTTTTTCAGGCAACCCATGATGCTTTCAAAACACCGTTTTTTTCGCAGGATTTCAGCATAAAATTCGGTGATGGCGGCGCCGGACGTTATGGCCGTGACGATGGTGCGACTTTCTGGGGCAGTGCGGAACCGAAGATTGTACCGGGAACATTGGGTTACGCGATGGGGATTTATCGCGGGCTGGAATCAACGCATACGACGGGCCCCAATTCAGGCGGCTCAGTGTTGACAGCTGCGCGTATTACTTACAATTTCCTGAATCCGGAGAAGAATCCGGGTTATTACACTTCCAGCACGTATTATGGTAAAGCGGGGGATATTTTGGCGCTGGCGTTCGGTATGTCCTATCAAAAAAATGGCGCTGGATCGTTCGCACACCGCAGCGATTTTCTCGGTTTTACAGGAGATCTGCTATTTGAAAAAGTGCTTCCCGGCAATCGAGGCGTTTTTACCACCAATGCTGAATACAAGCAGTTTTATGCCAATTATTCGACCGCCGCGTTTGGCGATAAAGATTGTTTCTGCATGTTTGACGGTAAATCGTGGACTGTCACCGGCCTTTATATGTTTCCAACAAAAGTCGGCATCGGGCATTTTCAACCCTATGGCCGGTTTACTAGTATTCAACCGAATCGCAGCAGTAACCGGGAAGAAATCGAAGCCGGTTTAAATTATATTATCGATGGCTTTAATGCGCGTATTTCAGCTTATTATCAGCATGGCGATCTGCTCATGAAGGGTCTGAATTATGCGCCGGGTGTGGCTGGTCAGGCACTTGATGTATTTAAAATTTCTTTCCAACTACAGATCTAGTTCTGTGGGATCTTTCATTAATTTTACTGACACTTATGCTTCTATCTCCATATCCAGAAGAATCAGTCATTAAACAACGGAGTCCGGCTATTCTGAATGGTCATAAATCATCACTCGAGATTTCGCCGGAACCGGCGATCGGTTCCACTCATAAGCCATTGCAAGCAAGATTAGCGCTTCAGTTTGCTGAAATTGACGGTACTACCCGTTTAGTGGCGAGAGATCATTTTGGTCCGCTGCTGGTACAGAAGCCATTGTATCCGGAAGGAAGGGAAGTTTGTCATACTGTCATTATCCATCCCCCGGGAGGCATTGTCGGAGGCGATCAGTTGGAGATTTCCGCTGATATCGGAACGTCTGCAAGCGCGCAGATTACGACACCCGGTGCCGCGAAATGGTACAAAGCCAATGGTCATACTTCGCATCAGAAAATCACACTCCATGCCGGTAAAGGTGCCGCGCTGGAATGGGTGCCGCAAGAAACCATCTTTTATAACCATGCCAATGTCGACATCGATCATCAAGTGACCCTTGAAGATAATGCTCTCTATGTGGGTTGTGAAATATTATGTTTTGGACGTACGGCATCGGGTGAAACATTTAATAATGGTCAAATCAAGCAGCGTACGAGTATCAAGCGCAATGGCAAGATGATTTGGTTGGAACAGATACGGTTGCAAGGTGAAAGCTCCGCCATGCATGGCCGGCTTGCTTTATCTGGCAGACCGGTATGCGCTACACTTCTATTGACTGGAAAAACGGTACCGCAGGCATTGATCGATTTGGCGCGCGAAGAATCCGCGAAAATCGCTGGTGATTCCGGTCAGGCCGGCGTTTCGCAGCTTAAGTCGATTACCGTGGTCCGTTATTTGGGCAATTCGAGCGAAGCGGCGCGGCGTATCATGCTGCGGACTTGGGGGGTGCTCCGTCCGGAAATTCTCGGCCGCCCCGCAATTGTACCCAGGATGTGGAGCACATGAATGGCGCTAGTGCTGCTGGTCAGGATTTTTATTTATCTTCGGATAGGACCGCGGCTTAGTTGTAAATGTAACTTTACCCAGGAGAAAAGCGATGGATTTAACACCTAGAGAGAAAGATAAACTGCAAATTTTTACCGCCGGATTGCTGGCTGAACGGCGCAAAGCCCGTGGCTTGAAGCTCAATTATCCCGAAGCGGTTGCGCTGATTACCTGCGCCGTATTGGAAGGTGCTCGGGATGGCCATTCGGTAGCGGAGCTGATGGCATCCGGTCGAGAGGTGTTGACGCGCAGAGATGTTATGGAAGGCGTTCCCGAGATGATTCCGGATATTCAAGTGGAAGCGACATTTCCCGACGGAACCAAATTGGTCACCGTTCATAATCCGATTATTTAACGAATAAGCAATAGGAGAATGTCATGAGAATACCCATGATTCCAGGCGAAGTGTTTATTGAGCCGGGTGAAATCGAATTGAATGCTGGTCGGAAAACCAAAACTCTGACAGTTTCCAATGGCGGGGATCGTCCGATTCAGATTGGTTCCCATTTTCATTTTTATGAAGTCAATTCCGGCATGAAATTTGATCGTGATGCGGCGTATGGCATGCGTTTGAACATTATGGCAGGCACCGCCATTCGCTTCGAACCCGGACAAGAGAGGACCGTGGAGCTCGTCGAGCTTTCGGGTGACCGGGTCGTGTATGGATTTAATCAAAAAGTAATGGGCAAACTGAAATAGTTTGTATCGCAACAATTTTGCAGGAGTAAAAAATGAGCGTAAAAATTTCCCGTCAATCCTATGCCGAAATGGTGGGGCCAACGACTAGAGACCGTGTTCGCTTGGCTGATACAGAACTATTTATAGAAATTGAAAAAGACTTCACTACTTACGGCGAAGAAGTAAAGTTCGGTGGTGGCAAAGTGATACGTGACGGTATGGGGCAATCCCAGCGTAATCACGCGGATGTCATGGATACCGTAATTACCAATGCGATTATCATCGATCATTGGGGAATCGTTAAAGCCGATATCGGCATCAAGAACGGCAAAATTGCGGGTATCGGCAAAGCCGGAAATCCGGATATTCAACCGAATGTCACAATGGCTATTGGTTCAGCCACTGAGATTATTGCCGGTGAGAATCTGATTATCACCGCGGGAGGTGTTGATACGCATATCCACTTTATTTCGCCACAACAAGCCGAAGATGCCATGATGAACGGTATTACGACCATGCTGGGCGGTGGTACCGGTCCCGCGGTTGGAACGGCCGCTACCACCTGTACGCCTGGTCCTTGGCATATCCATTCGATGCTCAGAGCCTCCGATGGATTGGTCATGAATACAGGGTTCTTCGGTAAGGGCAATACCAGTTTGCCGACGCCGCTTGACGAGCAAGTGCTGGCCGGAGCGTGCGGGTTGAAACTTCATGAGGATTGGGGAACGACTTACGCCGCAATCGATAATTGTCTGGCAGTTGCGGACAAATACGATGTGCAGGTTGCGATTCATACCGATACCATTAATGAGGGCGGTTACCTGGAAAATACCATTGCGGCGATGAAAGACCGCACGATACACACCTTTCATACCGAAGGTGCTGGTGGTGGTCATGCACCCGATATCATCGCTGTCGTGGGTCTTGACAATGTATTACCATCATCGACCAATCCAACTCGTCCTTATACCGTCAACACTCTCGATGAGCATTTGGATATGCTGATGGTGTGCCATCATTTGCACGCTAATATTGCTGAAGATCTTGCTTTTGCGGAGTCGCGCATTCGTAAGGAAACGATCGCAGCCGAAGATATTCTGCATGATATGGGCGCCATTTCAATGATGTCTTCGGATTCTCAGGCAATGGGCCGGATCGGTGAGGTTGTGCTGCGCACTTGGCAGACCGCTCATAAAATGAAAATACAACGTGGCACGTTACAGGAAGATAACTCGAGAAACGACAATTTCCGGGTTAAGCGCTACGTCGCCAAATACACGATCAATCCGGCAATTACACATGGCATTTCACATGCGATCGGCTCCATAGAGGTCGGTAAATATGCCGATCTGGTGCTATGGAGACCGGCTTTCTTCGGTGTCAAGCCGTCGATGATTCTGAAAGGCGGAATGATTGCCGCATCACTGATGGGGGATCCCAATGCATCCATTCCAACCCCGCAACCCGTTCATTATCGCTATATGTTTGGTGGATATGGCGGAGGCATCAAAACATCATGTTTTACTTTCGCTTCACAAGCAGCACTTGGCGCGGGTTTGGTGGATCAGCTAAAACTGGATAAAGATATTATCCCGGTTAAAAATACCCGGAATCTACGCAAGAAAGATATGATCCACAATAGCGCGACGCCTAAAATGGAAGTCGATCCGGAAACCTATGAAGTACGCGCGGATGGTCAACTGCTGACATGCGGCGCGGAAGATGTGTTGCCGATGGCGCAACGATATTTTCTCTTCTAGGAATACCGGCAGCGGAGTAAACTACGTTAGGATTCTTGTGCAGCATTCTCCTAAACCCGGAAGTCTCTCCGCTGTAGAGTGCTACCACAGTCCCGGCCACGCCGGTTACAGTGGTAGCGGTCATCTACAGTCTTTCATTGCTCATAATAACAACAGATGATTACGCTGAATACTAAAATAGATCACGCCGAATCGGTTTTCGCGCAATTGGTTTTACCTTATGAAATGCGCGAAAACAGCCGACTAAGAACAGCGCTCGCATGTGGCGAGGAAGTCGCTATTTTTACCGAGCGGGGCACAGTTTTACGCAATAATGACTTACTCAAAAGCGCTGATGGGCGGGTGGTGCAAATCATTGCAGCCGATGAGCCGACTTACCGGATCACCTGCCGGACACCGCATGATTTACTGCGCTGTGCTTTCCATTTAGGTAATCGCCATACGCAAACACAGGTAGGTGAAGGATTTTTGCGTATTCATATCGATAACGTATTGAAGCAAATGCTGGAAGGCTTGGGTGCTACGGTGATTGAGGAAAATGCTCAATTTGAACCGGAATCAGGCGCCTATGGCAGCAGCGGTGGGCATCACCATCATGGCGATGGTCATTATCATGCGCATGGGCCTTTGGCGCCAATACCGTTACGTCAAAAGATTCATCGTCCTTCCGACTCACAATCTTAGGAATAGCCTTGCAAACTGCCGCATTGCTTCGTTTATTACAGTTGGCCAGCCCATCGCTGCCGGTGGGCGCTTATACCTATTCACAGGGTTTGGAATCGGCGATCGAGAATGGTAGCGTCCATAACGAGAACTCAGCACGAATATGGATCAAGGAATATTTAGATATCGCGGCAGACTTCGAAGTACCGATCGTATGGCGTCTGCTTAAAGCTTTTTCCCAGCGTGATGCGGCAACAGTTACTTATTGGACCGAATGCTTTATTGCAGCACGCGACACTGCCGAGTTCCGCGCGGAAACGATTCAGATGGGTTATTCGCTGGCAAAACTCGTTATGGATCTCAGCATTGCAGATGATTCGCTGCGGGCGATCCTGGCAGGCCAATCCGAAATTCCATTTCCCACAGCGTTTGCGGGTGCGGCGGAAGCGCTGGCGGTACCCCATGAGGCGGCGCTGTCCGGCATGTTGTTTTCGATGGTTGAAAATCAAGTATTGGTTTGCGTTAAATCGGTTCCACTCGGTCAGGTTTCGGGACAAAGTTTACTGCTTTCCTTGCACCCTGTGATTGAAAAGGCAGCGCTGCGAGCACAGCAACTCAACGATGAAGAGTTATCCAATTGGGCGCCAGGGCTGTCGCTGTTGTCCATACAGCATGAAACGCAATATAGCAGAATTTATCGATCATAATTTTTGGATATAACAACATGAATAAACCATCAAATCCCCTGCGAGTAGGTATCGGTGGGCCGGTTGGATCCGGAAAAACGGCTTTATGTGAGGCTTTGAGCAAAAAAATGCGTGATCGCTATGAAATGGCGGTCATCACGAATGATATCTACACCAAAGAGGATATGGAGATTTTATTACGCGCCAACGCGTTGCCTCCGGAACGCTTGATGGGTGTGGAAACAGGCGGATGTCCGCATACGGCAATCCGCGAAGATGCTTCGATCAACCTTGAAGCTATTGCACGCATGACTGCGGATTTTCCCGATCTCGATCTGATTCTTGTTGAATCCGGCGGCGACAATCTCGCCTCGACCTTCAGTCCCGAGCTTTCCGATTTGACGATTTACGTGATTGATGTTGCGGCCGGCGAAAAAATACCTCGCAAAGGAGGTCCCGGCATTACGCGTTCAGCTCTCCTCGTGATTAATAAAACAGATCTGGCGCCATACGTTGGGGCAAATTTGGAGGTTATGGCACGTGACGCTAAAAAAATGCGCGGAGACCGTCCGTTTGTTTTTACCAATCTGCATACGGGCGAAGGCGTGGACCAGATTGTCGATTTCATCGTAAAACAAGGATTGCTGGAAGAAGTGAGACAACAAGCAAGCCGATGAATTTTACTGAGATATGAACGGGCAGCGTGCTGCTCTGGTTGCTGAGGTTACTTTCCATAAAACTTAGGAGATCATCATGGACTGGTCATTATCAATCGACAAGGCGATGCCTAGACCCTTGCGTGTTATTTTCAGGGGCGTCGGTCAAGTATTTTTCTGTTGCAACGCGGTCACCGGTCTTATTTTTTTAATCGCATTGTACGTTGGCGGAATTACCGCCGGACTTGCTGCGACCGTGGGCGTTATAAGCAGTACTGTTGCGGCTTATTTACTGGGATTCTCGGAAGATGATATCGATGCCGGACTATATGGCTTCAATGGTACTTTGGTCGGTCCCTGCTTGTTTCTATTCCTGGAAAATACGCCGCAGTTGTGGTTGTTTGTAGTGCTTGCCTCAATTCTATCGACAATCGTGCTCGCTGCTTTAATGAGAATTCTGCAGCCTTACAATATTCCAGCTTCCACATCGCCCTTTGTCCTGACATGCTGGATGTTTATGGTGGCGGTGTATTCTTTTGATATATTCTCACGTGGCCCGGTATTGCCTGCACCTGGAATTCCCGCCGACATCGCCGCAGCTGCGGTAGTTACTGCAGAATTTGCCGCCCTGACTCAAGAAACAGCGGTCATTTGGTATACGGCAATTACCAAAGGTGTTGGCGAAGTCATGTTTGCCGATAGCATTATTGTGGGTATCCTGTTTCTGATCGGCATTGCGATCACATCATTACGCGGCGCTTTTATGGCACTCTCAGGCGCTATCGTAGGCGTTGTCGTACCGATATTTCTCGGTGCGGATAAAACGCTTATTGAAATGGGGCTATATGCATTCAATCCGGTTTTAACGATGATGGCGGTCGGTTGGGTTTTTCTCAAACCAACCACGGGTAGCGCATTGCTGGCCTTGCTCGCGGGAATTTTGACCATTATTTGTCAAGCGGGCTTGGCGAATTTTCTGGCGCCGATCGGCTTACCGACGCTGACTTTTCCTTTCGTGCTGGTCATGTGGATGTTTTTGTTTGCAGCCAGTAAATCCCGGTATTGGGGAAATGCACATTAACAAAATCGGGATTGCTTTTCCTGACATAAAAAGCCCTGCTGAGCAGGGCTTTTTATTATTGAGCTGATCAAGTTAGCGGACTGCTATGTATATGAGGAACAGCAGAATGCGCATGTGTTTCCTGTGAAAGCTCAATGGGCACGATATGCAGCTTGCCGTGCCGCACACCATTGGTGGCGATGATTTGATTGGCGAAGCGTTTGACATCCTGAACGGTGCCGCGAAGGATAGTAACTTCGAGGCAATTGTTGTGATCCAAATGAACATGCATGCTCGATAAGGTCAGATCGTGATGCTGGTGATGCGCCGAGGTCACTTGGCTGGCCAAATCCCTTTCATGGTGATTATAGATATAGCTCAACGTTGCCATACAATAACCTTTGTTGTCCTTCTGCAAGCGGGAAGCTTCCAGGTACTCCCGGATAAGATCGCGGATCGCTTCGGAGCGATTATAGTAACCGCGTGACTGTGCAACTTCATCGAATTGCTTGAACAGCTGATCGTCCATTGAAATAGTAAATCGTTCCATATATCCTCCGGTTGCCATCGATAATAATTGCTGAAAATAAACATCTCTTTCTTGCCGCAGCGGCAAACTCGCGCGGTTGTGCCGGTTAAAAATTCGCTATCCAATTGACGCGCAGCGAACGGCTCTCGATCGGATGAAAATGCACATCGCTTACGCCGGCAGCCGGTTCGCCGGGTAATCGGGATGTGTAATAGTAATCGATCGCGTGCGCGTGCGTGTTCAATAGGTTGAAGCCTTGCAATGTCATCCGCACATTTTTACCGATTTTATAACCGATCTGGCCATTCAGTGTCACGGTGTGGTTGGATTGTACGCTGTTGTCTTCGATTAGCGAGCGTTTACCGAAATAACGCATTTGCAGACTGCCAAAGAGTGGACCCACATTGTCCATGGTAACCGCCAGCTTGCCTACTCCCTGAACTGCACCGGGTATATGATCGCCTGCCGGGTCGAAATCGCTGAAACGCGCCCGCGCGAGCGCATAATCGACATCGATCATTATCCAGTCGTTAGGCTTATAGAACAATGAAGCCTCGAATCCCTCCCGTTTACTCGGGCGGCTGGCTTCCGTCGTACCGGCGTCACCGACAAACAGGAGTTCCGAAGCCATATCCAGACGGAATAATGCAAATGATGCCTGTAAACCTGGAAGAATGCCTGTTCTCACGCCAACTTCGTAACCGGTTGAGCGCACCAGCGGATTGACAGGCTGAATCGGATCGCCGGACTTTGGATCGACGGTGGACGTAGTGCCGCGCGCATCGTTACTATGAAAGCCGCCGCCATAGTTGAAATAGAATTCGGTTTGCAGCCAGGGTCCGAAAATCAAACTCAGCTTGGGATTGGTGATGCTATCGTAACGGTTGCCAGAATTCGCGCTGAGATTGCTGTTGACATCAAACCAATAGAAATCCGAGCGCATACCCGCTACGCTGCGAAATTTTTCCAGCCATTGGATGCTGTTCTGATAGTAGATACCGATGCTGTTTTGATTGATATGGTCTTTGCGGGTGGTCGACAATGTTTGGCGCTGCTTGGTGCTCAATAATCCATTGTCGATGATATCGTTCTGGAATTGAACACCTACGCTATTTTCAACCTCGAAACCGCCGATTTTGTTGACCCAGGCGTGATTCAGATTCATTGCCGACTGAAAGCGCTTGTCGATTTGCGAGAATTGATCGCCGTTGATCGGGTCGTCGAGAAAGTAGGTGAAGTTTGAAAATAGCGCCAGATTGCTGTGCAAGGTATACAGATTTAATTGCGTAATACCAAAACGACTCGCATGTTGCAATGCGCTGGATAAACTAAAACGGTGTGATTCACCGCCGTCACTCGGATCGATGGCGCCGAGCCGGGGAATTAAACCGCTGGCAACCGCTCGCTGCGGAATTTGATCGGTGGAATTCCATTTTCCACCATAACCCATCGCTGTCACATTAAATTTAGTCGGGCCGTCATCCTGACTATAGCGCAGCACCGCGTTGAATTTCTTAAAATCTTCGTGCTTGATCCATGGACCATCTTTAGTGAGCAATTCCAGCGCGTACAAAACATTGCCCCCCCCCATTGGATGCGATTTCGCCACTAATCCACGCATAAAACCCTGTTCCCCCAGGCCATAGCTGGCAATGCCTTTCGGCAGTGTGTTGACGTAGCCCAGACTGGCGGCGCCCGCCGAGGAGAAATCGCCTTGTTCCGCGTAATAGGGTCCTTTCAGGTACTGAATGCTGCTGATTAATTCGGGGATAATGAAATTGGTATCCGCCCAACCTTGGCCATGTCCATGCGAGCGCTGGTTGACCAGCATACCGTCGACGGTAATCCGCAAATCCGTGCCGTGATCGAGATTGAAGCCGCGCAAAAAATACTGGTTGGCTTTACCTTCGCCGCTATGTTGCGTTACAACCAAACCTGGCACAGTTTCCAGTAACTCGCCGGGGCGGTAAACGGTGCGTAGGTCGAGCTGCTGTTTGAGCACTGTGCCTTCATTGGCGGAATCGGCAGTGCCGATCAATTCCCGCGAATTGGCGCGCACCGTCATTTCCTTCAGTGTCGGTACGCCAGCTGCGTTAACCGGTCCCTGAGGCCAAATCAAAGAAAACAGCATGCTGTCCACAATGATCTGCCAAAGTGATGCAATGCGTTTTACAAATTTTTGACGCATCGATACCTCTTCTTTCTACTTTAATTTCAATGTAGTAGTTCTACTTTTGCTATTCTTATTTAATAAAAAAGTTGTATTGCACGACATCAAAAGTAAGAATAACCTTACCATGTATGATAAATTATTTTCTTTTCATACACTATGAGAATTAACGTGAAGAAGGATTAATTATGAAAATACTCATAAATAGTGCGGCAATGTTTTTTTTATGTGCACTGACATTTTTTTTTCAATATCAGCTGCTTGCTGCAGATAGCCGCGAAAAACCGAATGTTATGACATCGGTTTCCCCGATCACCAATATGGTGCAAAACATCGGCGGAGTGCATATCAGAGCGACCGGAATCGTTCCCGATGGAGTCGACTCACATACCTTTGAGCCCATTCCTTCCGACATAAAAACGTTGCGAGCGGCGGATTTGATCATCATGAATGGTCTCGATTTGGAGCTGCCCACATTAAAACTTGCGGAAAAGGTCAAAAAGAAAACGGCATTAATCCTGCAATTGGGGAACCGCGCGCTCAAAGAAGAAGATTGGCAGTATGATTTCAGTTTTCCACGCGAACACGGTCACCCCAATCCGCATGTGTGGCTTAATATTGAATTGTCGATGCGGTATGCGGAAATTATTCGGGAGGAGCTTATTGCTTTGGATCCGGCCAATAAAGCGGCTTATCAAGCCAATGCGGCAACTTATCTCGGTAAACTGAAAAAATTGGATCAAGCGATTTTTGTATGTGTTGAGACGATTCCCGAAAAAAATCGCAAGCTGGTCACTTATCATGATTCTTTTGCGTATTTTGCACCGCGTTATGGCATGACCGTAATTGCGGCTGTGCAACCTTCCGATTTCTCCGAACCGGGACCGCAGGAAGTGATGAATATCATTAAACAAATCAGAAGAACCGGTGTGCCCGCGATTTTCGGTTCGGAAGTTTTTCCCAGTAAGGTGATGGAACAAATCGCGCGCGAAGCGAACGTCAAATTCGTCGATCAGCTTTCCGACGATGAATTGCCTGCACCGCCTCATCATTCTTTCATCGGCATGATGGCGAAAAATGTGGCAATCATGACGGAAGCGCTGGGAGGCACTCCGAATTGCATGGCGAAGGTTGATACCGGCAATATTCATTTCTAGCATGACATCCAATCCTGCTATCAGACTCAGCGATGTTACCGCCGGTTATGGGCGAAATATATTGTTTACCGGTCTCTCACTGGAAATCAGCGGTGGCCGGTTTGCCGGTATTGTAGGACCGACGGCGTGCGGTAAAACTACGTTGCTTAGAGTTATTCTGGGCGTGCACCCAGTGATTGCGGGCAGTATCCAGTTGCACGACGTGCCGGTAAGCCGGATAAAACCGAACACGATTGGTTATGTACCGCAACTCGACAATAGTGACTGGCATTTTCCGGTAACCGTCGAAGAAGTTATCACGATGGGACTTTATACCAACGGACGTATCTGGCCCTGGCTGAGTAGGAAAGAACGCGGCAAAATTCAAGCGATTGCGGATCGATTAGGCATTCTGGATTGCTTGCAGCAACCGATCGGCAATCTGTCCGGCGGTCAGCGGCAACGCGTATTTTTGGCACGCGCATTGATTAACAATCCTAAGCTTCTGATACTCGACGAACCCACTGCAGGCGTCGACATCAAAACGCAGCATGAAATATTGCATTTGCTGAACGACATCAATGGAGAAGGCATTGCCATTGTATTGACGACACACGATCTGAATGCGGTAGCGTCACATCTGCCGTGGGTCATTTGTTTTAATCGCGGCGTGGTTGCGCAAGGACGCCCCCATGAGATTTTCACCAATGAAATTTTGACGCGGACTTACGGCGGCGATATTGTCATCATTAGACACCAAGGGCATCTCTTGATCGCTAACAGTACACCGCTCAGCTTCGCGGATGACGGCAAATGATAGAGTATATTCTTGAGCCGTTCGACTATGCTTTTTTTCGCCATGGTTTACTGGCCGCGCTCATGATCGGCGCATCGGGTGGCTTGATCGGTGTTTATGTGGTGCTGCGCGGTATGAGTTATATCGGTCATGGATTGTCCCATGCAGCGATCGGCGGCGCGGTTATAGGAATTGCATTGAATCTGAATTTTTATGTCGGCGCTTGCGTATTGGGCGTACTCGCCGCGCTCATCATCAATAAAATCACCCAAAACAGAAAAATCAAATCGGACGCCGCTATCGGCATCGTGACAACCGCCATTTTTGCATTAGGCGTGGCGATTATCAGCAAGTTGCGTAATTTTAAGCAAAATTTCGAGGCCGCCTTATTCGGCAATATCCTTGGTATTACCGAGCAGGATTTAGTGATCATCGGACTTGTCACGTGCATCACGATGGTCATGATGTTTTTTACCTACCGGGCATTGCTTTTTTCCACCTTTGACCAGGAAACCGCCCGCATCTTTGGAATTAATACCGGACTGGCGCAGTTACTGTTTTCGCTATTGCTCACGCTGGTCATTATCGCTTCCCTGAATGTGACGGGTGTCACCATGGTCGCTGCGACTCTGATCGCGCCCGCGATGACAGCCCGGATGCTGACGGATGTTTTTAGTAGAATGGTGATTTATTCAACACTCATCGGTGCCATAACAGGGGTGGCCGGCTTGTATTTAAGCTACATTTTCAATGTCGCATCCGGTGCGACCATCGTGTTATTCAGTGCATTATTGTTCGGTGTATCCTTGCTGGTAAAGTCGCTTCGCGGTCTTTAGCCGGGACATTGACCATGTGCTGGTTCAGTGTAACGGTAACGGACGTCCGAAGCGGGATGCCTGCAAGGTGACATCAGCGCGCGCCCAAGCTTCCTTGAAACGCGTTTCGATGAGCGTCGCCTGATCGTCCTTCTTTTGTGCTCGCAGTGCCTGTATCAGTCCGTAAAGCGCCCAGCCATTATTGCGATTTCGCCGCAAGTCTTCCCAGTACACTGTTTCCGCTTCAGTGGGCTGGCCTGATTCCAGTAGGATAGCGCCCAGCGCCAAGCGTGGCGGAAGATGAAATTCCGATGGCTCCGTGTATATCAGCGCATCTTCCAAGCGAACCGCTTTTTCAAGGTATGCGATGGCTTGATCGAATTGACCGTATGCTGCGGCAATTTCACCAGCTAGCACTTCAGGTGCGATACTGAGTACTGTGAGGGTGGTATTTTTAGATAGCAGCGGATTGTCCAGTGACGGGTTTTCCATGATTTTGCGGAGTGCTATTAACTCCTGTTCAGCTTGTTGCGGCTGCTTTGTCGCGACAAATGCCAGGCCGCGCACATAATGCCAGCTTCCGGTCAAAAATGGGTTGGTCGACGGTGGCGCGGGTTGTTCAAGAATTTCTTGCCAATGCCCAAACCTGGCTAATGCCCAATAGGGTGTCACGCGAAAAATTGCCGTCAATGGGAGCGCTTTTAGTACTTCATCGTCAATCTTACCAGCAGCTTGTTTGGCGGATTCGATCGCAATCTTGCTTTGACCATCCAGTGTAGCCGCGAACCAGAGGAAGTGAATGTTGTGCGGATAATAAATCATCGGGTATAACCCGTGCGCATGACATTGCGTGATGTAATTTTCGTCTGCCGCGATTGCCAATTGATTGCTTTTCATGGAATCGGCGTAGCGGCCAACTCGTTGATAAATATGCGATGCCATGTGTGTCATGTGCCCTGCCGCCGGCATTAAATTCAGCAGGGTATCGGCTGCCTTCTCTGCCCGCTCAGGTGTGCTGGTCGGTTCAATCAGGTGAATGTACATATGCAGCGCGCCAGGATGTTGTGGATTGCGGCGTAACACATCTTCAGTCAACGCAACGATTTCAGCGGTGCCTTCATACGGAGTACCGTCGAGCATCCAATAGCCCCAAGGCCGTAAATCCATCATGGACTCGACATACAGCATCGCGATATCAACATCATCCGGAAAACGCTGATGCGCTTCCCGCATTGCCTCCACGTAAGCTTTATCATTCGTTGTTCTGTGTTCGGTTTTTCCTGAATAGCGTTTTTCCAGCGCGTTAATCAGTGCTTGTTCTCTTGGCGAGGCATTCGCCATCAGTGACTTGGCTTGCTGCACAATTTCCAAAGCTTGCGGTTCTTCGTTTGGTTCCATCATGGCGTTGATATTAGGACCGAGCACGAGTGCCTGCCCCCAGTAAGCCATCGCAAGCCCGGGATCAAGTCTTGCCGCTTCCCGGAATGCACGGCGCGCCTCGGCATGGTTGAATGCATATGCAAGATTGAGGCCCTGGTTGATATATTGCTGCGCCAATGGATTGTGTGTGCTGACTGGAAATGTGTGTGTACCCAAATTATGCAATCTGGGTGTAAGCCGACTGTCTGTTTCAGTGGTTGCAAATGATTCAAAAGTCGTCGCGACGGTCAAAATCAGCGTGAGTATTACAAAGTGAAAAGTACGGGGTTGCATCAACGTTACTCCCTTGGCAAAAATCATGTTCATGAGCGGCAGAAATTTTTGCATACTATTCAGCCGTGGTTGGATCGATTACCGATCTGACTTGAGAGATGCGGTTGGCGGGGAGTCCGCCTTGCTCGGCATGCGCTCTAATGGAGGCTGCATCGGGAGCGATATAGACGCAATAAATTTTATCGTCAGTCACATAGCTTTCCAGCCATTGGATTCGTGGTCCCATACTGCTTAAGATGCTGCATGAGCTTTGCGAAATGGTTTTTAAATCTTGTTGCGTCAGTGAGCCCGCCCCAGGAATTTCGCGTTCAATAATATATTTTGGCATTCTTTTATTTCTCCACAATTGAATTAATAATATGACCAGTCGTATAATTTTTAGATAAAAAAATAATCAGGCTTTAAAATAATCCCCCAGTAAATCCTGACAACATTGTTTAACCGGTGCGGATGATTTCTCTATTTGCATTCGCAATAAAGCGCCTTGCCAAGCATTGATCAGCAAATCAGCCATTGTTTCGGATGATTTGTCCGATCTTATCGTTCCTTGTTGTTGCGCTTTGGCCAATCCGGATTGCAATAAATCTCGATAACGTCTGATTGCCGATTGTAAGGATTGCTGACAAACATCGTTAGAACTGCCGATTTCTCCCATTAAATTACCCAGCAGACAACCGCCCTTAAATTGGTTTTTTTCAAGTTCCACGATAAGCTCGTCAAAATATCGCGTGATTGCGCTGAGCGCATCCACGTCGGATTTGCTCAAATGTACAGATAGCCTCGTAATGAAAGGATCAATATAGTGCTGAATGACCTCGGCGCCGAAATTTTCTTTGCTATCGAAATAATTATAAAAAGAGCCTTTCGGAACGTTCACTGCATTGAGAATTTCCTGCAACCCGGTACCGTGATAACCTTGCTCCATAAATAGTGCAACTCCCTGGTTCAGCAGATTTTCTTTATTGAGTTCTTTTTGGGTTGATTTTGTCATGTGCGTATAATACGACCGGTTGTCTTAATCGTCAAATAAAATTTTGCCAGAATCTTTTAGGCTTTCAACATTCCCAATTTTGGGATTCAATGATATGCATCGATTCTTTCGCAGCCATGAATCTTTGCTCTAGGTATCAGCCGCATCTTCCTATTTGTTAATTTCTTGCACTTCAGGGTCTTTTCTTATTCACAAAAAAGTAACGATGTTTATAGTATAAGATGCTCAATAAAATAGCGATATAACGATCGTTGCTTAGAATAATCAAATCGCATTAAAACTAAAGCACATGATTTGATGTTGATTCTTTAGGGAAATGCCATCATTAAAAGGAGAGCATGGTGGCTATTGATTTAGGTTTTGATAGGATCGTCCGGGATCTAAGTGGTGCGCGGTGGACTTTTTTCCGATTATCGGAAGATGATACTGCGGCAACGTCGATTCATCTCTATTTCCGGTTCATCGTTTGGCGTGAAGCTAGTCGAATGGACCGGTGTCTCATGCTAGCAGCATTGCCTTTTCTGCCTTTCTTAATCATTATACTTGCCGTGGTTTTCACGGCACTCAATGGATACGCTATAAAAAAGCGGACGGGTAAGGGTATTTTCAGGCAGGTTGGCGAACAAATCGGTGTTGCATGCCGTTATGCAATTTTACCGCCTTGGTACTATATCTTTGAGTTGCACGATGACGATAAAAGACAGCGTGCCAATGAATATCTCAATCGCTTTGAAACCAAAGCGACGATCTACCGCTTCATGCGGGATAATAACGGCGGTCTTCCGGTTCCTGCCGAACGCAGTACGCAATGTATCCGGGATAAGACCCTCTTTATGGCGCATTGCCGGAAAAATGGCGTTGCCGCAGCCCCCATCCTTTGGATCATCAAGGAAGGAAAGATTATAACAATGGATTGGAAACAGTCTGGTTTTCCGGAGTTCGATCTTTTTGTCAAACCGTTGAACGGGCAGGGTGGCAGGGGCACGATCCGCTGGGATTATCTGGGTTCCGGACAATTTTTCTGCAACGACGGAAGTCGCGCCAATGGAAATCAGGTGCTTGAAATTCTGCGGCAAAATTCGGAACGAACGGCTTATATCGTGCAGCCGCGGTTGATCAATCACCCTGAAATTGTCGACTTGGCCTGCGGCGCGCTGGCGACCGTACGTGTTATGAGCTGCCGCAATGAAACGGGTGGTTATGAAGTCACCAATGCAGTCTTCCGCATGAAGCGATACGCCGATGTGATTGTCGATAACTATCATGCGGGCGGTATTGCAGCCAACGTCGATATCAATACCGGTGTGCTGGGAGAAGGTACGCGCGGTGGCTGGGGAGTGGTGACCGATGGCTGGTATGAACAACATCCTCTATCCCATACTGCGATATCACAGCGCAAGCTCCCTTGCTGGGAAATGATGATCGATTTTGTGCAGGATGCACACAATCGTCTTTTTCCGGATCAAGTGGTCATCGGTTGGGATGTCGCCATACTCGAAAATGGTCCGTGCTTGATCGAAGCTAACAAAGCACCGGATTTGGATATCATTCAACGCGCCCAGAAGGGGCCGCTGGGTAACGAACGGCTCGGGGAACTCCTGGCGTTCAATCTGAAACGAACAGTCGAAGCCAAGTATGAGCATTGATCGAGAGATGCGATTTATAGGATCAATTTTAATAATATGTTATCGCTTCGCGACATTTTTCAATAGAATAACCCTATTCGTTGTTGGAATATTTTCGTTTCTGAATAATTCGAGGATATCGCATGATAAATGAGCAGCATGCTTCCAAAAGTGATGAAGCTGAAATCCTGAAAATGCTCACTATTGAACCGGGTACGGACATGTCATCGCCCGAAATACAGCGTGCTGCTATTCAAACGTTGGAAGGCGGGGGGCTGATCTATCTTCCCAAAGGAGGGTTCGAGCTTTCCGAGCGGGAACGGAAATTGATATCCAATACGGCTAATATTCTGACGCACGTGCCTGATGTTGAAAATGGCAAGCCTACGATTATTTTCGATCCGAAGAACGGGCATATCAAGAAATATCACTATGCACAAATACACGGCAAAATGGTGCGCGCCCAAATCAAGGATGCCGCACGCTCCGATCTTGAAGCCATCATGGCGCGCTATGGACAATGGACCGAAAGTGTCATCACTCAATTGTTTCCCAGTTACCGCCAGGCGTTAGATCGCAAGCGGGTTACTTACCGGCCTTTTGCACGCAACAGCACGCAGGCTCTCCATATCGACTCAAGCTACGGTTACCCCACGCAAGGGCGCAGCATGCTGCGTGTTTTCACTAACATCAATCCGGCGGATCGATTGCGCATCTGGCAGCTCGGCGAACCTTTTGAACCTTTTGTACAACGTTTTCTGCGCGACGTACATGTCAGCGGGCCTTCTTGGTTTTCATCTCTGCTGGCCCGGTTGGGTATCGTCGATGGTGTTAAGACTAAGTATGACCAATATATTGCGGCGCTGCGCGCACTCGGTATGCGCGATAAGGAATACCAAGCGACAGCTCCGCGCAAACGCATGGAATTTCCCGCCGGATCAAGCTGGATCGCAATTACCGACTTGGTGCTGCATGGAGCGATATCGGGACAACACAGCTTGGATCAAACATTTTATTTACCAGTAGAAGCCATGAACGATTCATCGCGTTCACCATTGCGCATCTTGGAGAGATTAACCGGCGAGACATTGACATAAGTACAAAGAGAAAAAAGCTTGCTGGAACACAAATTTCGTAATCAATTGTTACGGAGGCGTTATTTATGACAGAAGTGTATTTTGGCGGCCCGGATCAGCCAACAGGTTATTTGCGCAATGTGCTTGAAGCGCATATTGCTGCTGTTCCAGCAGGCGGATCTATTGATTGGGCTACTTATTATTTTCGTGATCTGAAGTTGGCGGAAGCGCTTATCCAAGCACGGAAACGAGGTGTGATGGTTACCGTTAGCCTGGCCGGAAAACCGCGAACCGCCTATGCCAACGATGCAGTGATTGCGATGTTATCCGGGCCGGAAGGTTTGGGTGATGGTTTGCGCATCATCTCGTTTCCAGGATTGCCTGCTCCGCCAGGCAGGGCATGGGCACCGCAGTTGCATGAAAAAATTTATTGTTTTTCACATCCGGAACCGATTGCATTTATCGGTTCGTTTAATCCTTCAGGAAATCGTATGGAAGAACAGTGCGATGTCATTCAGGAGATCGGCGATCAGGACAAGGGTTACAATACGCTGATAGGACTTGTCGATCCGGTTTTAGTCACGCAATTGATAAAACACGTGCGCAATCTGCACAAAAAACCACCCGGATTGCTTTATCGCTTTTCCGGCGATGCCAATGAAGCGATTCAAAGTGCTGATACCACTATTCATTTCTTACCGCGTATACGTTCTCATCCGGTCATGCTGTTTTTAAGCAAAATAAGTAATAATGCGCATGTACGTATTTTTGCCTCACATATCAGAAGTGAGGCTGCAGTTAATTTCATGATCAGGCTGGCAAATCGCGGTGTGAAGCTGGAGATATTCGCGGAAGCGACATACCGGCGCGTTACCGCAAAGATGGAGCAGCGTTTGCTAGCCGCAGGAATTCAATTCAAACGCAGCAGGAACGCGGAAGAATTGCCGATGCATCTCAAATTGGTGCTGGTGAAGGACTGTGGTCAAGTATGGTCTATTTTTGGCAGTTTTAATTGGACCAATCCATCTCTCTGGTTGAACCATGAGATCGCTGCTGTCTCAAATGATCCGGCACTATATCAGGTGTTTTCGGAACGTTGCGATTGGATAGAGAAAAGAGATTTCACGATGCCGGTGCAAATAGGTTTGGTAACTGCTTGATAGAAATGGCAAACACCAGCATGACAGATTTGCCCTCGATGCTTATTATCCCAGTGGAAAGCCAGGTTCGCGAACTGGACGCTAAAATTCTGTTAGCGTGTTTTGCGGCGGAGCGCGGTTTTCCCGTACTGATCGGTTCACGGGCTTTCACGCATTTTCAAGCAGCCTCCATTCCGCGCGGAGTTTATCTTGCTAAAAGCATGCGCAGCCTTAGCAGCTCAATGTTCAAGGCACTGCGTCAGCTTGGGCATGAAATTGTTGCCTGGGAAGAAGAAGCGCTGGTGCATCCACCCGCCGATACTTATTTCACACTCCGGCTTTCCCCGCAAACGATTGATAAAGTATCGCATGTTTTCGCCTGGGGGCAAGAGAATGCCGATTTAATGCGGCAGTATCCCGATTTGCCGAAGAATCTGCCGATTCACATTACGGGTAATCCGCGCGGCGATATGCTGAGACCGGAAGTACGGCCGTTTTTTGACCCGGAAGTTAAAAAGCTGCGCGATCGCTATGGAGATTTCATCCTGATCAACACGAATTTCAGCGATGTGAATCCGTTTATTCCCAGCATCGGCTTATTTCAGCCTGCGAAAAGCTCTGATAAGACGAAACGCCGCGGTCAAGCGGGGATAGGCATGAGCACCGGGTTTGCCGAGGGTTTGTGGGATCACAAACAAGCGATACTGGAAGATTTCAAACAATTGATTCCGGCGCTCGAACGGGCATTTCCCGATATGACCATCATTGTCCGCCCGCATCCCAGTGAGAGCAATCAAATTTATCAGGATCTTGCCGCACGTAGCGAGCGGATCGTAATCAACAAAGAGGGTAACGTTATCCCCTGGTTGCTGGCAGCGAAGGCGCTGGTGCACAATGGCTGCACGACCGGTTTGGAAGCTTATGTGCTCGGTGTTCCGGCAATTTCTTATCTGGCGACATTGAATAAGTTGTATGACTATGATTTTCAGGGATTGCCGACAAAACTCAGTTATCAGTGCTTCAATTTTGAAGAACTGCGGACGACATTAAGGCGGATTCTGGCAGGAGAGCTTGGAAGCGCCGGTGGCGAGGAGCGTGCGGCTCTGATCGACTATTATCTGGCGGCGCAGAAAGGATCCTTGGCGTGCGAGCGTATTGTCGACGTGTTGGAATCCGGCGGTTATTCTAAGAACCGGCCGCTGTCTACGCCATTGAGCACTTTTGTACAAGGATGGCTATTCATCAAAATAAAAGCGGCATTAACCAATCTTCATATGCGCCGCCCGGGACCCAACCGGCTGGCGTATCACGATCATCGCTTCCCGGAAATTTCCGTGACTGAAATGGAACAGAAAATCGCCCGCTTCGGTCAGCTTCTGCAGCGTTTTGACACGATCAAAATCGAGCAACACTCGAAACATCTTTTTATGGTGAGCTCCCGGAGTAAAAGAAAAATTTTACAGGCCGCACCGGAAGTAAACTCATGCGAGCATGATCGTGTTGTGAAGAGTGAACGCAATACATTGCTGCCGGATTGAATCATGAAAAAAATTCTTCATCAATACATCTATAAAAGGCATATCCGGAATCTTGCAGCGCAGATCAAATTAGCGGTTGCTTCTCTGGACGATGCAGTGCCGATTTTGATTGTGTCTTACAACAATGGTGTTTATGTTGATCATTGCGTGCACCAATTCAATGCGCGGTCTGTTAAGCCGATCGTCATCGACAATGCCTCAAGGGATGTTGAGACACGCACTATTCTTGAGGGGATTGCCGCAGCAAAAAAAGCTTTCGTCGTGCGGTCAGCGGTCAATATGGGTGCGCGCACCGGGTTTCAAGGGTTGATTTACGATGTTTTGCCGGAGACGTTCGGTTATACCGACCCGGATTTGCTGTTCAACGAGCACTTGCCGGTGGATTTCATTCAACAGCTGGTTGATGTTTGCGGTTACTTCAAGTGCTTTAAAGCGGGTTTCGCTCTGCCCTACCAGGTCGAGTATGGCTTGACCGATCGTCGTATGAGATCAAATTTGGGAAATATTGTTCCATGCGAAAGATTCGTGACGGTACCGCAATGGGAATCACGGTTCTGGAATAAACTGCTTAGACACGACCGGTTAGAGGTGTATGCAGCGCCAATCGATACAACTTTTGCGATCTATCACAAAAAATACTATAACGGGGATTTTTTCGATGCCGTCAGGGTTGCCGGAAATTTTTCCGCGTTGCACATGCCGTGGTTTCCTGATTTGGATCTGCTGTCGCCGCAGCACCGTTTGGCCTACTTGAAAGGCAATAAATCATCGACCTGGATCACCAATTAGAGGTTTTTACTGATATTTATTTTATCAATTGATTAATAATGGAATAACCGGAAATTTTATGAAAATGCCTAAGGTAGTTGCCGAAATCGGTTGTAATCATAAAGGTGACATGGAAATCGCCAGGGAAATGATCGGAATTGCAGCCACATTTGCAAAATGCGATTTTGTGAAATTCCAGAAGCGCTCCAATAAGGAGCTGCTGACCCCGGAAGAATATAATGCGCCGCATCCCAATGTGCAGAACAGCTATGGTGATACTTATGGCGCGCACCGAGAGTTTCTTGAGTTTGATGTCGATCAGCATCGCCAGTTGCAGCAATACTGCAAGGAGTTTGGCATCGGCTACTCAACTTCCGTGTGGGATTTGACTTCAGCAAAGCAAATTGCCGGCCTCGACCCTGTGTTCATCAAGGTACCCTCGGCATGTAATCTCAATTTTCCGATGCTCGAATTTCTCGCCAGGGATTATCGCGGCGACATTCATATTTCCGTCGGTATGACCACATACGAGGAGCAAGAACAAATCGTGCAGTTAATGGAAAGATGCCATGCGGCTGAGCGTGTTGTTTTGTATGCCTGTACCTCCGGCTATCCCGTTCCATTCGAACAGGTATGCTTACTTGAGTTGCAAACGCTGAAAAACCAGTTTGGTTCGCGCATCAAGGAAATTGGATTTTCGGGGCACCACTTAGGAATTGCGGTTGATATTGCGGCGATTACGTTGGGCGCATCCTGGATTGAGCGTCATTTCACCCTGGATCGCACTTGGAAAGGGACCGATCATGCGGCGTCTCTGGAACCGGATGGCTTACGCCGCGTGGTGCGGGATGTGCGTGCGGTTTCTCAGGCGCTGACATTCAAAGATGCGCCAATACTGGCAATCGAAGCACCGCAGCGGGCCAAGCTGAAACGGTTGCAGGGAATACACTTTAACTGATGCGCTGGGTTGCTTTTATGCCGCTGCGCGCTAATTCAAAATCCATTATCGATAAAAATGTGCGTGCCATTGCAGGGCGGCCATTATTTGCATGGAGCCTGGAACAGGCGATTGCTTCGCAATGTTTTCACGAAATTTACGTGGCGACTGATTCCGAAAGAATCCGTGAGAAAGTGCTGAATGAATTTCCGGCAGGTGTAACGGTTCTGGATCGTTCAGCCGGAACTTGCACTGATACGGCGAGTACGGAAAGCGCTATGCTCGAGTTTAAACAACAAGTTGCTTTTGATGTTTTGTGTTTAATTCAGGCAACCTCGCCACTCACACGCGCGGAAGACTTTGTTGCGGCTAAACATAAGTTTCTAAATGAAAATCTTGATTCCTTGTTAACGGCGGTGCAATCCAAGCGGTTTTATTGGACTGGCGACGGCACGCCGATCAACTACGATCCGCTAAAGCGTCCTCGGCGTCAGGATTTTGCAGGGTGTCTGATGGAAAATGGCGCTTTTTATTTCACCCGGCTGAAAATACTGGAGGATTTCGGCAATCGGCTTGGCGGACGTATCGGTATTCATGAGATGGCGCCGGAGACAACGATCGAGATCGACGATGAAACTGATTGGATCATCGTTGAACAGCTGTTGTTGCGGCAAAAGCTGATGAAGTTTGGTGTATGCGCCAGGCAAGTGAAAATGCTGGTTCTGGATGTCGACGGCACTTTTACCGATGGTGGTATGTACTATGGGCCGGAGGGTGAGGCATTGAAGAAATTTAACACGCGCGATGCCCATGGTCTGCAACTGCTGCGCGAGAACGGCATCGGTGTTTGCGTCATGAGCAGCGAGAAAAGCCTCGCTGTTGCAGCGAGAATGAAAAAACTCGGTATTGATGAATATTATCCAGGAATAAACGACAAGCTTCCGCAGCTGAAAGAACTGGCAAGGTGCAAGGGAATTGCGCTGCAAGACATTGCCTATATCGGTGACGATCTCAGCGATTTGGGGTGTCTCGAAAATGCCGGTTTTGCATGTTGCCCGGCTGATGCGGTGCCGGAAGTTTTGCAAAAAGCCCGTTATGTGTGCAGTCATTCCGGCGGTCACGGCGCCGTACGCGAAGTTTGCGATCTTATTTTAAAAATGAAAAATTCCGATCAGATTACTAGGTAAGTATTCGATATCAATCGGATATTAAATGAATAATGGCCGTGCGGGTTTCTTATAAAGAATGACATGAAAGCACTTTTCTTTCTTCGTCATTACAACGATATTGATCATATCACTCCGATTATCTTCAAATGGATCGAAACCGGCCATGTTTGCGATGTAGTACTGATCGGTCATCGCAATATCCGTAACGATTATCGTATTGAGTTCCTGCGCAAGCTGACGGGCGTTCGGCTAGCGCATATCCGGGATGTGTTGACGCCACCAGGGTTTCTACTGTGGCGGCTGCAAACGTTGTTACTGTCACCGGGTATGAAGCGCTCTTTTCTAAAATCGATGGTGCGGAAAGTTATTGAAATTTACGGCACCGAAAACCGGCAGCGGGTTTGGCGGAACACAACCGGAAAATTACTGGAGAGAAGTTTTGCTGCGAGTGACAAAGGTGTGGTCGCATTCGATTGGGTAACCAGGAATTCTCCGGTATGCTTCGAGTGGGTCGAAACGGTTGTTGTCATGGCGCACGGGATGGGTCTTAACGTCGTTTCGTTACCACATGGCGATAGTCCGCATGCCAATCATCTCATCCGGCGTGGCGAGTGGAAATTGCAGCCGGATTCCATGTATTCCGCCGGTTGTCTATTCGATAAAGTGGTGGTGCCGAATGAATTGTGCGCCGTGCGCTTCCGTCCTTTCATGCATGAGAAGTCGATCGCGGTGCTGGGATCGCCGCGTTTCTGCACCGAATGGCTGGATAAATTGGTGAAGTTGCAACCGCCTTCGCCGCTCGTGCGATCCCCAAGCCGGCTCAAATTGGTTATCTTCTTGCGCAAAAGCGACTTCACCACGTTCTGGGAAGAAGTCGGCGAGGTGGTGCAGATGATTGCGGCTTTTCCAAGCGTTGAGATCATTATCAAACCTCACACCCGTGGCGGCTGGCGGCAGCCTCTGACGCGAAATGCGGCAATTTTGCGTTTGCCGAATGTCAGCATCGTAGCGGATGACATACACTCCGCGCAATTAATGAACTGGGCGGATGTCGTTATGGATCTCGCGACTTCGGTTGTTTTTGAAGCGGTAACGGCTGGAAAACCCGTGCTCGCAGCGGATTACCTGCACGCGGGCCGTTCCGTTGTGGCCGAATATATGCCAGAAACCGAATTACGATGCCGCGACGATGTGTACAAAAGAATCGACGAGTTGATAACAACGGGTTGCGGTTCATTTTATGATGAAAGGCACCGGCAGCGTTTCCTCAAGGAAATTATCCATGGCGGCGGAGATGAGGATGTTTTGCTTCGCTATGTAGCGTTATTGGAAGCAAGTTGCCAGCCCCACGAAGTTCGGCAATGAATGTATGGAAAATCCGATAATGCAATTTGCCGCGAAGACGATTGACGTCGTAATTCCGGTCTATAACGCACCGGAGCTGACGAAGCGCTGCATCGATTCGGTCGTTACTTACCTGGGGGAATCCATACAGCGCGTGCTCGTTCAGGATGATGCATCCGGCCGTGAAACGCGCGAGATGCTGGATCATCTATCGTATGCGTGCGTAGCGGTTTGTCACTCGGAAAAGAATCAGGGTTTCGGTTTGACAGTCAACGCGGCTGTCAGTCGTTCGAGTGCTTATTATGTGCTGATTCTGAACTCCGATACCGAAGTCAACCGGAATATCCTGCCGCAGCTATGTGCGGCGTTTGATGCCGACGCCAAACTGGCGGCGATTATTCCGGCAGGCAATAGCTATGACAATTTCGACTTCAGCCGCTACGTGCTGCGTGGGGAAAATTATATTCAGACCCATTATCTCCGCGGGCATGCGATCCTGATCCGCCGTGACATTTTCCAAGCGATGGGTGGTTTTGACGCCGCATTTGGCCGCGGATACTACGAAGATATCGACCTTGGCCGCCGCCTTGATTTAAGCGGCTGGCGTTTAGGCGTTCACCCGAATGTCCATATTTATCATAAAGGAGCAGGATCGTTCGGCGGGGATCGTATCCAACTGGCGCGGCGCAATCGTGCCGTTTACTTGTCGCGCTATCCACAAGCACAGCAAAATATTCTATTACTCTCGGACAATTGTGTGCTGACGGATTTCAGTGAAGATTTTCTTGAAGCGATTGAGCAAAGATTTCACGCGGGTAGTTCCGTTTATTGGCTTACACCGTTGCCTTCTAATCAATTGATCTGCCTGCAGATGTACAATCATCCGCAAAGGCTGCGTTCAGTTATTCACATCCTGTTGCGCGGTTGGAAGCGCGCGGATAGGCGAGTGACAGAAATATGGATTATGCCGGAAGCTTCCTTTCTTATGCGCATGTTGCTGACTGTCTGGGCTCACTGGCAAGGCCTTAAGCTTCTGGTATTTGAAGAAAGCATCACAAAAAAATCTGTTACTAAACATAGCGTAAGATAAGAAGGCATTTCTTATTTCTATGTTTGGCAAGTAATCTCAGCGAGTAGTCAATTTATTCTCTACATATTTGTAGAGACCTGTGCGCGGCCTCACTCGAGTATGGGATCTGGCGTTACAATCATGGGATACATAAAATTTATCAATTAGCTATATTTAAAACAATTTATATTGAGATTTACCGGAATCATAAATGGATAAAGAAACAAAGCACACGCCGATGATGCATCAGTGTATGTTGATTGATTAATAACAATATTTGTTGCAGTTATAAAAATTACTAGACTTTTTACTACACTAAATTTCTTTTGCGACTAATTGCGATCATTCGAGGGGCATGCGATTTAGTGGACATAAACGATTCCGCTATTGGTGCTGTTAATATTAAGCCGGACTGTCTACCTTTTGTTCAAATGTATAAAGGCTGGATTATTTAGAATTTTACTTATTCATACCCGAACTTACTCACAGAAAATGTGAATAAGTTTCTTATACCTCAGCTTATAAATCACTGTCAGTCTAACTTGCAAGCTTGTTTCTCAAGGCCATGTTTTAACGATCTTTTATAATTTGGTTATCCGACAATCTCCGCAATCTTGGCCAACGATCATGAATCCAGTGGTATTCATGTGGTGTTTCTTCAGTAACCACATAGACCCTTTGTTCACCATCACGCTCAGCAAGTAACGCCTGTATAGCCATGCCGTGTGCCAGGGATATCCAATGGGATTGTTTATCGTGGTCTTTTTCCATGAAGCTTTCGGCAGGAATTAATACCGGTCTGGGATGCCAAGGTTTCCATTTACCTGCTTTGATGGAATCAAGTCGTGCCCATCCGCCATTGGGAAATTTACCAGTCGCTTCTTCCTTCCGTCTGCCCCAGATGACCCATGCTACACCGCCATGTCTCAGCTTTACTGGCAATCTCCCATCGGGCTGGGGACAGTAGATTTTATGATTTTGATATTGAATGCCGCCACACATGGGAGAGTCATTTTAGAAATCAGTGAAACCCTGTTGGATTGTAAGTAATTGACGATGAATAGCAACCACTTACGGATTTAAAATCAATGATTCTAAAGCTGATTTTATAAAATATATAATCAATGCTATATACCTATAGAAATTCCATGAATTAATTGGATTATTCTGAATATGTACAGTACATTACTGCCTATTTTAAATTGTACTAAATCTTCTATTTAATCGTTCTGGTCGATATGAATTGGAATACTTGGTGATGGATTTCGGCTAATGATTACAGCTTTCCAAGCAAAATACTTTGCATACGAATTAACGCGCCGTTTCTCGACTGATAGCGC
>NZ_JAHBZY010000002.1 GCF_019635155.1 Nitrosomonas sp. | reverse complement strand
CGAAACCGAGGCCCTCGAGAAAATGAAGGCCCGCATCGAGCATGACCTCTACTACCTCAAAAACTGGTCCATCTGGCTCGACCTCTGGATCATCTTCAAAACCGTCCTCGTCGTCTTCAAAAAAGATAATGCGTATTAGAGATCTCAATCATCTATCCTCTGAATCGGTTTCCACCCGCCTTCGGCTATTTTTGATACGACGATCTCACCCTCGATGACATTTACCGAGCCAACTTTCCTTGTAGCCAACGGCTGATGTCATCAATCTCTTCCGCACATACGGAGTGGGCCATTGGATATTGATGCCATTCCAGCGAATATTTCGCGGACAATAATTTTTCCTTGGAATACATAGCAAGTGCAAGCGGCACTATCGGGTCATGTATACCGTGCATCATTAATATCGGAATCGAAGCATTTACTATGCTTGCCTCCGAATTCAGCATCTCAGCCAGCGGTAAATAACAAGATAGCGCGATAATTCCGGCCAATGGCATAGTTTGCCGTAGCCCGACATGCAATGCCATCGCCCCTCCTTGTGAAAACCCGGCCAGAAAAATATTCCGCGAGGATATTCCTCGCTCAATCTCTCGTTCGATCATTTGATCGATGGCTTTTTGTGAAGCGCGAATACCGGCTTCATCTTGCTGCCACCCAATATCGGCAGCATGAATATCATACCAAGCACGCATGATATAGCCATTGTTAATGCTGACAGGTCGTTCGGGTGCATGCGGAAAAACAAACCGAATCGACACTCCGGAAGGTATGTTTAATTCTTTAACGATTGGAACAAAATCATGACCATCGGCACCTAAACCATGTAACCAAATAACCGCGTACACCGGTTGCGAAGTGCCTATCTCAATTTCAATGGCCGGTAATAAATGAGCCGGGTTATAGATCATACAAAATATACATTTGCACTACATTGACATAAAAAATTGATCGGATAGAATCAGCGGAATTTAAAAACTCAATTATGAAGGAAGCTATGAAACGTAGGGATTTTATTAAACTCATTGGATCAAGCGCATTTTATCTCCCGGTTTCAACTTCAATGGCGACGCAATTACTCTCGTCGAATTTTAATAATTGGATCAGCTATCGCCTGACCTATCACGTTGATCTGCCCACCCAAGGAAAATCCGCTCATTTGTGGTTACCGCTTCCCGATACCAATGAATCCGTTTTCCAGTTTACTCAGGGCAGCAATTGGCATGGTAATGCCAATAAAGCAACATTTACAACACTGGGTACAGGCCGTTTTCCCGTTTTTAAAGCTGAATGGCATGGAAAACAAAAAAGTGATCAGCGTCATGTCACCGTCAGTTGCATCGTAAAAACATCGCATCACACTATTGACCCGTCTTTTTATCATGCCACTCAACATTCCGCATTACCCGCTAGCATCAAGAATTATATCAATCCTACCCATTTGAAACCAACTAATGGCATTGTGCGTGAAACTGCCCATGCAATCATCAGAGATAAAAAAGCCGATGCACCGCTGGAACAAGCCAGAGCAATCTATGATTGGGTAATCAATAATGCGCAATATGATGAAAATACGCGCGGTCGTGGTCAAGGCAATGTCAAATCCATGCTGGAAAGAAATGAACTCAGCGGGAAATGCGTGGATATAAATTCCTTATTTGTAGCGCTTGCCAAGGCTGCCAATATCCCTGCGCGGAACCAATACGGTATTCGCATCAGCGAATCGAAACTGCATCCCAGTATCGGCGAATATGGCGACATCAGCCAATCGCAACATTGCCGGGCTGAATTTTTCTTGGCAGGCCGAGGTTGGATACCGGTCAATCCAGCTGATATTTTACAAGTTTCAAAATTGGAAAATATCGCATTGGATGATCCGCAAATTACCCGTTTAAGAGAACAATTCTTTGGCAGCTGGGAAATGAACTGGCTCACATTCAATCATGCCGACGATTTGACTTTATTCCCTCCGAACACCGGTAAAATACCGTTTTTTATGTATCCATACGCTGAAATTGACGGTCAGTCCGTCGATAATCTGGATTCCGATAATTTTTCTTACAAAATAACCTCGGCGGAATTAATCGGAACAGGTGCAAAATTTTAGCTGACAGTAATTAATGCCAAGATGTATGACAGGATTCATGAAAAAGCATTTAGGGCAACGAAAACCGGCACAGCATCAACATGTGCCATTGATAGAGCAACATATTTCGCTGCAAATGATAGGCTATGCAGTCCGGGGCTGTTGATCCCGGCTCATAGAGCCATCTTAATCGGTAATTTGTTACATAATTTCGTCAAGAGACCGGCACACACCCAGTCATAACGAACGACATCCAACTTTAAACAAGCGCTACAATCCATCATGAACTTCCCCCACAAATGGCGTTTCTTCCGCTCCGGCGGCTTTGATCAAGTACGTCTGGATACCGCCGCCGACTTGAAAGCACTCGGCGAATTGGACCCAAAACTATGGGCGGCGCTGAGCTGTCCGGTCGACAATCTTGAATTTGATGCCAGAACCCTGCAATTAATCGATATCGATCACGATGGTCATATCCGCGTGCCGGAAATTATTGCGGCCACGAACTGGGCGTCTGCCTTGCTGAAAAACCCGGAAGATCTGCTGTATGGCCGTACTGACTTATCCTTGAATGCAATCAACGATAACACAACCGAAGGCGCCACGGTATTGGCATCGGCCAAACACATTCTGCAAAACATTGGAAAAAGCGGTGAATCGATTATTACCATCGAAGATACCGCCGATCTCAGCAGAATTTACGCCAGCACACAGTTCAACGGAGATGGCATTATCCCAGCTGAATCGGCGGATAAAGCCGATGTTCAACAAGTCATCAGAGAAATCATACAGTGCATCGGTTCGGAAACGGATCGTTCCGGTTTACCGGGTATTTCCGAGCAAAAAATCGAGCAATTTTTTACCGAAGCACGCGCTTACTCCGGTTGGTGGCAAACTTCCGAGAAAAATGCACAAAACATCCTACCGTTAGGTGAAACCACCGAAGCTGCCAAAAAGCTGTTAGATCGCATTCAAGCAAAAATCAACGATTACTTCACTCGCTGTCAAATTGCCCAATACGATCAGCGCGCCGCTGAATCGCTCAATCCGGTATTGGCCGAATATGAAGCATTTACAAAAATAGATTTATCGGCTCAATCCCAACAAGTAGCGGTATTGCCGCTGGCAACCATTTCCGCAAATAAATCGCTACCACTCGAAAATGGCATTAACCCGGCTTGGTTCGATGCCATCACCGAATTCAAGAGAACCATTGCCGACCCGTTACTTGGTCCCCAAACCGCGCTCACTTATGCGCAATGGCGACAATTGTGCCAGCAATTTTCCGCGCATCAAGCCTGGCTCGAAACCAAGCAAGGCGCCGCTGTAGAATCGTTAGGAATCAGGCGCGTACGAGAAATTCTTGGCGGCGGCTACCAGCAAAAGTTACTGCATTTGATCGAGCAAGACAAATCGCTTGCCGATACACTTGATGCCATCTATTCCGTCGAGAAGCTGATCCGCCTGCATCGCGATTTGTATCATCTGTTGAACAATTTCGTGTCGTTCCGAGACTTTTACACCGCACAAAATAAAGCCATTTTCCTGGCAGGCTCGTTGTATCTCGATGGTCGCACGTGTGATTTCTGCTTGCGCGTGAGCGATATCAATAAGCACAGCAGCATGGCTAATCTTAGCGGCACTTATCTCGCTTATTGCGAATGCCAGCGTCAAGGTGGTACCGAGAAAATCAACATTGTTGCAGCTTTCACCGACGGTGACGCGGACAACCTGATGATCGGCCGTAACGGTATTTTTTACGACCGCAACAATCAGGATTGGGACGCCACCATCGTCAAAATCATCGAACATCCGATCAGTGTGCGGCAATCGTTCTGGTATCCGTTCAAGCGGATCGGCAAAATGGTCGGTGAGCAACTGGAAAAATTCGCCAGCGCTCGTGAAAAATCAGTACAAGACCAGGCTGCTGTTGGAATCAGCGGCGCCACACAGACGATCGACACGACCAAAACGGCACCCCCTGCACCATTCGATGTAGGCAAGTTCGCCGGGATTTTCGCCGCCATTGGACTTGCTATCGGTGCAATCGGCACTGCCGTCGCGTCGATTGTCACCGGCTTCATCAGCTTGACATGGTGGCAAATGCCATTGACTATCCTGAGCATCATTCTCGTGATCTCCGGCCCATCAATGTTGCTGGCGTATCTAAAATTACGTAAACGCAACCTGGCGCCATTACTCGATGGCAACGGCTGGGCAGTTAACACCCGCGCTATTATCAATATTCCTTTCGGCGCATCATTGACCAAGCTCGCCACCCTGCCGCCAGGCGCGCAGCGCTCCTTGGCCGACCCTTATGCGGAAAAACAGCGCCCTTGGAAGCTTTATCTTATTGTATTGATGCTGCTGACTACTATCGCGATACTGTGGCAGCACGGCGCTTTCGATCAATTGGTGCAATCATTCTCGAAAAATACCGATTCCGCTGAACAGCCCGCTGGAGCGCAACCAAGCACCGCAGCAGCAACCGCACCATCGGAAGCTGCCAAAGAAAACAACAAGCTACCGGCCATTGCTACCGAAGCAGTCACATTACCAACCGAAACCACACATAAACAATCTGCTCCGATGCCTGCAACGAAACCAATGGCTCGTTAATCGTAAAAATTACCGGGCGGTTGCAATACATCCATGCAACCGCTATGCGCCTTTGGTGGACTCACTCCCATTCAGAAGACAAAACTATCCTGCTGACAAAACCCACTCTGCTTCTGCCGTCACTTGTCTGATCGAGCATTCTGTTCCAAATTTATTGATGTTATTCGCGATCGCATCAACTCAGAAAAACCATAGTGTGATTGGCAGCGGCGATAATTCTCCAAGAATTTCTCTAAAAAAAATGACAGTTATGTCGCTATAACACTCCGCTTTGCTTGTAGCAACTTCGATTCATTAACATCAAGTAGAAAGGAGCGTCAGAATATGGAAGGATTGATTGTTGAACCTTCAAGAACCTATCAAAGACTTCTGTCTTCTGCCATTGAATCGGGAGGTCTCGAAACAAAACAAGTTTCAACCGGCAACGAAGCGCTAACACTCCTAAAGCAACAATCATTCGATCTGGTTTTTATCGCAACCCATTTACAAGATATGGATGGCGCCATGTTTTCGTCACAACTGCGCGCTGATTCAAGAACCCGGCAAATACCACTGGTAATGATTACTGCCAATGAAGACAAGAAACTTCAGGATGAAGCATACTCAGCCGGTGTAACCGAAATATTCGCAAAGCATGAACTGGACAAAATTACCAGCTATGCTGCTCAATTCTCAAGAAAAAAATACAAAAAAACAATGAGTGGTCGCATCTTGTATCTTGAAGACAACCTCTCTTCCGCAAATTCAACCTCCAAATTTCTTAGCGACTGCGGTTATACTGTTGATCATTTCGCCAGCGGCGAAGAAGGTCTGCAAGCTTTCCAAAACAACCCGTACGATCTAGTGCTGACCGATATATTACTCAAAGGCAGATTAAACGGACACAGCATTGTCAAAACGATACGGAACCTGGACAACGACAAGAAATTCGTGCCATTGCTGGTATTTTCAGTCCTGAATGATGTCGCAAGCAAAATTGAACTACTGCGTTCCGGCGTCAATGATTATGTCAGCAAGCCCGTTATTCATGAAGAATTATTAACGCGCGCCAATAATCTGATCACCAGTAAGAAGCTCGCTGATAAAACAACCGCGCAACAATTTCGAGTACAGGAATTAGCGCTAAAAGATCAATTAACCGGCTTGTATAATCGTACTTTTCTATTCGAAACCGCGCCTTCCAGACTCCGCGAAGCCACTCGGCATGGCATCGCATTTAGTCTGATAGTGATCGACATCGATAAATTCAAATCGATTAATGAATTTCACGGTTATACACATGGCGATACCGTGCTTAAAGCAGTCGCCGCAGCCATTACACAATCGATTCGTAAGGAAGATGTTGCGACGCGCTATGGCGAAGATGAGTTCGTCCTGATCACGTTACACTGCGATATTTCAAATGCTTTGACTATCGCGGAAAAAATCCGCTGTGTCATTGAAAAACAACAGCCGGCAGGGCTCAATATTTCCGCCAGTTTTGGCGTCGCGGAATTACGTCAAAACTTCCAAGTGGAGTTTCCTGAACTATTGAATGCCGCCACCGAGGCCGCCCATCAAGCAAAATTGAAAGGCGGTAACCTTGTGATTTCTCATTATTTATAAATAATTGCAAATCAACCTGCCGGATCGATTGGTACCTGGCGTTGCTGCGCATTAGCAACGATTGCTTGTTTTAACTTGAGAATCTCGGGTTGATTGAGCGTTTCTGTTTTCAATAACCCTTCGGCAGTTTGCTCAAGCAAACTCCGGTTATTCTGAAGGATGCCTATTGCACGCTCTAGCGCCTGATCAACCAGTATTCGTATCGCGCTATCAATTTTATTGGCGGTCTCCTCGCTATAATTCCTGCTTTGCGGCAATGGAAAACTCGGCTGCAAAAAGGCAGATTGATCCCGATCGTAGGCTACATTACCCAGCGCTTCACTCATACCGTAACGTAACACCATCGCACGAGCGATATCCGTTGCACGTACCAAATCATCCGCCGCACCGGTTGAAACTTCATCACACACGACCTGTTCGGCCGCTCGGCCACCGAGTAGTACCGCCATCTTATTCAACAATTCCACCCGGGTCATTAAAAAGCGATCTTCCGTCGGGCGTTGAATGGTATACCCCAAAGCACCCACTCCTCGCGGTATGATCGATACTTTATGGACCTCATCACTACCGGGCAAAGCTAAAGCCACCATTGCATGGCCTAGTTCGTGAAATGCTACGACCCGCCGCTCATCGGGATTCAACAAACGATTCCGTTTTTCCAGACCGGCGACAATCCGCTCAATGGCATTATTAAAATCTTCCATAGTGACGGCTGAAGCGGCTCGGCGTGTTGCAAGCAATGCGGCCTCATTGACCAGATTCGCCAAATCCGCGCCGGTAAAACCCGGCGTTAATGCGGCAATCTGCTCGATTTTGACATCATTAAACAGTTTAACCTTTTTGATATGTACAGCAAGAATTTGCTCGCGTCCGATTTTGTCCGGACGATCCACCAAGACTTGCCGGTCAAACCGCCCCGCTCGCAGTAATGCCGGATCGAGAATTTCCGGGCGATTGGTCGCTGCCAGTAGCACGATGCCACTACTCGAATCAAAACCATCCAATTCCGCTAACAATTGATTCAGCGTTTGTTCTTTTTCATCATGCCCACCGCTTAATCCTCCGTAAGCACCGCGTGCACGACCCAAAGCATCCAACTCGTCGATAAATATGATCGCTGGTGCCATCTGCCGGGCTTGCTCAAATAAATCGCGGACCCTGGCGGCACCAACACCGACAAACATTTCCACAAACTCCGAGCCGGAAATGGAAAAAAATGGCACGCCTGCTTCGCCGGCGACAGCTCGCGCCAATAACGTTTTGCCGGTACCGGGCGGCCCCACCAATAAAATACCCTTCGGCACCCGTCCGCCCAGGCGTCCATAGTCTGCGGGATTCTTAAGGAAATTGATAATTTCCACTAATTCGTCTTTTGCTTCGTCGACGCCGGCAACATCGTCAAATGTTACTTTGGTTTCTTTCTCGACAAAAACCTTGGCGCGGCTTTTACCGATCGACATCAAACCACTGCCCATACCGCTACCCATCCGGCGAATGATAAACAACCAAATGCCAATGAAAATTGCTGTCGGAACAATCCAGGAAAGCAGATCACGCAGCCAAGTACTTTGCACCACGCCGGTATAAACCACATGATACTTGTCCAGCATCTCGGCAAACTCAGGATCTACCCTGGTGGTTACAAATTCTTTAAAACCATCAGCATGTTTTTCTTTCAGAGTGCCTATGATTTGATTCTCGGTAATAGCAATCTCAGCGACTTGCCCTTGCTCCAATAGATGCTGAAAGCGGCTATACGGTATGGGCTCAATCTGGGTATAACGTTGATAAAAACTTTGAATCAGCAACAAACTCAGTAACGCCACGATAACGAACCAGAAGTTAAGATGCGTTTTATTGTCCATTAATTAACCTCCAATTATGATCGGCAAGCATTATTGATGCATGTTCTCTATTTTCACGGCTCACTTGCATGAGATACCTCGAAGCTTAGTACTCATAAAAGCCCATCTTAATCTTAATCAAGTACTAAAGATTGTTTAACTTAAAAAAAGAATATTAAGTATAATTTTCCACCAGTACAAATAAGAATATTCTGACGTCATTTATGTAACTGATCTTTGCTTAATAAATGAGAATAACCCGTTCAAAGATAGATCGCATTCCAACTTCGGTAATCTCGAAGCATTAATATGCCGGATCAATTACAAAAAAATAACATACTGTAGATCTCTCGAGTTTATCTGATCAAACCTAAATAAATTGTATCTTTTCCCGTATTAAGTAAATCACATACAATTTAACCTCAATAACAATAATGTGAATCACCAGCCACCCTCTACCAATCATTCTCTCGCGCTGTTAACCGAACAAGTTAAACTGCTCTACCAGCAAGCTCCAAGAGCGCTGATTGTTACTTTAATCATCGCAGTTACTTTGGTATACGTTTATTGGAATTATGTCGCAAAAGAATGGCTTCTTAGTTGGCTTGCAGCTATTGTTCTACTTACCTCGGTCAGATTCCTGCTGGTCCGGTCATATTTTCGAATTAAACCACCAATGGTCGACTCAGCGCGCTGGGGGCGATGGTTTATGATCGGTGTAGCATTATCCGGTTTACTATGGGGTACTGCCGGCGGTATTCTTTTTGTGGATGATAGTGAAGCACATCAATTCTTTTTGGCGTACTTGCTGGGTGGCTTGGTTGCTGGTGCAATGGCGACCTTATCGTATTATAAAGGAGCTTTCCTAACCTTTTCCATACCAGCCGTTCTACCATTTTCTTTTCAAGTCATCACTCATGACACTGGAACTCAGATAGTTGTCGTGCTGACATTCTTGCTGTTTACCGCCGCGATGGGCAGCATCTCGCACCAGCTATATCAGACGATGGTTGCCTCATTGAAGCTTCGTTTTGACAATTTCGATCTCCTCAAACGCTTAATACAGACAAAAAATGATTTGGAACAGCGTGTTACAGAACGAACCGAAGCGCTCACCACCGCCAACAATATCCTGCATCAGGAAAAAGAATTGTTCCAAGTCACTTTGGCAAGCATCGGGGACGCAGTCATCACAACGGATGCCGCCGGAAAAATCACTTTCTTAAACCCTATTGCCGAAATTTTTACCGGCTGGAGTAACCGGGAAGCACAAAACACATTTTTGCAACAAATCTTGAATATCCTAGATCCATCTACACGAGAACCGATTGCCGATCCGCTGGCCGAGCATTTTAATGGTTCCGAAAATGGATATGTTCATCGCGAGTGTCTTCTGATCCGGCGCGATCAAAAGGAATGGATTATTGATTATTCCGTAGCACCAATCCGAAACAAAGAAAAGCAAATTATCGGCACAGTATTAACCTTCCGCGACGTGACGGAACAGCGCAAATTGACTCAGAAGCTTGCTTATCAAGCAGCACACGATTCTCTGACCGGCTTACTCAACCGTAAAGAATTCGAAAACCGACTGAGCAAGATTTTAAAATCGACCCGTAAAAATGACACTCATGCACTGCTATATCTCGATTTGGATCAATTCAAAATTATCAATGACACCTGCGGACACAGCGCAGGCGATGAGTTATTGCGTCAAATCACTGCATTACTGCATGCCAAGCTACGAACTAGAGATACACTTGCACGCTTAGGCGGAGACGAGTTCGGCATCATTCTGGAACATTGTCCGCAAACTGAAGCCATACAAGTAGCGAATATCCTGCGAGAGTTGGTACAGAATTTCCGCTTTCAGTGGCAAGGACAAACATTCACAATTGGTGTAAGCATCGGATTGTTTCCTATCGTACATACCAATCAAGGATTGACACAAGCGTTGAATGCCGCGGACAGTGCTTGCTATGCGGCAAAAGAACAGGGACGCAACCGTGTACATGTTTATCAAGCCACCACACCGCCGCAAGCATCCGTTGAAACACAATGGGTGCCGCGTATTCAACAGGCTCTGGCGGAACAACGTTTTTGCCTTTTTTATCAACCGATCCGGTTGATATCCACGAATGGAAATCACGAACAACATGGTGAAATATTGCTGCGGTTAAAGGATGAACATGGTCAATTTATAATACCCGGCGCATTCCTCCCCGCCGCTGACCGTCACGACCAAATGCTGCTGATTGATCGATGGGTCGTACAGCAATCGTTACAATTGATCAAAGTACACACTGACGTCCAATCCAACACGGTCTATACCATCAATATTTCAGCGCGTGCGCTTGAAGATGCGGAGTTTCTGGATTTCACGATCAACCATATCAAAACCAGCCGAGTCAATCCAGCGTCTATCTGTTTCGAAATTAGCGAGCAAGTCGCGCTAACCGATATCAATCATGTCGTACGATTTGTCACCGCTTTAAAGGATTTAGGATGCCGTTTTTCCATCGACGATTTTAGTGGCAACCTGTCAACGTTTAATTTTATAAAAGATATTCCATTAGACTACCTGAAAATTGACGGGCGGTTAATCAAGAATATTGCGGCAGACCCGGTTAATCAAGCTATGGTGGAATCGATCCATCATATCGGTCATGTGATGCGTTTAAAAACAATCGCTGTTTGGGTGGAAAACGGTCAAACGATGCAAGCTTTGGAAAATATCGGCGTTGATTATGCGCAAGGTTATTGGGTCGCCGAACCGAGCGCATTCAATACAAACTCATCGATACCGGAATGAATGAAAGCGAATCTAATTGCCTGCTGCAATAAAAATTCAATCCACGCCCATGCCTGTAACAGCTAAACGTGGATTGATCGCAATTAATTCAGACTACGTGAACTCAAACTTCACATTTCCATGAATCATTTTGTTGAAGAAACAGTCCTGCCGTTCAGATTCTGAGTTTTCCTTACGTTATTGCTGTAAAACCCTTTCATCTGATCAAGCTGTGCTGCGGAAATGGTTATCGGATCCAGCATCAGATACCACTGCACGCCCTCGCTGCAAGGTGGTGTTGTCAAAGAGCCGGCTAAAGATACATAATCAAATTTCTGATGACGAAGCGAAGGCAGTAGTGTTGTCGGATCAATCGCGATACCGGTATCGGGATTTTGTCCCCCTTCGGTAGTTGGCATATTGTTTAAAATCGTTTGCATGGTCGCATTTTCTGCGCCAAGATTTATCGCCACTCCCAGCACAATCAACCTTCCATCTTGTCCGACGTGTACGAAATGTAACTCAGCTGGAAACTTTTCCCCGCCAACCGCATGCTCGCTGGGTTCGTGAAAATGAAACTGAACCAAAGGAAACGATTCTTCACCTATCTTTAATTCACCTTTATAACCGGACGAAGTATTGACCTGTATTGCATGACCCGTATTAAAGAAAACAGGCTTGCTATCAACATCATACCAAATTTCAAGATTGTTCAACTTTCTGGTGTTATCAATTTTTGCTTCAGCAAAATCAACGGGGGACTGATGGGCGCCGATACTACATTCTGCGAAGGGGTAATTTAATGGAATAACGGTTTGAGACGAATCTTCAATCGCGCCCCAATGATCTTGTTCATCATGATTCCAAGGCGGTGCGGCAACGATTGTGGACGCATAGCATGTAACCATCATGGCGATCAAACTGCTGAGTGTTTTATTTATCATCGATAGCTCCTAGTTATATCAACCGTAATTCAACATGTATGTTTTTTGCAATAATCAACCATCGGAGGCTTTTTATCCGATTCCCCTGTTGGGGCAGGTTTGGAGCTTTCTTTGGTAGTCGATGTAGTCGACGGAGAGGTTGTAACTGTTGATTTGTCGCTAGTGGATGAATTCGCTCGATCACCGCCTGTTTCCGCTAAACAGGACACACTGCTAAACAAGATTGCGGCTATTAAAATTTTCAAAGACATGATTTCCTCATCGAAAAATTGATCTTTTCATTCATATTCGAACATCTGGTAAAAGCTGCTCAGCACGATTCTAGCCAAAATACAGAAGAATGATATACGTGCAAATACGTATATAGATCAAACAACAATCTTGATCAATTAAACAGATTTCTCAAGATATTCAATGGTTAAACCTGAAATTTTAGGAATACCAAGAAACGATGGATAAGCTTCGACACGACCGGTACCGCGATAGCCGCGGCGGTGATAAAACGCAATCAACTCAGGCCGCTGCGATATTACAAACATCACCAGCTTTCGCGCACCCAGTGATTGATAAGCAAATACTTCCGCCTGCATGAGCATGAATTTTCCGAGTCCATGCTGCTGGAGACTTGGATGAACCGAAAAAAAGCCGATATAGGCATGTTCTTTTTCTTGCGCGACATAAATACATGACGCCAGCAGCTGTGGCAACTGCGCGATCAGAAAGCATCCGTTCGGATTGATAAGTGTATTTTCAATTTCCTGACGATTGGTGCGATCGCCTTCAATAATAGCTGCCTCGGTCGTCCAGCCATCTGTACCACGATACGTCAAATTAATTAAATCACTGATAGCTTGTGCTTGATGAAAAGCGGCTTTAGCAACATGAATGGAGGATAGATTAATGTTACCCCTCAAATTTCTATCAGCCGATTCCCAATGTCGGACTCTTGGTCAGTGCGACCAGTACAATATAGATAAACACACACTGTGCAGCCACCCATGCACTGATCCTGCTGGCACGGGTTCTACCAAAGCGCATCGCCACCATACCCAATCCGATATACAACAACAAACCGCATACTTTGGCAGTCAACCATCCGTGTTCAAGCGGATTCTGTTGAATCGCCAGTGCCAGTAAGATTGCACTAGTCAGCAATAGCGTATCATTGATATGCGGAAGAATCTTGACCCAGCGTTGACGAAGATTCGCCGAATCCTGGATCAACCAAATACCGCGCAAGAAAAATAATGAAAAACTTAAAACCACGCTACTGACATGAACCATTTTCAGAAGTGCGTAATCCATGATCAAAATCCGATCAACCAACCATGGCTACCTGCCACAGCACCGGCAATAGTGAGCAAACTCAAGATCAATAGAAACAGGTGCTTGCGCTGAATCCTGATGAATGTTTCAGACGTCACCTCCAGTTGCCCCGACAATGGCGCTGACACAGCCACCCGCCGACGGTTGCGAGGCTCCAGCACAAACAGCATTACACTGAAAAATAACCAGATCAATACCATCGCATGCATCCACCAGTATTGCCACTGTGTAAACCGTTGCCAAGCATCCAATGCGTACACCATGTAAAAGCCGCTCACACCGACCAACAGCGTGGAAATTCGCGCCTGCATGGCAAACCGCTGGCGAAATCCGGAGAAAAACCTCATCGCCTCAGCCGCGGATTGCATGCGCGCAAGTGTCGGCAGCAACACGGTGGTCACCATCGCAACACCACCAATCCAAAAAACAACACCCAGCACATGCAATACTCTGGCAATCACCAATTCATCCATAATATTCTCTTGCCGCTTTTTTTAAACTTCCGGGACTCTTGAATCCGAATAACTCGCAATAATTACAAGCAGTGCTGTCATTCCGTTTAATGATTCACAAAAATACCAATCCAATAAACGTTATTCACTTGCCGAAGCCCAAGCTTCGGCTTCGTTATAATCATGAAATGCTGCTACATTGGCGTTTATAAACAGATTAAACACCCAGGCACCCCACGCTTGCCATTCATCATCGGTCACAATAGCAACCCGGCTAAATTCGCTACCATGATCGCGCATGAATTTAACCTCCTCCCAGGCGACATCCACCGTGTAACTCAGCATATCCCGCCAATCAAATAATAAGTTGGCTTTCCCATCGAAATGCGGCTTATATAACACTTGCTGTTCAAATTCGTGATAATCGGTCAGTGTGAATTCGCCGATGATCGCAACAATAACGAGATTGTCTTTCTTCTGAATTGTAATCATGACTCCCCCTTTTGTAGTAACAGCTTCATCATAGGCAATTAAACCGCACGGTGCAAATTTCGCGTACCAGAAACAGCAACAAAGTTACTTTTGCGCAACAACGGGTATTCGTTTCAAACCCCAAATTCCGCTGAGCAATCCGCCTAGAATGATCAATCCCATTCCAAGCCATGCCACAGGCGGCAAGATTTCATTCCAAAGCAAAATACCCCAAACACAAGCGAACAACACGGTGCTATATCCCAACGAAGATACCACCAACGTAGCGCCGCGGTGATAGGCGCGTGTCATAGCCAGCTGCGCCAGAGTAGCGGTAAGACCAGTGCCGAGTAACAACAAAAACCCATCCCAAGAAATCGGACTGAAATTGGTAAACAACAACCACACGCCGGTAATTAAAGTACTAATCAAAGTAAAGTAAAACACCACATGCCATTCGGATTCCCCTAAACGACCCAGTTGCTTAACGTGCATATAGGCTAATGCGCCAAAGAAGCCGGATGCGATGCCCATCAAACCGGCAAACCACTGATCTTCAGGCACGCTTGGCCGCAACAACAGAATGACACCGACAAAACCAAGCAAGATCGCCCAAACCAGAGGCCAGTGAATGTGCTCTTTCAGAACAAAAGTCGATAAGAATGCAGCAAAAAGAGGCCAGGTGTAATTGAGCGAAACAGCAGTTGCCAACGGCAACTGCGTTAAGCAGTAAAAAAACATCAATAAACTGACCAAACCTGTAATACTGCGGCGAAAATGCATGCGCCAATGAGGTGTCCGCACCGACAATCGATAGTACCGGATAATCCAGTACGTTATCCACACGCCGAACATGGAGCGATAGAATACCAGCTCGGTACTGGAAAAATAAGAAGCGCTCAATTTGACAAGCACCCCCATGCAAGCGAACATGAAAGCGGCCGCCAGCATCCACAAGGATGCACCTTGAGTCTCTTTTAAACGCAAAATTTGTTATTAGCCAGCTTCAAATATGAGGCTCGACCACCCGCCGCAAAAATTGATGAAAATGCTCCATGCCTGTTTCCATCGGAATTTGATAAGGCCCTGTTTCATTGAGATGCTGATCGTATAAAGCACGCCGTCCAGCAGTCATTAATTGACAGATTTCGTCATCTTCCAGAGCCGTTTCTTTGTAAGCCGCCTGTTCCGCTTCCACAAATTCACGTTCGAACAATGCTATTTCTTCCGGATAGTAAAATTCAACGATATTGATGCAACTTTCAACGCCCGTGGGCAATATCGTGCTGACTACCAGCGTCTGCGGATACCATTCCAGCATGATATTAGGATAATACAGCAACCATATCGCACCATGCGGCGGCATTTCACCTTCCGTTTGCTGCAATACTTGCTGATGCCATGCCGCATACACCGGACTACCCGGTTTCTGCAAGCGTGCGTCATCGATCGCTACGGTTTGTACGCTATACCAATCGCCGAATTCCCATTCCAGTTCCTTGGTATTCACGAATTGACCCAAACCTGGATGAAAAGAATCCACGTGATAATCTTCCAAGTACACTTCGATGAAAGTTTTCCAATTGCATTGATAATGTTCGACTTTAACTCGATCCAGCACATAACCGGAAAAGTTAAGATCCTTGAGCACCTGCTTACTCAAATTCGCTAAATCTTTAACAACATTACGCTGACCGCTAAACAGCAATCCGTTCCAGTTTTGTAATGGTGTTTTATTCAGATTCAAACAAGGATTACGATCAAAATGCGGTGCACCGAGCAATTTACCATCCAGTGCATACGTCCAACGATGAATCGGACATACAATATTCTTGGTATTACTTCTACCTTTCAGCAGTAATGCTTGCCGGTGACGGCAGATATTGGAAAGTAACTCTATTCCTTGCTCGTTACGCACCAGCACTTTCGCGTTATTCATCCATTCCGGCACATAATAATCCCCAACATTGGGTACCATCACTTCATGCCCCACGTAACCCGGTCCCTGGTCAAATAACAACTGCTTCTCGATTTCCAGAATTTTAGGATCCAAGTACCACTCAATGGGAAGCTGTACTGACATTTCTGTCAGTTGTGAGATCTCGGCCATGTTAGACATATAAAATACCTTACATCCCTCCAATAAAATTTAGCGGCGAAAATACACGAAAAGTCAGAAATTTAAAACCTATTTTTATAAGAACAGAACGAAAAGTGGATTGCTTGGCTATAATAGCAACCTTGTTAGTAGAATATTAATATTCATTGATACACTATACAAATTTATCAATTTCAATAAATTGAATAATCAACAGAAGAGAGTAGCTTAATGAAATCTATAAACCGATTAAGAAAGAAATCATGGGTAGCCTTATTATCCACAGTATTCATTGCCGGTCTAGCAGCTTGTGACAGCGGTGAAGAAAAAGCAGTAGACACATCATCGTCTTCTAATGCCGCAGCGGCCACAAAAAGAGTAATGCCTACCGGACCCGCAACCGGTATTCTGGTTGATTCTCCAGTAGCGGGGGTTAGTTTTAATGCTTCTTCTGGCAAATCCGGAACCACTGACGAAAAAGGAATTTTTAATTTCAACCATGGTGACAAAATCGAATTCAAATTGGGCGGTTTGACACTCGGAAATATTCCAGGTTCTCAAATCGTAACACCAATCGAGCTCGCCGGGGATAGTAGCGATAAATTACATAACTTATTAATCCTACTGCAATCACTGGATTCCGATAGCGATCTTTCGAACGGTATTTCCATTTCACCGGATACTGCCGCCGCTGTGAAAAACTCTATCAATCTGGATACCAATCCGGAAACATTCGCCGAATCCGCAAAATTAAAAGATATCATGGAAGCAGGAGGTATTAGCGGCGATGTCAGGACTGTAGAAGAAGCCCGTAATCATTTTATGTCACAAGGCGTTGCACTACTCAGCGCTCAAATCTGGGTGAGCTACAGCAATCAAACTGCCAGTGTGCTGAGAGTTGCTTCAGATAATTCTGGAGAATACCTGAATGGTGAGGCCAGACCGGATGATTCTTGTGACGAAAACCGGGTTTGCGGTGGCAGGACAGTCTTCCAGGCCGGTGTCGAATACGGTGTTGCTAAAGCAGTCGATTTCGATACCCGTGGATTTAAATTGGTCGGAACACCTTCTGTCGACACGAATATCAAAGCAGGTTTGTCAAATCCGGGGCCGACCCGGCGCTTGCGTACCGATGGTTTCGAGTTGATTCATTCCGATATCGTTACGGTGCAAAGAGCACGTGAACAAAGCAGTGTATTCGGCGAACTGTTCCATATCGCCAAACCGATTCAATTGAGCGATGAAAATGAAGTTGCCGAAAAAGAGATCAAAGAAACCCGCTATTCAAAAATCGATAATGAGGCAAACGGTATTGTAGGCGCCTGGGCTTACGATAGCGAGGCAATCAACACTCCAACCCTGGTGTTCTTTCCGAACGGTAAATTCCTGATGATCGATCCAACCGGCGAGACGCAACGGGAGGATCAAGCAAAATGCGGCAAACCCGGTGTTGAGTTTTCATCCTATACCTTTAACAAAGGCGGCAACAATTTGAAACTATCGAGTTTCACCTACAATACCAACGGTTGTGCCGGTTTTTCCGATGTTGATGGCAATATCGGTTTTTCAATCAGCTCGGATGGCAACACCGCGAAGCTTGATAAACCCGGTGAAACATCGGTCACACTATACCGTGTTTCCAAATAACGCGCCGTCAGGCTCTTAACCTATTACTCACCGGCATTTAAGCGGATTCCGGTGAGTAATTACATTCTAATTTGTTGCTTCAACCGCTGATGCCCATCATCCGTGTCGCAATTAATGTTCCGGTCGACACACTATTTGATTATCTGGCCGAGGATGCCAGTCCTAATGATATTGGCCTGCGCGTAAGCGTGCCTTTCGGCAAGAAAAAAATGATCGGTGTCATCGTTGCGATCAGTGCTTCCACATCGATCGATGCCGAGAAACTCAAAACGGCTTACTGCATCTTCAGAGAAACAAAACCGCTGCCAGCCAGCTTGCTGGAATTATTTCAATTTTGCAGCCAGTATTATCATCATCCGCTCGGTATGGTGATCCTGAATAGCCTGCCTGCGAAAATGCGTCACAATAAAACCATTCAAATAAAAAAACCGGCAAGCGATCAAAGCTTCGAGCTCACTCCCATCGGAAAACAAATCGATGTAGCAGTCATTCCGGCGCGAAACCGTGTCGCTCGGCGCTTGCTCAGCGCTTTCTTACAAACCCCGCTACTCACGGAAACGCAAATAAAGCAAATCTCCCCGCGCGCCAATCAATGGTTGCCGCAATGGATTCAGCAAGGATGGATCACCGTAAAACCGGCTTCCGCAAAAACAACGGCAACCGCCGTTACCTCTCCTCCCGTATTAACAACCGACCAGGAAGCGGCTGTCCAGGCAATTACCTCCCATCTTAAGAAATTCAACTGTTGGCTTCTGCATGGCGTAACCGGCAGCGGCAAGACCGAAGTCTATCTGCGCACTATCGAATCGGTATTGAAGCAAGGCAAGCAAACCTTGGTACTGATTCCGGAAATCAGTCTGACGCCGCAACTGGAGACAATCTTCCGATCACGTTTTGCGGCAACGCCGATGGTCAGCTTACATAGCGGATTAAATGATACCGAACGGCTCTCGGGTTGGTTACAGGCACAAAGCGGCGTTGCAAAAATTATCCTTGGAACCCGGCTGGCCGTATTTACACCGCTTCCCAATCTTGGGCTTATTATTGTCGATGAAGAGCAAGACAGCTCGTTCAAGCAGCAGGATGGACTGCGTTATTCCGCCCGCGACATGGCCATTTTCCGTGCCCGGCAACATTCGATTGCAGTTATATTGGGATCCGCAACACCCTCTTTGGAAAGTTATCACAATGCGCTCAGTGGTCGCTATCATACTTTGCGTCTCCAATCTCGCGCTATCAGAAACGCTGTATTGCCGCAAATTCATTTAATCGACACCCGCACCAGCAAGATTCAGGATGGCTTAACCGAACCGCTGATTCAAGCCATCCATCAATGTTTAATCGATAAAAACCAGTGCCTGATTTTTATCAATCGGCGCGGATATGCGCCGGTGTTGTTATGCAAATCCTGCGGCTGGTCGGCGGTTTGTCAACGTTGTTCCAGCCGATTGGTCGTTCATCTTCGTGACAAACAACTGAGTTGCCATCACTGTGGTCATCAAGAATCATTCCCTCGTGCTTGTCCTCAATGCGGCAACCAAGATTTAGCGCCATTCGGACAAGGCACGCAGCGAGTGGAAGAAGCTTTGGCGGCCTCTTTTCCAGCTGCACGGATTTTGCGCATCGATCGCGATAGCACGCGCCGCAAATACGCTTGGCGAGACATGCTGCAAGCCATCCATAAGCAACAAGTCGATATCCTGGTCGGCACCCAATTGCTCTCGAAAGGGCATGATTTTCCTAATCTCTCGCTGGTCGGAATATTGAACGCCGATAGCTCGCTGTATAGCACCGATTTCCGGGCGAGCGAACGCTTGTTCGCACAATTGATGCAAGTAGCGGGACGTGCCGGGCGCGCCCAAATTGCAGGGACTGTATTGATTCAAACTGAATTTCCCAGCCACCCGCTTTATCAAGCACTGCAACATCACGATTATGATGGCTTAGCGCATATCTTGCTGACGGAACGAAAGACCGCAGAATTCCCGCCTTATGTTTTCCAGGCTCTGCTGCGAGGGGAAGCCCATCACCTAAATCAAGTCCTGGATTTTCTCAATCAAGCACGCAAGCTCGCGAAACCGCCCAAAACCGTCGAATTATTCGATCCGGTACCGGCGCAAATGCACCGTCTCAAAGGTTTGGAACGCGCGCAGTTATTGATACAATCAACATCTCGCAAGCAATTGCAAGATTTCTTGACGAAATGGTGGATGCAAATTCAAGTCCTTACGAATCATAAAGTGCGATGGATGCTGGATGTTGATCCGCTGGAATTTTGATGCGCTTTGACAATACGATATTCTTATTTGTACAAAATTGAATACAACCGGAGTCAATCATGAAAGCCATATTTTTTCATAAAGGGGGAACAACGGATGTGTTGCAATACGACGATATTGCGCCGCCAGCCGATTGCAGTGATAACCAAGTACTGGTTCGCATCAAGGCGATCGGCATTAACCCGGTTGATTGTAAAATCCGTGCGACACCGGAGCGTTTTCCCGTAACTTTTCCGGTCATACCCGGTTGCGATGGCGCAGGCATCGTGGAAAAGATTGGTGCCAAGGTCAGCAATTTTAAACCTGACGATGAAGTTTATTTCTCGCAACCCGGCTTTAATCACCGCCAGGGCACCTACGCTGAATACGCGCTGGTTGATGCCAGCTTGCTGGCATTAAAACCGCGGTCGTTACCGTTCGAGCAAGCTGCCGCCGCGCCATTGGTCTTTATTACCGCTTGGGAAGCCTTGCATGATCGGGCGCACATCGCCCGGGATCAAGTAGTACTAATCCATGCCGGCGCCGGTGGCGTTGGCCATGCCGCCATTCAATTAGCTAAACACGCTGGTGCCAAGGTCATTACCACCATCAGCAGCGAAGAAAAAGCGCAATTTGTTAAAGCGCTGGGCACCGATTTGATTCTCAATTATTGCACCCAGGATATCGTCTCTGAAGTGCTTCGCTGGACCGGCGGGAAAGGCGTGGATATCGCACTTGACACGGTTGGACCGGCCGTGTTGCAAAGCTGTTTCCGCTGTGTCAAACCTTACGGTGATGTCGTAACCATACTGCAAGCTTCTGCGGACATCGACTGGAGCGAGGCGCGTAAACGCAATGTGCGATTTAGTCACGAACTGATGCTGTCACCGGTTTTACTCGAACTGGAACAAGCAAAACATCATCAAGCCGGAATATTGCGGCAATGCGCAGCGTTATTCGAGAAAGGAAAATTGGATGTGGCAATCGCGCGCAGCTTTCCACTGACGGAAGCGGCCGCAGCGCAACAGTATCTGGAACAACAACATCCGATTGGAAAGTTAGTGATGGTTGCTTAATTCCATCGTAATCCGCGAACTTAGTTCAAAGCGAAAAAATGACTGCGGATCAATCAAAATAAAGGGTAACCGGCATGCCGTTAATCAATCGTGTCTCGACGGCATCCACAAACTCCATCTGAGCCAGAATTGCGGACCGAACCACTTCCAGCGGATTAATTTCAGCGGCGGAAGTTTTCTGCATCACGCCCGGCACCGCAACAATTCTGGCTTTTGCAGTATCCCCGTTAGGAAATTTCACCCGGACCATTTGCCCCTCTTCCGCATAATTCTGATACTTCGGCGGAATAAATGCATCAATCATTACTTGATCCGGAAAAATCATTTCCAATAACGCTTGCCCGCGTGACAGATATTCACCCGGCTGTGCATATAACTCGGTAATCATTCCGGTTGCAAAAGTAAATAGATACAATTGCTTCAGCTGATCCTGAATTTTCTCAAACTCAAGTGTTAATTGACTGATTTGATTAGAAAGTTGACGCATTTCCGGCGTTATGCCTTGTTCCATATTGCGCACTCTCTCATATTCCATTCGCTCGGTTTTCTCCAGCATCGCCAAATTCTCAAGCGTAGATCGGTATTGACTGCGAACCGTCGCAATTTCGGCTTGTGTAGCGGCTCCCTGATCAAATAAAGTTTCATATTGGCGCACGCGATTTAATGCGAAATCTCTTTGTTCCTGAGCATATTTTAATAATCGCAGGGAACTGGCACGCGATTGTACGGCCTGAGTCAGCAATTTCTGTTTTTCTCTGGTTAGCAGATCAATTTCAATACCAATCCGATCGTGACTATCTTGTAGCGCAACGTTGACCATTTGCGCCAGCGGCACGCCTTCCGGGATCATTTCCAATGGTTTAAAAAATATCTGCTGAACATAACCTTCCACAGGCGCACGTACGATAAAATTTGTGACCTTGATCCGGCCATGCGCTTCAATACCCAAATTCTCCCAGACAATCTTTCCGATCAAATACACCAATGGCAAACTGGCAATAGCTAAAATCAAATACCAGCGCCACGGCCTGCCCGGCCGTTTGGCATCGCTGTATTGAATCTTTAACCCCCGATCATCGTTCGGGATTTTATTTTCGGGTTGATTAAAGCGAATTTTCATAGAGATAATTTTCCCAATCTTGCCATGATTGAATGATGAGACCACCAAAATTAGACCGTTGAAGTTGATCCTGCAATTGCTGCATCGCTTCACTGAAAATTCTTCGCGGTTTATGGGCATAGCTGTTTTCCGGCCCTAATTCGCGCTCCAGACTTTGCGCAAGACTGAATACAATCGCCGGATATTGCTGCATCGCCGACTGTAATGTAGTCACAATAGCCTGAATATTCATGGAATAATACATAACAGCAATTTCTTTGACGCCAATCTCTTCCAGCTTGCAGGGAATACATAAACCAAACGATGATTCCTGGTGCAAGTAACGAGGATGAATACTGACCCCCACCGGCCACGGCGATATCGCCTTCACTTGCCGGATGGTTTCAATCATTTCCGTAAGGCGCTTTTCACCCGTCAGTTCCGATTCAAGCTGATCGGGTTCAATATCCAAATGCAAACCATCAAAATCGATGTGTTTAAGGGCGCTAACATGACGGAGCAAGTTGGCGCGAAACTGCGGCAAAATCCAATCCGGATCGCCTAATAACAGCTCCACTTTTTTCTTACGTTGGCGTGCGTCTCTGATAAAGCTTGTCAATCGTGCAGGATTCGCGGATGCGGCGGAAATTTCCCGTGCATTCAGTGAAACCAGCAAGCGATTAATCGCATTGGATTGTTTTCTGCTCCAGAAATCGGTGTAATTGATCAATTGCCCGAAATTCCATACATACACTGCAAACTGACTGGAAACGACTTCGGTACGAATGGGTGCGGCCGCCATTAACGGTGCTGCCGCAATCGGTTTCTCTTCCTTGTTTCCTAAAAATTCGCCGGCCAAACGCAATGGCTCGAGTAACATTGTTGTTTCGACTACCGGGTAATAGTCCTTTTCCGGGGTATCCGCAACCATTAGAAATTGACGCAAACGAATATGCAATTTCCAGTGTTCCGATTCCGCTTCGACATTCTCGATGGCGACACGATAATAAGCATTAATCGCTTTGAAATATTTCTCAATCACATCGCCATCCATAACCCGCAACCGGAGTCCACTCTCGCGGACCAGTTCATACGCTGCTTCCAGCCTTGTCCGTTGAAACTTTATTTGTTGCACCAATTGCTGATAGCTATTCAATAAAGCGCGAAATTCGTGTTGCAACTCCTGATCACGGCGTGTGTAGTCCGCTCGGAAACTTATCAATTGACTGTTCAAGCGCGATTGCTCATTTTTCCGATAACTGACGATTTCAAGCGGCATCCTGAAATTTAACCCGACCGCCCCGCCGTATCCCCATTGCATCCCATCGCCTGGAGGGCTTGGATGCGGAATTGCCGGACCACCAAAAGCGGTCATCGAAATATCCGAGTCAATCCCTTGCCAATTCTCAATTTCTCTAATATTTTGGAGATTATCAATCCGGGCTTGCAGTATCCTGAGGTCCGGCTGCACGATATCGTGCTCGATTATATTCGGGATTTCCGCCAATGGCGGTTTAACCGCTTCAAAAGGTAAGATCGCGGAATTCGTCAAATGCGCTAATCGCATCAAAGCCTGACTCTTATTGTTGCTGAATTCGATATGGGTACGTTCGGCCCGATCAAAAGCTGAAAGAAATTCAAAATAATCTGATTTAAAAAGTAAACCCGCTTCCTGCCTTTTAAGCAGTAATCGATCAACGCCATCGTTCCGCAAGCGGGCATAAGCATCGGTTAACGCCAGCATTTTCTGTGCGCTCCAATAGGCTGCATAGTTTTCTTCGATAAATAACGCCGCCAAACGTTTACTCCAATCCAACCGAATGCCTTCGATCCGCACTTGCGTCGCAGCATCTTCAACGGCGCGCTGTCTTCTTTCAGCGCTGCCAAGTAATGGATAGCGCACTCCGATTCGCGCCATGGGATCGAAAAAATGTCCGAACGGCTCTCTAGCAAAAGGACTTCTTTGATAACCACCCGATACGCTGCCGAATACTTCCCAGCCTTTAAGCGATTCTTGAGCGAGCAAGTTGGAACGTTCCGCTTCTAAATCCGCTTGCGCTTTTAATACCGATGCGGCCTGATCCAAGTGTAAATAAAATTCTGCAAGCAGCCTGACTTCGGCTGCGGCGCTTTTCGATAAAGCGAGTAACAGTAGCAGCAAGAAAAGTAATATTTTCACTGTTTGCCTTTTTTTAGAACCCACAGAGGCGCCATCGCGGAATCCAAATGCCCTTTATTGAAAATTTGATTGGCAATGGCGAATGCGCTCCACACGCGAGCGATAAACTGAAAAAAGGGATAAAGCGGAAGAATTAAAAAAGCGGCGCAATCCCGCCACTTCCTATCGGAAATGATCATCAGATACGCGAGGAACTGAATCAACACCAAGCAGACATAAAATACATAAACCAGAGTCATGCTTAAGATAAATATATGCAGCGGCAACACGACTGCCATATAGATCGTATAAATCACAATGGCAAAAGGCATGATGATCTGAAATAAAATTCCGTACCACAGCAAAAAGATAAAATTCGCCCAACCCATATTGGCTACGGAAATACCGGATCTGTGCTTGTTCGAATAAATATACCAAAGATCGCCGTCCCATCGTAATCGTTGCTTAAAGAAATCTTTAAACGTTTCCGGCACATCCGTGTGCGAGACTGCAAGCGGCTCAAAACCAATTTGCAATTGCGGGTAACGGGCATGATATTTTTTAATGCGCAGCGTCAAATCGAGATCCTCGGCTGTTCCGGTATTCCAACCTCCGATTTTCTGCAAGAAAGCTCGCCTGAAAATTCCGAAAGCACCCGGGACATTATTAATCACATTCAATTTGGCAAAGCCCAGCTTGCCGATCTGCATGGTGAGCATATACTCGAGATCCTGCATTCTGGTGATTAGCGATTTTCTGGCATTGCGCACACGCATCGGCCCCGTCACCGCCACCACATTGGGATTCTGGAAGTGTAAGACTGCAGAATGAATCATTTGATTATCAAACGACGTATCACCATCCAATGCTAAGAAAATCTCACCTTGCGCTCGACTGAGCCCGGCATTCAATGAAGACACCCTGCCTCCGCGTTGAATTTTCGGGATAATAATCAACGATCGTTTGGAGTATCTTGGAATGACCGAATACAATTCTTTCAGCGCCCGGTATGTTGCGATATTTTTTTGAACACCATCGACCATTGCAATAATTTCAATATGCCCGGGGTATATCTGTTCCATTAATGAAATCACGGTATTCTGCACCGCTTTCCCTTCCGCATAACAAGTAATCGCGCAAGTCACTCGCGGATAGTAGGGAAGAGTAAGCGGCGCTTCCACGGCGTCTTTAATGACAAAGCGGAAAACACCCATCCAATTGACAAAATAAAGCGGTAACTCAAAAAACAACACAAATGGAATGAGCATGAGCACATATTGCACATCCGGGTATTGTGAAAATGTGACGCGAAAAACATACCAAGCTTGGAGTAGCGATTCCATCGGTTATAGCAATTCACCAAAAAGACGGGCCAGTAGCAGCTCAGCATTCTCCTTATTTGATAATTTCTGAGAATTAACGCTGACAAAGCGGCAATCCAATTTATAATCACTCTCTTCTAACAGCTTATCCATACTCTTTTCGATACGTTTTTGAAAACCGAACAACCCTTGCTCGTCGGTATTTGGCAACAATAGCCAGAGCATATTTTCCGATGTGCGTGTGGAGAGATCGGGGGTTCGCAATAAGTTTCTCAATCGTTGCGCAAAAGATTCGAGCATTTGCAGTAAACGGCTGTGATTGAAGAGCTCCACCAAATCCGGCAAGTTTGCGAAATAAATTCCGAACAAGCTGAAATTGATGTTCGGATAACGGCGAGCCATTACCATCAGCCAGTCCAAGTCATGGATAAACAATTCCCTGGAAATAAAATCGAGTTGATTGAATCCGGAGGATAGATCGAATACCTCTCCGCGAAATGCGATTGTTCTACCTTTATCGCTCAGACGCCATGAATGTATTTCATTCAAGATGAGCTCATTCGGATCCATCTCTTTTTCACAAATTGCGCAACGCACCTGTACGTCGCCTTCGATAAATGAATGGTGGCATGCCTGACAGGAATAATTCTCCAATGGGCGATCATAGTCGCTGCCAATGTGTCGCAAATGCGTATGACACTTAGGGCAAACCAGTATGCCGCTATGCATGAATTTGTCTTGCGCATCGACGCAACCGCACGTAAAACAGTGCAAAGACGGCTGTAATTTAATATCAATGGCGGAACAATTGGGACAAGTATCGATGAAACTTAAATGCGAAGACCGGCAATACATGCATTCCCGTTGCCGGTCCATCAGTGATATCGTTTCCAGAATTTTGGAGTTGGCAAGGTTCCTCAACCATTCAAATGAATCCGATTGGTCCAGACTCATGGCTTCCAGCAGTGGATATCGGTAAAAACGCGAATTCTTCCACTCATGGTAAGGCTGTAGAACATAATTCGGACGCAACCACAAGTAGTTGATTAATCGTCCCTGGTGCGTCAAATAAGCGTCTTTTCCCTTTAAAGACCTTAATAAATCTTGTGTAGCATCAATTTGTTTCTGTAATTCCAAGGCCGATGGCAGCAGGCCATCCAATAAGCTGCTGTCCGGGGAAGTCAGCAATGCTGTCGAGAAACAAAGCGAAGCAAAAACTTCACTGTCTCTACGAATTTTTCCAAGTATGGACGCTACGTATTGCTGGTTGCTTCCTTCGATAACAAAAGCCGATGGAACAATCCTGTCTTTTTCCCACTCGGAAAAATCGCTCAGTTGCTGAACGTTGAAAGAAATCTTATATTGTTCTAAGAGATGACTGGTTTCTTGTGAAAAAAATATAAGCATACAGTTATGACTAAACTTCTTCCCGATAATTGGTGACGGACTGTATCAATTCTTTTGATTTCGTAATAACAAATTATATCTATTTAGTCAGTTATGGATATTAATTAATTCTCTAAATTAAATTGATATGAGAATTATACTACAAGATTATATAAAGTTATCTGACAAAATAGTCATCCAGTATCGAACACGCAATACAAAAACAAAAACCCGAAGATCTCGTGTTATTTTGACTTTAATAACTGATGCATTGGATGCAATAACTCTTGCGTAGCAAGCGGATTATGTGCCGCAATCCGGAGCGTAACCTACTACGATTGATAACAAAGCACGGATTAGCGTGGACGATGGAGCGGATTTCCGTGGATTACGCTCCATCGTTTCACCCGCCGGCTATTCGTTAGCGTGCGGTCAATGCTGTTTGCAGTAAGTTAGCAGTCATTTGCCCGCTGGTTTGACTGACATAATTGGTAATGATCGGAATAAATTGACCGACCAAATTCGGAGACAGGTTTAATTGTTGAAAAGAAGCGGCCAACGCAGCCATATTACCCAGCGTATTGCCGCCACCTCCCATCAGGGATGACAAGCCGCCAGCAGCAGGTGACGCCGGTGCGGCACCCAACATGGTATTCATCCCGGGAATTGATTGTGACAATGTCGCAAAAGCCTGCGGATTCATGCTTCCCTGAGCCACTTGAAAAATAGCTCCGGCACCACCCAGTGCTTGCTGTTGCGATACCCCAAGCTGGCGCACCAGAATATCAACCAATCCTATCTGATTAGTTGACACCGTACTGGCTGCAGCCGTACCGGTATCGATTATCTGCTTGCCACTTTGCGCGGCGCTCTCAATCGTTGACAAGCCCTGACCAACCGCATTCAGCGGATTCTCCTGTGGTGCCGTGCTGGCGCAACCGGCAATTAATACCACCGTTCCTATCAGATTAAATTTTAAGCATTGGGTCTTATTCATCATTTTCTCCTTCAGTAAAAATTAATATTGCCCGGCAGTCGTATTCAATCATACAGCATTGCGCATAATTCATGATATTTCTGTCATAAAAGCTTCATATTGCACAGGTATACTTCACACAACAATCAATAAAGGAGAAAAATAATGCAATGTTTAATTAAAGAATGGCCTAACAAAATGGCAACTTTGATGACCACCGATGGTACTGTTCTTTGGACCTTCAATAACGTGGAAGAAGCTCGTAAGGTATGGCAGGATTGGCACTCACTGAATAGCAAGCAATCCTCGATACCCATGGGTGATCTTAGCGAATCGGTTTAATCACTGCTAAGAGTAGCGCCAATAACTATCCCGGCAAACTGCCGCTCTGCTTTTGCCGATCCGTTGCTATCGTACAACATGCAATTCTCCACCCGCTTATCTCCCTCAAGCGCCCACAAAACTCTTAAAATAAACAGTTTCTATTCGCCAGGAAACTTTTATGAATTCGCCCGCACCCACTCCTCGCCAAAGCCAATCCATCACCGATGAAGCTGAATATACCAGTCCTGCGGACAAATCCGGATTTCCGGCCGGAACACTGGTGCATATCGGTGAAAAACTCGAATCGCGTTGCCGGATCACAGTCACTCAATACAATGCCAGTACTTTAATACGCCGCGAAATCAATTCCATTGCCGAACTGCAGCAACTCAAAAGTGCCGAGCTGATAACCTGGATTCATGTGGATGGACTCAGCAACACAAAAATCATTGAAAACATCGGCCAGGAGTTGAATATCCACCCGTTAGTTCTGGAAGATATTTTAAGCACTCACCAGCGGCCCAAACTGGAAGAATACGATAACTTTCTTTATATGGTGATTAAGGGTATCAGTTCTGATTACGAAAAAAATTTTTGTTTACAGTACGAACAAATCAGTATTCTTCTATTGAACAATTGCGTGGTTACGTTCAAAGAAAAAGCCGATGACACATTCAATCCGATTCTTGCTCATTTGCAAAACAACAATGCGCGTTTGCGTCAATTCGGCAGCGATTATCTGGCCTATGTCATTCTCGATACCATCGTTGATGAATATTTTGTCGTAGAAGACAAACTCGATGATGTCATGGATCCTCTGGAAGACAATATCTTGTTCAATTCCGACAAAGAAATGCTGCAAACCGTTCAGCAAATCCGCCGTGGTTTGATTTCAATGAAACGCAATATATCGCCGCTTCGTGAATTACTCGCCACCATTCAGCGCATCGATTCACCATTACTGCAGCAAAAAACATTACGCTACTACGGAGATGTCTACGATCATATCCTGCGCGTAAGCGATGCACTCGAATCGTACCGGGAAAGAATTTCTGCCATGCACGATCTCTACTTGTCGAGTATCAGCAACAAAATGAATGAAACCATGAAGTTTCTAACCATTTTTGCGACCATATTCATCCCGTTGACATTTATCGCGGGCATTTACGGTATGAATTTTGAATATATGCCGGAATTAAAATGGCGCTGGGCTTATCCTGCCATCTGGGGCGTGTTTATTACGATCAGTATCGGCTTACTGATCTATTTTCGAAAGAAAAAATGGATGTAAAAAAGAGGGATTCTGTATCGAACAAAATCCCTCTTTGAATGTTTTCTTACTAAAAAAGCAAGAAAAAGTTTTTATTATGCTTTTTTGTTACGCAATGTGAAACCTAATAATCCTAAACCAACCAGTAACATGGCGTAAGTTTCCGGTTCCGGAACTGGCGATGTAACCCAATTTGATGGAGTAGGATGCAGATCTGTTAGAGCGTATGGATCTACAGAAATGATGCCGGAAATCGGATCTGGTTTCCCAGCTGTATGATGTGCTAAGGTACCGGTAAAGTCTGTAATATCGACGCCTGCGCCGGATATCGTCCAAATGCTGTTTGCATAATCCCCGTCAAACCGCTGAGCTTGATTAGGCTTAAACCAATCAATCGAAATATACTGGGCGTCGGATTTATAGCCGCTGTCCATATTTGGATTGGTATGGTATGCAAATGAATCAATATCCGCGCCGTGAACCAATGGTTGCGCGAATGTTGGTGAAGCAGGTCCCTGGTAAACAAATTCCAAGTGATTTACAGTCGAATCAGAAGGGTCCGCAAAACCGGGTGATGACCAGTTTGGTGTCAACTCAAAAGTAACAACACCACTGGCTGTTTCCGTTAATTTCAGTTCTGCAACTGTAGGATATCCTGAACCAAATGATGCTGTAGCAGGTAAATCAAACTTAAAGGTTACTGTATCACCGATGCTAGCAAATGCAGGCGCAGCACCAACACTCACTAACAAGGCTGTAGCAACTGTTATTTTTCTCATTTTTAACTCCTTTGTGCTGAGAATTTGAATGCAATCAGAAAAAATCTGATCTCCATCGAGTTTTCTTAATTTATGAAAACTTATAAAAAGCCTAAAAAATAAAAGACGAAGGTAAAGATGCTTTATTGTTATTATTACAGGGTAAATATACTACTTAATCAATCAAGCACAATAGTTCATCGCACCTGAATTTATTAGTATATTTGTCCCAATTTGAATAAATAACTCTTAGTATTATGCACTCAACAAAACAATCCGCTTCCGTGCTCCTCGATTATAACTCACTATCGATCTATCCTTTTGTTTTTTTTAATAATTTCTTAATGTTATTTATAAAACAAAATCGATATCCAAATGAAAATGAACAATAAATCCGAAGTCATGCCGATGCTCCGATGCGTACTGGAATACGCTGTCTGCCAAACTGGCCGGTAAACCGCTCGTATCGACCGGCGATTACGGCGTTGCAATGATTGCAATGACCATCCGCGGTCAATCGATACTGCTTGATTTCATACCAATCGCGCACGATTAATTCACTACCGCATGAAGGGCAATAAGTGGTATCGCCTTCCGTATGATGCGCGTTTCCGATATACACGTAACGCAATCCGGCATCCAATGCGATCTGGCGTGCCCGGATCAGCGTTTCAATCGGTGTCGGCGGTATATCGGTCAATTTATAATCCGGATGAAAAGCACTAAAATGCAAAGGTACATCAGGCCCTAATTCTTTGATGATCCAATCACTCATCGCACTGATTTCCTGACTCGAGTCGTTCAATCCAGGAATTAAGAGGGTTGTCAGTTCCAACCATACATCGGTTTCATGCTTCAAATAACGCAAGGTGTCGAGCACAGGCTGCAAGTGTGAACCGGTTTGTTTAATATAGAATTCTTCGGTAAATGCCTTCAGGTCGACATTCGCCGCATCCATTTTAGAAAAAAACTCGCGCCGCGGTTGCGCATGAATATAACCCGCCGTTACCGCGACCGTTTTAAGGCCGCGCGCATGACAAGCATCCGCCACATCCATCGCATATTCGGCAAATATCACCGGGTCGTTATAAGTAAATGCCACGCTCTTACAGCCATATTTTTGAGCACTGCAAGCAATCGCTTCCGGATTCGCCTGATCCATCAGCTTATCGAAACTACGTGATTTGGAAATATCCCAGTTTTGGCAGAATCTGCAAGCCAGGTTACAACCAGCGGTGCCAAACGATAGGATGCTGCTGCCGGGATAAAATTGGTTAAGCGGCTTCTTTTCAATCGGATCAATGCAAAAACCGGATGAGCGCCCATAGGTTGTCAATACCATCGCATCCCCCACCCGCCCACGCACGAAACAAGCGCCGCGCTGCCCGTCGTGTAATTTGCAATCACGCGGACACAAATCACATTGGATTCGGCCATCGTCGAGTTTGTGCCAGTATTTTGCCGGATGGCGTTGTGCGGCACCAATCAATTCATCCATGGATAAACTCCTCCGGAAAATCAGCCTCACACCATTTGGTTACGGTATAACGGGATAGCTGAACGTTATCCGCCCAGAAATCTTCCGCCAGTCTGGCTTTTAATTTCAATTGCGCAAGAAACTGCCGCGGTTGCGGCAGGCTTTCCCATACTTGCGGTAGAAATGTGCTGCGATAAGGGCCGCATTCGAGCACCACACCGTCGACAGCCGGACGCAATTGCCGCAGCGCATCCGCTTCCGTTGTAAAATTCAGCGGCTCCAATTCGGAAAGTAACGATACTTCGATTTCGACAGCTCCGAGTTCATCGACCGTTAAAGGCATGAATCGAGGGTCACGCAATGCCGCCGACACGGCATTGTTAGTCACATCATCAATGAGTGGATACAGCGCTTGTAAAGAGCCGATGCAGCCGCGCAATTCCCCTTGATGCGTTAATGTAACAAACGTTGCGCCCGGTTTTGATAACCAAGCAATATGCGTATCGACTGCTGCGGATTCGGCTGGCAAACGCAGTGCACGAGCGATCGCCGTACGGGCGATTTTAAGCAATACCTTTCCTTGCTCGTTTTTATCAAGTGTCATCGCCACCCCCTCAGCAAGAAAATGCAATCGCGGCATAACCCACCACATGATCGCGCGAACCAGCGGTGTCCCCGGAATTTCTTAAATCCAGTAACCGGGGCTTTAAATGATGTTTCTGTGCCGCCAACATCAAGCCATTGATTGGAATATTGCCGCATGCCTGCGCTTGTTCAATCGGTAGTTTTAATTGCAAAATCGATTGCACCGTTCCCGTATCCATCCGCTGTGCTGTGGTGTAGGGCAAATAATGCGACAAATCGGAACTGATAACGATTAAAGTTTCCTCTCCGCCCCACACATGATCCAGGACTTCCGCCACCGCTTCCGCCGAAGTCATGCCAACTGCCAGCGGCAGCAATGCAAACTCACCCAACACACTCTGTAAAAATGGCAGTTGCACTTCCAGCGAATGTTCCAATGTATGCGCTTCGTCACTGACCATTACTTGCGGCAAGTGCGCAATCTCTTTAATTAAGTCTGTATCCAGTCGTACAGAACCTAGCGGTGTTGCAAATACATCCACGTTTGGCAATGCCAAACCCTGTACCGCAACCCGATGAGCCGGTCCCAATAATACAACTCGCCGAATCCGGGTCGCGATTGGGTTCAGACAGGCATAAGCCGTTGCTGCGATAGCGCCGGAATAAATATATCCCGCATGTGGAACGATTAATGCCTTGGGTTTAATATCTGGAAACTTTGCGTGTGCCAGCAGTTGCCGCACATCGTGCTGCAACTGCTGAATTTCTGCGGGATAAAACAAACCTGCGACAGCAGGTGATCGAACCATTGCCATAGAACCTCCACAAAACTCAAATTCCGAAATAAACTTCCAGGTACAAACGATTCACATACAACCCGGAGTCTCTTTTGTACTGATACATGCCTCGTTTTGTTACGAACTTTGAATTGTGGAGGCCCTTACTGATATTAATTTGCTTAATATGGGCGTGATACTCAGAAATCAAGAAGCAAGAAGCAAGAAGCAAGAAGCAAGAAGAAACGTTCTTTTAATTCGTTTACCCCATGATCAACTGTTAAAAATACTATAGGTTAAATTTAAACAAAGACCTCCCTATGTAAAGAAAATAATATCCTGAACAATCTTAGGCAGTACGATTCCTGCTAAAAGTTTGCGGGCGATTACCAACCATCGCGGTATAAATTCATCAATTGCGTGGCATTATTGGCCAGCCGGGTAATACTATGCCGGTCGATACGCAAATCTTCCAGATCCACTTTGCGATTGGACAGCATTTCCTTCAAATCGAAGTTGAATTGAATCAGTGGCGTCACATGATGGGAATTCAAATAGATAGCGCCGGTTTCATTGGTATTCGATACCGGATCATGCACATCGGCAATCACATAAATCAAATCTTCAAGCGCTTCATAAGGAAGAGTAATTCTGTAAGTATCAAAGAAATGATCTGGAACCGGCGAAGAATTTAATGCAAATGTTTCCAGACCCAATGTAGCACCGACCGCTTGCGCTAATCCACCGCCCAATGAATGACCGGCTACTGTAATTTTCGCGTCCGGATATTTGCGAATCATGCTTTGCGCAAAATTAAAGGCGTCTTTAAATTGATCGCTGACCCTGCCAATTCCGATCGCGGCATCCGCCAAGGCATCGCGAGTCGTGTCTTCGATCTCTTTAAAAGAACAAGGAAAATCACACGTTTCGGTACCGCGGAATACCAGCGCCAACTCATTGGTTTCACGGTTTCTATAAACACCGGCATCCATTCCGGAGCTTTTTCCGTTGGATTCAATCAAATCCCAAGAACCTACCTTCACATTATCAAAATCATAGATTGCATCGGCAAGCTGCGCGAACGGAATCGACCTAATCAATAAATCCACAGCCCGGCGCTCATCGGAAAGCAGCATTCCGTAAGGTTTCCAAGTGACATTGGGCACATAGCCGGGATTGGTGTACAGCGCCACATTGCTCAGCTCAAACACTGAAACCAAATCATCATCCACATCCTTTATCCAATTCAGGCTGACGTCAAAACGCTCGGTTCCATAAAGCCTGGGAATGTCAATCTTAGGCAACCTGAGTACACCGTTTATCATTGAGAAAACGGGATTGTCCGTATTGGAACTCTCATCAAAAGCAACGCTGAGCAGCTTGAATTGATTAGGATTTTCGGCACCCAGCCACTGTAACGCCGCTTTATAGAACAATTCGCCCGATGAATCCGTCACACGGATATTTTGCAAACAGACTAGTCCATCGGATTCAAAAAAAATCGCTGGCGCCGCCACATCGGCACAATCCTCCGGCATTGCCCGAGCAGTCGTTACGACAATTAGAAAAAAAACAAAAATATTTAATCTTGATAAATGTAAAAACCAATTTCTCATAAATGCGCCCGATAAGCTTAAAGTTACACCATGCAGGAATAAAATCATGATCAAAAAGTAAAAAAACATTCCATTTAAAAGTACATCAAATCAATATGAAACTAATTACTTATAAAACAATATTTTACCTGCCATAAATATATCTTCGGAAATGAATGATCGTTTCCAATCAAACCGATTTTCGGATTCCTTGCCACGAATGAATCCTCTACCAATGTCCTCAATACGGCTATCTGGTTTCACGTTCTCGACTCGACATATTCATTCAATTGTTTCCAAAGTTTTTTCTAACACCGGACAATAATGTCCAAACGCTGATTTTCGAGTATACTGCCCGGCTGTCAGCACCATCCGGATAGTAGGATAATCTGGGCATAAAATACAAGATACTGAATTAACTAATTTTAATTGAAAATTATCAAGGAGAATTTATGCGCAAACTTGTAACCAGCATATTTTTAATTTTAGCCTTTGCTATACCATACAACGCTTCAGCCCATGAAGGAGAAGATCATGAGCACGATGAGCCTTCGGCCGATACCGCGTCCCCGCAACTGGAGAGTGGAATCGGATGGCAACTTATCCGTTCCCTTGAAATGGGTAACTCTGGAAAATTTGTGCACATGGTACTCATTGATCATGCCGTCTACACCGACAAAACCGTTTACAGCGCAGCTATCAACAGGCTCTGCCGTGCTGATGATGAATTTTGCCGGATCCGATTTTGGAGTCAAGAAAAGTATATTCCTGAAAAAGCTGCATTGACGACTGAGCAAAACAAACACTTAAGAGCCGATTACTTGGTCAATAAATCTGCGGGCATGCATCATCTGCGCTGGTCTTGCAGTGTTGATCCGGATAAAGCCAAGTGTTTCTAAGCTAAAACCGATTAACTTGATGTGTGCAAGCGTAAGTCGTCCGGAACACCGCAACCCGACTATATCAATCCGATAAAACAAGGCTGCGAGTTCCGCACAAATACGGCAATTCGTTCGAGTAGTTTATAAACAAAGCATTCCACCAGCTTTCCAGCATCGTCACATTGTTAAGCTTTGACAAATAAGTGTTGAAGCTGTGCGGCAGTACACTAAATATGTAAAGCACGCTTGTCCACACTAAGAACAGCTTCATGAAAGACTTCGGATAACGACGGATGCGCGTGTACGATACAAGCAATATCCTGACTGCTGGCTGAGAACCTCATTGCCACGACTGCTTCCGAAATAAGCTCCGAAACATGTGGACCGATCATATGGACACCTAAAATCCGATCGGTCTTTTCATCCGCCAATACTTTTATAAATCCACCCGCCTCACCCATTGCCCGGGCACGGCCATTGGCCATAAAAGGGAATTGCCCCGTTTTATAAGAAACACCCGCTGCGCGTAGCTCTTGTTCATTCTTTCCAACCCAAGCTATTTCCGGTGCGGTATATATCACCCAGGGAATGGTATTAAAATCGACAGCTTCATGCGGATCTGCATGACCTTGCTCAACCTGCATAATCATTTCAGCGACCGCCACGCCTTCTTCCGATGCCTTGTGCGCCAGCATCGGTCCACGCACCACATCGCCCACCGCATAAACATTCGTCAAATTAGTACGACAATAAGCATCGACTACAACAAAACCCCGCTCATCCAAAGCCAATCCAACCTCTTGAGCGCCTAGCCCGGCGGTATTCGGAATCCGACCAATCGCGACAATTAATTTATCCACTTCCAAGTGTTGTTCTTTATTATTGGCGTCACTATAGCTGACCACCACTGAATCCTCGGAAAGCTTGACCGAATTAATGTTGATACCGGTATTAATCTGCAACCCCGGCTCTTTAGCAAACATGCTTTTGGCTTCCTTGGCAATTTGCTCGTCAGCAGCCATCAAGAAACCCGGCATTGCTTCCAAAATTGTCACTTCCGAACCAAGGCGGCGCCATACGCTGCCCATTTCCAGGCCGATCACACCCGCTCCGATAACACCCAATCGCTTTGGTATTTCCGTCAAGGCAAGAGCACCCGCATTATCCAGAATCATGGCATTGTCGATAGGCGCAAAAGGTAGCGGTCTGGGTGCCGAACCGGTCGCCACAATCACGTACTTCGCCTGTATCGTTTCCACCGTACCATTATCTTCAACCTTAATCGCCCATAAATTAGCCGATTCTTCACGTTTTAATAACGTTCCTCGCCCATGCATCGATTTCACTTTATTTTTTTTAAATAGCGAAGCGATACCTGTAGTAAATGTTGCAACAATCTTGTCTTTGCGCGCAACCATCGCAGGAATATCCACTGCAACTTGTTGCACGGTAATCCCATGTGCGGAAACCTTATGCTGAATTTGAAAAAATTTTTCCGATGACTCTAATAGTGCTTTTGAAGGAATGCAGCCAACATTCAGGCAAGTACCACCGAGACTCGCTTTGCCCTTCGGGTTTTTCCATTCATCAATACATACGGTATTCAAACCAAGTTGCGCAGCGCGGATAGCCGCAACATAACCGCCGGGTCCCGCACCAATAACCGCCACATCAAATGTCTCTGACATAATTAATCCTGCCTAAATATCTTATAAAAGAGTAATTCTAAAATAAAAAGCCTTATCGTTATTAATATTCGACTCTTTTAATCGTTTCCTGTGACGAATCTTACTGCAAGGGTAATTCGCCACTTTCGCACCCGACGACGCTGATTTCCCGCACTGCTTGCACATAATCTCCCCGCTCGCGCAGTTTCGTCAGGGAACCGGCTTGATTCTTTGAATGCAAACGAGCCAATCGAGCCAAACTCGCCGCCGACATCTCCCAACGCAATCCTCCCAATACCTCGTCTGCTCCCAAAGGATTATTACACACCAATATCATGTCGCATCCTGCAGTCAAAGCAGCTTGCGCTCTCGCCAGCATCGAATCAAGATGCATTCCGGCGCCACGCATGTTGAGATCGTCGCTAAAAATACACCCATCAAATTGCAATGCCGTCCGCAAAATTTTTTGTAACCATATTTTAGAAAATCCGGCCGGATTGGAATCGATGTCCGCATAAATCACGTGAGCCGGCATGATACCGGCAATCCCGGAATCAATCATATGTTGAAACGGAATCAAATCGTTTGTTTCAATGTCGCTATAACAACGGTGATCGATCGCTTTTTCGAGATGCGTGTCGGTACGGATATAACCATGCCCCGGAAAATGTTTACCGACCGCCAACATACCCCCTTGTCTAAGTCCCTGCATCAACTGAAGCGCAAGATCCGATACGACATGAGGATTACTGTGAAAAGCGCGATCCCCAATCACGCTGCTATGACCATGATCGATATCCAGTACCGGGGTAAAACTGAAGTCGACACCACACGCATTTAGCTCGGCGGCCAATACATAACCAACTTGTTTGGCGAGATGACGGGCTCTGGCAGGTTGTTTATCCCATAATCTTCCTAACTCGCGCATGGCTGGCAATTGTGTAAAATCCTGCTGGAAACGCTGAACACGCCCGCCTTCATGATCAACTGCAATCAATAGATGAGGGCTGCGTAACGCATGAATCTGCCGGGTTAATTCGGTCAACTGCCGATGGTTGACGTAATTACGTGTAAAAAGTATTACGCCGCCCGTGAGCGGATGAGTCAATCTTTTAATATCATCCTCGGCCAATTCCGTACCGGCAATATCAAGCATTACTGGTCCGAGTGTCACAACTACTTCTCCAATACTACGAATGCACAAACCATATTCATCTCATCACTGATCGACAGATGATGCTGGATAATGCCCTTAGCGCTAATCAATTGATAGAGTTCCGGATGGAATTGAAAAAAAGGTTTTCCCAAATCATCATGACTGATCGTGATATAAGTCAGACTAACCGGATGGCGTAATCCAGTACCCATTGCCTTGGACAATGCTTCCTTGGCGGCGAACCGGCTGGCCAGAAACGATATCGGCTTACTACTGATATGATATTCCCGCCACTCACTATCAGTTAATATGCGCCGGGCAAAGCGATCTCCAAAACGTTCCAGTGACTGAGCAATCCGGGCAGACTCGACAATATCTGTCCCGATCCCGTAGATCATTGCCTTGCCTCAATCATTCGCTGCTTCATTTCCTGGACGGCACTCTTGAAACCAACAAAAATTGCCCTGGCAACAATTGCATGACCAATATTCAGCTCGGAAATCCCGGAAATAGCAGCAATCGCTTGCACGTTCTCATAGTGCAATCCATGCCCGGCATTGACTTTCAAACCTAGATCGATACCTATTGCAACTGCCTTCTGCACCGCGGAAAATTGCAGTCGCTGCATCTCAGCAGTGGGTGCATCGGCGTAACTGCCAGTGTGAATTTCAATCACTGGCGCGCCTGCCCGGGCAGCCGCTTCGATTTGCCGCTGATCCGCATTGATGAATAACGAGACTCTGATTCCTGCTTCCCCTAATTGCCGACATGCTCGCCTGACTTGATCAAAATGCCGGATCACATCAAGTCCACCTTCCGTCGTTAGCTCTTCCCGCCTTTCCGGCACCAGGCAGATATCGTGAGGCTTTATTCTTAATGCAATAGCAATCATTTCATCGGTTACAGCGCTCTCTAAATTCATCCGGGTTGTCAGTTGACCTCGTAATATCTCCACATCACGATCCTGAATGTGTCGCCGATCTTCGCGTAAATGCAGCGTAATAGCATCTGCACCCGCAGACTCGGCAATCAGCGCTGCTGCAATCGGATCCGGATATGTCGTTCCACGCGCCTGCCGCAACGTTGCGACATGATCAATATTGACTCCCAGTTCAATCATGATTTTGCGATTCTCGAAATGCCAGTGATCACAATTCTATATCCTCACTCGTACCCTAGACTTTTAAGCGCAGCTTCGCTATCAGCCCAGCCGTTTCTAACTTTCACCCAAACTTCCAGATAAACTTTTCCACTGAACAATTGTTCCATATCGATACGCGCTTCTGTTGCTATTCGCTTCAATTTCTCACCTTTTTTCCCAATCAGAATTGCTTTCTGATTGGGTTTCTCAACAAGAATAGTGGCATAAATTTTGTGCAAATGATTTTCCACACTAAATTGATTAATCACAACACTGGTCGAATATGGAATTTCATCACCCACCAAGCGAAACAACTTTTCTCGGATGAATTCGCTGGCTAAAAACCGCTCACTGCGATCCGTTACGTCATCCTTTTCATAGATGGGTGGATTTACCGGTAAGTAACCGCGGATCGTATCGAGCAATTCCGGTAATTGCGTTTTTTGCATGGCACTTACCGGAATGATATTGGAAAAATCAAAGGCTTCCGCCATGCTGCTTAAAAAAGGCAACAACAAATTTTTATCAGTGAGCTGATCGATTTTATTAATTACAAGAATGACTGGAATATTTTTAGGTATGACTCTGAGCGCATCGATATCTCTTTGATCAAAGCGCATCGCTTCGATAACAAACAGTATTACATCGACTTCCCGCGCACTTTGTGTCACCACCCGGTTCATGAATTTATTCAACCGGTTAGTGTACTGGGTCTGGAATCCCGGCGTATCCACAAAAATGAATTGCGCTTGCTGATCCGTCAAAATGCCATTAATCCTAAAACGAGTCGTTTGCGCTTTTTTAGATGTAATGCTAATTTTCTGTTGCAGCAAATTGTTTAATAAGGTTGATTTTCCAACATTTGGCCGACCGATAATCGCAATGTAGCCCGCACGGAACTCAATATCATTAGTCATCGAAGAGAAATTGTTTTTAGTGTGATGCATTCCAAATTGCAACTTCTATCTTTATTTGCAATCATCAGGTAAGCAAATTTTCTCATACGCCATCTTGGCCGCAGCCTGCTCTGCACCCCGCCTATTGGCACCTTCCCCAATTGTACGGATGCCAAGCGATGGAATCATGCATTCAACTTGAAATTTCTGTTTATGCGCTTTACCCGTCGTTGTCACAACGTTATATTCCGGCAAAGTCAATTTCCGGCCCTGCAGAAACTCTTGCAGCAATGTTTTAGGATCTTTTCCCTGTGTTTCCAGATCAATATTCTGGAAAAGAGGTAGATACAACGCACCAATGACCTGTTCAGCATGCACGAAGCCGCTATCTAAATAGATGGCACCTAAGACAGCTTCAAATGCATTTGCCAATATAGAAGGCCTGTGAGCGCCTCCGCTCCTTAGTTCCCCTTCTCCCAGTTTAATCAGCTTATCAAGCTGCAAATTAAGAGCAATATTTGATAGCGCCGCTTGATTAACAAAATTTGCACGTAGCCGCGATAAATGACCTTCCGGCAAATCCGGAAAGTTTTTATAAATTAAACCGGCCATCGCACAATTCAATACTGCATCACCAAGAAACTCAAGCCGTTCGTTATGAGGAACGCTGTGACTTCGATGCGTTAGGGCTTCCTGCAATAATCTAGGATCGGCAAAGGAATAACCAAGACGTTTACAAAATGCAACCAAAAATTGATTACCGGTCTGAGCGGTTCCATTTGTCATGGTGTTTCCAAATATCAATCACTATCGGCTTCAAAATCAATATGCAATGAGATATTAGAAGCCAGTGGAATTTTCACGGTATATTTTGTACTCAAGATAAATCGCCCATTTTCTTTTCTCATATGAATATCCTGGGCATTGATCGATTTAATATTATCGATTGAAGCGCGTTTACCAAAGGACGTTCTGATTTGATGTAAGTCTGGAGTTTGCAAACTTGTTTCTTTAATAATGGCATTGAAATTTTTCTTGATCGAGAAATATTCGAGATAGACAGGTGCAACTTTTAAAGTAAAAACAGCGAGTATTACGATGATCGCTCCCCACAACAACAGACCTGATAAACTGATACCTTTCTGCTTTTTCAGTGTTGCGTAATACTTCATGCATACCCCTTCCTGATGAGAGTTCCTAAAATATTAATCGATAGAAAGTCCGATACGGCTAAGATCGCTGAAATTCCACCAAATCATGAAAGCTTTTCCGACAATGTTTTCTTCCGGAACAAATCCCCAATAGCGGCTATCGCTACTACTGTCACGGTTGTCACCGAGTGTGAAATAACTTCCGGAAGGGACCTCACAAGTAAACCCCGAGCGTCGATATTTGCAGTTCTCACGAAACTCGAACTGCCTCACATTCGCATATTGCATTCCTTTAACATCTTGATTAATCAAAATAGAGTGATTTTTATCAGAAAGATATTCCGTGAATTGATCGGCATAAATATAACCTAACCCCGATTCGACATATTTATAATCCCCTTCATACTCCATCCTCACCACTTCGCCATTAATGATTAATTGCTTATTATGATAAGTGATCGTATCTCCGGGAATTCCTATCACTCGCTTAATATAATCAATTGATGGATCTTCCGGATAACGAAAAACCAGAACATCGCCACGCTGCGGCTCATTGACATCCATGATTTTCTTATTAATCACTGGCAACCTGATCCCATAGGTGTATTTATTGACCAATATAAAATCACCAACCAGCAATGTGGGAATCATGGATCCGGATGGAATTTTAAACGGCTCGATCACAAAAGACCGTAAACTGAAAACTATCAGAATAATCGGAAAGAAACTTTTCGGATACTCAATCCACCAAGGCTCACTATCCCCCTCAGCACGTGATTTACTCCAAAACAAATAGTCCAATAAATAGATAATGCCTGTCACGACAAGCAGTACAAACAGAATTAAGGGAAAATTCATAATAATTCCCTTGATTTCAGCTGAATCAGTATCTTACTGACGCGCACCGTTCCCTGATCAGTGCTGGAGATCGGTTCAATAGTATTAATCGCCATTATTTATTATCAACCTGCAAAATTGCTAGAAATGCTTCCTGCGGAATTTCGACATTACCTACTCGCTTCATTCTCTTTTTACCTGCTTTTTGTTTCTCCAGCAACTTTCGTTTACGGGTTATATCGCCACCGTAACATTTTGCCAACACATTCTTACGTAACGCTTTAACTGTTTCACGCGCTACGATGTGCGCTCCAATTGCAGCCTGCACGGCAATATCGAACATCTGCCTCGGGATTAATTCGCGCATTTTTTGCACCAACTCGCGCCCTCGATATTGACTATTGCTTCGATGAATAATCAACGACAGCGCATCAACCTTATCCCCGTTGATCAATACATCCAATTTCACAAGATCGGAAGCCCGAAACTCTTTGAATTCATAGTCCAATGATGCATAACCACGACTCGTGGATTTCAATCGATCAAAAAAATCCATTACGACTTCGTTGAGTGGCATTTCATAAGTCAACATTACTTGCTTACCCATGTATTGCATGTTGGTTTGATTACCGCGCTTGCTGACACACAATTTGATCACGGCGCCAACATATTCTTCCGGTACGATAATGGTTGAGGTGATGATCGGTTCACGAATTTCAGCAATTTTCGAAAGATCCGGAATCTTAGATGGATTCTCAATTTCGATTATCGATCCATCCCGCATCAGCACTTGATAAATCACTGTTGGTGCAGTGGTAATCAAATCCATGTCGTATTCTCTTTCCAGCCGCTCTTGCACGATATCCATATGCAACAACCCCAGAAAACCGCAACGAAAACCAAATCCCAATGCCTGTGAAACTTCCGGTTCGAAATGCAATGATGAATCATTGAGCCGCAGCTTTTCAAGAGCGGAACGCAGTGCATCGTATTGATTGGACTCAACCGGATACAGCCCGGCAAACACTTGCGGTTTGATCTCTTTGAAACCCTGAAGCGGTTTATCTGCCGGGCGGATAGCGGAAGTTATCGTATCACCTACTTTCGCCGCATCAAGTTCTTTAATCCCGGAAATGATAAACCCCACTTCACCAGCACTGAGTGCATCACGTTGAACCGATTTGGGAACAAACACGCCTACTTGTTCGCACAAATGCTCCGCTTTTGTCGCCATCAGCAACATCTTATCACCCGGTTTAAGAGTTCCTTCCATCACTCTGACCAGAACCACGACACCTACATAATTATCAAACCAAGAATCAATAATCAGTGCTTTCAGTGGCGCATTCGGATCACCGGTTGGCGCGGGAATCTTTTCAATCAAGGCTTCCAGAACATCTTCCACTCCCAATCCTGTCTTTGCACTGACCCGCACAGCATCTTGCGCATCAATCCCAATGACTTCTTCAATATTTTGAATCACGCGTTCAGGATCAGCAGCCGGCAAATCAATTTTATTCAGAACTGGAATAACTTCGACGCCTTGCTCAATTGCGGTATAGCAATTAGCAACCGTCTGAGCCTCCACGCCTTGTGATGCGTCAACAACCAGCAGTGCGCCTTCGCACGCCGCTAACGAACGTGAGACTTCATAGGAGAAATCAACATGTCCAGGCGTGTCGATCAAATTTAACAAATAAACTTTACCGTTTCTTGCTTTGTAGTGCAGCGCAGCAGTCTGAGCCTTAATGGTAATCCCTCTTTCACGCTCCAAGTCCATGGAATCCAGTACCTGCTCTTCCATCTCGCGATCCGATAGACCGCCGCACAAATGAATAATGCGATCCGCCAATGTGGATTTACCATGATCAATATGGGCAATGATGGAGAAATTGCGAATATGCTGCATCGGGATATGAAATAATTAAAATTAACTTCCAGAACAATCAAAAATACAAATATCAACCCGGAAATTAAAATATTGTATCGACTGATAAAAGAGGCAGCATTCTAACTAAATTTAGCAAGATAATCATCTAATGCCGTTAAATTCAGAAAGTGATGGCAGATTTCTTGATTAGTAACAGGTGACATGAGCACTGGGATTTTCTCTCCATACAAAGCGATCAGTGCCGGATCGCTATCGATATCAATGACTTGAAAATTAAATGATACTTGCTCTTGCAACTTCCGCAGTGCAAGTATCATGTCCTGACAAAGATGACACTCCTCACGACCATACAATATCAACATGTTTGCAGACCGAGAAACATTCAATCCCTGCTCATTGCTTGTCGTCATCGTCTGTGAGTTTCATCGTGATAAAAGTCGTCATCTCCCCTCGTTTAATCAACAAGGCAATATTTTTTCCGCTCTTCACTTGATTAAGCAGTTCATTAAATTGTTCAGTGGTTTTCACATCTTTACTATTCAAACCCATAATAATATCTCCACTGCGAATTCCTGTACGACTGGCGATTCCAGATTGTACTTCCTCGACCAACAATCCATTTGCAATTTCCAGTTGTTTCTTTTGCTCAGCCGTAATTTCACTTAAAATTAATCCCAAGCGATTAGGGTCTTCAGTTTTTACATCCGGTTTTTGCTTACGTTTTTCCGCAGTTTGATCAGAAGGAGTGTCCCCAACCTCAACTTTAATTTTTTTCAAGGCACCATCCCGCCAAACTTGCAGGAACACTTTCGAACCCGGTTTAGTATTGCCAACTATCCGTGGCAAATCTGAAGACGTTGCAATTTGTTTCTCGTCAAACGATAAAATAATATCGCGCGCTTTTATACCAGCTCGATCAGCAGGGCTACCTTTCTCAACTGACACAACCAACGCCCCCTTGCTTTCCGCCAAACCGAAAGACTCTGCCAATTCTTTGGTAACCTCCTGAATCATAACACCGATTCTTCCACGACTTACTTTACCACTTACTTTTAATTGATCAGCAATTTCTGTCGCCACATTGATCGGTATAGCAAATGACAATCCCATGAACCCGCCCGTGCGACTGTATATCTGAGAGTTAATTCCGACCACTTCTCCTTTCATATTAAACAATGGTCCACCAGAGTTTCCGGGATTAATGGCCACATCGGTTTGAATAAATGGAACATAGTTCTCTTGCGCTAATGAACGCCCCTTTGCGCTCACGATACCCGCCGTTACACTGTGCTCAAAACCAAACGGAGAACCTATGGCTACCACCCATTCGCCGACTTTTAGATTTTCCGGATTACCCTGCGTTACCTTGGGCAGATCAGTCGCATTAATTTTGAGTAAAGCAATATCGGTCTTCCGGTCGGCCCCGACAATCTCAGCTGCATATTCTCGCTTATCGTTCAATTTTACCGTAATCTTATCCGCAGTCTCTATTACGTGCGCATTGGTCAGAATATAGCCGTCAGAGCTAATAATGAAACCCGATCCTAACGATTTTGGTTCCGATTTTCTCGGCCCCGAGAATGGCTGCATATGCCGCCTAAAAAAATCATAGAAAGGAGAGTTTTCCGGAATTCCCGGAAATTCTGGAATTGCTTGATTATTCAAAGTACTCGCATTCTGTACGGCGCTAATATTAACTACTGCGGCGCCATGTTTTTCAACCAACCCCGTAAAATCAGGAAGTCCGTTGGTCTGCCCAAACACAAGCGTTGAGCATAATAGTAATGGAAAAAATAAAAACTGAAACATGGCGTCGATCCTTGCAATACTTTATAAATAATTATTCTTTATAATTTTTATTAAACTAAACAGCACTTTAATTCACAACTACAGAAATCTAAATCAATCATGCCGAGAAACATTATTTTTGCTTAATAACAGCATCACCAATTAATTTAATTGTTTCCAGAGGAACTTCGCCAATCGTCGTTATTTTATTAGCCTCGACAGTTCTCACATAAATATTAATTGCGCCGCGACTCGAGAATAACCCCGCCATTGGTGATTCATTCTTGTCAATGGGCTCAATAAAAATTGAAACTGTTGCGAGACCGTCAGTCAAAGCAATATGATCGACTAACGTTGGCTTCTCTGTAAGATTTCGTTTCATTTCCACCAATTTTCTGAAGCCGACGGGGAGACTTGTGATTTCCCATTTCAACTCGCCTTTGTTTAAAAGGGATGCGGTCAGATTGGTAATTTTCCAATCATTCGAAATCATCGACACATCGGGGTTTACTTGCTCAGAAGAAATTTCCGAATCAATCTCCAGTTGTGCAAACGCAAATTGCTCAATGACTTCATTCCCATGCGTGACAGTCACTTTCAGAAGCAAACCTGATTCGCTATCAATCCAGAATTGATACCCAAAACGTAAGGAATCTCTCGGTATTAGTGATAAAACCTGACTCTCACGGCCCGCCACTCGCTCTCGTCTGGCTTCTGTTATATGATAATTTTTATCAATACCGTCAGCCGGATACAGAATATAATCGGGGAAAAATTTTCGGAACCAACGCCTTTCTGTATAAACTTTTTTGCTTTCCGGTAGATAGCATCTCATTTCATCATTATGGCGAAAAACAATGCGTGGCATTCCATCTAAAACTTCGATTTTTTCATGCTCACCTGATTTATCAATTTTGTGAACAATGCGCGAGGTCTCTATTTGGCTATCAGCATAATAAACGAATGTTCCTGAAAAATTGTGCTGACGAGGCGCATCGGTCATTTTTTTTATCCAAGCCAATGCACTTTCCGACGAGAGTGATAATTCTTGTGCCCACGCTGTTTGTAAACAAATAACAAGCAACAAAAACAGCGCAACAATTCTACAACTCATCATCTCCCATATCTTTCGTGATATTCGGTAGCACTATTAATATTAACATTGGTTACTTGTCCCCGCAGAGTTACGCCTGGAGAGAATTCTCGGTGAACAAATAAATAATCATTCATTTCAATGGGAGGGTGCGAGAAATTATATATAGATGGCGGTGTTGCGACCATAACGGGAGGGGCATTTAAGTTATTGTCACGATTGGTTTGTTCAGCAACAATTATCGTTCTCGGTTCATATAAATTTTGCATAATCAGCCATCCAGAGACCATTGCAAAAACGGAAGCTGCAATTGAAAAAGCAAACACTTTATATTTTTGTTTATTAGTGCTGCTCGTTGATGTCACTGAAACAATTGGGGAAAGGATCGTAGGCTCGGATTTTAATTTATGACTAACTCCAGGAGAAATATTCATCGATAGCCGTGATGATTGTCGCAAGGTATCTCCAATTAAATGATAAACCTTCCATTCTTCCCGCAACTCTTCCTCTCTTTTGATCGCCGCAATAACATCCGACACATTTTCACGCTCAAGTTCACCATCCATCAATGAAGATAATTTATTTTTCACATTACCACCTCTTGTCTTTACTTGTCCCCAGCAAAGGACGTAATTGTTCAGATATCGCTTCACGTGCACGAAAAATGCGTGAACGTACGGTCCCAATAGGACAATTCATAATATTTGCAATTTCTTCATAGCTTAATCCATCAATTTCCCTCAAAACAATCGCAGTTCTTAATTCTTCAGGCAATGAATCCAACGTTAGATTAACCGTTTGAGCAATCTGTTGGCTCATCAGTTCACTTTCGGGAGTATTCATTTCCTTTAGTAAGCTACTTCCCTCAAAATCATCACCATCCTCGTTTTCGAAGCCTTGCAGAGTAGGTAGCTTACGGCCTTGAGATACCAGAAAATTCTTTGCAGTATTAATGCCGATTCGATACAACCAAGTATAAAAAGCACTATCCCCACGAAATGAAGGCAACGCCCTATACGCTTTAATAAAGGCTTCTTGAGTAACATCCTCAACTTCAGCCGAGTCACGTATAAATTGCGACAGCAAACGTGCGAGCTTACGTTGATACTTAATGACTAGTAGATCAAATGCATGCTTGTCTCCGGCTTGAACTCTTTCTACTAACTGCTGATCGATCTCCCGATCACCCATACAACTTGATCCCTGAGCATTTTGAATGAATGTAGATTAATACTTGTGTGCATTATAGGTCATATCATAATGACGCAATAGATGAAGTATACCTATCCAATTCAATCTCGGGAACTATGTCACCGTACGTTACTCGCAATAAAGACAATTTGCCTTATCGATAAGTTCATAATTAATCGCCCTTCTTAGTAAAGGAAAATTTTCATTCCAAAACAACAAATGCTTAAGTGTAAGAAATCAAGCAGACCACCTCATCCCAGCACTTAAGTGCCTAGCCCTTCCCAATCAAATCTTCATAAAAATCTCTATCTTTCCTATAGTTAATATAAATTATCTTCCTAATAATAAAAAAATAAGCAGGATAGTTGACTAAATTAATCAAGTATCGTATAGTTGACTAAATCAATCGGGTATTTTTGAGAAATAATTTATCTTCAACCCGTTCGTTTTTTATAGGAGCAAGACATGAGACTAACAACAAAAGGTAGATTTGCAGTAACGGCACTCCTTGACCTAGCTTTGCAACAAAGCAATCAGCCTGTGACTTTGGCAGACATCAGTCAACGGCAAAAAATTTCACTATCATATTTAGAGCAGTTATTCGCGAAGTTACGTCAATCAGAGCTAGTCGACAGTGTACGTGGGCCAGGCGGCGGCTATTGTCTCGCAAAAGACTTAGATAAAGTATCCGTAGCTGATATTATCCTCGCTGTTGACGAACCCATTGATGCGACGCAATGCGGTGGTAAGGAAAATTGTCACAATGATGGTAAATGCATGACTCATGATTTGTGGGCAAAATTGAATGATCTGATTTTTGAATATCTTGGTGCTGTAACGCTGAAAGAATTAGTTGACAATCAAATCACTCAGCAAAACGAAGCGATTGTACCGCTTCTCGACATGCGAGAATCAACCGCTGCATGAATTGGATAATTGCTGTCTAATGTATATGCAAAGTTGCTACAGAACAAATTAATTCAAGTAATGTCGAATTTATCGCTGTTTCTTCAGTATTGATATACAGTTCCAAAAAATCAATATGAAAATCAGTGATATTGCAGTGAATTGAATTTCTTGGATAAACCATATGCCAATTACATTGACAGAAAATGCCGCAAAGCATATTCAGCAACAACTTGCGAAGCGTGGTAAGGGGTTGGCTTTTCGCATCGGAGTAAAAAAATCAGGGTGTTCCGGTTTTTCTTACACTTTCGATTATGCTGATCAAATTAACCCGGATGATCAATTGTTCGAATCCAACAACATCAGGGTTGTTGTCGATCGTATAAGTCTTCCATACATTGATGGCTCTCATATTGACTTTACGAAAGACGGTCTCAACAGTGTTTTTAAGTTTATCAATCCAAACATTGATAATACCTGCGGGTGTGGAGATAGTTTCAGCATTAAAGAATCAAACGCAATTACCTTATAATTAAAAATAAGATTTTTCTTTTTATTGGAAAATCACAAAAACTATCTGGCAATTCATGCTTTCTTTTGAAAGTATGAATTAGAAAATAAAGGAAGAAACCAAATGAGTGCAGTACTGCAAAGTCTGGTTAATCAACCATATAAGCATGGCTTCGTTACCGAAATTGAATCCGATGTTGCCCCCAAAGGGTTAAACGAAGATATTATCCGGTTAATTTCGGCCAAAAAAAATGAACCGGAATGGCTTCTAACATTCCGACTGGAAGCTTATAAAACATGGCTGACAATGACCGAGCCTAAATGGCAGAATGTCCATTATCCATCGATCGATTTTCAGGATATCAGCTATTATTCGGCTCCCAAGCCTAAAAAAAAGCTATCCAGCATGGATGAAGTGGATCCTGAGTTACTGAGAACGTTCGAGAAACTCGGCGTACCGATGCATGAACGTGCCGCATTGGCGGGCGTCGCAGTCGATGTAATCTTCGACAGCGTATCGGTCGCAACCACCTACAAACAGAAGCTTGCTGATGTTGGCATTATTTTTTGTTCCATATCGGAAGCCGTACATAATCATCCCGAATTAATCCAGAAATACCTTGGATCGGTTGTTCCCGTCGGAGATAACTACTTTGCCGCATTAAATTCTGCGGTATTTACGGATGGCTCATTTTGTTTTATCCCGAAAGGCGTGAAATGCCCGATGGATCTATCAACCTATTTCCGTATAAATACCGAAGGATCCGGGCAATTTGAACGCACCTTAATCATTGCAGAAGAAGGTGCATCCGTTTCATATCTTGAAGGTTGCACCGCACCCAGATTCGATACCAACCAATTGCATGCCGCAGTGGTTGAGCTCATTGCTTTGGATGATGCAGATATCAAATATTCAACGGTGCAAAACTGGTATGCAGGCGACGAAAACGGGGTTGGTGGCATATACAATTTCGTCACTAAACGTGGGCTGGCTAAAGGCAGGAATTCCCGGATATCTTGGACTCAAGTTGAAACAGGTTCCGCGATCACATGGAAATATCCTTCCTGCATCCTGCGTGGAGACAACTCTGTAGGCGAATTCTATTCAGTAGCTGTTACAAACAATTATCAGCAGGCTGATACGGGGACAAAAATGATACATCTCGGTAAAAATACTCGTAGCACGATAGTTAGCAAAGGTATTTCAGCCGGTCACTCAAATAGCAGCTATCGCGGCCTGGTAAGAATCTCTCCGACTGCGGAAGGTGCGCGGAACTACTCGCAGTGCGATTCTATGCTGATAGGCGACCAATGCGGCGCTCATACATTTCCGTATATTCAAGTACACAACAATACTGCCAAAGTAGAACATGAAGCCTCAACATCAAAAATAGGTGAAGATCAGCTTTTTTACTTTTCCCAACGTGGTATTGACGCGGAAGAAGCCGTCTCGATGATTATTAATGGCTTCTGCAAAGACGTGTTTCAACAATTGCCAATGGAATTTGCTGTTGAAGCGACGAAACTTCTCAGCTTTAAACTGGAAGGAAGTGTAGGATGATTGTTAGTAATAGTAAAACCATTCTTGCTGTACAGGGGTTGCACGCCAGCATCAATGGCAAGGAAATTCTGAAAGGAATTGATCTGACAGTTAAGCGCGGTGAAATCCATGCCATTATGGGATTAAATGGCTCTGGCAAAAGCACCTTCGCGAAAGTACTGGCCGGTCATTCAGCTTATGAGATAACAGCGGGCTCCATCCAATTTGAAAACAAAAACTTACTTGATTTACCTCCCGAGGAGCGAGCGCATGCCGGATTGTTTTTAGCATTCCAGTATCCCGTTGAAATCCCTGGCGTTGCGAATATACAGTTTCTGCGCCTTGCGTATAACACCATTCAATCCCAACGTGGAAAAGAAGAACTGGATCCGCTCGAGTTTGATGATTTCGTTCGAGAAAAAATGAAATTATTAAATATGAAGCCGGATTTTCTGGATCGCAGTGTAAATGAAGGTTTCTCAGGTGGTGAAAAAAAACGGAATGAAATCTTGCAAATGGCTTTGCTAGAGCCTCGGCTAAGCATTCTGGATGAAATGGATTCCGGACTAGATATTGATGCACTCAAAACGGTGGCTAACGGCGTAAATCAAATTATGAATAAAGATAATGCCACCATTTTAGTCACGCATTATCAACGCCTATTAGATTATATTGTGCCGGACTTTGTCCATGTAATGCATGCTGGCCGTATCGTTTTGACGGGAGGAAAAGAGCTGGCGCTGGAATTAGAAACACGAGGTTACGATTGGGTAATCAATCATAGCGAATCCACAAACAAGGTAACTGCCTGATCATGGTTATTAATACTGACTATCTTGAACGCTCTCTGGAATTATGGCCATTCACAAATACAAAACCATCGTCGTGGCTTAATCAATTGCGTGCCAATGCAATCGATCAAGCCAGTATGCTGAGATTACCCACCAAACGCGACGAAGAGTGGCGATTCACTGATATCTCCGCGTTAACTCATCTCCCTTTCCGGCCTTCGCAACCTGAGAATATTATCCATATAGGGGATGTTGAGCATTTGTTCCTAAAGGAAGCAAAAATCCGTTTGGTATTTATTGACGGGTATTTTTCTTCCAGTTTGTCAATTTTTGATCCAACTTCATTAACGGTTGGCAATTTACCGATGTTTTTGTCTTCAAACTCTGCATATTTGGAATCTCATCTCGGCAGGCTTGCCAAATATGAGGATAATGTATTTACAGCGCTAAACACAGCTTTTCTCAGTGACGCAGCAGTCGTTTCAATTCCAAAAAATGCCGCCGTTCGAGACCCTATTCATTTATTGTTTATCGCCACTCAAAATGAAGTGACAAGTTACCCGCGCTGCCTCCTGGTTTGCGAAGAAGGTAGCAATATTACTCTCGTAGAAGAATACATTGCTCATAACAACGCGAAATATATTACCAATTCTGTGAGTGAATTTTTTCTTGCACCGCATGCAAATGTGAAGCATATCAGGATTCAGCGCGAGAATCTGGAAGCTTTCCATTTGGCTAACTGCGCGGTTTCACTGGATCGGGCAAGTCAGTATCAATCAATCAGTATTTCAACAGGCGCCCGGATTTCCCGCTATAACCAGAATGTTTTTTTAAATGATGAAGCAGCGGAATGTACAATTGATGGACTCACCATGATTTCTAATCAGCAACTCGCCGATACACATTCATGCATCGATCACATCAAGCCTCATGGAACGAGCTATCAACAACATAAATGCATTGTTAATGAAAAAGCGCACGCCGTCTTTAATGGAAGAATCGTTGTCCGCCCTCATGCACAACAAACAAACTCCTCACAATCCAGCCGCAATCTGTTGCTCAGTAAAACTGCTCAAGTAAACACAAAGCCGCAACTGGAAATTTTTGCGGATGATGTTAAATGTGCGCACGGCGCAACAGTCGGACAATTGGACGAAGAAGAATTGTTCTACCTGGGTAGCAGAGGTCTATCCCCAGCCACTGCACGTAGCTTATTAACCTATGCTTTTGCTGCAGAGGTTATCAACCGCATTCCGGTAACATCGCTCAGACAGCGACTGGAACAAGCTATCCTTTATCAGAAATCAGAATAATAACAATGAATATCACTCAAGTATCTCTGAAGTCTGACTTTATCAGCAATCCAGATTGGGAAAAGATCCGTGCGGATTTTCCAATACTTAAGTTGAAAGTCGATGGCAAACCATTGGTTTATCTTGACAATGCAGCATCCAGCCAAATGCCGCAATTCGTCATTGACCGCTTAGTGCGTTATCAAACCACGCAGCACGCCAATATCAATCGTGCCGTCCATTATCTATCGGAAATTGCAACGATGGAATTCCATAATGCGCGGTGCAAATTGCAACAATTCATCAATGCTCGTGAAGATCGGGAAGTTATTTTTACCAGTGGCACCACCGATTCGATCAATCTTGTCATGCATGGATATGGCCGTAAGTTTATCAAAGCGGGCGATGAAATCATTCTTACAACCATGGAACATCACTCGAATATTGTCCCCTGGCAAATGCTAGCTGAAGAAAAGGGTGCAAAAATTCGTGTAGTACCTATCACTGATACTGGTGAACTGGAAATTAACGAATATGAAAAATTATTTAACGAGCGAACCAAATTCGTTGGCTTGATCCATGTTTCCAATGCGCTTGGGACCATCAATCCGATCAAGAAAATGATCGATTTTGCTCATCGACACGGTGTTCCGGTATTGATTGATGGTGCACAAGCTGCCCCCCATCTTGCAATTGATGTACAAGCGCTCGATTGCGATTTCTATGCTTTTTCAGCGCACAAATTGTGTGGACCAACCGGCATCGGGATTCTTTATGGAAAGGCAGCATTGCTTGAATCCATGCAACCTTTTAAAGGCGGCGGTGACATGATTGCCTCGGTCACCTTTGAAGAAACACTCTACAATACGATTCCGCACAAATTTGAAGCCGGCACGCCACCCATCGCTGCTGCCATTGGATTTGGCGCTGCGATTGATTATTTAACCGCGATCGGCATTGAAAATATCGCGGCGTATGAATCCACATTACTGGATTATGCAACCGAAAGCCTTGCCGAAATCCCAGGTGTCAGAATTATTGGCACGGCCCCCCAAAAAGCCGCGGTCATTTCATTCACCATTGATGGCATCCATCCACACGATATCGGTACCATTCTGAACCAAGATGGTATTGCCGTGCGAACTGGTCATCATTGCGCTCAACCGGTTATGCAGCGATTTAATATTCCAGCCACTTCACGCGCTTCTTTTGCTTTTTACAATAAAAAATCTGAAATTGATGCTTTAGCTGCTGGCATCAGAACTGTTCAAAAGGTTTTTTTATAATGCATTCCAATTCCCTATATCAAGAAGTCATTCTGGATCACAACCGGAAGCCGCGAAATTACGGCAAGTTAAATCCAGCCAGTCACCACGCCATCGGTCATAACCCATTATGCGGTGATCGTCTCGATATCACTTTGCAAGTTGAAGATGAGCGGATCAGTGCCGTTGCATTTGAGGGAGAGTCCTGCGCTATCTGCAAAGCCTCCGCTTCGATGATGACAACGGCAATCAAAGGAAAAACACGTTCAGATGCGGAAATGTTGATTGCTGAATTCCGCGAATTGGCTACCGGAAAATTAGATATCAATCAACCCCATCACTTGGGGCGATTAACGGTTTTCTCGGGAATCCGGGATTTACCCACACGCGTTAAATGCGCAATTCTGCCGTGGCATACCCTGCAAGCAGCACTCAATTCAGTCAGTAATGTGTCAACTGAAGATACTTCAAACGATCTTCAGGCGGTATCAAGCCAATCCTAATCATAAAAATTTTTATAAATGTTTGAGTTTGAAATGCAAAAACTCCGATTTAATATTCATTTTTCCTGATAATAAAATGCCCAAAATAGCTGATATTGAAGGAACCCCTAACAAGAATGCATTAAAATTTATTCTTAAAGAACCGCTCACCTGGGGAATTGCCCGTTCCTACGATAATGCCGAGTCTGCAAAAGATGATCCACTGGCGTCGGCATTGTTTGATATTGATCACGTCACCAATGTTTTTTATATTGATCATTGGATCACTGTGACTCAGGATGGTGATGCCAACTGGCAGGATTTGGCTAGGGAAATTGCTGATCCTATCCGTGCAGCACCCGCCGCCTCGGCGCAATCCGCTGAAGCCGTTGCTAACGCCAATCAGGCATTTGCCAATTTAACCCCGGAAGATCAATTGCGCTTGGAAAAAATCAATATCCTTCTGGACGAAGAAGTAAGACCTTACTTGCAGCATGATGGCGGTGATTTGCATATACTGGGACTCGAAGGAAATATTCTTCGCATTCATTACCAAGGTGCTTGCGGCACATGTCCAAGTTCAATTTCCGGCACTTTAAGAGGAATTGAAAATATGCTTAAAACTATCGAACCCGATATTCAGGTAATCGCGAGTTGATAATCAAAAAAATAGGTGGCGATGCCACCTATTTTTTTGATTCAATACATATTATTATCAAACACGTTTTCTAAATTCATGATTGTGCGGATCGATCTCAATCTTATCACCGATTCCAACAAAAGCCGCCACCTGAATCTCATACCCAGTACCTGCCAAACGAGCCGGTTTCATAATTTTCCCTGTAGTATCTCCACGAACTGCAGGTTCGGTATACTCAACCTCGCGCACAATCGTTGATGGCAATTCGACTGAAATGGCCTTTCCATCATAGAAGGTTACTTGACAAACATCTTCCATACCGTCGATCAAATAGTTCAAAACATCGGACATGTTATCCGCTTCGACTTCAATCTGATTATAATCAGCATCCATAAAAACGTAGAGCGGATCGGCATAATAGCTGTAAGTGCATTCTTTTTTATCCAAAACCACCAGATCAAATTTTTCATCCGCTTTATAAACCGTTTCAGTGGTTGTAGCGGAAAACAAATTTTTTAGTTTCATCTTTACCACAGATGCGTTACGACCAGATTTGGTAAATTCCGCTCGCTGCACAACCATAGGATCATTACCAATTAAAATGACATTGCCTGAACGTAGTTCCATTGCGGTCTTCATATTTCCAGTTCCAAAATAATAGAGTTATAAACAATATTGATGCGATACTAAGCCAATAGACTTTACTAATAAAAGTTGCGGATTATAGCCGATTTTCAACAAATTGCACTAGGTTAGCACCCAGATCCTCTTGTGCCATTAGTTGATTAATCCAATCTTCATTATGCTGCATCAGTGACTCACGAAAAGCCAAGAAGTTCATCCAAGCTTCAGCATGTAATTCACCACGGCCATTCCAGCAACTCCACATTTCCTTTACTGCAATCGCCATGGGAACTGGCATACTTGCGGTATATAATTCGAGAAATGCATCCATTTTTTTCAAATGCGCTCGCTCCTGCTGCCGGTAAATATTCCAAACAAACAACTTTGCAGCCCATTGTGCACGCACAAAAGAATCTTCACCTCTTACAAAATTGATGTCGCAACACCACAATAGATGATCATAATCCGCTTGTTCCAGAAACGGAATAATCTGTATGGATAATCGTTTGTGTACTATCAATTTAGCCGTTAAGGCTGACGCATCTTTAAGAATCACCAGAATACGATTCGCTATGTTTCCTTCCGGTACGATTAACAGCGTAGACCTTGGAGATTCTGACAATACATGTATCAATTTCTCTAAGGGTGCAGTTTCATAACAAAAAAGCGAGATCCATAGACTCCCTGATTCTCTCTCAAGCAAACCACTGCGCTTTATAAACGCTTGTTTAGCTGTTTTATCAAATTCATATTGTCGTACTTTCAATGTCCTCTCCCGTAACAATCCTCCTGTGCCTTTCACAAAACCAGGAAAAAAAAAGAACTTGATAAGAGGCAGTCGTGGGTGAGGAGACGGTAATAAATGATAGCGAGCAACCCATGGTTCCGCGCTCAGATATTCCAGATTAATCCATACTGGTTGTTTTTTATTCTGCAACATCGCCGTTATATAAAAATCCGGCAAATCACATGCAAATGCTTCGATCACGATATCAGCGCAAACAACTTCAGCTTGTACTGCTTGCCAATGGCATATTGTCACGCCTTGAACTTCTTGATATAAAAGATTGCGATTCAGCCTCGATGTGAGGTAGCCCAAAGTATCCAGATCATCAATCCAAAGACGCACCTCTTGATGGAAATCCGTCACTAGCTGCCTAGCAAGCCGCCAGCATACACCGGCATCACCAAAGTTATCGATAACTTTGCAAAAAATATCCCAGCGATATCGCATAAAAACTTGTTTAAATGAGAGAAGAAAAAATCAGAGCTATGTATTACTCTCAATCACCTGAATGATATTTGCAAAGCATTTCAGCGGGAATTTTTATCCAAGATAATATTTTTCTGACGTTCAAACTCTTGCTCGGTGAGCGCGCCTTTCTCTTTTAATTGATGCAATCGTTCTAAAGCTGTCAATGAATCTTGCACTTGTAGTTCAATTGCAGAATCGGGCATTTCTGTTTCAGCAGCATTTTCGGAATGTGCTTTGCCAAGTCCTAGGAAATTAAGCATTCGGTTTAGCAACTGTTTTATCAAACACCACAATTTTGGTAATAACCAGATCGCTATACCAAGAAAGATAACCAGCAACCCAATGAAAATGAGCGGGTAATTTAAAGCTGTCCACAATCCTGAGAGCACCAGCAAATCCCCGGTAATGGAAGCAGACCAATTGGTAACAGGCTCGGGCGATGCATTGATTAATAATCGAGTACCAGTTTTGGTCGCATGACTGGTTGCCGCTAAACCGCCCCCAAGAATGCCCGCGGCAATTTCAAGCGCCGGTGTGACATCACCGACCGCGCCGGCTGCCAGCATTGCACCAGCAGGGATTCGTATAAACGTTTGAATAGCATCCCATACAGAATCCATCCCGGGGATCTTGTCCATGAAGAATTCAATAAAATACATAATCCCGGCTGCAAAAATAACTAACGGATCTTCCAAAACCGACAACTCAGCAGGCAAATCAATATGACCGCTCGATCCGCCTACTCCAAGCACCAACAGTACGGCATATAAATTGATGCCGCTGGCCCACGATGCCCCCATCGTCAGAGCTATCGTTGCCAGAAGCGCTTCATAGTTTTCCATATTTCAAGAACCTGACAAATAAACTCAAATTATTAGAATAACACCGTCTTTGCCTTTACTAACCGCCACGAATCAGAAGCGTTGGAATATGCGTTGTCCGAACGACTCCTTCCGCAACACTGCCAAGTAAGATACGACTAAAACCCGTTCGACCATGGGTTCCGATAATAATTAAATCTGCCGAATTACTCTTGGCTTCATTGATAATCACATCCACTATTCTTTCACCCTGTGCAACCATCAATTTCGTTTCATGTTCGATTCCGGCCTGGCGTAATTTCTTTTGCGCCTGCAAAAGTATTTTCTCGCCACCAGTACGAAGCGAGCGCACAAACTCTGCGTAATTAATAAAATCATCATTCTCAGAAAATAATAGATCTTCAACGACATATAAGACTTCAATATGCGCCTTTTGCTGCTGAGCAAATTTTATCGCTTCATTCAATGCGGACTCAGAAGTTGCACTGCCATCTATCGGTACCAAAATTCGTTGATACATCGTATCTTCTCCTCATGAATATCTTCGTCAATAATTCCGCCGCCGCTATTAGTTATCTGTTTCAAATGTTGGTATCATTAAGTGGACGAAATTTCTTGGAATTATCAATTCCTTATTGGGTATACCACTTGATTTCTTAAAGTATAAAAGATCCAATAATTATTAATTGTAATTTTTCAGTAGGTTCGACTCACTTTAACTAAAGATTTGTTCCAACTTTCCTTCAAAGGGATACAAATCTTTAACAAGTTTCAAAATTCACGGCGCAGTCTTTTGAAGTAATAAAGGAACGATATGATGAGAGTCTTGTTACAAACAGAATCATTCTACTCATTAAGCACCGATCACACACGAACTCTTCTATTCGCATCTCTCATACTATTCATCCTTGGCAGTTGTGCAACTCAAGAACCTATTCCCGCGCCTATCGTTGAACCGGCACCTGTCATTACCTCACAGGATGAAAAACTACGTAAGGAAATTGCACACCTCAAAAAACTTTTAGCAGAGAAGGATCAATTAATAAAAAACCAACAAATCCGACAGCAGAACCAAGCGCGAGCACTACAGGAAGTCAACAAAGAAGCTACGCGCGCGCAAGTAAAGTTACATCGATTAGCCACTAAACCAAGTACTGCTTCTGCTATTGCCGAAACCGAAGTAGCCTTAGAGCATCTGAAGCAAGTTAAAATCCCGGTATCGGATCAAATTTTATTGACCCAAGCACAGCAACTGACGGAAACAGCCTCGGCGCTTTTCTCGAAAGATCAATATGCATCCGCAATGAATTATGTTGCGCAAGCTAAGCATCTGATCGAGCTCATTACGAATCCGAATCGCAAAAAGGAATCCAATGATAATGGGATGTTACTTGAATTTCATACACCGATAAAATTACATACCAAAGCCAATGTTAATTTGCGCAATGCACCTAATACGCAATCAAAAATCATCAGCACTTTAAAAAGATCTACGGCAGTCACTGCCAACGCAAGCCAAGGGACATGGTTGCGTGTGCAAGTGGACCAAAAACAAGGTTGGATTCTTAATACAGGTCTTGAAGCGGAAAAAAATTAATCGCAGCGAAGCAATTAAGATGTGACATCCGGTGTATTCGGAGAGATACAATACACTTGATCCCTGCCCGCACGCTTCGCTTCATACAACGCACTATCAACTCGAGATAATAGGATCGTTAACGAAATATCATCCGGCTCACTTTGTATGACACCGATACTTAAAGTTACATGCAGATCTTTATCGATCGTGTCACAATGAATATCCGCCACTTGCGCTCTTATTCGCTCAGCGGTTTTTTCTGCTTCCTTAGCGGTTGTTTCAGCCAAAATAATAATAAACTCATCGCCCCCGAACCGGGCAGCAAAATCCACATTTCGAATACACTGTGAAATTTTTTTCGCTACCACCGCTAAAATTTCATCGCCTACTACATGACCGAGGCTATCATTTAACGTTTTGAAGTAATCGACATCAATCATCAGCACAGCAAATGGTCGCTTGTTTCTTTCGAATCGCGCCAGTTGATCGCTGATAATTGCGTTCAGTTTATTGCGATTGTAAAGTCCGGTGAGATTATCGGTTACAGACAGCGTCTCAAGGAGCTGATTCTTTTGTTGCATCGCGATTGCGGCAGCATTTATTTCAGCTTGATTTTGCCGCAATTTGTCGGTCATCTGATTAAACGTATGCGTTAATTGACCTATTTCATCCCGTTGACTATTAACCAATTTAACATCCAAATCGCCTTTGACTATTTTCTCAGTCGCATCGATTAAACGTTGCAATGGCTTCACGATGGCATGGCTTAATCGAAAAGCGATCGCTGTTACGATCAGAATAATGACGCTGACCAAGCCAAAAAACATGTTCCGTTGCTGCTCCCATGCTGAATAGATCAATTGATAGTCTCTACTTGCGATGATGGTAACAGGCATTTTTCCCGATAAATAAGCCAAACCGGCGACTTTCTGCTGTTTCGCCCCTAGAAATACATCATATTCCCCAGGATTATCTCGTAAACGGGACAACACATTTGATTCGGATGAAAGTGGTTTATTGATAAGGGAAGTATCACTGGCAAGCATTACACGCCCTTCTTTATCCAATAAAAGGACGTCACCTGGCGGGGATTTGATTTTATCTTTTAAATTAGGCTGTAAGCTTTGCATATCAAATGTCACTATCAGCGCACCCAGAATATAATCATCAATGGACAATATCGGAACTGCAATACTTAATATGGCCGTCTTGTAATTCTCATTCCATTGAGGCGGAACTACTAAATCTCCTTGAATGGATGCATTCTCAGGCCAGTTTTGAGCTAATAATATCGGAAACGGCTCACTCACATTACTGGCAATAATTTCACCTTCCACATCCACAATTGTTAACTCCAGCACTGTTTCCAATCGCTTGTGTACCGACTTCAAGTAAAGTTCCGTTGCTTTCGGTAGCGTGATGGATTGGTTTTTAGAAAACTGGTTCTCTACCGAAAGACCTTCGATAAGAATCTTGGATGTTGAAATGGATGCAGCCAGATCCCTCACTGCGAGAATTTGCTCTTTAATCCACAAATCCAATTCACGGCTCGTGTTGCGCGCCAGGGTACGCAGCTCTCGCGTCAAATTTTCATTAATCATCGTCTCATTTCGCTGAAATGAGGATATGCCCAAACCCAACGATGGAATCAGAGTCGCCAGTATAGAAAAAACAATAATTTTGCTTCTAATACTTCTCAGCATAGTTTCCGGTCAGGATACGGACATGACTAGACGATTTGAAGTGCAACAGGACGTCGATCTGGATAATTACTCATTTGATAGCCTTGCCACAATCGACCGGCAATAAAGTTTGCGATCGCATTGGCATGCTGTTCTAGCTGCGGATTTCCCAGTTCACTGGTTGTTTGATGAAAAAGTTGCAGCCATCGCTCAAATAACGCGGCGGAAAGCTCTGGTAAGGCAATATGTTTTGGCATGGGCGCACCGCGAAACCGGCTGGTTCCACGAAGCTGTGCAGACCAGAAATTGATCATTTGCACAAAATGTGCATCCCAATCAATCACATGCCCTTCAAAAATAGGTCCTAGAGAGGGATCTTTCCTAGCCTTCGCATAGAAGGTATGAACTAATTGAGCAATTTCTTCTTCGCTATAGAGATCGGGATCGGGTATGGGAAAAGATGGTGATTGACTCATAATTTTATAAATTTTCTCAAAAAAAACAGTACGGGTTATTAAAGAGTTTATTAATATAGCTTAAAAACCGATATGCTTGCACCTAGACTACAATTTTAATTTTTAAGATATATAGAAGGACTAAGTTTATCGCCGGTTGCTGAGATTGTCCAACCGCCCAAACAGTTCACGCACCGCAGTTATAATGTTGAGTATAGGCTCCCTTTTCCAGCAGAAGTAACAGTTAATATGAAAAACTTATACGGCAAATCATTACTCACCAATCCGGCATTGACGAAATCGACTGCATTCTCACGCGAAGAACGTGAACACTACGGCTTACGAGGCTTATTACCCTATGAAGTTGCAAGTATCGAAAAGCAAGTCGATCGCGTTCTAGATAGCTTGCGCAGCAAAACCAGCGCAATTGAAAAATATATTTTTCTAAATGGATTACTTGAAAGCAATCAAAGGCTTTTTTACCGAACGCTCATTGACCACATTGAAGAAATTTTACCCCTGGTTTATACCCCGACCGTAGGCGAAGCATGTAAGGAATTCGCGCACATTTTCAGGAAACCGCAGGGATTCTATATTACACCGGATGATCACGGAAACATTGCAACCATATTAAAAAACTGGCCTGAAGAAGATGTAAGAGTTATCGTTGTAACTGACGGAGAAAGAATATTGGGGCTGGGAGACTTGGGTGCCAATGGTATGGGAATCCCCATTGGAAAAGTCGCTTTATATGTGGCTTGCGCCGGAATACATCCAGCACAGTGCATGCCGGTTATGCTGGATGTCGGTACCAATAATACCTCTTTACGCGAAGATCCTCTGTATCTCGGTTATCCTTTCCCTCGCATTAGCGGTGATCGCTACCGTTCCATAGTCGAGGAATTTATCAACGCGGTGCAAATACGCTATCCAAATGCAATCATTCAATTTGAAGACTTCCTGACGCCCCATGCATTTGAATTTTTAGACCGCTATAGCCCTCGAATCCGTTGCTTCAATGATGACATCCAAGGAACTGCGGCTGTTACATTGGCGGGAATTTATTCGTCTTGCCGCATCACCGGGAAAAAATTTACCGATCTAAACATCATGTTTCTGGGAACCGGCTCCGCTGCAGGTGGAACTGCTGAATTAGTAGCCGATGCACTCTGCGCGGACGGATTAAGCCGAGCACAAGCCCAGCAACGTTTATGGTTTATCGATCGGAAAGGTCTCGTCACCGCAACCAATGAAAACATTAAACCGCGCATCCAGCCTTTTGCTCACGCACACGACGCATTAAGTTTTGCCGACGCCATCAGTGTCATCAAGCCCGATGTCCTGATTGGTGCCACCGGAGTAGCCGGAACATTTACCGAAACGATTGTGCGGCGAATGGCGACCGTCAATGAACGACCGGTAATTATCGCATTGTCAAATCCGACCTCGCATACCGAATGCACCGCAGAGCAGGCTTATCAATGGAGCGAGGGGCGGGCGATATTTGCCAGTGGTAGCCCTTTCAACGCCGTGCAATATCGCAATCAATGCTACAAGCCAGCCCAAGGCAATAACGCCTATATTTTTCCCGGTATTGGATTAGGTATTTATGCCAGCTCTGCGCGATTGATCACCCAAAGTATGTTTCTAGCCGCTGCCCGGGAATTAGCACGCAACGTTACCGATCAAGAACTGCGCGATGGAGCGGTGTACCCTACCCTCACACGCGTCCGGGAAGTGTCTCATGCCATTGCTCTCGCGGTATGCCGGGTCGCGATCGATGAAGGATTAACCGATACCCGCTTACCTCAGGATTTAAGCAATTACATTAGATCGCTGATGTACGAACCGAACTATTGAGGAAGCGCTCAGAAAAATAGCGAACGATAGCCGAAAAAGACAGAAGCGGATGGAAAAGCGCGGATTACTCCAGCCTATCAATTTTGGTGAAACAAGTTAGTAACGCCATCCAATCCGACATAGTTAATCGAATAAGTCGCATGTTGTTGAACAATAGGTTTTGCACGATAAGCGATGCTGACACCTGACTCGGACATCATATCCATATCGTTGGCGCCATCCCCGATCGTAATTACTTGTTCGCGCTTTAACGCCAATGCTTCGCATACCTGCCGGAGAACCTGCGCTTTGCCTTGCCTACCGATAATTTCTCCTTGCACTTTACCGGTCAATTTATTGTCTTGAATATCCAACACATTAGCCGCTGAGAAATCCAATCCCAGCTTTGCCTTAATGCGCTCCGTAAAAAAAGTGAAACCACCGGATATCACCATCGTTTTTAATCCGGCACGCTTGGCTTTCTGCAACATGATCTCGGCACCGGGACTCAGTTTCACACGCTCGTCGTACACTCTTTGTAACGCATCTTGATGTAAACCCTGCAACAACGCAGTGCGCCGTACCAGGCTTTCTTCAAAATTCATTTTGCCTTGCATGGTTTGTTGTGTAATTTCTGAAACTTGCGCTTTGATATTCAGCATATCCGCAATCTCATCAATGGATTCAATCGCCAATAATGTCGAGTCCATATCCATCGCGACCAATTTAAAATCCGATAGCTTAACTTCCGGACTCACATATGCAAAATCCAGTTCCGCCTGAGCGCAATGTGCGGATATATCCTCAGAAAAACTTGCTTTAATCAAACGAAAAGCCTGACCGGTTATCCGCTCAATCCCTTCCGCTTGCGACAACTTCGCTAAAGCGCGCAAATCGCTATTATTGATCTCCAATCCCTGAATAATCAGATTCATTATGTCTTTATTTTAAATGTAAGGCAGGTCATTATAAAACTTCTCACTTGCGCCATTCGATTATTTGGTTCCGGCCTGCATTCTTAGCTGCATAGAGCGCTGAATCGGCTGCTTTGACCATGTCTTTGGGCTCAAAAAAATTGACTTCGCCTTCCTGATACGCTGCCACGCCAATCGAAGCGGTAACACGAATGGTTGTGGCGCCATCGAATTTGTATGCGATTGCCGCAATCGCATCTTTTAACCGGGCGATCAAATTTCGCGCGGCGGTCAGCGGAGTGCCCGGAAGAATCAAAGCGAATTCTTCCCCGCCATAACGGCTCAGTGTATCATCTTGCCGAATTTGGTCGAAAATTGTTTTGACCACATTAGCCAAAATGGAATCTCCCGCGACATGCCCGTAGGTGTCGTTGACATCTTTGAAATGGTCAAGATCGATAATCGCGATGGTTAACGGTAAATTATATTGCGTGGCGAGATAGAACTCCCGCTGCAAGGTCTCATCGAAATAAGTCCGGTTATAGGCACCCGTTAAGCCATCACGCTGCGATTTGTCTTCCAAGTCTTTCATTCGGGACAAGCTATAAATCAACAATAGCTCTTTAGCTTCCGCTAAAATTCCGGTGACTTGTGACGGGTGATGGATCGTCAGTTCAAACAGATCTTCAACAGCACTTAAACCGACTTCCATTATTTTTATAACTTCAATCAATGCATTGGCATCAAACCCAAGCCAATCCTTCGCTGCCTCATTCAATGCAACCATTTTCTCAGCTTCTTGCGGATATATAAAATAATCGGCCAAATAGCGGGAAACCGCTAGGCAGGAATGTAACGTCGGCCCTAAATGTCTGGGTTCCGGTTGACTATGACTGTTAATGCACGATAGCGCTATATAATCCGGTATATGCCACCGCTTTAGCAACGCATAACCCAGCTCATCGTGCCCGCAACCCAATGTTTCACGCTCGGTTTTCAGCAAAATATCGTGATCGGTCGTTGCGTTAAAAATTTTTTCGTACTCTTCCGGCATTAAAGCCCAAAAAGCAATAATTCCAATTTCTTGAATCAAGCCTGCTAAGAATAAATCATCCAGATAGCTGAGTTCCAGTTTTTCACCAAGCGCCCTGCAAGCCAGCGCGGATGCAATCGATCGGCGCCAAAACACATAACCGTCAAACGCGGCATTTTGTCCGGATAGCGATGCTTGCATTAATGAATGCGACAATGAAAAGGATAACGCTATAACAAGAACCGTATGTGTACCCAGTATGCTGACAGCTTGGCGTATATTGGTCGCAATCCGACGGGATTTGTACAAAGGCGTGTTTGCTGTCCGCAGCAATTTTGCAGATAACACGGGATCCATAGAAATGTATTGACAAATAGTGCCTATATCCGCCTGTGGGTCATTTGCCAATTCGATGATCTTTACGGCGACCGCCGGTAAAGTCGGTAACGTCTCACAAATATTTAATCGCCTTCTCAGTGAATCATCAATCACTTATTATCTCTATCCTCATGTAACATCTATATACTACTGAATAATATACTGATTAATCTCCGATAATATTAAGATAACATATTAGCTTCATTCTGTAGACGGTATTTATTGAATAACGCCGGAATTGTCCGTGTTATGCTCAATTTCATAATCGGGCATCCATTTTTTCAATCAAACTGCTACTATGCGATTTTATTTTCTATCGATTTTTGACAGAATCCGCTTTTTATATAAGTTAGTCATCGGGCACTTCGTATCTATTAAGTCATCATGCAATAAAGGAGCTGAATGTGGATTTCGCTATCAAAGTAGGAACATCGGATAAACAACGTGGTGCCTGTATGGTTGCCGGCATTTTTGAATCCAGAAAAATGACGGAAACGGCAAAAATTCTCGACAAAACTACTCAAGGTTATATCAAAAGCATTCTTGCATCCGGCGATATGGAAGGGAAAGCGAATACTTCGCTGCTGCTGCATAATGTGCCGAATACGCAATTTAAAAGAATTCTCCTTGTCGGTTTAGGAAAGGAACAAGAATTCAAGGAAAAAAACTTCTTGGCAACCATCGGTTTGATTTTAAATGCATTACAAAAAACTGCAGTGACCGATGTAACATTATCCTTATCCGATTTTCCGCTCAAACAAAAAAACGACGATTGGAAAGTTACACAAACCGCCATCGCGGTATTGAATAGTCTCTATCGCTTTGATCAACTCAAAAGCAAGCCGGAGAATGATCGCAATCCGTTACGAAAGATTGTTTTATGCATTGACGATCGCGCCGCGCTACCAAGCTGCGAGAATGCCTTGCGGCAAGGCTTGGCAATCGCGCATGGTATAAATTTAACTAAAGACTTGGGAAATCAAGCACCGAATATTTGCACCCCGACCTATCTTGCCAAGCAAGCCAAAGATCTGGCAAAAACGCACAAGCTTAAAGCTACCGTGCTTGAAGAAAAAGATATGGAAAAGTTAGGCATGGGTTCCTTGCTGGCCGTCGCTCGCGGCAGCGAACAGCCGGCTAAATTAATCGTACTGGAATATCAAGGATTAACTAAAAAAGATAACCCGGTAGTCCTGGTTGGCAAAGGTGTCACTTTTGATACCGGGGGCATTTCGCTCAAACCTGCCGCAGAAATGGATGAAATGAAATTTGATATGAGCGGCGCCGCCAGTGTACTGGGAACTATGCTTGCTACCGTCGAGTTAAAGTTACCTATCAACTTGATCGGCATCATCCCGGCAACCGAAAATATGCCCAGCGGCAAAGCCACAAAACCGGGCGATGTTGTCACCAGCATGTCTGGACAAACCATTGAAATCCTGAATACCGACGCGGAAGGCCGTTTGATTCTGTGCGATGCATTAACCTACGCCGAGCGCTACAATCCGAAACTGGTTATCGATATCGCAACATTGACGGGTGCATGTGTGATTGCGCTCGGAAACTTCACGACAGGTCTATTAAGTAATGATGAACAGCTCGCACAAGAGTTAATTGCGGCAGGTGAACAAGCGGTCGATAAAGCATGGCAATTACCGCTGGGAGATGACTATCAGGAATTATTAAAAAGTAACTTCGCCGATATCGCCAATATTGGCGGCAGGGCAGCCGGCACAATCACTGCAGCTTGCTTTCTCTCCCGCTTCACTAAAAAATATCGTTGGGCTCACTTGGATATTGCCGGTACCGCTTGGAAATCCGGGAAAGATAAAGGATCAACCGGCCGGCCTGTTCCATTATTAATGCAATTCCTGATCAATCAAGCAAAAGCAACGAGTTGAACACGTTAATGGACGCTCTGATTGATATATTTATCCCACGCGCATTGATTACAGGAGAACGATCACAAATTGAATGGAACTGAAGAAGGGATGGTTCAAATATTTTTCTACTCCGGGGCTGGCGACAAGCTCATTACTGCTTGCCGGCTATGCGCCAAAGCGGTGCAACAGCAGATGAAAGTCCTGGTATATGCGTTAGACGAATCATTAATCAAACAATTTGACGAATTACTTTGGACATTCTCTTCCATCAGCTTTATTCCGCATTGCAACTTACGCGATGAGCCGGATCTGGTGAATATGACACCGGTAGTTCTGAGCAACCGCATCCCTAATGATGAAAAATTCGATGTACTGCTCAATCTGGATCGGCAGTATCCGCCGACGGTCGTTCAGTTTAAACGGGTTATCGAAATCGCGGATAATTCCCCGACCGATAAATCGGAAGCGCGAATTCGATATCGATGCTATAAAGATGCAGGTTACGAGATACAACATTTTCAGCTTAATGAATAAATCGATTGCTTATGAGTGAGAATAATTCTTCAACAGACCTGGATGATTCCGAGATTTTGACAAAATTCCGTAATCTTCTTAGCAAATATCAGCATCAAGGAAAAATAATTTCAACCAGCGACTATCCGGCATCCATCACGACACCACAGTCCGATATTCCCACGAAAACCGAATACTCCGATGAGATTCCGCTATTGACAGATATCGTGATACTTCATCCAACCGTCATCCATCCTCAACCTGCACGATTGACCCCCATCCGCCAAATATTGGATGCAGCATTATCAGAATGCCTGATCGAATTGAATACCACCGATCGAAAAGCATTAGCCAATGCGCTGGAAATTCGATTAGCCCGCCTTTTAAAATAGTTTCAGTCATTCAGAACCAATCGTATTGCTATGTGAAAAATCCGCTCGCGCATCAAAGCAGTGACCCGGCTTGTTATGCGGGTCAAATGCCTTCCGCTATAATAATGGTTTTTGCTTCGTTCAACCAAACATAGAGCGCCATGGAACTCGATAAAAGTTTTGACCCTAAAGTGATAGAAAACCGTTGGTATTCGGCCTGGGAATCCGATGGATATTTCAAGCCTGCAGCTTCAAACAAACAATCCGCTTATTGCATTATGCTGCCACCACCCAATGTCACCGGTACGTTGCATATGGGACATGCATTCCAGCATACGCTCATGGATGCCTTGATACGTTATCACCGCATGCTTGGCGATAACACCTTATGGCAACCCGGCACCGATCACGCCGGTATTGCAACGCAGATTGTAGTTGAGCGACAACTGGATCAGCAGCAACTGAATCGCAGGGAAATGGGGCGTGAAGCCTTTTTACAACGTGTTTGGCAATGGAAAGAGGAATCCGGCTCCACGATCACCCGGCAAATGCGACGCTTAGGCTCTTCCTGTGACTGGACACGCGAACGGTTTACGATGGATGCGGAATTATCCCGGGCCGTCACCGAAGTGTTTGTCCGGCTCTATCGTGACGGATTGATCTATCGCGGAAAACGATTGGTGAATTGGGATCCCGTGCTGCAAACCGCAGTTTCCGATCTGGAAGTAATCTCCACTGAGGAAAATGGTTCCTTGTGGCTTATCCGCTATCCACTGGAACAAACTGATACTATCCAAACCGAACAAAATGATGCTTTGATCGTTGCCACGACACGCCCCGAAACGATGCTCGGCGACGTGGCGGTTGCCGTCCATCCGGATGACCCGCGTTATCAACATCTGATCGGGCGGCGTGTCCGTTTGCCGCTATGCGAGCGAACGATCCCTATAATTGCGGATACCTATGTCGATCGGGAATTTGGAACCGGTTGCGTTAAAATCACCCCTGCTCATGACTTTAACGATTATCAAGTCGGTCAGCGACATCATCTGGTCCCCATCAGCATCTTTACGCTGGATGGAAAAATCAACGATCTGGCTCCGCTTGAATATCAAGGCATGGATCGTTTCGAAGCACGAAAAAAAATTGTTGCCGACCTTGAGAACCAGGGTTTCCTGGCCGAAACCAAGCCGCACAAGCTGATGGCTCCGCGCGGCGATCGCACCAATACCATTATCGAACCGATGTTAACCGACCAATGGTATGTTGCGATGGAAGATCTCGCCAAACGCGGACTGGAAGTTGTTGCTAATGGCGAAATCACATTTACACCGGACAACTGGACGCATGTCTATAACCAGTGGTTGGAGAACATTCAGGATTGGTGTATCTCCCGGCAATTGTGGTGGGGACACCGTATTCCGGCTTGGTATGACGAGGATGGGAATGTCACAGTCGCACACGACTTGGAAGAAGCACAGAAACTATCCGGAAAAACCCATCTCCGGCAAGACGAGGATGTTCTCGACACATGGTTCTCCTCGGCACTCTGGCCATTTTCCACACTGGGATGGCCTAATGACACCGCGGAACTCAAAACCTTTCTACCAACTTCGGTACTGATCACCGGTTTTGACATCATCTTCTTCTGGGTTGCGCGCATGGTGATGATGTCGCTGCATTTCACTGGCAAAGTACCGTTCAAGGAAGTTTATATCACCGGTCTGATTCGCGATGCCGAAGGTCAAAAGATGAGCAAATCCAAAGGTAACGTGCTTGATCCGCTGGATTTGATCGACGGCATTACGTTGCCCGACTTGATTGCGAAGCGCACCACCGGACTGATGAATCCCAAGCAAGCCGATGCGATTGAAAAAAATACCCGCAAACATTTTCCGGATGGTATCCCGGCCTTCGGAACCGATGCTTTGCGCTTTACCTTTGCCAGCCTGGCGTCACATGGCCGCGATATAAAATTTGATATGCAGCGCTGCGAAGGTTACCGTAATTTCTGCAACAAATTATGGAATGCGACACGCTATGTGTTGATGAACTGCGAAGGTAAAGATACCGGTTTAAACGAAACCGCATCACTGGCCTATTCCGCTGCCGATCTATGGATCATCAGCCGCTTGCAACAAGCGGAACTGGCGGTTGCGCAAGCATTTAACAATTACCGCTTCGACTTGGCTGCGCGGGAAGTTTATGAACTGGTCTGGGACGAGTATTGCGATTGGTATGTGGAATTAGCGAAAGTGCAGCTCACGTCCGATCAGGATCCGGTACAGCGGGCAACCCGGCGAACCTTGGTGCGCGTGCTGGAAGCAATGTTACGGCTTGCGCATCCGATTATTCCATTTATTACCGAGGAACTGTGGCAAAAAGTAGCGCCATTGGCCGCAAAATCAGGCGGCAGTAGTATCATGTGCCAGCCCTACCCAACCGCAGATCAACGTAAGGTTGATCAACCTGCCATCGAAAATATTCTGTTGCTAAAAGAATTAGTAAATGCTTGCCGCACTTTACGCGGCGAGATGAATATCTCACCTGCGCTCAAAGTCCCTTTGCTCGCAGCCGGCGATATATCGTTATTGGAAACATATAAACCTTATCTACTCTCACTGGCCAAGTTATCCGCAGTAGAAATCCAACCGGATAATTTACCGGATGCGGATGCACCGGTTGCGATCGTACAGAATTTCAAGTTGATGCTTAAAATTGAAATTGATGTTGCCGCCGAGCGAGAACGTTTATCGAAAGAAATCGTTCGCATCGAAGTGGAGATTACCAAGGCTAACAGTAAGCTCTCAAACTCCAGCTTTATCGAACGCGCGCCCTTGCAAGTCGTCGAACAGGAAAAAGCGCGTTTAGCGGCGTTTAATACAAAGCTTAACAATCTCAACGAGCAGCTACGCAAATTGAATGGGTAAATTCCGATCGCTTGCTTTATCGGACTCTATCACGCAGCTAGGTTCGTAATGCAGTATTCTCAGAATCGATACGCTTGCAACCACCTGTCCCAATAGGTGGTTGCTTAATAATTATTATTGGGTGGATTGCGCCATCTGGATTACCGGTTGCGCACCGGATTCCGATAATAAAACAGTCATCATATTGGTCACCAGTACCGCACGTTGATCCGGCGTTAATGACACGATCTGCCGATCCTCCAATCTTTTTAACGCCACTTCGACCATTCCCACCGCGCCATCCACTAGCTTCTGGCGCGCTATCACTACCGCCTCCGCCTGCTGACGCCGCAACATCGCATTCGCAATTTCGGGCGCATACGCGAGATGAGCAATCTTAGCTTCTTCGATCACGATACCCGCAACATCCACGTGTTGTTGAATCGATTCGCGTAGCACAGCTGCAATGGCTTCCAAGTCCGTACGCAGACTCTTGCGCTGCCTCCCTTCGTCATCGTCATAGGCATGGCTACTGGCTACTTGACGGACAGCGGATTCACTCTGGATTTGCAGATAATTCACAGCACTTTCCACATCAAAAACCGCCCGTGCGGTATCTTGGATACGCCAAGCTATAACGGCGGCTATTTCAATGGGACTGCCGCGCTCATCATTGACCTTCAGCACCGGCGTGTTCCAATTATTAATGCGCAACGATACTTTTGTTCTATTGTAAAAAGGATTGACCCAAAAAAAACCACTGGTATTAACAGTACCGACATAGTTGCCGAAGAAAATCATAACCGCAGCTTGATTAGGTTCTAGCGTGAATAACCCCTTACAGAAAAATAACGCGATGGTCAGCAACACACCGCCCGCAATATTCTTGATCGGCAGACCCGGTGTTGCTACAAGAAAGATTCCAAGAAGGCATGCGGTTATCAATAAAACCAGCATGATCCATCCATTGGCACCCACAATAATTTGCTCGTCAGTTCCAATTGCCTTGTTGCCAGATCTGGTATCCAAAATATGTCTCCTAATAATTTCCCGCACACTGTCTTCTTAAAAGGTAACGGCAAGTAAAAATGCTGTCAAACCGGATTAAAGCCTGCAAAATAGCTTATTTCCACACCAGCTTATCGGGAAAAAAGAATTATCATGCAAATATTGTATTGGTGAGATCGAACCGAATTCACTGCAGTGTGAGATGACACAGCTGAAATCACCAAAATAACCGGTAGCCTGATATTGGATACGAAGCGATACAATATTGATTTACTTAATATTTATAGAGTAATTTTATATTTCTAAGGAAAAAAACAAGAAATTGATCTATCCATATGAAAATAAATATTATAATACCCATGAAGCGCGATGGATTCACTGATAGTAATACAGCGCGGCAATTCCAAAGTTTCGCTTCATCTTCTCGCTATTAACCGGTCGCACAAATAAATTTATTCGGCATCAATCGTAAGTGATCGCCGATAACTTCTAAACCACACCGCCAATTTGGATACGCTAAAATATTGACAATTAAGTTTGAAAATAACCTTTTCAGTAATTCTATTTCGAGTACCTTATGATACGCTCAATCTTTTATGGTCTTTCAGTGATATTTTTCTCACTGGCAATCTTAATAACATATAAAGCCGCTAATAATCCCGAAGATCATTCTTCCACGATCAGCTTGCCGTCGGAATTCACATTGGCACCAGCACCTGCATATCCGCCTTCAGCTCCGTCAGCACCATTCTCGGATATCGTGAATAATGAAACACCATTGCTTAATCACGCATCGACTCCAAACATAATTGAAGAAGCCGGAACCGCCGCTCCTCAGCATGAAAATCAACCGCATGTTCTGGAAGAGGTATCGCAGAATGCAAGCGATAACAAGCCAAGATCACCGTCTCGAACATTAATCGTTTTTAGCGGCAAAACGTTCCGCTCCGGGCAGGATGTCATTCAAGATGTCGCTTATTCCACGATAGAAAATCTTATCAAGGAAATCAACGCCTCCCCGGGAAGCTTGATTCTTATTGAAGGTCATACCGACAATATACCGACCGGCAAAATTGATAGTGACAATTTGGAACTTTCGGCTCGCCGCGCTAAGGCCATCGCCAATATTCTCATGCTTCACGGCATTCCATCGCAACGAATTTCCATCAAAGGTTATGGAGATACCCGTCCGATAGATTCCAATAACACTGAAGAAGGTAGAGCGAAAAACCGTAGAGTGGAAGTAAAACTCATACCTAAAGAGGGGAACATTTAATGCACATGTACGTTCAACACTTCAATCTCAATTTACTTCCTTTCGAGAATGTTCCGGATCCAATATTCTTTTATGATCAGGGCGATCATGCTCGTATCCGGAAGCAGATTTCCGGTTCTCTACAAAGCGGGCGCGGTCTTATCGTCGTCACCGGCCCCATCGGTTCCGGAAAAACCACGCTTAGTCAAATGATAAAGTCCGATTTTCCGGACAATATCAAACTCATTTGGATGGCCGAACCGCCCGCAAGCAGCTCCGATCTGTATCTATTTCTAGCCCAGGAGCTTGGGCTTCAACCGTCTTCGTCCGAAAAAACATTTGTTATGCGAGATATCAGAAATGCGCTACTCCGAATCAACGCGGAAGGAAAAAAATGCCTGGTCATCATGGATGAATCGCATTTGATGACCGAAGACGTTATTAATGGTATCCGCTTATTAAACAATCTTGAAGAAGGATCCCTTAAGCTCATCCAGTTATTGTTGCTGGGTCAAGATGAGTTAATGGAAAAGATCAACCGACCTGAAATGGCGCCCTTCAAACAACGGATTGCCGCCCTTGAAACGCTCGGAAAAATGAATGTTGACGGTGTCTTAAGATACATAAAACATCGCATCCATATTGCGGGCGGCACTCCTAATCTGATTTCAAATACTGGCTGGGAGGCGCTTTCTATCGCTTTCAGTGCCGGCGGTACACCTCGGACAATCAATTCATTATGCGATCGTTCCTTCAATGTTGCCTACGAGCGCAACAAACCCATCATCGACGCACAAGATGTTTATGAAGCAACCCAACGAATGGGATTGGTCACAGATGTATTTCATTACATCATTATGCTCAACAATCAAGAACGCAAAAAACAAGAGTCGCAACATGCAAGCACTGATTCCACATCAGAGGCGGCAACACCGCCATTGGCAACCACAGCAACGCCCGCTGCCGATCCCCCATCAACTGTTGCAACAAGAAAAATCGAGCATAAAAGTCAGATAACCCAGGACGTCGTTCAAGATATCTCCGCAATGAAAATCGATACCTCGGAAAAATCGTTTGACGACATTGCCAACACAATCAAAGCAAAATATGAGCAAAAGAATTTAAAAGTTCCCGCGATCGTGTTGTTATCTTCGATGGTCGCATTTGCCTCAAGTGTGTTTTTCTTTTGTCACCGCTCCGATTATGCTGGATTACTTGAATGCCTTCTAGAATTAGTGAGTATCTGAGTTATTTCTTCTTCTGCATTGTCACGGCTCTTGGTTAGCAGGTAACCTGCCGGTCAGGAGCCCTTCCTCCAGTTAATCAACACAGTGCACGTAATTTGCCAGACGGATCTTCTTTAATTTTCTATTTCCTTTATCGCCAAATAATAAGCGTAATACTATGATCTAGTGTCTATTACCGCCCTTTTTTCTTAACCGGAATTTAACCAATGAATCCATCCGTCTATATTAATTCAGCAATAAGAGTCGCCATCTATCAGCACCCCAAGCGTTAGCCAATAGCTCGACGAAAGATCCTCGAATCACCAAGCCGGTGTCTTTCCAACAATCCAGGGGGCGCCGATTTAATGTGCGTAAAATATACGCAAACTTTCTGTGGTCAAATATATCGAATAAAGCACTAAAAAATTTGTTTAATAATTTCACAAAACGTAATAAAGGAGCTAATCATGTCCACTCATCATATTTTTATTATTTCCGCTTTAGTTATCAGTGGCGTATTCTTTGGGATTCTTTCGATGTTTGGGTTACCGCAAACCATTATTGGATGGGTTATTACTGATGGCGCATTGGCCATGATTCTCTACATCAGCTACTTGGTTATAGCTTCAATCAGAAAAATATCCAAACCCTGAATGCATTAATTCATGGCGTTAGTAGCGAATAATAGTCACATCCTGCAATATGGAGAATATTATGGGTATGAATCAATTGACCATTATCTAAAACCTGGTGATTCATGCCCAAAAGGGTTTTTACTTACTACTATTTTCCCACACGGATCAAATAATCAGGAATGTCAGAAACTACCAGCTACAATTTCATAGCTGTTTAAACCGTTCAGCTGGTTGATCTAGCCAATGGATCAAACCTTGCGTATTTAAGCGAATATCGGATTGCAATAACTCTTCAATTGTAGTTTGTGATAAATGACAACCGTGCTTTGTTAATCGACTTAGCAGCAACTCATTCAAAGCTTCTGAAACTTCAACTGTCCGATTTTGATGATTCCTTGCCCGTTGCGCAATCTCAACATGTTCATCAATTAAATCGTGCATGCATCCTGCATGATGGGTTAAGTGACTAATCCGGCTATAGTGTGTTAAATATGCATAGCGTGGTTGATAACTCAAGATACGATCAATAGAACGATGGGCGGCCGATGGATCAAACTGTACAGGCGATGTAGTAGGAAAAACAAATTCCATCCCAGCGACATCGAACTCCCGGTATGAAACACCAAATGTATCACCTGTAAAAAAAGATTGGCTGCGAGCATCAAAAATACAATTATGATGACGCGCATGCCCGGGAGTATCAAGGAACAACAATGGGCGTCCATTCAGATCAATAGAACATCCATCAGTTGCTTCAATAATCCGGTCTGCTTCGATCGGATAGATCTCACCGTACACGCGCCTGAATTCGGCTTCACCATATACGGCTATGGCACCGGCAACGAGTCGAGCCGGATTTACCATATGACTTGCACCGCGCGGATGAACAATCAGCTTCGCGTTGGGAAAAAGACGCATGCATTCGCTCGCTCCACCCGCGTGGTCCAGATGGATATGCGTGAGTATGATATATTCAATCGCCTCTATCGCAATGGATTTCTGTTTAAGCGATGCAACCACGCCAGGAATGGAAAAAACTGTCCCGGTATCAATCAACGCCGCACTACCGTTTTCGACGATCAAATGTATAGCCGCGCGCCTAGGTCGATGAAACTGCGCATCAATCGCACTAATACCATCTTCATAATCAATTACAATTGGCAATGTCATACTTTTCCGATTCCGCCCGCGATACGTCCATCCGATTTGCGATTCATAATTTATAGGGATTGCATGGGTTTCTTTAATTGTTCCAGAATAGCCGGATTTTCCAGTGTCGATGTATCCTGAGTAATTTCTTCACCTTTGGCAAGCGCACGCAACAGCCGGCGCATAATCTTACCTGATCGGGTTTTTGGTAAATTCTCGCCGAAACGGATTTCCTCAGGCTTTGCGATGGGGCCAATCTCTTTCGCCACCCACTCACGTAATGTCTGAACAATGTCCGCGGTCTCCTCTGCACGCGGATACCGACCTTTTAAAACCACAAAAGCTATGACAGTCTCTCCCTTAATTTCATGAGGCCTGCCCACCACAGCCGCCTCCGCTACCAATGGATGAGCGACCAATGCGGATTCTATTTCCATCGTTCCTAATCGATGCCCCGATACATTTAAAACATCATCAATGCGGCCCATAATCCAGAAGTAATCATCCAGGTCACGATAGGCGGAATCGCCGGCCAGATAATACAAACCATGTCCGATATCTTCCGGAAAATAAGTTTTCTTAAAGCGTTCCGGATCACCCCATAAGGTACGAATTTGTGAAGGAAAAGGCTTCTTAATCACCAAGAAACCGCCTTTCCCTTTCTCTATATCGTGACCCGCTTCGTCAACAATCGCAGCAAAAATTCCAGGCAAAGGAAACGTACAAGAACCTGGCTTAAGAGTCACAGCACCAGGCGCTGGTGCAATCATATGGCAGCCCGTTTCGGTTTGCCACCAGGTGTCGACAACCGGACACCGTGATTGCCCGATTTTTTCATAAAACCAAACCCACGCTTCCGGGTTAATTGGCTCCCCCACCGAACCCAATAAGCGTAGGGACGACAAATCATATTGAGCTGGCAAATCGGCACCCAGTTTAATTAATGAACGAATTGCAGTGGGCGCGGTATAAAAAGTAGTTACCCGATGTTTCTGAATAATTTCCCAAAAACGCCCAGCATCCGGATAAGTTGGAATTCCTTCGAAAATTACCTGCGTAGCGCCCATTGCCAACGGGCCATAGCACACATAACTATGACCGGTAATCCAGCCAACATCAGCAGTACACCAGAAAACATCGTCCGGTTTATAATCAAAAATCCACTCCATTGAAAGTTTTGTGCCAAGCAAGTATCCGGCACTGGAATGCTGAACGCCTTTAGGTTTACCGGTTGATCCGGAGGTATACAATGTGAATAATGGATGTTCCGCACCAACCCACTCCGGTTCGCAGTTCGCATCGGCAGTTTCGGTAAGTTCATGCCACCAGACATCACGCTTAGAGTCGAAAGATATTGCAGTTCCTGTACGCTGAAAAACCACGACGCGCTTGACCGATGCTGCGCCTTCCGTACTCAACGCTTCATCCACAGTTTCCTTGAGTGGATGAAGCTTACCGCCACGGATTTGCTCATCCGCCGTAATAACCGCCACAGCACCGGCATCGACTATGCGCTCATGCAAGCTTTTAGAGGAAAAACCGCCAAAAACTACGGAATGAATTGCACCAATCCGTGCGCATGCTTGCATAGCAACAACCGCCTCGATTCCCATCGGCAAATAAATAATCACTCGGTCACTTTTTTTGATACCGAGCGATTTCAACGCGTTTGCAAACTTACACACTCTCTGATGCAAGTCCCGATAGGTCGATCGCACAACCATGCCATCATCGGCTTCAAATATTATCGCGACTTTGTCAGCTTGCGTTGCCAGGTGCCGATCGAGGCAGTTATACGATACGTTTAACTCGCCGTCACTAAACCACTGATAAAACGGCGGCATTTGATCGTCAAGAACTTGAGTAAAGGGTTTATGCCATAAAATCTGTTCTTTCGCGCGAACCGCCCAAAACTTCAAATAATCCTTCTCCGCTTCTGCACAAAGCATCCGGTAAGCTTGAATACCAGAAATATTGGCTCGCTTGGCAAACTCTTCTGATGGCGGAAAAACACGTGTTTCATGCAATACTGTTTCGATCGTCGACATGCAAAAACTCTCCGATTTCATGAAATCTGAAAATCATCAGATTGTATCACCGGCACCCATCTCCATAAGCACTTCTTTCTTGTTGCCAAGGTAGATAATCGCAGTCAAAATTAAACAATTCCGTTAACATAAATCAATCAAAACCACGCCAGGAAACGCTAAAATAATAGCATGGACAAAAAAGTTTATATTCCATAATTCATAAATATTTGTTAAACTAGCGATAACAATTTCGATGGGCTTTATCAGCCCATTTTTTATTTGTGGCGGAGCTATGACACTGGAAGAATTGTTAGAATCAACTCTTAACAATATGGGCTATGAGTTGGTCGAAGTGGAGCGACTCGCACACAACAAATTAATTCGGATTTATGCAGACAAAGCAGACGGTATCACAATTGATGACTGCGTCTTGATTAGCAATCATTTGAGTCGCTTGTTTGCGGTTGAAAATATAGATTATGGTCGACTGGAAGTGTCTTCGCCCGGACTCGATAGGCCGTTGCGGAAAGAAGCTGATTTCTTACGCTTTATTGGAGAAACAGTCAAATTGAAGTTACGCGTCCCTATTCAAGGACAAAAAAACTTTACTGGAATTTTGCAAGAAGTAAATAATGGCATAATAAAACTTGAAGTTGATGGAAAAGTGCTAGACCTCGAATTAAATAATCTTGGAAAAGCTCGTTTGGTACCAAAATTGTAGGTCATAAAGAAAATAGGCTGGAGGGCTATGAGCCGCGAAATTTTACTGTTGGTCGATGCGTTGGCGCGTGAAAAAGCTGTAGAAAAAGAAATCGTCTTTACAGCATTGGAACTTGCTTTGGCGTCCGCAACTAAAAAACGGTTTCAAGAAGACATCGATACACGCGTTTCTATTGACAGAGTGACAGGAGAGCATCAATCCTTCCGCCGCTGGTTGGTAGTGGAAGACGGTGCTGTAGATGATCCTGCACACCAGGTTTCCTTAAGTGACGCATTACAATCAAATTCCACTATCCAAATCGGGGAATATTTAGAAAAACCCCTCGAACCAATCGAGTTTGGGCGTATTGGTGCACAAGCAGCCAAACAAGTAATCTTTCAAAAAATTCGTGATGCAGAGCGTGAACAAACGCTCAATGACTTTCTTGAAAGAGGTGATTATTTAGTTACCGGCACCATTAAAAGAATAGAACGTGGTAATGCGATAATCGAATCAGGAAAAATTGAAGCGGAGTTGCCTCGTGATCAAATGATTCCGAAAGAAAATTTGCGTGTTGGCGATCGAGTTCGCGCATATTTATATCGGGTTGATCGATCATCGAGAGGTCCACAATTAAAACTCTCACGAATTTCACCGGAATTTTTAACGAAGCTTTTCGAATTAGAAGTTCCTGAAATTGAAGAAGGTTTACTAGAAATCAAAGCTGCTGCGCGGGATCCGGGATCTCGTGCAAAAATTGCCGTCAAATCCAACGATCAACGCATTGATCCGATCGGTACTTGTGTAGGTATGCGCGGCTCAAGGGTTCAAGCGGTTATCAGCGAGCTCGCCGGCGAACGGGTGGATATCGTACTGTGGTCTGATGACCCCGCCACTTTTATCATCAACGCGCTGGCGCCGGCAGAAATCAGCAGTATCATGGTGGATGAAGAAAAACACAGCATGGATATCGTGGTTGATGAAGATAATTTAGCTCAGGCAATCGGCCGTGGCGGACAAAATGTACGCCTGGCATCCGAATTGACAGAATGGGAACTCAATATACTGACTGTAGAAGAATCCAAAACCAAACATGAACAAGAATCATCGCAAATTTGCCAACTTTTTATGCAAAAATTGGATGTCGATGAAGAAATTGCAAAAATATTACTACAAGAAGGTTTTGTGACATTGGAGGAAGTTGCGTATGTTCCGCTCAACGAGATGTTGGAAATCGAATCATTGGATGAAGAAACAGTCAATGAAATACGGAACCGTGCTCGTAATGCGTTATTAACCGATGCCATAGCCAATGAAGAAAAAGTCGAGCACGTCGCTGAAGATTTACTTTCGCTCGAGGGAATGGATATCAATATCGTCAGGGAACTTGCGGCACGCGGTATCAACACGCAAGCAGATTTAGCCGATCTGGCCGCTGACGATTTGGTTGAAATAACCGGCATTGATATTGAACGGGCCAATCGATTGATTATTAAAGCGCGCGAACCTTGGTTTACTTGATTTTAATAGCATGCAAAAAATGGATTACCTTAGTTTCTTACAAGAATCAGCTTGAAGTATGGATTGGTGAAGGGTTATAAATGGCTCAAATGAGTGTGGAACAATTTGCAAATGAATTAGGTTTGTTGCCGGCGGTACTGCTCGAGCAACTAAAAGCCGCGGGCGTCAAAAAGATGCTGGTGGAAGACAATCTAACCGAACAAGACAAAGCACAACTGCTCGATTATCTCAGAAAAACCCATGGAACCGCCGATACAAAAAGCAAAGTTACATTGACCCGCCGACAAACTTCTGAAATCCGGAAATCCGATAGTACGGGCCGGGCGCGGACTATCCAAGTGGAAGTCAGAAAAAGAAGAGTCCTGTCAAAACCGGTGATCCCCGGAGAAACCGGGGTCGCACCAACCAAAGCCCCCACCGCTGAAGTGACGAGCCAACCTGTCATTGATGAAGAACAATTGGCTTTGCGAAATGAAGAAGCAAGAAAACAAGCGGAATTAATTGCACGTCAAGCAGAAGAAATCCGACAGAAGAAAGCTCGCAAGAAAATAGATGAAATTGACAAATCACAATCCATCGCCACTGAGTCCGGAATTTCCGCCGAGCAATCGCTTCCTACAACCCAATCATCGCCACCTGCAGCATCTAGAACCGATTCTGAACCATCGCCGGTTATTGGAAATAAGACCGAACCGGAATCACCGAGTGCCGATCCGCATGCCAATTCTACCGAAGGAACGTTGCATAAACCTGCAGTCAAACCAGAGGAAAAAACCGATAAGAAAAAGAAACAATTAAAACAACAAGTCATATGGAAAGATGAAAGTACCAAGAAACGTGCTGTAAAAACCCGGGGCGATATTTCAAACAACCAAGGCTGGCGTACACGCAGAGATAAGCACAGCAAGCCCCACCACATCGAAGAACAGAATATTCATGGTTTTTCTGCACCCACAGAACCCATTGTGCGCGAGATACTCGTTCCGGAAACCATATCCGTAGGAGCCTTGGCTCAAAAAATGTCAGTAAAAGCTGCGGATGTAATTAAAGTGCTGATGAAAATGGGTAGCATGGTCACGATCAATCAGATGCTGGATCAGGATACCGCCATGATTGTGGTTGAGGAAATGGGACATATTGCAAAATATGCTGAAATGAACAATCCCGAGAATTTTCTTACCGATCAGGAATCGTCGATTCCTCCGGCTGAAATGATTCCCAGGGCTCCAGTGGTTACGGTGATGGGGCACGTTGATCATGGTAAAACCTCTTTGCTTGATTATATTCGCCGCACCCGGGTGGCAGGTGGCGAGGCGGGCGGTATTACGCAACATATCGGCGCTTATCACGTCGAAACAGACCATGGCATGGTTACATTTCTCGATACCCCCGGTCACGAAGCATTTACCGCCATGCGTGCGCGTGGAACAAAAATTACCGATATTGTCATTCTTGTCGTAGCAGCCGATGATGGTGTGATGCCTCAAACTATCGAAGCGATTCATCATGCAAAAGCTGCAAAAATTCCTATCATTGTGGCAGTTAACAAAATTGATAAACCGGAAGCCAATATCGAAAGAATCCGGCACGAATTGGTCGCTCATGAAGTTGTTCCTGAAGATTGGGGAGGCGATACCATATTTGTGGAAGTATCTGCTAAAACCGGACAAGGGATCGATACGCTGCTGGAAAGCATTTTATTGCAAGCGGAAATACTTGAACTCAAAGCGCCTATCAACGCCCCTGCGAAAGGCGTCGTTATCGAATCACGTTTGGATAAAGGCCGCGGTCCGGTAGCAACCATATTAGTACAATCGGGCACATTAAACCGCGGTGACGTGCTGCTGGCTGGCGCCGTTTATGGCAAGGTGCGCGCCATGAACGATGAAAATGGCAAAGCGATCAAGCACGCAGGAACATCGATCCCTGTTGAAATACAGGGCCTATCCGAAGTTCCTGAAGCCGGTGAAACTGTGCTAGTGCTGGATGATGAACGAAAAGCCCGGGAAATTGCATTATTCCGGCAAGGCAAATACCGCGATGTAAAATTAGCAAAACAACAAGCAGCCAAACTGGAAAACGTTTTCGATCAGCAAGAAGACGTCAAGGTTTTGTCACTCATTATCAAAGCGGATGTTCAGGGTTCGTGCGAAGCATTGGCTTATGCCTTGCAGAAAATCTCAACCGACGAAGTAAAAGTCAATATCATTCATAGTGGTGTCGGAGCCATCATTGAGTCGGATGTCAACCTGTCCCTGGCGTCAAAAGCCGTTATTATTGGCTTTAATGTCCGCGCAGACGCCGGTGCCCGTAAATTGATCGCTTCCACCGGTGTCGATGTCCGTTATTACAACATCATCTATGAAGCCGCTGATGAAATTAAAGCCGCCCTTTCCGGAATGATGTCGCCCGACAGAAAAGAAAACATTATTGGTCTGGTCGATATCCGCGAAATTTATCGCATCCCGAAAATTGGAGTGGTTGCTGGATGTTATGTTCTGGATGGCATAGTCAAGAGAAACTCACTCGTCCGGGTTCTGCGCGATGGTTTAGTGATCCATAGCTGCGAACTGGATTCGTTAAAGCGTTTCAAAGATGATGCAAAAGAAGTTAGAGAAGGCTTTGAGTGTGGATTGTCGCTCAAGAACTTCAATGAAATCCAAGTGGGCGATCAGCTGGAAATTTACGAAATTGTGGAAACAGCGCGATCTTTATAATACAACCCGACCTTTCACAAGTTTCCATGCCAAAAGAATATTCCCGCACGCTCCGAGTCGCCGATCAGATACAGCGGGAATTAGCGGATTTACTGCAAAATGAGATCAAAGATCCGCGCGTAAAACAAATCACGATTACTGCCGTTGAAGTAACGCGCGATTACAGTCACGCTAAAATCTTTTATACCACGCTTGGCGATCCTGTAGAAAATGACTTGGTAGAAAAAGGTTTGGAACATGCGAAAGGTTTTTTGCGCACGCATTTATCCCATCGAATGAGTTTAAGAGTCATCCCGCAATTGCATTTTGTCTACGATGAATCAGTTGAACGCGGCATTCGTCTATCAAAATTAATAGATGAAGCAATCGCGCAAGATAAAGCCACGCATCAGTCGGATTAACAAAAAACCATTTTCTGCAGAGCCATCACTTAACTTGTCTAAGCCGGAAAAGCGTAAAATCAGCGGCATATTGCTATTGGATAAACCGCAAGGCATTTCATCCAATAAAGCATTACAAATCGTTAAAAGAATTTTCTCAGCCGAAAAATGCGGCCATACCGGCACATTGGATCCAATGGCGACCGGATTACTTCCAATCTGCTTTGGTGAAGCCACCAAGTTTTCGTCACAATTGCTGGGCGCGGATAAAACTTATGAAGCCATTCTGAAATTAGGTTTTCATAGCACCACTGGCGATGCAGAGGGTGAAATCTCACGAGTGGCTGCAGTTGTAAAATATCCGACCGCATCAACATGCGAACAAGTACTCGAACAATTTATCGGCACCATCAAGCAAACACCACCGATGTACAGCGCGCTAAAACATCGCGGAAAACCACTGTATCACTATGCAAGAAATGGCGACGTCATTGAGCGACAGGCTCGGGAAATTAAGATCTACGCCATCCGTATTCTTTCACTGCAAGATGATGAGCTGCATCTCAGCATTCGTTGCGGAACCGGAACTTATATCCGAGTATTAGCACAAGACATTGGTCAAGCGCTTGGCTGCGAAAGCGCGTACTTAACCGGATTACGCCGTACCGCTATTGACCTTTTTGAAATCAATCAATCCATCGCACTCGCAGCACTTGAGCAGATCGATAGCGCTCAGCGACACCAATGTTTATTACCGGTCGACAGCTTATTGAAAAATTTTACACCGGTTACATTGGATGCACTTGCAACAAGATACATCGTGCAAGGCCGCACTATTCCCTATTTATCCAACTCTTGCGAAAAAACTACCACTGCAAAAACAGTGCGGCTTTATGACGAGCACCAACAGTTTATAGGACTTGGCGAAGTCTCTTCCGGGCAGCAAATCACCGCGAAGCGATTGTTATCAAATACCTGCTTAGCGCACACGCTGACAACGGATCACACGTCTTCCAATGAGTGATGACCCAGATCGTCTTGGTTAAAATGCTAAGCTGACGTATTGAATTATAGGTGAGCAGCCCCGGCTTCCACACTGGCGGAGCATGAATAAGTTGTCAATAATAGGCGCCCGCTTCAATATTCCGAATTATCAGGTCAACGCAACAGCAAATAAATCGTGCGTGTCGGAATCCGTGATCTCCACTTCGATGAAATCTCCCGGTTGAACTTGTCCGGCATTGTCCACGTATACCAGCCCATCGATTTCCGGCGCATCGGCACTACTGCGCGCAACTATCTGATGTTCGGTCAATTGATCCACCATCACTGTCATCTTTTGCCCGACTTTCTCGGCTAATCGCTGACGGCTGATATCTTGCTGCAACTGCATGAAATGCGCCCTGCGTTGCTCCTTGACGTCTTCCGGAACCTGTCCTGGCAGTTGATTGGCTGCGGCACCTGCAACCGGCGAATATGCAAAACAGCCGACGCGATCCAACCGCGCTTCCTGTAAAAAACACAAAAGTTCTTCGAACTCCTCCTCGGTTTCACCAGGAAAACCCACGATAAACGTGCTGCGCAACGTGATGTCAGGGCATATTTGCCGCCATTGTTTGATTCTTGCCAAATTGTTCTCGGCATTGGCAGGTCGCTTCATCGCTTTTAAAATTCTCGAGCTAGCGTGTTGAAACGGTACATCCAGATACGGCAAAATTTTACCTTCCGCCATCAGCGGTATGACCTCATCGACATGGGGATAAGGGTACACATAATGCAACCGTACCCATACACCCAATGACCCCAATGCTTGAGCAAGCTCGGTCAAACGGGTTTTAATCGGCCGCCCCTGCCAGAAACCGGTCCGGTATTTTACATCCACGCCGTACGCGCTGGTATCCTGAGAAATAATCAATAACTCTCTCACACCGGCATCGACTAAATGCTCCGCTTCTTGCATAACCTGATGAATCGGTCGGCTAACCAAATCGCCACGCATCGACGGAATGATGCAAAACGTGCAGCGATGATTACAACCCTCGGAGATTTTGACATAGGCATAGTGTTTGGGTGTTAACCGGATCCCTTGCGGCGGTATCAAGCTGGAGAAAGGATCATGCGGTTGCGGTAAATGCGCATGAATCGCCGACATCACTTCCGGCAATGCATGCGGTCCGGTTACCGCTAAAACCTGCGGATGCGCTTTTTTGACCACTTCGCCATCCTCTTTCGCGCCCAAACAACCCGTTACGATAACGCGACCATTCTCGGCCAGAGCTTCTCCGATGGCATCCAGCGATTCTTCAACAGCGCTATCGATAAACCCGCAGGTATTGACCACTACCAGATCGGCGTCATCGTAAGATGGCGAGATTTCGTACCCTTCGGCACGCAACTGCGTCAGTATTTGCTCGGAATCGACCAGTGCTTTCGGGCAACCTAATGAAATAAAACCAACTTTATTTGGAATTTGTTTGGATGAAGACATAATTGCAGATTCGGAAAAGAATAATTTACCGCCGGTGAGAAACAAACGTACGATTTTAGCCGATAATCGACCGCAACTTTACTCGATAAAGCCCCGCCCAATTTGGGGTTGTATTAAGTTTATCGGCATGGCTATTCTTGAAACGCCAATCGCATGACAGCCAAAAGCCTGGGGAAAAATAGCAAAAATGAAAGAAAAGCTTTGCAATCGATCAAGCCTGAAATTTAATTAATCCGGTCCGCTAAAACGCGCGGCATCGATAATCGACCAAAGATGAAAAATTCCGGCAATCACTGCCGGAACAATCAGCACCCAGAAAAAATAACCTAACCCCGTGATTACAAAAAATAACAAGGCTGGCAGCAAACGCCCCTGCACTAACTGACCAAGCCCTGGAATGAAGAAACTACAAACCGCTGCCAGTACATTACCCCCGGATCCCTGCCCTATCACACTCATCCCCTTATACTATTTTTTCGTAAGTTTATCATGTGTACGATCAACAGCCATATCTGACTTCGAAGCATCATATTCAATGCCCATTAAATTTCCCGCCATTCTTTTTTCACGCACTTCATTCAAATTGGTCAATTGATTGATGCGTTGCGATGTATCGTAAATAGTCGCATCAAGCTTGCGAAGCGATTCATTGTTCAAAGTTTTATTGCAATCGATCTCAATCTTTACAATCAGGAGGTTATTCAGAAAATTGCCGATGATATCCTGAACGGTATGCATCGTAGCTTTTAATACTTTTAACTTCTCTTCCTGAATTTCAACTGTTTTTTTCGTTTGCAAATTCTTCAACCGTTCTTGATGCAATTGATGAATGCTATCACGATGCATCAGGGTCAAAATTGCAGTAACCCAAATTGCCAGCACGCTTAAGAAACGATTGATATAAATAACATGCACGTTCACCTCGCCCCGAGGCGAACCCAAATAACCGATCCACACCAATACCGTACAAACCAGGGCGGCCACTATGGTGAAGTGATTATTGGATGATTTCAATGAAATCAGTATGACGACAATATACAAAATCCCAATCGCGATGCCGAGCGGTATTTTTAAGTCTATCAGCAATATTAATAATGCACATAAACCACACGCCACATATGTGCTATAAGCGGAAGCACCTCTAACTGGCTTGAAAACCTGGTCGGCATGCATGGTAATATTCGTAAAAAATAGACTTAATGAAGTAAGAATATTCTCATATATAATCTCACAAGATAAATCAATAAATATCAAAGGTTTTCTATCGTATTTTCATTGTTTCGTCATCGACATCAATTTTTCAGCCTCTTTCAGCAGGAAATCCTTAAAAGCATTGGCAATGCTGGATAAGCGTTTATTCTTCCGATTCACGACATGCCAATAACGCACGATAGGAAGACCTTGCACATCAAGTATCTTTAAACGCTTGGTTTCAAGTTCCAGTTCAACGGTATGCCGCGACATAATTCCCAACCCCATCCCGGCTTGCACAGCGTGTTTAATAGCTTCCGTGGTATCGGTTTCCATTCCCTTATTGATTTTAATCTTGTGCGCGGAAAAAAAACGCTCCATCGCGCTCCGTGTCCCGGATCCTGATTCCCGGACGAGGAAAGTTTCATTGGCTAGCCGCTTGACTGGAATATCATGCTCCTGACACAATGGGTGGCTCGGCGGCGCGACCACCACTAACGGATTTTCCATGAAGGATTCGCTCTCGATATCGAGATTCTCAGGCGGTTGCCCCATGATCGCAAGGTCAATCAGATTGTCCGCCAGTTGTTTTAATACCGTTTCCCGGTTAGACACGTTCAAGCTAACCGTCACTCCGGGATAACGTTGACAAAACTTCGCCAGCAAATGCGGCGCGAAATAATTGGCCGTAGTTACCACGGCGATATTCAACTTACCGCGCTCCATTCCTTTTAATTCATCCAGCGCCACTTCCATATCGGACAATTGCTGCGCAATGGCGCGACTATATTGATAGAGCTCATGTCCGGCATTCGTCAAATAAATTCGTTTACCAAGTTGCTCGAATAGCGGTAAACTAATGTTGTCTTCCAATTGCTTTATTTGCATGGAAACAGCCGGTTGAGTCAAATGTAATTCTTCTGCGGCTCGCGAATAACTCAAATGCCGAGCCACAGACTCGAAAACTTTGAGTTGCCGTAACGTTACGTGAAACATGATTTAGTCCATCAATTTTTATAAGTAATACCTTATCATAAATATTAGAATTATTGATTTGTTCTTATAATCTTATCGCGCTATAGTTGCAACCTAACAATTTGAGCTATTTCAAGTAGTCGTGTAGTCGTAAAAAGCAAGCTTAAGCAGTCACTTAGGCAGTTATTTTGTAACGTAGTACCTGCTCATGTTCAAGGTTTTTTGAATATGAAAAGGGATTTAACTGGAGAAACTATTATGGCCGTAAAAATATATAACGCTGGTGTAAAAGAATATCGCCAAACTTACTGGACCCCCGATTACACACCACTGGATACAGACATTCTGGCATGTTTTAAAATCACACCACAACCTGGCGTACCTCGTGAAGAAGTAGCAGCGGCAGTGGCTGCAGAATCTTCTACAGGCACTTGGACGACTGTGTGGACCGATTTGTTGACCGATTTGGATTACTACAAAGGACGTGCATACAAGATTGAAGACGTTCCTGGAGATGATTCCTGTTTCTATGCTTTCGTAGCGTACCCTATCGATCTGTTCGAAGAAGGATCCGTGGTTAATGTACTGACCTCGCTGGTTGGTAACGTATTTGGATTTAAAGCGTTGCGCGCGTTGCGTTTGGAAGACGTTCGCTTTCCAATCGCCTACGTCAAAACATGCGGTGGACCTCCAGCCGGTATTCAAGTGGAACGCGATCGTTTGAACAAATATGGCCGCGCGCTATTAGGTTGCACCATTAAACCAAAACTGGGTCTTTCCGCTAAAAATTATGGCCGTGCCGTGTATGAATGCTTGCGTGGCGGTTTGGATTTGACCAAGGACGATGAGAACGTTAACAGCCAACCTTTCATGCGCTGGCGCGATCGTTTCGAATTCGTGATGGAAGCCGTGCATAAGGCAGAACGCGAAACCGGCGAACGCAAAGGTCACTATCTGAACGTTACCGCACCGACCCCGGAAGAAATGTACAAACGTGCTGAATTTGCTAAAGAATTAAATGCGCCGATTATTATGCACGATTACTTAACAGGCGGTTTAACAGCCAACACAGGCTTAGCTAACTGGTGCCGCAACAACGGAATGCTGTTGCACATCCATCGTGCAATGCATGCGGTGCTCGACCGTAACCCGCACCATGGTATCCATTTCCGCGTTTTAACCAAAGTGCTGCGTTTGTCAGGCGGCGATCACCTGCATTCCGGTACCGTGGTCGGTAAATTGGAAGGCGATCGCGCAGCAACCCTCGGTTGGATCGATACCATGCGCGATGAATTCATTAAAGAAGATCGCAGCCGTGGCCTGTTCTTCGATCAAGATTGGGGTTCTATGCCGGGTGTATTCCCAGTTGCTTCGGGTGGTATTCACGTATGGCATATGCCAGCGCTGGTTTCAATCTTTGGTGACGATGCCTGCTTGCAATTTGGCGGCGGTACGTTAGGTCACCCTTGGGGTAATGCTGCTGGCGCCGCTGCTAACCGCGTTGCGCTGGAAGCTTGCGTAGAAGCGCGTAACCAAGGTGTTGAAATCGAGAAAGAAGGTAAAGCGATTCTGACGAAAGCGGCTAAAAGCAGCCCTGAACTGAAAATCGCCATGGAAACATGGAAAGAGATTAAGTTCGAGTTCGATACCGTTGATAAACTCGATATAGCGCACAAATAAGCAATATATAACCAAAGAAGAAAAGCAAATAGTTATATTTCTTTTCTTCTTCATCTCCCTGAAAATGAGGAATATAAATAATGAGTGAAGTAATAGATTACAAATCGCGTGTCAGTGACCCGGCAAGCCGTAAGTTTGAAACATTCTCCTACCTGCCTGCAATGGCCGACAAGGATATCAAGAAACAAGTACAGTATTTGATCAGCAAAGGTTGGAATCCTGCTATCGAACATACAGAACCGGAGTATGTAATGGACTCTTACTGGTATATGTGGAAACTGCCTATGTTTGGTGAAACTGATGTAGATCGCGTGCTGGCGGAAGCTGCTGCGTGCCATAAAGCCAATCCGAACAACCATGTCCGTTTAATTGGCTACAACAATTTTAACCAATCCCAAGGCACGGCCATGGTGATTTACCGCGGCAAGACGGTTTAAGTAATAACGGGGTTCGAACCCGCAAGACCCCCTTCTCCCTTAAACAGGGCAGGGGGTTTTTTTTCACCGGAATTTGGATTGCAGTTACTCGAGGGCATCTCGATAAAGACTGTTTCTATAGGAGTCTGTCATGAGCACTATTATTGATCAATATCGCATCAAAAAAGAACCTTATTACCATCCCGTCGCGGATGAAGTGAAACTCTATGAAGCCGCCTATTCGGTGCGCATGCCGATGATGCTGAAAGGCCCGACCGGCTGCGGCAAAACGCGCTTTGTCGAATATATGGCATGGAAACTGAAAAAACCGCTGATCACCGTTGCCTGTAATGAAGACATGACTGCATCCGATCTAGTCGGACGTTTTCTATTGGATGCCAACGGTACACGCTGGCAAGATGGCCCGCTCGCGGTTGCCGCGCGTTACGGCGCCATCTGCTATCTCGACGAAGTCGTGGAAGCACGCCAGGACACCACCGTGGTGATTCATCCGTTGACCGATAATCGCCGCGTGTTGCCACTCGAGAAAAAAGGCGAATTGATCCAAGCGCACGCGGATTTTCAGATCGTGATTTCGTACAATCCCGGCTATCAAAGCTTGATGAAGGACTTGAAACAATCGACCAAACAACGTTTCGGCGCACTCGACTTTAACTATCCGAGTCATGATATCGAAAGCGAAATCGTTTCACACGAATCCGGTGTGGCCGTCGATGTCGCCGAAAAACTGGTATCGATCGCGGAACGCGCGCGTAACCTCAAGGGGCATGGACTGGATGAAGGCATTTCCACGCGGATGCTGATTTACGCAGGCAGCTTGATTGCCAAGAAAGTCGATGCGCATGCGGCCTGCCGCGTTGCATTGGTGCGGCCGATCACCGATGATCCGGATATGCGCGATGCGCTGGATGCGGCTGTCAGCACATTCTTTAATTAAAAGCTTCTATCAGCGAATATTGTTGATTTGTTCTGAAACATAAATAGGTGCTGCCATGAGTATCAATCTGGACGATTACAAAGAATTACTCGAGGATCTGGAACCGGAATCGATCGAGCTACTCCATCATGCTTGGCCCGAAGCGGTTAAAACTTTTTCGGCGCGCGGGCTGGATAATTATCTGAAAGGCGCATCGGCGATCCGTGGATTAGGGCGCGGGCGCAGCCTGGTGGATTGCTGGATCGATGAAATCCCATTAGTCACTAAAGAAATTGGTGAAGATATTATCAGTGATCTGGCGACCACCGTACTCTCGCTCGCTTCAAGAACTTCGGGCGCTGTGATCGAATTGGTATTAGCAACTTCCCACACCGCCGCCAAGCGTCTAGGCGATGCGCAGTTGTTTCAAAACTACCTGCAATTCCTTAATACTCTGATCGCCCAAGCGCCACGCGGCATGCGCCCTATGCTCAACAAGCTGGATATCCTATTCGGGCAACTGACCCTCGGCGGCCTGCGCCGCTGGGCAATGTGGGGCGCGCACGCGCATCGCACCGATTACGAAGAGCAAATTCGTTATTTCGGGTTGGAATCAAAGGAATCGCTCGCAGTATTACAAAAAGAGCGGAAGGGTACGCTGTTTGTCGATGTGCAACGCCGCATCAATATGTATCTACGCGCGTTATGGGCCCGCGATTTCTTTATGAAACCGACTTCCGGCGATTTTGAAACGCGTGAAGGTTACAAGCCGTTCATCGAAAATTACTTTATTCACTTACCCGATGCTTACGACAGCTTCGGCGACGTTTCCGCAACCGAAGTCTATCGCGCCGCCGCCGCGCATGCTGCCGCGCATCTGGTGGAAACCAAAGAACCCATTTCCGCGGAAAGCTTGAACCCGCTGCAAATGGCGGTGATCTCCGTCATCGAAGACGCACGCATCGAGGAATTATCGATCCGCCGTTTCCCGGGATTGCGCAAAACTTGGTCCGTGCTGCACGACGCAAACCCGGACATGAACACGACCATGGGCGACTATCTGAATCGCTTGGCGCGCGCCCTGCTCGACCCGGATTACAAAGACAAGGATCCGTGGATCGTGGAAGGCCGCAGACTGTTCAAAGCCGCACACGATCAGCTCGATCACTACAAAACCTCGTGGGACATCGGCGTACAACTCGCTCACAGTTTCATGAGCAAGAAAATTCCATACAACCCGCGTACCGACGTGCTCACCGCACCGTACCGCGACGATAATCGTTATTTCTGGGAATTCGAGGAATTCGACTTCAACAAATCGCTATCCGCCGGTTACGATGCCCCCAAACAAATACGCAAATATGTCAACGTGATGGAATTCGCCAACGAACTCGACGTCGAAACCGCCGGTGATGACGCCGAGGAAATCTGGGTCATGGGCACCGAATTTTTCCCGTACGAAGATATGGGCGTATCGTACAACGATATGGAAGGCAAGGAGCCGGTATCGGCCCCCTATCACTACTCCGAATGGGATTACCAAATCCAATTGGAGCGCCCTGATTGGGCGACGGTACAGGAAAAACGCGCCAAAATGGGCGACATGCAATGCATTGACGACATCGCCAACCAATACAAACGTGAAATCGCGCGCATGAAATTTTTGCTCGATGCGATGCAGCCACAAGGCACGCGCCGCATCCGCAAACTCGAGGACGGCGACGAAATCGACATCAATGCTGCGATCCGTTCGATGATCGATATCCGCATGGGCATGCAACCCGACCCGCGCATCATGATGCGTTCGGTGCGTAAAATACGCGACATTTCGGTGCTGGTGCTGCTCGACCTGTCGGAATCGACTAACGATAAGGTCGCCGGTCATGACTACTCGGTGCTCGACCTGACACGCCAGGCGACGGTATTGCTCGCCAATGCCATCAACAAAATCGGCGATCCGTTCGCGATCCATGGCTTCTGCTCCGACGGGCGACACGACGTCGAATACTTCCGCTTCAAGGACTTCGATCAGCCCTACGACGAAATCCCCAAAGCCAAACTCGCCGGCATGACCGGGCAACTGTCGACCCGCATGGGCGCCGCAATGCGCCATGCGACGCATTACCTGAAACTGCAAAAATCGGCGAAAAAACTGCTGCTGGTCATCACCGACGGCGAACCGGCGGATGTCGACGTGCGCGACCCGCAATACCTGCGCCACGACACCAAGAAAGCCGTCGAAGAAGCCGGCCGTTCGGGTATCCTCACCTACTGCATGAGCCTCGACCCACGCGCCGATCAATACGTCTCGCGCATTTTCGGCGAACGCAATTATTTAGTGGTGGATCACGTAGAACGGCTGCCTGAAAAATTACCGGTGTTGTATGCGGGGTTGACGAGGTAAGGATTACCCATATCTATGTTATTTTTCAGATCTACTTTTAATACATTGATGCATGAAAATGGAAGATTATCAAAATAATTTGCAAGCAAAAATTTTTTCTCTTGAAGTAAAAATAAAAAGAATACAACTTATCACTGCCTTTATATTGCTTATTACTGCATTATCGCCTGTAATTCTGTTTTGGGTTGATAGTAACGGTACAAAAAAAATCATCGAATTACTTAAAGAAAAAGAAAAACCTTTTGAGGGAATCTGGTCTTATAACTCCAACTATGAGATCTGGCTTGATGAAAAAAAACCAAAAGAATTAATGGCCGACGGTAAGACTATCATTATATGGAAAGAAAACGCAAAAAAGTATGAAGTGTATATAAGTTTTAAAATTACACGATCAATGCACCATGAACCACTATTAGCCCTTTCTTTAAATGGATTCTTTGACGATGTTAAAAGTGACGGTCGAAATAAGCTACCTAAATTCACAATGGACAATTTTAAAGCTATAGCAAGGTTAGCATACAAAAAAGACTATGGACCTCCAGCACCATCATATCAATTTACTGATTGCAAGGTTAATCGTATTTCTGAAAATGAAGAAAGTGTGAATTCTTTCGAATGTATCTTAATAACGAAATACTCTGATGACCCTGATTCTATTCGTTCTAGATCAAAAGTAACTTTTTCAAGAAAGGATTCACTACACTGATGGACGGCAGCGCGGCAGATTGGAGTGACGCCAGGAACTCCAAAATTTCCATCAAGCCGCTTGCAACAAAAACTCCACCTTAATCGCCTCATAAGGAAATTCAATCGCGCCGGTTTCGGTGCGATTGAGCAATCCTGCTTCCAGCAATGCTGTCACGTCACCGTGAACGCCCTTGACATCGCGCGCCACCCGCCGCGCAGCTTCGCGGATGGAAACCGGGCCCGCACCACAAAGCGTTTTTAGCAATTCCCAACGTTTCGCGGTCAATACCTTCCACAACAACTCGGGGGATGCGAAACTGATGCGATCTGTTTCTTGCTGCTCGTTCAAATGCCATGCACGCGCGAAGCCAGTCATTGCTTCCTTCGGCTCCCGCACGTCAAGAATAACCGTTTTCATGGTTCCACCTCTCAATATCATGTTGAAAATCAGATAGCAATTTCTCCGGGCTAGTAAATTTGTATTCGAATTCCCGGTCATTCCAGTGACGATGATCGCCTTTTCCGGCTTCATTGTCATATCACAACACGCATCGCCCTTTCACAACATAGGCAGGACGATATTTGAATAAATGTTTGGATTTCACCACCGGCTCCACAACCTGCCAGAGAACAAGTTCGGCAAATCGACCCTCGGAATACCCGATACGCTGCCGCAAAAGCTCGATGGATTTCATGTTTGCGATCATGACAACACCCTGGGTTGTTGTCAGTTGCACCAATATGTATGTTGGCAAGCTGCCAGGATAACCTCACGTCATCAGTAAAAACGTTACACCCCCCCGCATATTTTTCTGCCGCACCTACCAATCAAACACAATGGCCAGCGCATTCTTGATCGCCGGAAGATAGCTTTTGTCCAACTTTCCTTGCAGTTTACCGATCCGGGAAACATCTATAGCACGCAGTCGTTTGAGATTGATGTGCCGGTCTTTGTCCAAGCCATTTTCCGGATTGGGTTCCAGATTCACCGCGAAAGGCCAGAGTTTATGATTGGGCAGCAAGGGTGCAACGATCAGTGTTTTCGATTGATTATTAACCAGATCGCCTTGAATGACGACGCAGGGTCTTAATTTCTTGGTTTCCGCACCTATGGCCGGTTCCAGATTGATCCAGTAAATATCGAGCTGCTTGAAATCAGTCATTCGATAAGCCGTCGGATAACGTATTCTCCCAGGCTTGCAATTCCTCCTGGTAATCCAAATCGGCAGCTTCTTCCTGATTGGCTTTAATCAATGCCTGTTTAAGAAAATTCTTGCGTTCCTGCTTCAACAATTCGTTGATATAAGCGCTGCGGTTATCGCCCGCAATATCGTTCAGGAACAGATAGGCTTCATCATCCAATGTAATAGTCGTTCGATATGTCATGAATTACCTCATACTTACAATGCGACAATATTATCACACCAATCAGTATGAATATTGTTCAATGTATTAGAAAACGACTCAACTCATTAATAATTCAACCTCAAACAGTGCATTTTTATTGCAGTTGCCTTACGAATCAAGCGCAATGCTTTCTAATAATTTTACTCACCGCATCAATAATCAACGCCATCGAAACCGCGCCCGGATCGGGTGTCCCGATACTTTTTTCCGCGTGTAGGCGGGCGCGACCGATCTTGGGCGTGAGGTTTCTGGTTGCTTCGGCGGATTGCTTGGCCACTTCCGCAGCGGCTATCCAGACTTCCGCAATTGAGAATCCTTGCGTGGCGCCTTTTGTCAACGCGAAGGAAAATGGGTAGAGCACATCGACTAGCGTTTTGTCGTTGAGCTGCGCCTTGCCGACAGCGATAACAGCTTGCAGTGCCGCTGTAATGCCCGCGGCAATCATTGCAGCATCCGGCTTGGTTTCATCGCTGACAGAATTACCAAGATTGCGCAGGATAACGCCCCACAACATCCCCGAGGTGCCGCCGGCGCGATCCGACCAGGCATCGCCGGCGGCCGCTAATGCCGTCCCTGCTCCGGCTCGAAATGTTATCGCTGTTCTGACAGCATCGACGGCGGCTTTCAACCCACGCTGCATGCCGATGCCGTGATCGCCGTCACCGGCAATTGCATCCAACCGGCCCAGTTCATCTTGCTGCGTTTCGACGGCACCAAGCGCCGCTTCGAACGCTGCCAATATAATTCTGGCGGTTGTTTGCGAATCCGCCGAGCCCGGTTTGATGGTGAATTTTCCTTGCGAACCTGCCGATTCGATGACATGGTCGATCAGCGGTCCGGTGCTCATGATCGTGCCACGATGAAAAGCCGGCGTATCGGCAGCAGCCAGCCAGCTTTGTTCAAGCTCGTCGTCAAGCCAGAACAACGTCAGCGACACGCCGGCCATGTCGAAACTGGTAATCAATTCATCCACCACCGGCGCGACAATACGCAAACCACACGCGGTTAACAGTTGTTCAACTTTACGATACACCACGAATAATTCTTCGTATTTCACCGCACCGAGGCCGTTCAGAATGACGCTGATGCGCGCACCATGAACTGTTTCAACAGTTTCAGGTATTTCAGCCAGCAACTTGCTGACCAGCATTTCCGCCAGACCATCGGCACTCGGCGCTTTTACCCGTTCCAAACCGGGCTCCCCATGAATGCCCATGCCGACTTCCATGGTTCCCGGCGCTACTTCGAACAGCGGTTTAGCCGCACCTGGTAATGTGCAGCCGGAAAACGCCACACCCAGCGAACGCACCCGGCGGTTGGCTGCAGTCGCAATTCCGGCGACTTCATCCAGCGATTTTCCGGCATCCGCCGCAACCGCCGCGGCTTTAAATACCGCCAGGGTACCGGCGATACCGCGGCGCTTGTGCTGCTCATTCACGGAAGCGGATGCGATATCGTCGGTCACCACCACCGAACACACGTCGATACCTTGTGCGCGAAGCTGCGTTTGCGCTTGCTCGAAATTGAGCACGTCACCGGCATAATTGGCGTAGCAAAACAAAATACCGCCGCCCGCATTGACCGCCCGTGCTACATTACAAATTTGCTGCGTCGACGGCGCGGCAAAAACATTGCCGAGTGCGGCGCCATGCGCCAATCCTTGTCCGACAAAACCGCCAAATGCGGGATAATGCCCGGAACCGCCGCCGATCACCACCACCACTTGACCTGGCTTCGCCTTGTACCGGCGAATAACACCGCCTTCGATACGCTGGATTTTGTCGCGGTGCGCGGCGGCATATCCATCGGCCAGCTCGGCGGCAAATTGCGCCGGATCATTAAATAAATAAGTCATTGTCAGTTTCAGATTTCAATCGGAATATTCATAACGCTATCGCTCCCAGTGGAATTATAAGCCGCCGTTCAAATAAATCGCAGCAATACTTCCGCGAAACGGCCGGTCGATCCCAATACTGCTAATTTGATTTTTGTCTTGATCCACTCACGAACCATTATCTCGCCACTCCGTAGTCTGATAAAATCCGATACTGCGTGCGAATCGCGCAGATGCGCTGAATCAGCCTGCTACCCAATTAAATCACTCCGGTTGCCGATCATAAAGGAATCATTGCATTGTTTTCAGCGTTTCAAAATTTGAGTTTCACCCGAATCCTGGTGTTCTTGGCGCTTTCTGCAGGTTGGCTGGGGTTTGCATTCTATTTTGGAAGATTGATCCCGGATAAGCAATTGTGGTTTGCATTATCGGTTACTTTGCTGTTTGGCTTGCCGATCTATTTTGCCGCGATTTACGCAGTCACGATTGAAAGAATTTATCGCACCAGCCAGTTTAAGAAATTGGGTATTTTACACTGGTTGCTAACCCGGCGAATCCTGGCATATATCGGATGGTTGCTATGGGCTGTGGTGTTTGCGTTCTTGTTGTTGTTTTATCTGGGTTCCGCCGAGAAACAGGAATGGATCGTTTTTTTCGCCGCCATTCCGGCATTTGCTGTTATTTACACGCTTTTTTCACCCATTGCGGCCAAAGAATACAAACCTTATATCGCCATGCATAAAACCTTAAGCTGGTCACGCTGGGTCTCCGCCTTGACGATGGCGGTACTTTTCGTCGTTTTTGTCAATCACACCGACGCCAGTCGTCAATATGCTTCATTGGCGGAAGCGGTCGCGGCGGAAAGTCAAAAACTGGATGGAACGACCAACAGCATTTTAATTCTCGAAACCAGCCGGTTGCTGGGTTTTATCGAAGGTATGAAACGCTATGCATTGGGCAGTCTGCATTCTTTGAGCGACGTGTTATACCTTGGTTGCGTTTTTATCGGCAGCCTACTGTTTTTTTACAACGTCATGCTCGGGATTTCCAGTTTCATCGTGCCGTTATCCGAGTACCGACGGGTATTTGCGCCTATTCAGGATAGCGATGAACCGCCAGCGGTATCGCCATGGGCCTGGGCGCTTACTTCAGCTTTCACAACCTTCTTTGTTTTCTTTATTTATGTGCCTTCAACGGTCTATGTAGATGCCTGGCTGCGCTCCAATCCTGAAACCGTCAACGAAATACGTGCTTCGCAGCAAAGCGTGATACAAACCGTGGAAATGATTGGGGACGATTACTATAAACCGGGCACCGCAGAGCAGATCGAGCAAGCCTACCTCGATACCCTCGGCAAAATGGAAGCTTCGCTGGAAAAACTGCGCGAAACCACAGGTGTCGGTTTTCAACAAATGGTCGATAACGTCGATGCGTATCTCGATTGGTACTATAGCCTGCCCGGCGAATACGAACGGATTCTGGCGCTGGCCACCGGTGTTCTGGAAAACTGGATGACGGAGAAACTGCAGAGCTATTTGATGAGGGGTAATGCATTTGGTCCGGTGCAGCAATCCATTGAAGAAGTATTGCAAAGTAACCAGCAATTGCGCGCCGATCATCTGCAACAAGTCGAACGGATTTTGGCCGACAATCGCGTTGAACCCATTAACGATGCGCAACTGGAAATTGTCCGGCATGCTTCTTTGAATGCGCTCAGAGAGCCACCTGCGCACAGTGTCATCGTTAATCTGGAAAACCGCATGCTGATCTCTGGAGGTATCGGTACCGCAGGTGCGATTACCGGCGCTATCGCCGGCAAGATTACCGCCAAAGTAGCCGGCAAAGGGATTATCAAACTCGGCGCGCAAGCATTGATCAAAGTAACCGCCGGCAAAGCGGTCAGTGCCTTAGGCGGTGCTGCTGCCGGCGCTGCCACCGGTATGGCGCTGGGATCATTTATCCCTGGCATTGGCACCGCAATCGGTGCAGTTATCGGTGGTATTATTGGCGGCATCACGATCGGTCTGACTGTCGAAAAACTTTTGCTAATGCTGGAGGAAGCTTTTTCTCGCGACGAGTTCAAACGTCAGATTCTGGACGCGATCGAAGAAGAACGCCTGGAATTTGAAAAATTCTTAACGACACCCGCATTATCGGAAAATCGTCCGGTTGATGTCGAACCGGCTGAAGCGCCCTGAAATACAAATCAAGTATGACTAATAATCCTGGAATTCTATGGACCATAATATTGCATTGATCACAACCATCGCAGCCGGCTTTGGCTTGGCTTTGATTTTCGGCTTTATCGCGGAACGTCTAAAAACACCGGCACTGGTGGGATATCTGCTGGCCGGCATCGCCATCAGCCCATCTACGCCGGGATACGTCGCGGATGTCGGCATTGCGTCGCAATTATCCGAAATCGGCGTTATGCTGCTGATGTTCGGTGTAGGATTACATTTTTCCCTGAACGATCTACTGTCGGTCAAGCGCGTAGCGGTACCCGGTGCGATCGTGCAAATGGCGGTTGCTACCGCTTTGGGAATGACCTTGGCTTCCTGGTGGGGATGGAGCATCGGCGCCGGACTGGTATTTGGTTTGTCATTATCCTGCGCCAGCACCGTTGTGCTGTTGAAAGCGCTGGAATCGCGCGGCTTCCTGGAAACCATGAATGGCCGCATCGCAGTTGGCTGGTTGATCGTCGAAGATTTAGTGACGGTTTTGATTCTGGTGCTGTTGCCTTCATTCGCAGCCATGCTGGGGGGTGCCAATGAAAACGGCAATCCGACCGAACCACTATGGCGCACTATCGGCGTAACGTTATTGCTGGTTTCGGCATTCATCGCATTGATGCTGATCGTCGGCCGCCGGGTGCTGCCGTGGTTATTATGGCAAGTTGCCCGCACCGGTTCGCGTGAAATGTTCACATTGGCGGTTGTCGCTGTCGCCATTTGCATCGCCTACGGCGCAGCCGCGCTGTTCAACGTATCGTTTGCACTGGGCGCGTTTTTTGCCGGCATGGTCATGCGCGAATCCAAATTCAGTCATCGCGCTGCAGAAGAGTCTCTGCCATTGCGCGATGCTTTTGCCGTGCTGTTTTTTGTTTCCGTCGGTATGCTGTTCGACCCCGCCGTGTTAGTCGATGAGCCGGTACGGGTTCTAGCGGTCGCGGCTATTATCATTGTCGGCAAATCCATGGCAGCCATGTTACTGGTATTGATTCTGCGCTACCCGCTCAACACCTCGCTGACGGTCGCCGCCAGCCTCGGGCAAATTGGGGAATTCTCTTTTATTCTGGCGGGATTGGGATTATCTCTGGGTTTGATGCCAGCCGAGGGCATGAGTCTGGTCCTTGCCGGAGCGCTCATTTCGATCGCTTTCAATCCGATTGCATTCGCCGCGATCACGCCGTTCAGGAATCTGATCCTGAAACATTCCGCTTTGGCTCGCAAATACGAAAACCGGGACGATCCCTTTGCGGAATTACCAATGAGCACGGAGCGTAAATTTCTCGAGGGTCAAGTTGTGCTGGTCGGCTATGGTCATGTTGGAGAACGCATTGCGCAGGCGTTAAATGAAAAAAATATCCCCTTTATCGTCGCGGAACAGAATCGCGAATTGGTGCAGGATTTACGCAAGCAAGGCATAAATGCCGTTTCCGGCGATGCAAACGAACCGTCGGTGTTGATCCAGGCGCATATCACGGATGCCGCCATGTTGGTGATCGCAACGCCGAATCCGCTGAACGCCCGGCACATGATCGATATCGCACGCACCTTAAACCCGGATATCGAAATTGTATTGCACGCGCGCAGTGAAGACGAAACGAAATTATTGCGTAAAGATAATCTGGGTACGGTATTCTTTGCCGAAGAGGAGTTGGCTAAAAATATGTCGCATCATATTTTGGATCGATTCGATACGAAATCGGGATCGAAGCTAAGCGCACACTGAGTTCTTTATCGCTGAAGAAACTTTACAATCTATTAAATCATTAAGAGAAATCATCTATGGCAGAACAATTCTATGTGGGTATTTATGACGATAACAACGGCGGACTCACGCATCTCGGCCGGGTCGTGCGCGATGCCTGGGTATTCGGTCTTTTACCGGAAACGGAAACATGCGCCGGCTGGAGCACTTCGCAAATGCAAGTTTTATATGAAAAGGTTCATGATGCTTGGGAGCCGTATGCGCACCTGCCGAGCCGTTTACCGGACGAACTCCGCGAACGGCACACTGCAATTTATGATGCAGCGATCCGGCATGCAAAAAGCAAAGGCTGGGATGCCGAATTGGGTGACGATGATTAGCGCCGATTACGCTTTCGCAGGGAAATGAATCACCCGCGCCGGTCCGTCCAGTCTGGACTTGCTTTCCAGAAGTTGTAGCGCCAGCGGAAATTCGCGTTGTAATCGCAGCATTATTTCCGGCATATGATCGCGATAATAAATGGCTTCATAGGCAACCGGCTCATCCAGCGTATTCCGGTCATGGCGTTTAAAGTTGCACCAGGCGATATCGATCCAGCATTTGCGCTCACCATCAATAAATACGAATTCATCATGATCAATAATCGCCATATACTGCATGCTGCGAATCGGTACAAACAAATGCCGGGTTGTGCATCTTGATAACAAAGTAACGGCCAAGTTATATGATTTTGCTGGTAAATAGCGCGCTTCCCTGTTAATTTCAGGATCACGGTAACAGGTAATTTCCATTTCCAACCTCCGCGAAGCAAAGTAATAATGACATATGATGAATCGTATCCGATTTTCAATCAAGCTATACAACAAGGCACACAATTTTCCACCGCTTACCTTACTTGCGAATCCTGCAGAATGCCCGGGTAATAAAATATCATTTCCAACTGACTTCCATGAAAGAATAAGAAACCAATGACATTGATTAACCGTTTTCTTTCGCGCTTGGGCCCCGGCTTACTGTATGCCGGAGCGGCCGTTGGCGTTTCCCATCTGGTGCAGTCGACGCAAGCCGGCGGCATGTTCGGTTTTGAATTGATTATCGCCATCCTCATCATTCATGCCATCAAGTATCCTTTTTTTGAATTCGGCCCCCGCTACACCGCAGCGACCGGTCAGCATATCCTGCATGGCTATTTGAAACTCGGAAAATGGGCGGTATGGCTTTATTTATTTATGGCGGTCGCCACGATGTTTATCGTACAAGCAGCCATTACGGTTGTCACTGCCGGTCTTATTACCAATATTTTCGGACTTGAAGGTCTTGGCGGGCACGAGCCGCAAATGGTCGCCTTCATCATTGGCAGCCTTTTACTGTTAATTTCTTTTACGCTGTTAGTCAGCGGTCACTATGTATTGCTCGACAAGTTGATGAAAATCATCATCCTGATATTGACGATCACGTCAATTGCCGCAGTTATCATGCTGTTGTTCGACAACCCGGGACATCATAAAACCGCTACGGTCTTTTTCGATTTTTCGGATACCGCACATTTAATCTTTTTAGCGACATTTCTGGGATGGATGCCGGCACCTCTGGATCTTTCAATATGGCATTCGATTTGGTCAAAAAGTAAAAATGACAGCGATGGCAGAATCTCATCCATGCAGGAAACCTTGTTTGATTTCCGCGTGGGCTTTATCGGCACGGCATTTCTAGCGATTTGCTTTTTGTTGCTCGGCGCATTGGTCATGTATGGCAGCGGCATTCCTTTTGCCGCCGGGGGCGCGGCGTTTGCCGGACAGCTACTCGACATGTACCAGCAAGCCCTCGGAGATTGGGCTTATCCAATCGTCGCCATCGCGGCAATTGCGACCATGTTCAGCACTACGTTGACCGTGCTTGATGCATTTCCACGCTCGATCAGCGCTTCACTCGAATTACTGTTTCCAGATCGGATTCGGCAACGGAATCGTAACATCACCTATCTGATCGGTTTGGTAATTTTAATCGCGGGAACTCTGTTTATCTTGTTCTTTTATCTGGCTTCCATGCGCGAGATGGTTAAAATCGCCACCGTCATTTCGTTTGTCGCTGCGCCGATCATCGCGATATTAAACATGCAGGCGGTTTTCAGCCGCCATATGCCCGACCGATACCGTCCGGGCAAACTCATGTGGATCTGGTGCTGGTTCGGTGTCGCCGCTTTATCCGCTTGTTCTATCTTTTATTTGTTGCTCTAGGTAACGCCGCGAACAACCGTCATGCGTCCAACTCGTCTGGAAAAACCTGCGGCCACGCAAAATAACCTGAAAACGATCGCAGCGCTGTTACCTTATCTGTGGGAATTCAAAGCCAGAGTCATTTTGGCGCTGACACTCCTGGTATTGGCAAAAGTCGCGAACGTCTCGGTGCCGCTGGTGCTAAAAGAAATTGTCGACGCCCTGGATCAACCCCGCGCCGAGCTGATGTTACCCGTCTTTCTATTGATCAGCTACGGTGTTTTGCGATTATGCAGCACATTATTCGGTGAATTGCGCGATGCCATTTTCGCCAAGGTAACGCAACGCGCTATCCGGCGTGTTGCCATCAAGGTTTTCTTGCACCTGCACTCATTATCGCTGCGTTTTCACTTGGAACGTCAGACTGGCGGCGTTTCACGCGACATTGAACGCGGCTCGCGAGGCATTTCATTTTTGCTCAATTTTATGCTATTCAATATTCTGCCGACTTTGCTCGAGATCGGCTTGGTATTGACCATTTTGATTGGAAGATATGATATTTGGTTTGCCGGCATTATTGCTGCAACGTTGCTCGCTTATATTGCACTTACGCTGATTGTGACCGAATGGCGCATGATTTTTCGCCGCACCATGAACAACATGGATTCGAAAGCGAATACCCAAGCCATTGACAGTCTACTGAATTATGAGACGGTCAAATATTTCGCCAATGAGAATTGGGAAGCGCGGCGCTATGACGAGCATTTGCAAGCCTGGGAAAAAGCCGCCGTGCGCAACCAAACGTCGCTCGCCACATTGAATGCCGGGCAGAGCGCCATCATCGCCATCGGCGTTACGTTGCTGATGTTTCTCGCTGCGGATCATGTAATCGCCGGTAGCATGACGCTGGGCGATCTGGTCTTGATTAATGCGTTCATGCTGCAACTCTACATGCCGCTCCATTTTCTCGGTTTTGTTTATCGGGAAATCAAACATTCGCTGGCGGATATGGAACGGATGTTTACGCTGCTTGGAGAAAACCGGGAAATAATGGACAAACCGGATGCTCAAGTACTGAGTGCAAATCGCGCGGCCATCCGGTTTGACCATGTTGATTTTTTTTATGAATCGAACCGCCAAATTTTATTCGACGTAACGTTTGACATTCCTGCCGGGCAAAATGTCGCAGTGGTGGGCCACAGCGGTTCCGGAAAATCAACACTGGCGCGGTTGTTGTTTCGTTTTTACGATGTGCAATCGGGCTGCATTTCGATCAACGGCCAGGATATTCGCGACATTACACAACAAAGTTTACGCGCAGCCATCGGCATCGTTCCGCAGGATACGGTGTTGTTCAATGACAGTATTTATTACAACATCGCCTATGGACGCCCGGATGCAACGTCGGAGGAGGTCTTCGCAGCGGCGCGCGCCGCTCATATTCATGATTTTATTGAACGGCTACCGTTGAAATATGAAACGGTCGTCGGTGAGCGCGGTTTGAAATTATCCGGCGGCGAAAAACAGCGGGTTGCCATTGCGCGCACCATCCTTAAAAACCCGGCCATTCTGATTTTCGATGAAGCTACATCGGCGCTGGATTCGGAATCCGAGAAACGCATTCAAGCCGAATTAAAGCGTATCGCAATTAATCGCACCACGTTAACGATCGCTCATCGGCTCTCGACGATCGCCGATGCCGATCAGATTCTTGTCATGGAGCAGGGCCGAATCATAGAGCGCGGCACGCATCAACAGTTACTTGCCGCCAACGGCACCTATGCTCACATGTGGGAATTACAACAGCAAGAAGAAATCGCGCAAACTAAGCAACCGGCGATCACTATTCGTCAACCGTCTCTATAAATTTCCGCCCCCTCGCTGCAATCTCGAAATGCTCGATTACGCACTGTTTGCCGCATCGTAGCGATGCTCCGTTTCCTGGAAAAATAAAGAACCTGAAAATACCGGGAGAAAACCGACTTTATCCCCACGAATGAATTTTGCATGGATGTGTTAACTTCCCAATCCAGAATTTGCCATCAACAATTGCGTAATTACATTCTAGGGAGTCATCGCAATGCTTGTATCCGTTGGGTATCTCATTATTATTATCTCTGTTTTCGGCGGATTTGCCTTAGCCGGAGGTCACTTGGCTTCATTATGGCAGCCTGTGGAACTTCTCATGATCGGTGGAGGCGCGATCGGGGCATTCGTTGTCGGCAACTCAAACAAGGCATTGAAGGCCACCCTGAAGGCACTACCAACCGTATTCAAAAGTTCGAAGCTTAACAAAGCATTGTATATGGACTTAATGACATTACTGTATGAAATACTCAGCAAAGTCCGTAAAGAAGGCTTGATGTCGATCGAAGGAGACGTCGACGATCCTTCCAACAGTCCGATTTTCACGAAATACCCGGATATTCTGGCGGATCACCATATCACCGAATTTATTACGGATTATCTGCGCTTGATGGTAGGCGGCAATTTGAATTCGCTCGAGATTGAAAGCTTGATGGACAGCGAGCTGGAAACGCACCATCAAGAAGGCGAAGTCCCGATCCATGTGATCTCGAAACTCGGCGACGGGTTGCCGGCTTTCGGTATTGTGGCTGCAGTCATGGGGGTGGTACATACCATGGAGTCGGTTCATTTGCCGCCCAGTGAATTGGGTATTTTGATTGCCGCAGCATTGGTCGGTACTTTCCTGGGAATTCTGCTGGCCTACGGTTTTGTCAGCCCATTGGCCGGAAAGCTTGAACATAACCTTCACGAATCCAGCAAGATGTTCGAGTGTATCAAAATCACCCTGCTCGCCAATCTCAACGGTTATTCGCCGGTCCTGGCAGTGGAGTTCGGCAGGAAAGTTCTATTCACAACCGAAAGACCGTCTTTCCTGGAATTGGAAGAACATGTCAAGCAAAGCAAATCCAAATAACTATTAATTTCTTTCTCTTTGAACGACAGGAACCATTATGGCTGACGATCTTGCACAGCGACCGATAGTTATCAAAAGAATCAAGAAAGTCGCGGGAGGGCATCATGGCGGCGCTTGGAAAATTGCATATGCCGACTTCGTGACCGCGATGATGGCATTCTTTCTATTGATGTGGTTGTTGGGATCGTCGACCAAGAGCCAATTGGAAGGGATTTCGGAATATTTCAAAACCCCGTTGAAAGTCGCTTTGATGGGCGGATCGTCGATTGGCGAAAGCAATAGCGTACTTAAAGGTGGCGGCACCGATTTAACGCGCCAGCATGGCGAAGTCAAAAAGGGTGCGATAAAAGATGATGACAGCGCCCAAGCCAAGAAAATCATCCGGGAACGGGCGGAGCGTATCAAGCTGGAAGGATTGAAACAAAAAATCGAAGAAGCGATCGAAAACAATCCTTCGCTCAAAAAGTTTGCCAATCAATTGCTGCTGGACATTACTTCGGATGGTTTAAGAATCCAAATCGTCGATGAGCAGAACCGTCCGATGTTCGCGTTGGGCAGAGCGGAATTGCAACCTTATACCAAAACCATTTTGCGTGAAATCGGCAAGATGCTGAACGATGTCGACAACAAGATCAGTCTTTCCGGACATACCGATGCCAAGCCTTTTCCTTCCGGCGATAAAGGCTACAGCAACTGGGAATTATCAGCGGATCGCGCCAATGCATCACGCCGCGAATTGATTGTCGGCGGCATGGATACCAACAAAGTCCTGCAGGTCATCGGATTGTCTTCAGCGGTTCTTTTTGACAAGGATGATCCGCTCAATCCAATCAACCGCCGCATCAGCATTGTGGTATTGAACGAGCGGGCCGAGAAAGCGGTAACGATGGATAATCCGACCCTCGATATTGATATGCAAGCGCAACCGGACACGGAATTGCTGCAGAACCCTTAAACAATCACACGGACTACTCAAAAATGCCAAAACGTTTTCATCCCGCCATTATTGCGTTATTGATCCAGATTGCATCGACCGCTACAGCCGGAACATTAATGTCGATGGTAACCGTCCATGCCAGCTTATTCGAGTGGGCGATACTACAGGGATTGCTGGCCGGATTACTGAGTTTCCTGGCGAAATCGCCCGTGTGGTGGGTACCCATACATTTCCTGTTTATGCCGCTGGTCATTATCACCCTGGCATTTGACATTTCAGCAACCTGGTACTTAGTGATGTTCCTTGGCTTGCTATTAATTTACGGCAAGTCATTTGTGACGCAAGTACCGTTGTACCTTTCCAGTGAAACTGTCAACCAGGCGCTCGAAACATTATTACCCAAACAAAATCAATTCACTTTTATCGATTTGGGAAGCGGCTGCGGCGGATTATTAAAAAATCTGGCCCGGATCCATGGCAACGGGTCGTTTCATGGCATTGAATCCGCCCCTATTCCGTTTGTTATTAGTAAACTACGAAGCTTGTTCGATTCTGATTACGATGTGCACTGGGGGGATTTCTGGAAACACGATTTTTCACGCTATGACGTGGTTTATGCCTATCTTTCGCCGGTACCCATGGATTCGCTTTGGCAAAAAGCAAAAAAAGAAATGCGTCCGGGCAGTCTATTAATCAGCAATACTTTTGTTATTCCCGGCGTCGCACCGGACAAAAGCATTCAGTTGAATGATTTTTCCAACTCAACGCTTTATCTTTGGCGACTGTAACAGTAACGGAATGCTAAACACGCCGCCAGGTAGTGCCTTGGGCGCCATCTTCCAAAATAATACCCTGTTGTTGAAGATTCTTCCGGATCTCGTCTGCTTCCGCATAACGCCCCGTTTTGCGCGCCTCGATACGCTGTTGAATCAACGATTCGATCTGATCTTGTGTCAATGAAGTAGCGTTATCAACCGCCAAGGCGTTTTGCAAATAATCAACCGGATTTTGCTGTAATAACCCGAGCAGTTCACCCAGCGCCTTCAATAATGCCGCACGATCTTCCGAGCGTGTTTTGTTTATCTCGCTTGCCAGCTCAAACAGTACGGCGATTGCATCCGGCGTATTGAAATCATCTTCCATGGCCGCTTTAAACTTTTGTGCATGGTGGTTACTCCAGTCAATGGTTTGTATAACGACCGGCCCGGCATCCTTTAATGCGATATATAGTCGATCGAGCGCAAGCTTTGTATCTTTCAGATGTTGATCGGAATAATTGAGCGGACTGCGGTAGTGCGCTCGTAAAATAAAAAAACGCACCACTTCCGGTTGGTATAACTTGAGAATTTCCCTAACAGTAAAAAAATTCCCAAGCGACTTCGACATCTTTTCATTGTCAACACGCACAAAACCGTTATGCATCCAGTAATTCACGAACACATGATCATGCGCGCCTTCACTTTGAGCAATTTCATTTTCGTGATGCGGAAACTGCAAATCCTGGCCGCCTCCGTGAATATCAAAATGAATACCCAGTAACTGCTCGCTCATCGCCGAACACTCGATATGCCATCCCGGACGGCCATTGCCCCAGGGAGATTCCCAGAACGGTTCGCCGGCTTTTGCCGACTTCCATAATACAAAATCCAGCGGATCCTTTTTACTGGAGTCAATTTCAACACGTTCACCGGCACGAAGATCATTTAAAGATTTACCAGACAATTTTCCATAACCGGGAAAATTATGAACCGCATAATAGACATCGCCATTACTCGCCGGGTATGCCAGATTCTTCTTAACCAGCATATCGATCATTGCAACCATATGATTTACATAATTTGTGGCACGCGGCTCATGACTGGGCGGCACGACACCCAGCGCTGCAGCATCCTCATCCATTGCCTGGATGAAACGCGCGGTTAACGCGCCGATCGATTCATTGTTTTCTTGCGCACGATTAATGATCTTATCGTCGATATCGGTGATATTTCGAACATAAATTACTTCGAAACCATTGGCTCTGAACCACCGGACAACCATGTCAAAAACCACCAGAACCCGTGCATGCCCCAAATGGCAGTAATCATAAACCGTCATGCCGCAAACATAGATCTTTACTTTTCCGGGCGAAATAGGAATGAATTCTTGTTTCTCGCGGGCGATTGAATTGTATATCTTGAGCATATGATCAACGAATCGAATTGTAATTCTGTTTATCTTATTGATAGAATCTCGAATGCTGTGTGTTATCGTCTGCACTCAAAAAAGTGCCGCAGAGTATAACATAGTGTTTAAATGAAACTCTTACCATCCATTACCATAGGCCGAATATCGATGCGACGTTACCAAGTTGTGCTGTTCACTATTCTGTTTTTAACTCATTTGAATGTTTTCGCAGCTAATATCATGGTCGAAATGAGAACGAATGCCGGCACTATCGTTCTTGAGCTGTATCCTGACAAAGCACCTAAAACGGTAGAAAATTTCTTAGAATATGTAGAAGACGGTTTTTACAAGAACACGATATTTCATCGGGTAATTGCCGGATTTATGATTCAAGGTGGCGGTTTCGATCAAGCGTTTAACCAGAAACCGACCCGCCCTCCGATTCGCAACGAAGCCGCAAATGACCTTAGAAATGAAATTGGCACCATCGCTATGGCACGCACATCGGATCCTCATTCCGCGTCCGCGCAATTTTTTATCAACGTCGCCAATAATCAATTTCTGGATTATAAAGCACCTAGTCAAAGCGGCTATGGTTACGCGGTATTTGGAAAAGTAGTCAGTGGAATGGAAGTCGTTAACAAAATTGCTGCGACCCCTACCGGCTCCGCCGGCCCATTTCCCAGCGATGTACCGAAAAATAAGGTGATTATTGAGGATATCGTTAGATTGCCCGTGTCAGAAAACAGCAGCACTCAATAGTACAATTCATCAATCAATTTAGGACTGATATGGTCAAACTGCAAACTAACTTTGGCGCCATAATACTGGAACTCGACAGCGAAAAAGCGCCAGAAACCGTACAAAATTTTTTGAATTATGTTTCGAGCGGTTTTTACGACAACACATTGTTTCATCGCGTCATTGACGATTTCATGATTCAGGGCGGAGGATTTGCACCCGGAATGAAACAAAAATCAACCCAGTCACCCATCCAAAATGAGGCGGCCAATGGCCTCCGCAACGATGCTTACACGATTGCCATGGCACGAACAGCCGATGTCCATTCAGCCACCGCGCAATTCTTTATCAATGTGACTAGCAATGGTTTCCTGAATTATAAATCTCCGACGACACAAGGCTATGGTTATTGCGTATTCGGGAAAGTCGTCGAGGGACAAGATGTCGTTGATGCAATCAAGAAAGTCAAAACCGGCGATTATGCCGGTCATCAGAACGTGCCGCTGGAAGATGTCATCATCGAGAAAGCCGAAGTGATTTAACCATGAACGGCAAGACAAACCCAGTTCGGCATTGGCACACACCACTTGGCGATAGCTTAAAAGGTTTAAGCAAGTCCTCGCGCCAAATCAGCTTGGAGATCCTGAACTGACTCCAGTCCCACTGCGATACGTAGCAATCCGTCCGTTATCCCGGCGGCATCCCGGGCCTCCTGACTAATCCGTGCATGTGTCGTAGTCGCTGGATGCGTCAGCGTACTTTTTGCATCGCCCAAGTTCGCGGTAATCGAAATCAAGCGAGTCGAATCAATCACGCGCCAAGCGGCTTCTTTACCGCCTTTAACTTCGAACGAGACAATTCCGCCACCTGATCTTTGCTGACGTTTTGCCAAGTCATGCTGCGGATGTGATGTGAGTCCGGGATAGAAAATGCGTGTCACATTGGGCTGTTTCTCCAGCCATTGCGCCATTCTCAGAGCATTTTCGGAATGTGCTTCCACACGAATTTTAAGTGTTTCCAATCCTTTTAATATAACCCAGGCATTGAAAGCGCTCAGTGTCGGACCGGCGGTTCGCAAGAAACCGAATATTCCACTATCCATTAGCAATTCCCGCTTTCCTAGTACGGCTCCTCCCAAGACTCTTCCCTGCCCATCCAGATATTTGGTGGCGGAATGAATGACAATATCCGCTCCCAATTCAAGCGGTTTTTGTAAGATGGGCGTACAGAAGCAATTATCCACAACCAGCCATGCACCGGTTGTTTTTGCGATTCGCGCCAATCCCGCAATATCAGAAATTTCAGTTAACGGATTAGAGGGTGTCTCCAGAAAAAAAAGTTTGGTATTCGGTTGCACCGCACTTCGCCATGCATCAACATCCGTTGCCGACACGAAAGTCGTATCGATATTAAATTTCTTCAGTATGTTATTAAATAAATTTACCGTTGCACCAAATAAGCTTTGCGAAGCGACAATATGATCCCCGGCTGACAATAATCCCATGACGCACGCTAAAATTGCCGACATACCCGAAGATGTCGCAATGCAAGCTTCCGCTTCCTCCAGTACCGCCAGTCGTTCTTCGAATGCAGTAACAGTAGGATTCGTAAATCGCGAGTAAATATTACCTGGCTCATTCCCTGAAAAGCGAGCGGCTGCTTGAGCAGCACTTTCAAATACAAAACTTGAAGTCAAATACATCGCCTCAGAATGCTCATTGAACTGGCTACGATGAATACCGGTATGTAACGCGAGCGTCTCTGGTTGCAAATTGTCTGACATATCTTTGAAGTCTTGAAAATAAAAAGTGATTTAGATTATTACAGTGCTTTGAAGAAAATACGGTTTTACGATAGTTAGCGCGATAATCTTATTCAGAAAAAACCAAACTTAAATCCAGTTGCGTGTTCGATTGAGCAAGTGACAACGGTTGACTGGAATTTCTTTGTAACTCCAGAGTATTGAGATACTCATGCGTCACATCGCCGGTAATATAAATCCCGTTGAAACAGGATGTTTCAAAATCCTTCACGGTATGGGATACTTTGGAAACGGCCTGAGTGAGTGCTTCCAGATCCTGGAATACCAGATAATCCGCGCCAATCTCTTCACATATTTGTTCGGACGTCCGATCCGTAGCGATTAACTCCTGCCGGGTCGGCATGTCAATGCCATACACATTCGGGAATCTCACCGGTGGAGCGGCAGATGCAAAAAAGATCTTATTGGCGCCGGCTTCCCTCGCCATTTGAACGATTTCGCGGCTGGTAGTCCCCCTCACGATCGAATCGTCGACCAATAATACATTCTTGCCACGGAACTCAATATTCATTGCATTTAATTTCTGCCGTACGGATTTACGCCTTTGTTGCTGTCCTGGCATGATAAAAGTACGCCCAACGTATCGATTCTTGACAAAGCCTTCGCGGAAATCGATACCTAAGTGATTAGCAAGCTGTAAAGCGCTGGGGCGGCTGGAATCCGGAATTGGAATAACAACATCAATATCCAGATGGTGCATCGTTTTCTTTATTTTTTCCGCGAGCTGCTCACCCATATTCAAACGGGTTTCATAGACGGAAACGCCATCGATGACAGAATCAGGCCGCGCTAAATAGACATATTCAAAAATACAAGGATTCAGAGAAAAATCGATCGCGCATTGTTTATTATAAAAATTACCGTCTTCATCGATAAAAATCGCTTCACCCGGTGCGACATCGCGGATTAATTTAAAACCCAATGTATCCAGTGCGACACTTTCCGATGCGACGATATATTCGTCGCCCAACTCATTCTCCGCCGTGCCAAAAACTAACGGCCGAATGCCATAAGGATCGCGAAAAGCTAATAATCCATAACCGGCGATCATGGCTATCACTGCATAGGCGCCTTTGCATCGTTTATGCACGCCGGCGACAGCCGAGAAAATAGTTTCCGGATCGAGCCGGCAATTCCTGGTGCTCTCCTGTAGTTCGTGCGCGAGAACATTTAGCAGAACCTCCGAATCCGAGTTGGTGTTGACATGCCTTAAATCCGTTTTAAAAAGCTCTTGATTGAGCTGTTCGGCATTGGTCAGATTACCATTGTGACTTAATACAATTCCAAAAGGAGAATTGACATAGAAAGGCTGTGCTTCCGCTGGTGAATTAACAGACCCCGCAGTAGGATAACGCACATGTCCGATGCCGATATTCCCTGACAGCGCCCGCATATTTCTCGTACGAAACACATCACGAACCAAACCAAGCCCTTTGTGCATATGAAACGTGTTGCCTTGCGCAGTCACGATGCCACTTGCATCTTGCCCTCGATGCTGCAACATTAACAAACCGTCATACAAAAGTTGATTCGCTGGAGATTTTGCAACAATACCGAGAATTCCGCACATAGAAATGCTCCGTTGGTTTTGCTTTAATCAGTATTTAATTAGGAATTAATAAGCCAGATCATTGCACTGCTGTCGTGTTTTTTTCAACAATAACAATTTTTCATAAACTGCCGCTTATTACATTCACTAACGCTTAAAAATTTTCTTTTCTTTCAAAACTAATACGTTTCGATAAATCGTCGGGCAGCCAGGGCAGCACTTGGATTGCAATCGCTTCCAAAGGACGACTTAATACGGCTTGGTGCCAGAAAACTTGATTTGGAATCGTGGTCAATCCTGCCATTAAAACCAATAAAATCACTATCACAAGCGCTCGTATAAAACCGAAAACAGAACCAAGCAATCGATCAATAAACCCCAAACCGATTCCCTTTATTAAAGCGGCCAGTAACATCGTCGCGAGCGCTGTAATCAGCAAAACCGCAAGAAACGTTACGACGAATGCAATGGCATATCGCAATGTCTCACCAACAATTTCACCCGGCAGGAACTGCTCAGTGAATGAAGAGTAAGAGCTGGCCACAATAAAAGCGACCACCCAGCCGGCAATAGACAATCCTTCACGGACAAATCCCCGCAGGATACTCAATACAATCGATACCAAGAAAATAGCGGAAACAACATAATCAAAAACGGTCATCAGTTAAGAGATACTATTCAGTTAATTCATTAACATCAATAATTGCGATATCGACTCATCTTGGTACCACCACGCCATCCAAGCCAAATGTTTTTAATTTTTTTATTTCACTATCCGCAGCACTTCGATTAGGAAAAGGTCCCGTACGCACGCGCGTCACTTGATTGCCATTGATGACCAAAGATTCCGTATAAGCTTTAAAACCGTTCGATAATAACAGTGCTTGTTGCAACTTGGCTTTGTCCGGATCCGAAAATGCGCCTAACTGAACAACAAATCCTTTTTCCGCATCAGGGGCTTGTACCGGCGCCTTAACAACCGCCGCAACCGCCGGTGCACTCGGTGGCGCTACAGCGGCACTTGCAGTTGTCGCAGCCACAGCAGGCGTTCTGGATGGAGTTGCTGCGTGTCGTTCAAATTTAGGTTTGATGCCGGGAATCGGGATACGTCTCTGAAAATTTGATGATTCAACATTCTCATCCCGAGTCGCATGAGCAATCTTTGATTTTTCTTGTAATTCCGCCTGATCAACCACATTCGAAGATTCGAGGCTTGCCGAAAAATTTTCTTCCGGAATTGGTGGTGCAGTTGTAATTGCATTTTTATTCGCTTCCGGCAAATTAATCGCAATCTCATGCTGTTCCGTTTCCGGTTTGGGCTCATCGAAAATTGCAGGCAAAACGATAATAGAAATAAGAACCAGAACGATAGCGCCAACCAACCGTCTTCTTGCGCGTTTCCGTAGTAATAATTCTTCTTCGCTGATATTTTTATTCATTTGAAATATCCGATTACTACTCTCATGAGGACATGTGCAACTGATTCAGCACATCGCCAACCGTATAGAAAGATCCAAATATGCAAATTCTATCATTTTTAGCTGCTTGTTCACAGGCAAAAGCAAAGGCTTCAGCACCGTCAGAAAAGCGGTATATTGATTGATTCCCCCTCAAAAAGTCAGCAGCGTGGATTTCTTGGACGATATGTTCGACTGTAGCGGCGCGAGGGGATTGAATTGGGAATAGCAACCAAACATCGATCTCGTCTTTAAGCTTTTGCACAACACCCTGAATATCCTTATCCTGCAACATTGAAAACACGGCATAAGTCCGTCCGGCACACTGAGTTGCAGTCAAATTTTGCGCCAAAACAGCAGCGGCGGCAGGATTGTGCGCAACATCCAAAATTATCATCGGCTGCGTTGAAACCACCTGGAATCGACCGGGTATTGCCGCTTTGATCAACCCTTGCCGAATATCCTTCATGTTAACGGGCAGCAGTTCATTCACTTCGTCAAGAGCCGCTAAGCATGCACTTGCGTTTTGTAGCTGTTTGTCACCTCGTAACGTTGGAACGGGCAATGAATGGCGCCATCCCCTGGGTCCCCAATAGTCCCACTGGTTGATCTTTGATTGAAAGCCAAATTCTTTCGAGAATCTACTCAAATGCGCCTCAATTTTTCTTGCCTGCTGATAGACAGAATCCGGTATGTCTATCTCTGCACAAATTGCTGGCTTACTCTGCCTAAAAATCGCAGCTTTCTCGAATCCGATTTCCTCTCTCGTATTTCCAAGATACTCCATGTGATCGAGATCGATACTGGTTAAAATTGCGCAATCCGGATCGAAGATATTAACCGCATCGAGGCGGCCGCCCAAACCAATCTCAAGAATCGCCACATCCACACGTGTTTGAATAAACCAACGCATCGCAGCCAGCGTACTGAATTCAAAGAAAGTCAGCGGTGTATGACAATCCCGCCGTGCGACTTCCACTTGCGAAAAAGCCAAGCAAAGACTTTCGCTATCGATCTCCTTGCCATCAATTCGAATGCGTTCGTTAAATCGCACTAAATGCGGAGAGGTATAACAACCGACTTTATAGCCCGCACTCTGTAGAATGGCTTCAAGCATGGCGCAAACGGAACCTTTTCCATTAGTGCCCCCTACTGTGATGATTGGAAATCGAGGGATTAACCCTAATTCGGATCGCACATTAGCCACCCGTTCCAATCCCATTTCGATGGTACTTGGGTGAAGCGATTCCAGGTAATGCAACCAATCTGCGAGTGATTCCGCTGTCAGGCCCGGCACATCCATTTGCATGAACCCAAAAAGAAGAATTATGGTAACGGAGTGGGAATAGGAGTCCGCATCAATTGAGTACAAAGATTGACGAGCTTGTCGCGCATTTGCCGGCGATCGACAATCATGTCGATCGCTCCATGCTGCAAAAGAAACTCGGCGCGTTGAAAACCATCGGGGAGTGTCTGCCGGACTGTCTGCTCAATGACACGCGGCCCCGCAAAGCCGATTAATGCGCCAGGTTCGGCAATCACGACATCACCAATAAAGGCGAAACTGGCGGATACCCCCCCCATTGTCGGATCCGTCAATACCGAAATAAAAGGCAATTTGTTATGACTGAGGCGCGTTAAAGCAGCGGTCGTTTTTGCCATTTGCATCAGGGAAAACAATCCCTCCTGCATCCGCGCGCCACCGCTGGCACTGAAGCAAATAAAAGGAAGATGGTGATCAATGCAAGTTTTAACGCCCCGTACAAACCGCTCTCCCACGACCGATCCCATGGAGCCACCCATAAAACCGAATTCGAATACAGCAGCAACAACCGGGATTGTCTTGATAGTGCCTCGCATGACCACTAAAGAGTCATTCTCATCAGTACTTTCCTGAGCTTGCGTCAGTCGGTCCACATAGCGTTTGCTATCCTTAAATTTCAAAACATCCGTTGCCATCACTTCCGCACCGATTTCATACCGCCCTTCGGGGTCCAGCAAATAATCCAGCCTATCTCTCGCAGGAATACGATTATGGTAATCGCATTTTGGACAAACATTCAGGTTCTTAGCTAAATCGGTATAGTACAAAACCGCTTCGCAATGATTGCATTTACTCCACAGTCCTTCAGGTACAATTTTCTTCTCGCCGGCTTCTTTTCTTTTGATTTTTGGAGGAATAATATTTTGGAACCAGCTCATAGCGAATGTATCCTAAAGCGCGAGTTATTGATTATTTCAATTCTCATCAATTGCTTTGCGAAGTGTATTTAACAAGTTGCCGCCCTTGTCCAATATCTCCGCTTCTGTTGATTTTTCAATTTCTTCGATAATCCGGCTGCCAACCACGACAGCATCCGCCAAGCTTGCAACCGCCTTTGCAGTAGCGCCATCACGAATGCCAAATCCTACCCCGATCGGTAACGAAATATGTTGGCGTAATTTTGCCAGCATGTCGCTAACGTCTTGCAAATCAAGATGCGATGCGCCAGTGACGCCTTTAAGCGAGACATAATAAACATAACCCCGAGCCACTTTTGCCACCTGCTCAATGCGCTGTTGCGGGGTCGTTGGAGACAACAAAAATATCGCATCGATTCCTTGTTGATCGAGACACTCCACCCATTTTTCCGACTCTTCGGGCGGATAATCGACAATCAGAACGCCATCGATACCACACTGTTTCGCTTTGGCGGCAAATGATCCATAACCCATTGCTTCGATGGGATTCGCATACCCCATTAAAACAATTGGTGTCCTCGAATCCGTTTTCCTAAACTCATTGACCATATCCAGTACATCATTCAAGCTGACATGATGCTTCAATGCACGTTCCGACGATCTCTGAATCGTTGGCCCATCGGCCATTGGATCCGAAAAAGGAACCCCTAGCTCAATGATATTCGCACCGGAATGAACTAATTGATGCATGAGCGGCACGGTCACCTGAGGATTGGGATCACCCGCAGTAATAAAAGGAATCAATGCCTTACGGTTTTGACTTTTTAATATATTAAATGTTTTAGCGATACGATTTGACTTCTTAACATCAGTATCACTGCTACCGCTTAAAAAATTCAGCAAGCTTTTAATAAAACTCATTTGGGTATTCCGATTGGAATTCTTTCCAGAAGATTAAAAATTGAAAATACGAATGCCACTCATTAAAGTGTCAAGCCTGACATTTGCGCAACCGTCGCCATATCCTTATCACCTCGCCCTGAGAGGTTAACCAACAACAATTTGTCCTTGGATAGCGTAGGTGCATATTTGGCCGCATAAGCTAAGGCATGACTTGATTCCAGCGCCGGCATAATGCCTTCGTAGCGGCATAACGTATGAAATGCATCCAAAGCTTCATCATCGGTAATTGCAACATACTCTGCTCGACCGCAGTCCTTGAGCCAGGCATGCTCCGGTCCCACACCGGGATAATCCAGACCGGCTGAAATGGAATGGGTTTCAATAATCTGCCCGTTCTCATCTTGAATCAGATAGGTTCGATTGCCATGCAATACGCCCGGTTTTCCTGTCGACAACGTCGCTGCATGCTGGTTGGTATCAATGCCTTTGCCGGCTGCTTCAACGCCGATCAAGCGAACATTGGCATCGTCAATATAGGGATAAAATAAGCCAATCGCGTTAGAGCCGCCGCCAACGCATGCGATCAACGCATCCGGCTGCCGCTGAAAATCTTCCTGCATTTGTGCTTTTGCTTCTGTTCCAATCACAACCTGGAAATCTCTAACCATCATTGGATAAGGATGCGGACCCGCGACGGTACCGATAATATAAAAGGTATCTTCAACATTGGTCACCCAATCCCGCATCGCTTCATTCAAGGCATCTTTCAACGTCCGGGATCCGGATTCGACCGGAATTACGGTTGCACCTAGCAATTTCATGCGATACACATTCGTGGCTTGCCGCTTGACGTCTTCGGATCCCATATAAACCACGCATTCCATTCCATAACGCGCCGCTACCGTAGCACTGGCTACGCCATGTTGTCCCGCGCCGGTCTCGGCGATAACGCGCTTTTTGCCCATACGCCGGGCCAACAGCGCTTGTCCGATAGTATTGTTGATTTTATGCGCCCCGGTGTGATTCAGGTCTTCACGCTTCAGCAATATTTGTGCGCCGCCTAAATGTTCTGACCAGCGCTTGGCATGATAAATCGGGCTGGGGCGCCCCACATAATGCTTTAATTCATAGGCGAATTCAGCCAGGAAATCAGGATCGCTGCGGTAAAATTCATACTGTTTTCGCAAATCTTCCAATGCTGAAATGAGCGTTTCAGCAACAAATATGCCTCCATACGGACCGAAATGGCCTTCTTTATTTGGAAGATCATAAGCATTCACAATTTTTCACTCCTTGCATAAAAGCAATAATTTTTTTCTTATCTTTGATACCTTTCGTTGCTTCGACACCGCTTGAGACATCAACCGCCCAAGGTTTCGTTTGCTTGATCGCCAACGCAACATTATCTGAATTCAAACCACCGGACAGAATGAATGGAACAGGTAGATTCTTAGGGATAAGATGCCAATCAAATACATGCCCCGTACCGCCCGGCATGCCCTCGGCAAAAGCATCCAACAACAATCCTTTCGCAGTACGGTAACGCGCACCGTATTGTAGCAAATCTGTATCTGATTTGACTCGAATTGCTTTGATATAGGGCTGAGAAAATTGACTACAAAATTCCGGTGATTCATCGCCATGAAATTGCAGCAGGTTGAGCCTGGCAGCTCGTGCAGTCTCCTCCACCCACGCCATGTCTGGGTCGACATAAACTCCAACAGTACATACAAAGGGCGGTATGATCGCGCTAATCCGTCCGGCCAAATCAGGATCTATATTGCGCGCGCTCTTAGGCCAAAAAACAAATCCAATAGCATCCGCGCCTGCTTGAACGGCCGCCTCAGCATCTTCACTCCGAGTAATTCCACATACTTTTACACGCACTGACATGAAAATCGATAATTTCTCTCAGTTAATTCTGGCGGAATGCGCCGCTGGAAATGATTGGTAATTCGGAAAACTCCGGAATCACCCAACTTGGATCGTATTTAACACCCGCCAAATACAGACCCGAAGCGGAGAAAGTCGGTGCTGCAAACATTCGGTTCCTGTGTTTGAGGAGATCGTCAATCCAATCGGAAGAATACTTTCCTTTTCCGATATAAACAAGGCAACCGATAATATTTCGGACCATATGATGCAAAAATGAATTCGCCCGCAAATCAAAAATCACAAGATTTCCTTGGCGAGTGATGTTCAGATGAGTCATTGTTCTTACCGGTGAATTCGCTTGGCACTCCGCAGCCCGGAACGATGAAAAATCATGCTCCCCGATTAAAAATCTTCCCGCCGCTTGCATCTTCTCCAATTCTAGCGGTTGGTGAAACCAGCCTACTTTATTGTGATGCAACCCGGGCCTAACCGGCTGATTCAATAATAGATAGAGATATCGCCGCTCAATAGCACTATAGCGCGCATGAAAATTATCCGAGATTTCCCCAGCCCAGAGTATCGAAATATCATCGGGCAGAAACGCATTAACGCCTCGCACCCAAGCATTCACGGGCCGGTGAACCAACGTATCAAAATGTATCACCTGATAAAACGCATGAACACCGGCATCTGTCCTTCCTGCCGTAATGACCCTGACATCTTCCTGCGCTATTGCAGACAAGGCACTTTCAACGACATCCTGAATTGCGCAAGACTCTAATTGACTTTGCCATCCACAATAGCGACTGCCATCATATTCCAAGACCAGTACTATTCGCACAACTAAAAGACAGCCATTACCAGTTGACCACGATTAATTATCTATCAGCCTTTTTGCTCATACCGCTACAGACTCTTCAGCATTTTCTTGGCAATCTTTTTCTGTTTCGCATCACCATCCCGGATGACTTCTTCCAGCATCTCTTTGGCGCCTTCCTTATCATCCATTTCTTGATAAGCCTTTGCCAAATCAAGTTTCGTTTCAACTTCCTGCCACTGTTCGCTATTCGTTTCCAAATCCGCCATCTCTTCAACCTGGTCGGTCTGATTGGATTCGTCAAGGTCCAAATTGATATCAGCCAAATCAATAGCCGGGGTCTCAGGCGAAGAATCGAGCTCTATCTCCTCAGATTGCTCAAATTCAATGGCATCGCTTATCGAATCAGATGCATCGCTCAATACGGAATCTTCTTTTTTGACCGAAGTTTCTTCGTCATCCAAATCTATACTTGCAGGATCAAAATCTAAAACAACTTCATCCTGATCCATTTCGGCTGCAACCCTTCCAGAAGTTCCGGAATCATCAGTCTCCGTCTCGTCAGCAGCAACTTCCAGAGGATAATCCAAGCTCTCGACGTCATGGCTCAACATGTCGATACCAGCATCATTGGATGATTGGGATAATTCCCGTTTTGTTTCTTTTTCATCGGATTCGGCATCGAGATCGAAATCGATTTGATTGGAAAAATCCATTTCTTGATCATTTGGAACGGAATCTACCGGCTGTTCAAGATTGTCTTCAGAATTCTCATCGATCAACGAAGAATCTATCGATTGCTCTTCCCGCTGCAATACCCTATCGGTTTCATCGTCAGTTGCTCCGGCTATCGATTTCGCTGCTTCATCATTTTCGATATTTTCCTCAAAATCCGGCTCATCATGACTAAACTCATCATCGCGATCAGTTGGTTCCGAATATGAATGGGTATTTTCGTAAGTCAGCTCTTCATCATTATCTTCAGAAGCGGCCGGATACCTATCATCATCAGCAGCAGTCGCTGCGGCAGCGGCTGATGCGCCTGTCATCGCAGCCATTCTGGAACGCATTGTGGAAGAAAAATCCTCTTTCCTGGACTCTTCTTCCTCGTCATCATCTTCTAATTGCTTTCTACGTCTTCGGATAATCAAAAATACGAGCAAAAGCACCAGAACCGATGCGCCCGCAATATATTCAAGATATTCGAATAATAACTCGATCAAACCCGGCCCTTGCTCATTTTCCGCTGGTAATGGCGCAGGACTCGCCACTATGGATGGTTCTTGCACTGGTTGTACGATTGGAACAGGTTCTGCTTCCGAAGGTGCCGCATGAACCTCTGGTTCAGCATTCGTTTCAACCGGCGAATCAATGATCGCAGGCGGCGGAGTTTCAGGTTTTAAATTACCGGCGGATAGCGATTCTGCGTTCACTTGAGCTTGCGCCAAAACCGAATCTTTCAACTCCAGCAAATGCTTAAGATTCGCAACACTCTTTTCAAGCATGGCCACGCGCTCGTTTGCTTCTTTTAAAGCCAGATTTCTTGCAATCGCGTCCTCTTCCATCATCCGCAAACGATCCACCAGGCTCGAATCAGCAACTTGACCATCGTTTTCCAACAATTGCGCACCGCTCGACAGCTTCAATACTTCTTTGGGAGTATCTGGAGCGGCGATCGATTTCTTATCGATGGTCGTTGTGATTTGCCCTTGATCCGATTGACTGATAGACGGAGACGAAGATGATTCTCTACTAACGGTTGCCAATTTTGCTTGATACTGACGCCAATCATTGGTCTGCATCTTGATTTCGGCACTTGCCGTTGTAGTATCGATCGCAGCAATTTCATTTTGATCAGGAATATTCAGAATTGCACCAGCCTTAAGCAAATTCATGTTGTTAGCAATGAAAGCTTCACGATTGGCGCGATGAAGCGCGACCAGCATCTGGTTAAGATTGACCCCTGGCGGTAATACACGGCGCGCTATGGACGACAGGGTATCTCCTCGACTTACCGGTCCATATGTTTTAGCGCCTTGCCTGTTGGAAGTATTGTCACGCGTTCTTGTCCGTGTATCGGACTTGCGATCCTCTTCGATTTCCGCCACGTTATCGGTTTCCAGTCGGGATGTCGTAATCTGCGGCGTGTGGCTCGCCGATGCAGCAGCGAAATTCTGTGTATTCGAATCAGCCGGATCGAGCAATACGGTATATTCCCGCAAAATCTTGCCGGAAGACCAGCTTAATTCGATGAGAACCATCAAAAATGGATCATTAACTGCTTGCGGAGAAGTTAACTTGACATAGGGACCGCCATTCACCCTCGATTCCACCGATACCTGAACGGTCGACAACACTGATTCATAGCTGATACCCGCTTGAGCAAATGCTTCCCGCGTCGCGACACTGGCTTTTAGAGTCGGGATTTCATCACTATTGGTAGTGACAATATCAATTTCAGCATTTAAAGGCTGCCCTAACGCTGAGTTAAGTATCAGCTTACCAAGTCCTGCGGCATAAATGGCAGCCGGTAACATCAGAATGATTACAAACAAGCTTACTCTAAAAGATGTTCTATACACTGAAGTACCCTCTCAAGTTTTCGAAAATAAATATCGGAAGGCTAGCATTGTGGCGTAATCATACAAGCCGGAATTATGCGTTAAATAATAGGCTAATTTCTTTTATGCAAACTCTAAAAATTATTTGGTATTCAAGAATTATCAAATGGCAACAGCAATTTAATGCTGAATCAGTATCCGCAACATTCTCCGCAACGGTTCGGCAGCACCCCACAACAATTGATCGCCAACCGTGAATACCGACAAATACTCACGACCCATCGCCAATTTACGCAACCGGCCGACGGGTATGGATAACGTGCCTGTTACCGCAGCGGGGGTTAAACTCGCAGTTGTTGCTTCACGTTCATTGGGTACCACCTGCACCCAGTCATTGGAGTGAGCGATAATACCTTCAATCTCATCCAAGGGAACATCCTGTTTCAGTTTAATCGTTAATGCTTGACTATGGCAGCGCATCGCACCGACCCGCACACAAATTCCATCGACAGGAATTTGCTGATCACCACTTCCAAGAATCTTGTTGGTTTCAGCTTGCCCTTTCCATTCTTCACGGCTTTGACCATTAGCAACTTCTTTATCAATCCAGGGTATCAAGCTTCCGGCTAACGGCACGCCGAAATTTTCTTTGGGAAAATTCTTGTCTCGCAAGGTACCGGCAACTTCGCGATCAATATCCAAAATACTGGATGAGGGATTTTCCAGCAAATCTTTAGCCACGCGATGCGCCTCTCCCATTTGCTGGAGCAACTCGCGCATGTTTTTCGCCCCGGCTCCGGAAGCTGCTTGGTACGTCATTGCGCTCATCCATTCCACCATGCCTTTTTCGAAGAGCCCGCCAACCGCCATCAGCATCAAACTGACCGTACAATTTCCGCCAATGTAATTTTTTACTCCGTCATGAAGCGCCTGCTCGATCACAGGTTTATTGACCGGATCCAAAATAATGACAGCGTCCTTTTCCATCCGCAAAGCCGAAGCCGCGTCGATCCAATAGCCTTGCCAACCTGCTTGACGCAATTGTTTAAATACTTGGTGAGTATAGTCGCCACCTTGGCAAGAAATAATGATATCCATCGCACTCAGTTGATCGATGTCAAATGCATCTTTCAGTGCGGGCACTTCCTTACCAATCTCGGGGCCCGTACCACCCTTCTGTGACGTTGTAAAAAATACGGGATCAATCAAGGAAAAATCCTCTTCTTCCCGCATTCTTTGCATTAATACCGAACCCACCATACCACGCCAACCGACAAAACCGACTTGTTTCATTGCAAATCTCTTATCCTAAAAAAGACAACTTAATAAATACAAAGCATCACATTAGCAATACTAGCCTACTTTGCTAATAGATAACAAATAATTAGCACACCTTTTTCATTTCAATTATTGAATTACCGCCAGAAAAACTCACATCGACTCCAATACCGCGTCACCCATCGCTTTTGTACCCACAGACCTCATTCCCGGCTCATCAATATCTTTTGTCCGATAGCCGGACGCCAGAACCTTCTTGATCGCATTTTCAATTCGCTGCGCAGCTTCTTCGTGATTGAATGTATAGCGCAACATCATTGCAACCGACAAGATGGTCGCCAATGGATTGGCTAAATCTTTTCCGGCAAGATCCGGCGCGGATCCATGAATCGGCTCATACAATCCCTTATTATTTTCATCGAGCGAAGCCGAAGGCAACATGCCGATCGACCCGGTCAACATGGAGGCTTCGTCAGACAGAATATCACCAAACATATTACCAGTGACGATCACATCAAATTGTTTGGGATTGCGCACCAGTTGCATGGCGGCATTGTCGACCAGCATATGCGATAAGGTCACTTGTGAATACTCCTTCGCCACTTCCGACACGACATCACGCCATAACTGTGTACATTCCAGTACGTTCATTTTATCCACCGAACACAATCGGCCTTGCCGTTTGGCCGCCGCCTGGAATGCGACATGTGCGATTCTTCTAATCTCCGATTCGCTATAAATCATCGTGTTAAAACCGACACGTTGCCCATCCCGCAGTTCAATACCCCGCGGTTCGCCAAAATAGATGTCTCCGGTCAGTTCACGCACAATCATGACATCGAGTCCGGCGACAACGTCATACTTCAAACTCGATGCATTGGCGAGTTCCGGATATAGGATCGCCGGACGTAAATTTGCAAACAGGTTGAGCGCCTTGCGGATTGCTAACAGCCCTCTCTCAGGACGCTGATGCCGCGGCAACGCATCGTATTGCGGACCACCCACAGCGCCTAGCAGCACTGCATCCGCTTCATTTGCCAAACGATGCGTCGCTTCAGGATAGGGTTCTCCGGTTGCATCTACGGCACAGCCGCCGATCAAACCATATTCCAACTCGATTTCAAGCCCGTCACTTTTAAGGCGATCCAGGATTCGTACCGCTTGCGCTACAATTTCAGGTCCGATCCCATCGCCAGCCAAAACTGCGATTTTCATCATATCTTAATTATTAGTCGTCATAACACTTATAAAAACAGCCAAGGCTGCTGTTCCCGCCGTTTCTGCTCAAATTGCTTTATTTTTTCAGCGTGCTCCAAGGTCAAGCCGATCTCATCCAATCCATTTAACAGGCAGTGCTTGCGAAACGGATCGATCTCAAACTGAAACGTTTCATTGCCGGACGTGGATACATGCTGTTTCTGCAAATCAATTGTCAGCCGATAACCGACGGTCGATTTAACTGCCTCAAACAGCCGGTCCAACACTGTCTCGTTCAAGATAATTGGCAACAAGCCTATCTTGAAGCAATTATTAAAGAAAATATCAGCAAAACTCGGCGCGATAATAACTCGAAACCCATAATCCTGCAGCGCCCAGGGCGCATGTTCGCGGCTCGACCCGCATCCGAAATTCGCCCGCGCCAGTAAAATCTGCGCACCCTGATAACGCGGCTGATTCAGCACGAAATCCGGATTAGGCTGACGCTTCGCCGGATCCATACCAGGTTCGCCATGATCGAAAAACCGCCATTCGTCAAACAAATTCTGGCCGAAACCGGAACGTTTGATCGATTTTAAAAATTGTTTAGGAATAATCGCGTCGGTATCGACATTGGCGCGATCCATCGGAGCAACCAAACCGGTCAACGTATGAAATTTTTCCATTGATCTTCTTATGAATAGAACAGGTTATTGTTTACTGCAGCTTGCGCACATCGACAAAGTGACCCGCCACAGCCGCAGCGGCTGCCATCGCCGGGCTCACCAAATGCGTCCGCCCGCCGGGGCCTTGCCGGCCCTCGAAATTTCGATTGGAAGTCGATGCACAGCGTTCGCCAGGCAAAAGCCGGTCGTCGTTCATGGCCAGACACATCGAACAACCGGGTTCCCGCCATTCAAAACCCGCAGCCTTGAAGATTTGATCCAAGCCTTCTTGTTCGGCTTGCTGCTTAACCAGGCCGGAACCAGGAACCACCAGCGCTTGCTTAATGTTTGCCGCAATTCGCTTGCCATTCACGATTTGTGCCGCAGCCCGCAAATCCTCGATGCGTGAATTGGTGCACGATCCAATAAAAACTTTATCAACCATAATTTGCTGAATCGGCGTATTGGCAACCAACCCCATATACTTGAGCGCTTGTTGCATATCATGACGTTTCACATCATCGCTGATCGACAGCGGATCAGGCACGGCGCCGTCGATGGTGGTTACCATCTCCGGAGATGTCCCCCAGGTTACTTGCGGTTTAATTTGCGCGGCGTCCAGCTTGACCGTCTTATCGAAATGAGCGCCTTCATCGCTCTGGAGCGTACGCCAATACTGGACGGCATTATTCCACAGCTCGCCTTGCGGCGCGAACGGCCGTCCTTTAATGTAATTGATGGTAGTATCGTCAACGGCCACCATTCCGGCGCGCGCGCCCGCCTCGATTGCCATATTACATAGCGTCATACGCCCTTCCATCGACAACGCACGGATCGCGCTGCCGCTGAACTCAATGGCATACCCGGTTCCACCGGCGGTGCCGATTTCTCCGATAATCGCCAACGCAATATCTTTTGCAGTCATTCCAAAACCCAAGACGCCTTCCACGGAAATACACATGGTTTTCGATTTTTTCATCAGCAAACACTGTGTCGCCAGCACGTGTTCAACCTCCGAAGTACCAATGCCGAACGCCAAGCAACCAAAAGCGCCATGCGTACTGGTGTGCGAATCTCCACACACGACGGTCATGCCGGGTAACGTTGCGCCTTGTTCCGGGCCGATCACATGAACAATACCCTGGCGCAGATCGTTCATCTTAAATTCGGTAATCCCCAAGTCATCGCAATTTTGATCCAGCGTTTCAACCTGCAAGCGGGAAACAGGATCGTGGATGCCTTGCGTGCGATCAGTCGTCGGTACATTGTGATCCGCCACAGCCAGAATCGAGTTAAGCCGCCAAGGTTTCCGCCCTGCCAATTTTAGACTTTCAAACGCCTGCGGGCTCGTCACTTCATGCACGAGATGGCGGTCGATATAAATCAATGCCATGCTATGCGGGTCGGCGGATTCGGTATGGACCACATGTTGGTTCCAAAGCTTGTCGTATAACGTTTGCATCGGGCAAAAATATAAAAACTGTAAAACGATAATTATCCCATAAAGTTTACTGATTCAACAAACTAAGCGATCTGTCCCTGCTTAATGATTAAATGAGTGCATCTTCCATGTAATTAATAGCATTCCCATCAGCGCCGTAGCAGCGCTGATAAAAAAAGTGATCTCCGCGCCCAGCCAATCCCAGGTATAACCGCTCGACACCGCTCCCAAGGCGCCACCCACGCCATAGGCGACACTGGTATAAAGCGCTTGTCCTTTCGCCTGGTTACGCCCTTTAAAGAAATAGTGGATCACCATCATAGCCGCTACGTGATGCGCGCCATATGTCGCTGCATGTAGCGCTTGCGCCAGAATTAACACGATCGGCCAATCAACCCAACTGCCTATCATCGCAAAACGAAGCACAGCGCAAGCAAAACTGAACATCAAAATATGCTTCAGGCGGAAATGCCGCATCAGCCAGGGCATAATGAAAAAAACCCCGATTTCACAGATTACGCCGATGGCCCATAACCACCCGACAAATCCTTTGTCATAGCCGTGCTCGACCAAATAAATCGAGAAGAAAGTGTAATAGGCACCGTGTGCAAATAACATCAACAAACTGGAAAATAAAAAAGCCATCACTTCAGGACGCCTGCAAATTTGCCGGATCGAATGAAATCCGCTGGCATGACTGATAATTTCCTTTTCCGGGATCTGATACGAAAAGAGTGCAATCCCCACCTTCAATCCCAGCACGATCCAAAGCAACCAAATGATTTCAACGATTTCCAGCAGATAACCAACGCCCACCACCGATACCACGAACCCAACCGAGCCCCAGGAACGAATCCGCCCGTATCGATCGGTGGAGTCCCCCAGATGCGACAGCGTAATGGCTTCCATCAAAGGCAGCGAAGCGCTCCAGAAGAAACTCATCAACAGCATAACGATAAAGATCCAGGTGAATGATTCCCCAAGGAAAAAACCACCATAGCTGATTAAACCGCTGACAGCGGCCAATTGAACCACGCGCACGCGTTTTCCGGTATGATCCGCCAACCATCCCCAGGCCGCTGGAGAAAATATCCGCGTTACCAATAATAGTGACATCAGCACACCGATTTGCAGCGCACTAAATTGCAACGATTGCAAATAAAGGCTCCAATACGGTGAAAATGCCCCGATAAAAGCGAAATAGAAAAAATAAAACCCGGATAAACGCCAATAGGGAAGTGTCGGCATAGTGTCAATAAAGACTGATTTAAGCGTAATTTAGATAAAATTCCCTGGCATGATGCCGGTTTTGAGAGCGCTGCCTGAAATTCGGGAAATCGAGCCAGCATTCTAGAACCCGTGGATTTTACAAGAATTCGAGATTCAAATGCGTGAATCTCAGAACCTACGAATCGCCGAACACCCCTGAAACACCACGGCTCACTTATACAACCGATTACTCAGCACTCCCCCAGCATTCACGCTGCATCCCGGCGTTAGTAGTTGACAATCCTTAAACCCTTCGATAGTCTCATCGCACAGATTGAATTTTGTATCCATACACGCTCGCCAACCTTGGATCAAATTGAAGAAACTTTGGTCAGGTACAAAAATTACCAGGTGCTGATGTCTCGCGATTAATTCCGTTGCAGCGTGAGTGATGGATACATTTCTTTCATTATTTCAACGATAACAACTCGTCAAACTACCAAGGAGAGAATGATGGAACTCAAAGGATCTAAAACTGAAGGAAATCTGAAAGCCGCGTTCGCCGGAGAATCTCAAGCCAACCGCCGGTATCTGTATTTCGCCGCAAAAGCTGATGTGGAAGGTCAAAATGATGTTGCTGCGGTTTTCCGTTCCACCGCAGAAGGCGAAACCGGTCATGCCCACGGTCATCTGGAATATTTGGAAAAATGCGGCGATCCGGCAACCGGCATGCCTTTTGGGGGATCTCGCGATAATCTGAAAACCGCGATTGCCGGTGAAACACACGAATACACCGACATGTACCCCGGTATGGCAAAAACCGCGCGCGATGAAGGTTTCGATGAAGTCGCCGACTGGTTCGAGACCCTCGCCAAGGCGGAACGCTCGCACGCCAATCGTTTCCAGCGCGCATTGGATGGCTTAGCCGATTAATCGCGTTCAATCACGTCCTGAAACACCGGGGTTTATTCAATTGCTGGATAAACCCCATCCAGTTACCCATTGTCTCGAATAAGCATATTGATCTATGGCCACTCGCGAAGGTAGTCTCGAAGCACCCACACGCCATCCCATCGACTGGAAAAACCCTGATTTTTATGATGAAACCAGCTTAAATCAGGAACTGGAACGGGTATTCGACGTCTGTCACGGTTGCCGTCGCTGTGTTAATTTGTGTACGGCTTTTCCGCGTTTATTTGATTTGATCGATGAAAGCACCACCGGCGAACTGGATGGTGTCGAAAAAAACCAATTTTGGGAAGTTGTTGATCGCTGCTACCTATGCGATATGTGTTTCATGACGAAGTGCCCCTACGTGCCGCCGCATGAGTGGAATATTGATTTTCCGCACCTCATGTTACGCGCCAAAGCGGTGAAATATAAACAACAGGGCGCCCGCTTCCGTGATGAATTGCTCTCCAGCACTGATTTAATGGGCAAGCTCGCGACCATCCCGGTGGTCGTGCAAACTGTCAACACGCTCACAAATACACCAGCCGCACGTAAATTGCTGGATAGCACGCTTGGAATTCATGCCGAGCGAAAATTGCCGGAATACACGACTACAAAATTCCGTTCGAACGCAAAACCCAACGACTCATTTCCGGTGCAAAACGGCGCCCGTACGCCCGGAAAGGTTGCCATTTATGCGACTTGTTACATTAATTACAACGAACCGGGTATTGGTCACGATTTGTTGCACATTCTGGAACACAATGAAATTCCGGTGCGCTTAGTAGAAAAAGAAGCTTGCTGCGGCATGCCAAAGCTGGAACTGGGAGATTTGGAAACAGTCGAGAAGCTAAAAAATCAAAATATTCCATATCTATTCCAGTTGGCTCAGGACGGTTACGCCATTCTGTCGGCAGTGCCATCCTGTACGCTGATGTATAAGCAGGAATTACCGCTGTTATTCCCGGATGATCCAGCGGTTCAAGCCGTTGCCGCCGCGACGTTCGATCCGTTCGAGTACTTGGCACTACGAAATCAGGATAATTTGCTCAAAATCGATTTCAAACGGTCCCTCGGCAAAATTTCCTACCATATTCCGTGCCATCAACGCGTCCAGAATTTTGGAAAAAAAACCAAAGATATCCTGCAATTAGTACCAGAAACCACCCTCAATGTCGTGGAACGCTGCTCCGGTCATGATGGCACTTGGGGCGTCAAAAGCGAACATTTTGCCGATTCGATGAAAATCGGCCGTCCGGTTTTCAAACAAATGGCAGCCGCCGAACCGGATTACATCAGCTCGGATTGCGCCATTGCAGCGCGTCATATCGCACAAGGCATCGGTGAAAACAAGGCGCAGAAGCTGCACCCGCTGACTCTGCTGCGTATGGCTTATGGCTCGGATACCGATTCGACGCCGGCATTGAACGCCGATCCGGCAGCAACCCAGTCAACACCCACGAAGGATCGATCGATGACGACCATTACCCCGGATAACCTATTGACACTGGAAGCTTATTCCAAAGTGCGCAACGATTTTCGCGCCAAAGTCATGATGCATAAAAAAACACGTAAAATTCATCTCGGCGATCACGTCACCTTGATATTTGAAGATGAACTGACCATTCGCTATCAGATTCAGGAAATGCTGCGCGTCGAGCGGATTTTCGAAGAAAAAGAGATTATCCACGAACTGGAAACCTATACGCCCTTGGTACCGGATGGACATAACTGGAAAGCAACGATGATGATCGAGTATCCGGACCCCGACGAACGTGCCATGCGATTGGCGACGATGATCGGTATCGAAGACAAAGTCTGGATCAAAGTGGCGAATCACCCGCCGGTTTATGCCATCGCCGATGAAGATCTGGAACGGGAAAACAGCGAAAAAACCGCTTCCGTTCATTTTTTGCGATTCGAACTGACTGTTGACATGATCCGCGCGCTCCAGCAAGGCGCGGTTCTGAGCATGGGAATCGATCACCCGGCTTATCAAGCGACGATTGACACCGTGGCTGCCGGGATTCGCGCATCGCTGCTAAATGACTTGACCGCCGAATGAAATTTTCCATTGTCGTTGCGACCGCTTGTGTGTTGGCGTTATCGGCCTGCGCCAAGCCCCCTTTTAAAGATGAGTTTGAGAGCGACAAGCCGTGGATTGAACAAGTAGCGCAATTACCCTCCTACCCGGGCATGAACAATCTACTGGAATTCAATGCCGGAGAAGCCAGTAGCAATCGTTATTTCGTCGATGCCACATCGATCAAAATCGGCGAAGACGGCGTCGTGCGATTTACATTAGTGATTAGATCATCAGCGGGCGTAAACAATGTCACCTTTGAAGGTATCCGCTGCACTACCAATGAAAGAAAATTATATGCGCTCGGCAGGGACGATAAAACCTGGGCGCAGCCTCGAATTGCAGAATGGCAGCAAATTAATCTGGTAAGGCAATTCTATGCGCAACGCGAACTATCCAGAAGCATCTTTTGCCCTTTCCGGCAAGCACCCGACAGCACCGAAGAAGCTATCCAAGCGCTGAAAGCAGGTGTGCACCCCAGTATTTATCGCTAAGAAGCTCCAGATAAAGGAGCAAGATAACCAAGGAAGACGGAACCGGGCGATCAAGCGCAGCTTACGAAAGACCAAGCGAACATTTAAATACTGACTTCAAAACGATAAACTGCACACAATACTCTCCCGAAGCTTTTCTAAGCCAATCCCTCCCCGGCTCTTCAAGCACCATTTCGCGCAGCAAATCGTTTATCCATAGGACCATTCGGCGTTTCCCTATTTTCCGTTGTCATCAACTCAAAATTCCCTATTGTATTTAGGGGAATTAAAGCTCACACTCCCGACAGGGATAATTGCCTTATCTGATTATCTCTACCAACAAAACTCGTCATCAATTAATCCGAATCATTAATAACTTAAGGAAAAGAACATGAATAAAAGTTTTCGCTTGACACTGCCATGCGCGGTGAGTCTGTTTCTCCTGGGTTTTAGCAGTTGGGTAAGCGCCGAAGCCCCCGCGGCTTTGAGCGAAGCTCGCGTAGTCGCGCAATATAATTACATCATCCATATTCTCGCCATGCTGTTGATTGGTTTTGGCTTTTTAATGGTATTCGTCCGCCGTTACGGATTTGGCGCGGTAACCGGAACCTACTTGGTTGTCGCCGTCGGCCTACCGCTTTATATCCTGCTTCGCGCCAATGGCATTTTCGGACATCAATTGTCGCCTCATACCCTCGATGCCTTGCTTTACGCGGAATTGTCCGTCGCCACCGCATTGATTGCGATGGGCGCGGTACTGGGACGTTTGCGCGTTTTTCAGTATGCCTTATTGGCGCTCCTGGTTGTGCCGCTCTATTTATTAAATGAGTGGCTGGTACTTGATGACGCCATCGGATACACCACGGGATTCCAGGATTCCGCGGGATCGATTGTCATTCATGCGTTTGGCGCGTATTTCGGACTTGCCATGTCGATCGTACTAACCACCGAATACCAACGCAGCAAACCGATTGAATCGGATCATACGTCCGATCGCTTCGCGATGCTCGGTTCCATGGTGCTGTGGTTATTCTGGCCGAGTTTTGCAACTGCATTGGTACCACTGGAAAACATGCCGCAAACCGTTGCCAATACCCTGCTAGCGCTTTCCGGCGCGACCATTGCCACCTATTTCCTAAGCTCCAAGCTGCACAACGGCAAAACATCCATGGTTGATATGGCGAATGCCGCACTGGCGGGCGGCGTCGCCATCGGCTCGGTATGCGATGTAGTTTCCCCCGGTGGCGCTTTCGGTATCGGTTTGTTGGCCGGAATCGTTTCCGTCCTGGGATATGTTTTCCTGCAACCCGCATTGGAATCCCGATTCAAGCTCGTAGATACTTGCGGGGTGCATAATCTGCATGGCATGCCAGGATTGCTGGGTGGAATGAGCGCTTTCTTAATTGTGCCGGATATTGCCATCGCGCAATTCAACGGCATAGCAATAACCCTGATTATCGCCATTACCGGCGGTCTGCTGGCCGGTTATATCATTAGAGCAACAGGTACAACGCGCGATCCCTATGAAGATAGCGTGGAATTCACGCATCTTGAGGGCCCCGAATCGGAAGATCTTCCACAGCGATTACAAGCCCGCGTGGAAGCTCTGGAAACACGCGGTTCAGCACCAAAACCGCAAGCTCCGGTTGAATCGCCGGACACAAGAGCATTGATTGCACAACTGGAATCCCGCATCATGATTTTGGAGAATACTGCATCCGCGACGCACAGTCAGCGCGTTGACAATAATCCTCAATCATCGCTTTAATTGCCTACAACTCAGCACCACGCAAAGCCGGGGTGCTGAGCGTTCGCGCTTCCCTGACTTCGTCTTGGCTAATCGATTACGGCTTAACAGCTTTAAATACCCTACTGCCCGGATAATGACTTTTTCCCCAAGTCACCAATGCCTGCAACACCGGTGCCAAATCCTCCCCTTTCTGAGTCAGCTTATATTCGTAGCGCACCGGATTCTGTTGATAAGCCTGCTGCACCACAAATCCATCCGCTTCCAATTTTTTCAACCGATCGGCCAAAATATTGGTGGCAATTTGCTCAGGTGACGCCAAGAATTCCTGATAGCGTTTTTTACCCAGTAACAGGTCACGAATAATCAGCAGCGTCCATTTATCGCCGAGCTGATCCAGCGCGCAAGCAATCGGGCAGCAGGATCGGTCAAACTTTGATTTATCGGGTTCGTCGGTCATCGGTCAACGCATCTCATAAAGTGATCGAATTTACTGTAAGCCATACACTTGCAATTCGCAAGTGTATGGGGTAGAGTAACTTGCATTAAGCAAGTAACTTACAAAAAGGATCTTAATCATGCTCAAACTCTATCAATTCAAACGCACCTGGAGTATTCCGAACTTAAGCCCGTTTTGCTGCAAAGTCGAAACCTACTTGCGCATGGCCGGAATTCCTTATGAACTCAAGCCGTCGCTGCCATTCGGCGCACCAAAAGGCAAGCTTCCTTATATCGAAGACAATGGTGCCGCCATCGCGGATTCGCGCTTTATCATCGATTATTTAAAAACCCATTACACCGATCTGGACCAGGGTTTAACCGCTACCGAACTGGCGACGTCAACCGCATTGCAACGTTTATTGGAAGAGCATTTATTTTGGGCGACGCTGTATTCACGCTGGCAATACACCGAAGAAAACTGGCAAATCAATAAACAAGCGATATTTGAACCATTACCGCCGATTATTCGCGACATCGCCGCCAACCGCACACGCAAAAAAATCCAGCGGCAGATTTACGGGCACGGCACCGGACGCCACCAGCCGGAAGAAATTTTCACACTCGGCAAACAGGATATCGACGCACTGACAGTATCGCTGGGCGATCAACCCTATTTCTTCGGTGATAAACCTACCACCCTCGATGCCTCGGCATTCGGCCTGCTGATCAACATCATCGGCTGCCCGATCGAATCACCGCTGAAAGAACACGGCCTTACCAAGCAAAATCTCGTTCAATATGTCGATAAAATCAAACAACGCTATTTTATAAGTGACATGAACCAATGAATCCCTATATTCCGGTTAAGAAAAAATTGACCTCATCAAGTAAAACCGGATAAATCAAGCTTATTCAATTGCAAGCAGCTTCCAGCGTCTCAATCGCTGCTTTCTCGAGCGGATCGACGGTTTTCTGAGAGGCGACAATGCGTTTTGCGCAATCGGTAATGTCACGCAATCGACTTATGTCACCAGCGGCTTTCATATCCGACACGATTCTTTTGAATTGGCGCGGATCAGGCATACCGAGTCTTTTGAGCAGGCGCTCAAGCTGTTCATCAGCCAGGACGATATCCGGACGGCGGCACTTCAGGTAATCGGCGATAATAGCGCGCTCCCTTTTGAGCATGCGCCGATCCGTGCAACAGATGAATCCCAAAAGATAAAGCCCCATCATTTCATTATCAATGGTATTCCATATTTCCTGAATGCCGATGTCATTAAAGTTGATCATGGCGGATTGTGCCAGGCAGTTCACGAATTGTCCGGTATCGAGGTCAACCGCGCGATTGATGCGGTAATAGAAAAAAGAGCGGCGGCTTGCATGCAGATGGCAATAAGCATCGACAACAAATTTTCCATTATTTTCATAAACGCGGCTGACGCTTATGTTGCGGTTGGTTGTTATACCATTCCGGTTGGTGTAGGTGATGTTGTAGTAACCGCATGCAGGTAGGATTTTTGCGCCGGCAAAGTCGAATTTTTCGATAAAATCGCTGCATTTGTAATCGGGTGTTATGACTTTAAAGGAGTTATGAAGGCAGGGCAAATGTGTATCCGAGTTTCCATAAAATGTTCTTTTAAGCGCTTTGGGTACTCTGATAAGCGCTTGATAGGTAAAAACAGCGATGACAATTATAAACGGAACCGCAACAAACATTTTCATAGTTATAAGTTAGGAGTTAATAACAAATCGCCTCGCTACGATAAACTTGAAGTATTTAATAATCATGACGATCCACATTATTCATTAGAAATAGAATTAAGTTTGTTGATTAAGGTCAACATTCCGGGAGATATGGCAGGAAATTGTTGTCGCTTCGACAGCTTGAAGTCATTCAATTATCCGCAGTTAAATTGCAACCATATCCTGCCCTGAAACACATAAGAAGATGTATTACTGAACGATGATCAACAATATTCTTGACACGATTTCGTCACGTATTACTTTTAAACAATGATAACCACTTCCGTATCCATCTCCAGAACTAGAGAGCTCCTTATCCGGTTATTGGCCACATCCGCATCATTGGCCGGATTTTGTGTTGCAGGAATCGGTTTGCTCCATAGTCAATCCAAAGCACATGAATTTGAAAGCTTCGGTGACGACATTCTTGCGTTAGCCGCCGTATTTTTTCTGCTGTGTACTTATCTTTCATTCTGGGCATTGCGCACTCAGCACAAAAGACGCTTATTCACTCTTGCTAAAATTATCGATACCCTGTTTCTCATCGGACTCACGCTGACAGTGATTAGCGGCGTAGGATTCGTTTATGCAATTTTGTAATTGAAGATCTGCTTAATGACGTTGATTTATCAGCCTGTCTGGCGCCGGTGCATCCATGCACACTTGCTTGTATAGACACATTAAGTGGGGGAGGATTACTATTTTAATTTGTCGACAGCCGGTTTTGATACACTGCGACGCCAGACTGATGATAACGTAGCAGCGCAAGAGCGGTTGACACGCACGAATGCGCTGCGGGCAATGCTGCTCCAGGTATTGGCTATCGGGCTACTCCCATCCGATCAGTAAAGCCAACCCGGCGAAATGCGAGAATGCCTGGTATGAAGAAAATATCGAAATTAAGCGCATCATGGTCCGTCGTATTTTTGCATGCAGGATGCACCATGCATTTTCGAACAGCCTGTAAATATTGTATAAAGTATCCTTGCCAAATTGACACAGGATCGATTCCTGAACGAAAGGACACACAATGATCGAGCTATTAGGATGGATCTGCCTGATCGTTTCGCTGACATTGATGATCTATCATCATTACATGCATTCAAACTACGACCGGGTTTATCAGTTTATTCGCAAAAAATATGGTCAACAGACTACCGACATAGAATTTCCATCGAAAGAAGACCACGCCAAGGATGCGCAAAAATTCACGTACTACACCATTTTTTTCGCGATCTTGCTGATCGTGCTGAATTTAGTTTCAAGATAATCTGCTGCAAATCAGCGAAAAAATTTTCGCGCGCAGGAGTGTGGTTGCTATTAATCATCGAGTAGCAATTGATTGGATTCAACCGGATTTTACGATACATTGCGGCACGCGATTATAAGCACCGTCAAATCGCCTCTCAGTATGTCAAAAGGATTGCGCACTTTTTATGGCCGCTAAAGAAGCCAAAGCACGAATCAAAATTAATAAACTGCTCGAAGAATCCGGCTGGCGTTTTTTTGATGATACCTGTGGCAAAGCCAATATTGCATTGGAATCCAACGTCAAGCTAACCCAAGTCAAATGCGATGACTTGGGAGAAAATTTTGAAACTTCCAGTCAGGGTTTTGTTGATTTCTTACTGCTGGATGAACACGGTCATCCCTTCGTTGTTCTCGAAGCAAAAGCCGAGGATAAAAATCCGCTGATCGGCAAAGAACAAGCACGCAGCTATGCTCAGTCGCAGCGTTGCCGCTTCGTGATTCTCTCTAATGGCAACCTGCATTATTTTTGGGATCTGGAGCAAGGCAATCCACATGTCATCACGCGCTTTCCCAGTCCGGATTCAATCAAAGGATGCCAGCGCTTCCAGCCGGATCCGCAGCGCCTGATGTCCGAAATAGTCTCAAAGGACTATATTACGCTGACGCAAATGCCGGGCTATGCGAATGAAGCGGGCTGGAAAAATGAAGGCGAACGGGCTGGTTTCATCGCCAAGAACCGGTTGCGGTTTCTGCGCGATTATCAAAAACGCGCTGTCCAGGCGCTACAAGATGCGGTGGCGGAAGGAAAGAGCCGCTTTCTGTTCGAGATGGCGACCGGTACCGGCAAAACGCTGACCGCCGCCGCAGTCATCAAGCTTTTCCTGCGTACCGGCAACGCGCACCGCGTGTTGTTTCTGGTGGACAGGCTGGAACTGGAAGATCAAGCCAACAAGGCATTCGTCGCCTATTTAAAGAACGATTACACCTCGGTCATATACAAAGAACGCCGGGATGAGTGGCGTAAAGCCGAGATCGTTGTCACTACCGTGCAATCCCTACTGTTTAACGGCAAATACCAGCGTCTATTTTCTCCGACGGACTTCGATCTGGTGATTTCCGACGAAGCACACCGCTCCATCGGCGGCAATGCCCGCGCGGTGTTCGAATATTTTGTCGGCTACAAGCTGGGACTGACCGCAACACCCAAGGATTATCTGAAACGATTCGACAGCAGCAAATCCAATACGCGCGATCCGCGCGAGTTGGAACGGCGTCTATTGCTCGATACCTACCGCACCTTCGGCTGCGAATCCGGAGAGCCGACTTTCCGCTACTCGCTGCTCGACGGCGTGCGCGAAGGATTTCTCATCAATCCGCTAGTCGTGGATGCGCGCAGCGACATTACCACCCAACTGTTGTCCGACAAAGGCTATGCCGCTGCCGTGGTGGACAACGATGGAAATGAAGCATCCGAAAATTTTTATCAAAAGGACTTCGAGAAAAAGTTTTTTTCCGAAGCCACCAATCGATTATTTTGTGAAACACTTATGCGCAATGCGCTGCGCGACCCCATCAGCGGCGAAATCGGCAAAAGCATCGTGTTTGCCGTCAGTCAGAATCATGCCGCCAAGCTGACGCAAATTCTCAACGAACTGGCCGATGCCTATTTCCCCGGCAAGTATCAATCCGACTTTGCCGTGCAAGTGACGTCGCTGATCCCCGAAGCGCAGCAATTTACCCTCAACTTCGCCAACAACAATTTGCTCGGTTCGGCTAATTTCGAGGAGAACTACCGCACCAGCAAAGCGCGCGTTTGCGTCACTGTCGGCATGATGACCACCGGCTACGATTGCCCGGATATTCTCAATCTGGCGATGATGCGCCCGATTTTCTCGCCGCAGGATTTCGTGCAGATCAAAGGGCGCGGCACACGCAAGCATGATTTCCTGGAACAGCTTTTCGATCCGGCACTGAAGCGACAACTTGGAACACGAGAAAAAACCCGCTTCAAGCTATTCGACTTCTTTGCGAATTGCGAATACTTTGAGGAAAAATTCGATTACGACGAAAAGCTGCAATTACCTCGGTTGCAGCAAAACGGCAGACAACCGGAAATATCGCCGCCACCGCCCCCGTCGCCACCGGGTTCGTTCCGATACGGCGGTGCGGATACCCTTACCGCGCTCGGGGAGCACCAAATCGGCGAGCACGGCATGAAAATCGACCGCATGTTTTTCAATAAATTCGAGGAACAAGCGCAAAGCGATAGCACGCTGAAAACCCTGGTTGAAAATGCGCAATGGGATCAAGCGGCCAATTACGTGCATCACCATTTATTCGACAAGCCAAAAGAATTCTTCTCGCTGGAAACCTTGCGCCGCGCGGCTGGCGTGGATCGGCACCTGGGTTTGCGGGAACTGCTGGAGAAAGTATTCGGTTTGATTCCCGGATTCAAATCGAAGGATGAATTATTGGAAGACGAATTTCAGAAACTCTTGCTCGATTTGTCACCGGAAGAACTGGAATTGCACGCGGATGCCATCGTCGCACTGAAGAGCTATTTCAAGGCGTATGCCACCGATGGCCATCTGCGCTACATCATCGAAAATGGCCGCCTGACTGAACTGAACGTAAACCCAAGTTTTAATATGGCTGATTTCACGGCTGTACCCGTGGCATGGCGCAACCGCATCCCGGAATACGTCAATCAATACCTTCCACTCGACCCATTCAAGTAACCCGATAACCCAATGCTGGATTCCGAAACCAAACGCCGCATCGATTCCTGTCGCGATATTTTAGTCGGCAAAGTGCCCGATCCCAAATCGCAGGTCGAGCAGATCACCATCGCGCTGATTTATAAGTTCATGGACGATATGGATGCCGAAGCCGAGGCACTGGGCGGCAAACGCAGCTTTTTCACCGGTGAATTTGCCAAATACGGCTGGTCCAACTTGATGGCACCGGGCATGGGCGGCTTCGATATGCTGAGCCTTTATTCCGAAGCCATCGGTAAAATGAACGAAAATCCGGGGGTACCCGCGCTGTTCCGCGATATTTTCAAGAACGCCTATTTGCCGTACCGCGATCCGGAAACGCTGCGCGGTTTTCTGAAGGAAATTAACGGTTTCACTTACGATCATTCCGAACGGCTGGGCGATGCCTTCGAATACCTGCTGTCGGTGCTGGGCAGCCAGGGCGATGCCGGGCAATTCCGCACGCCGCGTCACATCATCGACTTCATGGTGGAGCTCATCGATCCGAAAAAGGACGAATCGATTCTCGACCCGGCCTGCGGCACGGCAGGGTTTTTGATTTCGTCGTACAAACATATCCTCAAACACAATACGAAAGGCTACAAAGCGCAGCAAGACCGCGAAGCGTTTGACGAAACCGGCGTGTCGCTGGAAGCGCTGACGCTCGACAACCCGCTGCATTACAAGGGCGATTTGCTCACGCCGGATGATAAAAAGCGCCTCGCCGCCAATATCCGCGGCTACGATATTTCGCCGGACATGGTGCGTCTGTCGCTGGTGAATATGTATCTGCACGGCTTCGCCAGCCCGCATATCGACGAATACGACACCCTCACCAGCGATGAGAAATGGAACGAACTCGCCGACATTATCCTCGCCAATCCGCCGTTCATGTCGCCGAAAGGCGGCATCAAGCCGCATAAACGGTTTTCCGTAGCCGCGACACGCTCGGAAGTTTTGTTCGTCGACTACATCGCAGAACACCTGACGCCCAACGGTCGCGCCGCCGTGATCGTGCCCGAAGGCATCATTTTCCAGAGCGGCAATGCCTACAAACAACTGCGCGAAATGCTGGTGAAGCATTATCTGGTTGCGGTCATTTCGTTGCCCGCCGGAGTGTTCAATCCGTACAGTGGGGTAAAAACCTCGATCCTGGTCATGGACAAGCGACTGGCGAAAAAGACCGGCGCGATCCTGTTCGTCAAAATCGGCAGCGACGGCTACCACCTCGGTGCGCAACGCCGCCCGGTCGATCACAACGATTTACCGGCAGCGGTACACAATATCAAAGGCTGGTTGGAAAGCGTGCGTAATGGTGCGGTGTTGGATGCTGCGAATATCGCCAATTTGAGTCTCGTGGCTAAGGAAAGAATCGGCGAGAATGGTGAGTGGAATTTGAGTGGAGAACGGTATACAAACTCTCAGACTGCAACAACCATATTTGAAATGGTGAGCTTGACGAGCATTTGCGACATCAACCCAGAAACAATTGATCCGACCACTGTGTACGCAGGGAAGACATTTGAATATATCGATATTTCAGCGGTGGAAAATGAAACAGGAAAATTCGAGAGTGGAAATGTCATTCCGAGCGCGGAGGCACCAAGCCGTGCGCGAAGGAAAGTAAGATCAGGGGATGTGCTGATTTCTACAGTGAGACCAAATCTCAAAGCGTTTACTTTGTTAAAGAATCCATCAGCAACGGCTATCGCATCAACCGGCTTTGCGGTACTGCGAGTCAAGCCAAATTCTGCTTTACCTGAGTTTGTGCTTTTGATGTTGCGGAGCCAGTCATGTGTAGACCAAATGATTGGCATGATGGGTAAAGGAGCGTATCCAAGCATCAATCAGAAGGATGTGGAAAGTGTTAATTTCCCTCTCCCACCGCTGGAAGTGCAGAAGGAAATCGTGGCGGAGATCGAGGGGTATCAAAAAATCATCGACGGCGCCCGCCAAGTCGTCGAAAATTACCAGCCCCGTATCCCCATCAACCCCGACTGGCCGATGGTGGAATTAGGCACGCTTGCAAATATGAGTAGTGGCGGCACCCCATCGAAATCACAGTCTGAATATTGGCAAGGTGATATTCCTTGGGTATCTCCAAAAGATATGAAAACCGACCTTATAAAAGATACTGAAGATCATATTTCCCAGATCGCAATTACGAATAGTGCAACAAAGTTAGTCGATGCAGGTACAGTACTATGTGTTGTGCGCTCGGGCATCCTGCAACACACATTCCCAGTAGCAATTACTACACGTTCAATGTGTTTTAACCAAGACATAATAGCAATCAGCACCGATTCAACCCGACTTGATAGTAAATATCTGCTTTACATGTTCAAGACGATTGCACAACAAATTTTGTCTGAAGGCATAAAACCCGGTGTTACGGTACAAAGCGTCCATAGTGGATTCTTTAGATCTCTTAAGTTGCCACTGCCCGACCTCAACACCCAACGCACCATCGTCGCCAAAATCGAAGCCGAGCTGCGCCTGGTCAACGCCAACAAGGAATTGATCCGACTCTTCGAAGACAAAATCAAAGCCGTCATCAACCGTGTCTGGGGGGAAACCGCATGAGCAAAGACCTGACCAACTCACCCGTCGACCGGCAGAATATCCCGAGTAAGCTCTATACACTGCTTCCTGCTGTGCTGGATGAAGGATCGCGTATATGACAGTGCAGATTATTGAAGTGCTGCGCCGATCCGAACAAGGTATGACCCGGCCTTTTATCTGCCGCGGCGATGACGATGAAATTTATTTTGTCAAAGGGATCGGCGCGGGGCGGCGCAGTCAGATTTGTGAATGGATAGCAGGCAATTTGGGGCTTGCGCTTGGGTTACCCATTGCGCCTTTCGAGATCGTGGAAGTGCCGGAAGAGTTGCTGCAAATTCCGTCTGTATTAAGTCTTTCCGAACTAGGCTCAGGCGAGGCTTTTGGCTCAAAACGGCAAGATGATGCGATGGAGCTCAATATGACGGTGATTCATGCAATTCCCGAAGCGCTGCAACAAGATGTGCTGACTTTCGATTGGTGGATACGCAACAATGACAGATTGCTGACTCCAACAGGTGGAAATCCGAACTTGTTTTGGAATCCCCGAGATCGTGAATTGATCGTTATCGACCATAATCAAGCTTTTGATGCCGAATTCGATTCCAATAATTTCTTGGATTATCATATTTTCCATTCGCAAAAGCATCAGGTTTTTGGTGACATGCTCCGCCGCCAAGATTATACTCAGCGGTTCTTTTCAGCGCTCAATCACTGGCACGGCATTTGCGCTGGCATACCCAAAGCATGGTTTTTTACCGATATGGAAATGACAGTGCCCGTGAATTTTTCACTCGATGGTGCTTATGCCATGCTGGAAGCGTATAAAAAAGAAGACTTCTGGAACACACTATGACTCAGATTGCTTGCCAATACACCATTGTCCGCTTTTCTCCTTTCGTTGAAACCGGAGAATTTGCCAATGTGGGCATTGTAATGATGGCGCCAAAGCTGCGTTATTTTGGTTTTAAACTGGAAACACAACGCTATGGCCGCATTACCCGTTTTTTTGAAGAATTGGATAGAAAGCTATATACGCAGACAATCCATATCCTCCGGGAAGAGCTGGCGCGGATTCATGGTGTTTTGAACCTGCACGGCTTTGACAAAGACGCCAAGGCTAGCGATACCAGCTTAGCACAACTACTCTTTACCGAACTGATCCGCACGCGGGAACATATTATCCGCTTTAGCGAGCCACGGGTTTTATTGGCCGGAAATCCCGAGGAAAAAATCAACGAACTATTTTCGTTTTACGTTGAGCGGAACTTTGCTACTAAGGAATATATAGAAACTCGCCTTGAAAAAGGCATTCGCAATTGGCTCAATCAAGAACGCATTGCCGACCGGTTCCAACGCTTGCCGGTAGGCGATGAGGAATATCAGGCAATATTCCCTTTTGTTGAACACGCAAACAATAAGCCAGTGAAGATTATCAAACCGCTAAATCTCGCTCAGGAGAAACCCAGCAAAATCATCGATCACGGAAATCTTTGGCGCTCCCGGATTGAAGAACTCAAACGGCGTAAGAAATTACCCGAAAAAGTGCTATTCACCGTAACAGGGCCGGATGACGTTGGCACCAATCGGCATCATGCTTATGAAGAAACCGTTGGTAGATTGCACGAATGCGGCATAGAGATCGAGGATTACACTAATAAGGCGCAAATCATTAAATTTGCCCGTGCATAATCTAAAAAATACGCTACACCAGCAATCCCTACTCAAGCTTGCTTGATCTGTTGTTGATTCTACTAGTATTTGATTCCGCAGATTCCGCAACTTCAAAAGTGAATGGAGCGTTGCCTTGGTAAGCTCTGCTTATAAGACCCGCCTAAACTGCGCGAGCCGGGCTATTTCTATTGGCGTCCCCAAGGGGATTCGAACCCCTGTTACCGCCGTGAAAGGGCGATGTCCTAGGCCTCTAGACGATGGGGACAATGTGATATGTCGTTATAGCGTCGCTTAAACCTCAGTAGAAACTGGTGGAGATAAGCGGGATCGAACCGCTGACCTCTTGCATGCCATGCAAGCGCTCTCCCAGCTGAGCTATACCCCCTGATCAAAGGAACGTGGATTATACTGATGCGATGATAGCTTGTAAAGCAAAGATCAACCGGGGAAATTGCCAAGTTGATTGTTCATGCGGGTCAGCGTTTCCTCGCGTCCAAGCAATGCCAGCACCGCGTCGATCGACGGCGTATGCACTTCGCCGGTGACCATCACCCGTAATGGCATGGCGATTTTCGGCAATTTGACGTCGTGCGTTTTGGCGGCGTTTTTTATTTCCTGATGGATGACTTCGCGCGTCCATTCGATTTGCTGGAAAGTTTCCATCAAACCGGTCACGATCGGTTTGGCGTCCGCGGTCAAATGCTGCGCTTTCAGCTCTTCGGCGGGTTCCAGCGGGCGATAAAAATACACGGCGGCATCGGCCAGTTCTTCGATGGTATTGACGCGTTCTTTGAGCAAATCGACCACCTGCGCCAGATCGGGGCCGCCATTCAGCGGACAATTATCCTTCGCGAGAAAAGGCACCACCAGCTCGGCCAGACGCGCGTTATCGGCGGTTTTGAGATATTGCTGGTTGATCCAGTGCAGTTTCTCCGGATTGAACTTGGCCGGAGAGCGGCTGATTGCGGACAAATCGAACCACTCGACCAATTGCTCGCGGCTGAAAATCTCTTCATCGCCGTGCGACCAACCGAGCCGCGCCAGATAATTCAATAATGCTTCGGGCAAATAGCCATCGTCGCGATACTGCGTCACCGACACCGCGCCATGCCGTTTCGATAAGCGCTCGCCGTTGGCGCCGAGGATCATCGGCACGTGCGCGTATTCCGGCAAGGAGGCACCCAGGGCTTTAAGGATATTGATCTGGCGCGGCGTATTGTTGACATGATCGTCGCCGCGGATCACGTGGGTGATATTCATATCGAGATCGTCGATGACGACGCTGAAGTTGTACGTTGGTACGCCATCGCCGCGCAATAGCACCAGATCGTCCAGTTCATTATTGGCAACAGTGATTTTCCCTTTGATCTGATCGTTGAACGATACATAGCCATCCAGCGGATTTTTGAAACGGAGCACCGGTTTCACCCCGGCAGGCGGTGTTTTTTTGCTATCGCGCCAGCGGCCATCGTAGCGCGGCTTCAGACCGGCGGCCAATTGCTGTTCGCGCATTTGTTCCAATTCCTCTTTGCTGGCATAACAATGATAAGCCTGATTATTTCGCAATAATTGCTCAGCAACTTCATGATAGCGCGTCAACCGCTGCATCTGGTAAAACGGCCCTTCGTCGTAATTCAACCCTAACCATACCATCCCATCCAGAATCGCTTGTATGGATTGTTGCGTGGAACGCTCCAAATCGGTGTCTTCAATACGTAAAATAAATTCTCCACCATGTTTGCGGGCGTAAGCCCAGGAAAAAAGTGCGGTGCGTGCGCCGCCGATGTGGAGATAACCGGTGGGACTGGGGGCAAAACGTGTGCGTACCTTCATGATTGTTGAATCGACTGTTTAATAGCGAATAAATACGGGAGGTATAGTTTACGCGATTCTATAAAAACCGTGTTCCCTTTGCCCGACTTTGCACCGCTTGCGATACGTTATTCGAAGCAGACACCAAACATGATTATAATGCGAGCAATTTAACCCAATGTTCATTTCCGAACATCACGATGAAACATTCGATCGATGACCGATTTAATCCATGATTTGATTTTTTCAGCCGCCGAACGCTCGCCGGATGCTGCTGCATTGTTCTATCAAAATCAATGGATGCGCTACGAAGCTTTGGCCACCGAGGTCGCAACCAAAGCAAACGGATTCCAAGCGCTCGGCTTGGCGCGCGGTGAGCGAGTCGCCATCTATCTTGAAAAGCGTTTCGAGTCGGTGGTTGCTTTATTTGCAGCATCCGCTGCGGGAGGTGTTTTCGTACCGGTCAATCCGGTATTGAAACCGGAGCAAGTCCGTTATATTTTGACCGATTGTAATGTGCGGATTCTGGTCACTTCATTGGAACGGCTTAAGCTACTGCAAAAGGAACTGGTGTCATGTCGCGATTTGCATACCATTGTGGTGATCGATAGCAAAGGCGAACCCCCGGTCATTCCAGGCATCGCTGTTGTAAACTGGCATGAAGTCGATGGCGCTCACTCTGCCTTGACAGCCATTGATAGCGACATGGCTGCGATCATTTATACCTCCGGCAGCACCGGCAAACCCAAAGGCGTCGTGCTATCGCACCGCAATCTGATTGCCGGCGCCCAAAGCGTCACGCAGTACCTGAAAAACCGGCCCGGCGACCGGATCTTAACGGTATTGCCATTAAGCTTCGATTACGGCTTAAGTCAGTTGACAACCGCATTTTATGTCGGCGCGACCAACATTTTGATGAATTATCTGTTGCCACGGGACATCATCCGCAGCGTCCATGAACTCCAGATTACCGGTATCGCGGCTGTTCCATCCTTATGGATGCAACTGGCGCAATTGGATTGGGGCAATGTATCTTCGCTACGCTACATCACCAATTCCGGCGGTGCCATCCCGCGTGCAGTATTGGATCGATTGCGCACCATTTTACCGGATACGAAAATCTTCTTGATGTACGGCTTCACCGAAGCTTTCCGTTCCACCTATCTGGCGCCGGAACAACTCGACCGGCGCCCTGATTCGATTGGCAAAGCAATCCCGAATGCCGAAGTATTGGTACTGCGCGAAGACGGATCTCATTGCGCGCCCGGCGAACCTGGCGAGCTGGTTCATCGTGGCGCGCTGGTAGCAATGGGTTACTGGAATAACGCCGAAAAAACGGCTGCCTGTTTTAAACCGATCATTCCCCGTCAAAACGGTTTGACGATTCCGGAAATTGCCGCCTGGTCGGGCGATACCGTGCGCATGGATCAGGAAGGCTATCTATATTTCATTGAGCGCCGCGATGAAATGATCAAGACATCCGGTTACCGCGTCAGTCCGACGGAAATCGAAGAAGTGATTTATGCCACCGGATACGTCGCGGAAGCAATCGCCTTCGGTATACCCCATCCCATTCTGGGTCAAGCAATCGCGGCGATTGTCACTCTCGAGGAAGATTCCCGAATCGGTGCGGATGCGCTGTTAAATGCCTGCAAACAACACTTGCCCGCCTACATGGTGCCCAGTCACATTGAAATCCGCGAGAGCAATCTGCCAAAAAATCCAAACGGCAAGGTCGATCGCAACTATCTGTCCCAACAATTGCAACGGCTTTTTGACGATCACCAATAATGAACCATCAACCTCCGGAACATGCACCACTGACGCAATTTGCCGTGCACAATGACTGCCTGCAGATCGGCGGCATGCCATTGACCCACTTAGCGCAGCGAGTCGGCACCACGCCGTTTTATGCGTATGATCGGCAAGCAATCACCGACCGGGTGAAATTACTGCGCCAACATCTGCCGCCGGAGATTCTGCTGCATTATGCCGTCAAAGCAAACCCGATGCCGGCAGTTGTACAACATTTGGCAGGCTTGGTCGACGGTCTGGATATCGCATCGATCGGGGAAATGAACATTGCGCTGGATACGGTGATCGACCCCGGAAAAATCAGTTTTGCCGGACCCGGGAAAAAAGAATACGAGCTCCGGTGCGCTATCGCCGCAGGCGTTGTAATTAATATTGAATCCCAACAAGAATTGGAAACCGTTGCGCGGCAAGGAATGGAGATTGGCAGTACGCCTCGAATAGCTATTCGTGTTAATCCGGATTTTGAGCTCAAAGCCGCAGGTATGAAGATGGGCGGCGGCCCCAAGCCCTTTGGAATCGATGCCGAGCAAGTCCCAAGCATACTCGCGCAACTCGGCTCGCTGAACCTGGATTTCGTTGGATTCCATATTTTCAGCGGTTCACAAAATCTAAACACCGAGGCGATTCAACAGGCACAGCAGAAAACCTTCGAGCTTGCCAGGCATTTGGCCGACTATGCGCCAGTGCCGGTAAAATCGCTGAATATCGGCGGCGGTTTCGGCGTGCCTTATTTTCCGGGAGAACAGCCGCTGGACATCGCCGTCATCGGCGCTCACTTGCACGCACTGATGGCGCAAGTCAAATGGCAATTACCGGAAGCTACGGTCGCATTGGAGTTGGGGCGCTACCTGGTTGCCGAGGCAGGAATCTATGTGTGTCAGGTACTGGAAAGAAAAATATCCCGAGGACAAATTTTTCTGATTACCGACGGTGGATTGCATCATCATTTGGCAGCCTCCGGTAACTTCGGTCAAGTCATCCGAAAAAACTACCCTGTCCTGATCGGCAACAAAGTCCGCGAAACCGAAAGCGAAATCGTATCAGTGGTTGGTCCATTATGCACACCGCTGGATTTATTAGCAGACCGGATGCAAATGGCCAAAGCTGTTCCGGGTGATTTGGTGGTTGTTCTACAATCCGGCGCTTATGGATTGAGTGCCAGTCCCACCGCTTTCCTGGGACATCCCAAACCGGTCGAAGTATTGGTTTAATTCCCTACGTTTCATCAATCACTGTGCAAATGTTGTTTATTGTGCACAAGTCTTTAAGATTGTTGCAATTTTCTAGTCAAATTATAAAGATCAGTTGAATATTCGCTTTAAATATACTTAAATGATTGATAGATTCAGCGAGTGTTACTTATTGAATGGAAAAGCTTTGTTTCGCATAACCGGAAAATGGAAAATGCACCGTAGATTCTGTGCTTTTCCGCTGATGCTATAGCGTAGCGGCAGTTTACTATTATTACTCTGGCTTCCGATCGACACGGATCAATCTTCTTCTTGAATAGAACAGTATGACAGACTTACTTACCAGTTTAATTAGGTGATTTCATGAACGACTTGTATCAAAATTTCCAGAAATTCTTTGAGATCGTAATTGCAGATACAGCCGAATTACTTGAGCATGTTTACAGAATCCGCTATCAGGTATTGTGTATAGAACAACGTTTACCCGGGTTTGATCCCGCGCATTGTCCGGACGAAAAGGAAAAAGACAACTACGATAGCCATTCCTGCCATGTATTGTTGCGCTACCGACCTAGCGGAGACTTTATCGGTACAGCACGGTTAATTCTGCCTGCTTTGTCAAAACCTGAAAAACTTCTACCTGTCGAATTATACAGTCAGACAGATCCCATGCTGTGCGATATCAAGGCATTGCCGCGCCAGCATACCGCAGAAATTTCCCGTTTCCTGATTACAAGCCAATTTGATCGCCGTAGAGACGAGCGGCGCAGGGAAGATCGCCGCAAAGAAACAGCCGAAACCGATAGCGAAAAAAGGAGTACGCAAGATCGCCGGGCGTCGGACCGCCGCTCCGGGTTAAGCATTGGATTGGTACTGATGTCCGGCGTGATGCGCATGTCAGTCAAATATGATATCCGGCATTGGTTAATCGTTACTGATCCTGCATTGAATAAACTAATGGGATTTTATGGGTTGAATTTTAACCCGATCGGTCCGCCGGTCAATTATCATGGTATCCGTCGGCCTTATTACGCAAAAGTAGAGGATATCCTCAAGAAAATGTACAACGAGCATCGTGATGCTTGGGAAGTCGTAACCGATTGCGGCACTTATCGCTTGATGCAAGCTAACTGATTAATGAAATAACTCTGAATCGGGAATCTGTTTCTTGAATTTATTTCATTCATCGATACGAAACCAATTATCCAGTAATTATCGGTTAAAAGTTAAAGCAGGCTTATGCTTGGCTTTGACTTTATACCTTTGGTGCATGGATACCGGAGTCAGGGCGGAAAGCCCATACGAAATTGTCACCAATCCCGGTGTAGACGAAAAAACCCTCACGGTCAATTCACTGCGCTCCATCTTCAGCATGCGCTTAAAAACCTGGCCGGACGGCACTAAGATTCGGGTTTTTGTGTTATCCGATGACGATGAATTGCACCAGATCTTTTCCAAGGAAAAATTAAACGTTTTCCCTTATCAATTGAGGTCCACTTGGGATCGATTGGTTTTCTCAGGCACTGGTCAAGCTCCAACAAAAGTCAACTCAAACGAGGAAATGCTTGCAAAGATTTCCAGCACCCCCGGGGCAATCGGTTATTTATGGAAAGCAAATATCAATGAAAATGTTAATGTGCTCGAAATTAAGTAACCGTCTTATCGGTTCAGGATTACGGTTAATCGTGCGAGTGGCAACGTTGTCGTTGCTTTTCAGTTTTTCTGCGCACGCACAGGAAAATACGAATTCGAAACCGCAACCTGACGCAGATAATCCATCCATCAAAAGACCCCTTGCGACGGAGTTGCCTGCGCCGGCCAACCAGCCGGATACGCCGGAGAAAAAACCCGGATTCGTCAGGTCAGTCATCGACCGTTTCCGTAACAATGATCTCCCTGGCGATTTGCAGATTCACGGCTTTGTCACTCAGGCATACATTGCGACTTCGGATAACAATGTTTTCGGAGGTAGCGATAATGGCGGCAGCTTCGGTCTTACCGAAGCAGGTTTGAATGCTTCCATCAGGCCATTGCCGCGTCTTCAGTTATCGGCGCAAGTGCTGTCCCGGCGTGCTGGTGCAGGCAATAGCGGCACGCCGCGGCTCGATTATGCGGTGTTGGATTATCGTCTATATTCCCAAGAGACCAATCAGCTCGGAATCCGTGTTGGCCGGATCAAAAATCCATTCGGTTTTTACAATGAAACCCGGGATGTTGCATTTACACGACCTAGTATTCTGCTGCCACAGTCGATCTATTTTGATCGCACTCGTAATTTGGGGCTTTCCAGCGATTCCGTGCAGCTATACAGCGATACAGCAGTATTCGATTGGGGCACGCTGTCTACACAATTCGGCGTCTCACTACCAATTGTCAACGACAAAGATACCGAAAGTTCGTTACTCGGTGGAGTGCGACCAGGCAAACTGGAAAGAGAAGTGGGGTACATTGGCCGGGGAATTTTTGAAACAAATGACAAGCGGCTACGTTTAGGCGTCAGCGGTATATGGTTGAATACCAGTTATGATCCCAATCACCGGCTCGGCGATCCGATTGGTCCAGGAGCACTCCGATTTACACCTGTCATTTTTTCGGCCCAATACAACGCGGAACGATGGACATTGACTTCCGAATATGCGATCCGACCATTTAAATATAACAACAATTTTAGAGTCCCAGCGTTGAATGGCTTGGATTTCATCGGTGAAAGCTATTATTTCCAGGGCGAGTATCGTTTTACTCCGAAAATTGAAGGAATTTTGCGGTATGATGCACTCTTTATCGATAGATCGGATCGTGACGGCAGCCGGTGGGCGGCTCAAAATCCAGCGCGCCACGGTCTTGAGCATAGCCGTTTTGCCAGAGACATTACCGTCGGTTTACGCTGGAATGTCACGCCGGAATTCATGCTGCGGGCTGAATTTCATCATGTGAACGGAACCGGATGGCTGTCGCGACTGGATAATCCGGTTGCAAAAGACACCGAAGAGAACTGGAATCTTTACGGGATTCAAGCGTCTTATCGCTTCTAGAAAAACACTGAATAATTCGTCGAGCACAACAAGAAACACGGTTGGCGGCAGTCAGAAAATGAAACATAGCTTAACATTGATCGGAATTCCGGGTACTTTTCAACACAACCGTTCACCGGCAAAGATAAATTTTCCGAGTTTTACGGATTGAGTAAACGTTCTGTTGTACAACAGTTCCGGGGTTAAATTGAATAATATACCTGTCGACTCTCAACCGAAGGGACGTAAATTCCGCAGCTTACGATGGAAAATCTCGTTCGGAAGCAGTTTGATTTTGCTCGCGGTCGTTTCTTTGTTTTGTTTTGTCAGCTACCTCGGCTTAATGACCAACTTTGCCAATCAGCAAGAAGTCGAATACCGGCGATACTCGCTTGAGATCAACAGTCTGATCACCACTACCACACGGAACTTGCATCAGCTTGCTGAAATGATCCCATTCCTGGATGGAATGAAAAAAGCTTTGTTGACGAGCGATGGTGAAAACATCAGTCATGTTTTCGATGCGCATTGGGCATTATTACAGTTCCATAATGACGTTGAGTTCATTCACTTCTATAACGCCTCGAATCAATTAAACGCGAGCTGGGACAGCCTCGATGTAACCATTGATGACGATCAATTGCTTTCTAAATGGGTCCGCCATGTCAATCAATCGGAACATCCCATCAATCCTCTGCTTTGCCGCGAAAGCTGCATACAATATCTGATCGCTCCCATCCTGGTGGGAGGCAGGAAAGTGGGCGTAGTGGCGATGGGAATTTCCCTGGTGGATGTATTTCTGGCCTTCAAACGAATTTCCGGAGCGGATATCGGTTTATTGATCTCAACCAAGGATAATCCACTGTCTCAACAGGATATCGAAATTTCAAACTGGGGTGTTCAAATTTCCGCTCTCACCAATAAAGAGCGCAATCACGATATTCTGAAACGAGTCAATCAATTGTATCCGGAAATGCACACGCTCAAAGACAGCATTCAGCTTCACTGGAATAACCGATATGTGCAAATGAAATTATTTCCTCTGGATTCTTACGAACCGGGCAAAGCACACCTGATTATCATCACCGATGTAACCGCCGCAGTAAAAAACATTCACGACTCCATATGGAAAATCGCTCTGATCGGCTTGCTGGGGCTTATTTTCTCGGAGATATTGTTATTTTTCATATTTACCCGATTACTGGCAAAGCTGCGAGATGTCATTTTTGTACTGCCGCTCCTCGCCAACGGACAGTTTGAGAAGTTTCGTTTATCACTCGCTTCAGCAGACCAGAAGCAACACGTCAGAGACGAGGTCGATACGCTATCGGAAGCAGCCGTATCCTTATCGCTCCAATTGGAAAAACTGGAGCAGGAGGTATCGACTCGGACAAAAATGTTGATTGAGCAAAAAAACGCGCTCAGTAAAGAACGGGATTTCGTTCAAAACCTGTTGGATACCGCGCAGGCTATCGTGCTAACACAAAGCTCCGAAGGCCGGATAATGTCCTTAAACACCTACGGTGAAATGCTCATCCACTATACGGAAGTGGAATTAAAGGACAAATCTTTTTTGCAAACGCTGATTCCGGAGTACGAATCACAAGATCTGCTTTTTCGCTTTAAAGAAATTCACCTTGGCGAAAGAATGCAATTGCGCCATGAAGCCATTACCCACTGCAAAGATGGAACAACCCGGCACGTGGCTTGGCTGCATTCGCATCTGGATAAGCAAGCCGAAAACGATCCATCCATATTGTCAGTGGGGCTCGACGTAACGGAATACAAGCGCGTCGAAGGCCATCTCGCCTGGCTAGCCGATCACGACCCTTTAACCAATATGTTTAACCGGCGGCGATTCAGCGAAGAATTGGAGCAAGTATTGAGTCGCGCGGAACGCTATCAACATCCCGGAGCGTTGTTATTTTTCGACTTGGATCGTTTTAAATACATCAACGACACCAGTGGTCATCAAGCGGGTGATTCGCTACTAAAAATGGTCGCCAGCATGCTTTCCCAAACCATTCGCACCGATGATATCACCGGCCGTCTGGGAGGCGATGAGTTCGCAATCATCCTGCCGGAAATCAACGCCAGCGGCGCCATAGAAGTCGCAAAAAAAGTTTTGTCGCAACTGGGTCAAGCACAGTTAACGATTAATAATCGTACCCATAAAATTTCAGCCAGTATCGGAATTGCATTATTTCCGGAACACGGCGCCAATATCCATGATCTGCTCGCAGCAGCCGATCTCGCGATGTACCAGGCAAAAGCAAAAGGAAGAAATGCCTGGTACCTGTTTTCGGACCAGGACCGCAGCCGGGAACGGATACACACATTGGTTTATTGGAAGGAAAAGATCGAATACTCGCATTTACATGATAATTTCGTGCTTTATCTGCAACCCATCATGCATGTCAAAACGAAAGAAACCTCGCATTACGAGGTATTACTGCGCATGAAAGATAATGACGGCTCCATGCTTTCGCCCGCCGACTTCATCCCCGCTGCGGAACATACCGGATTGATCCATGCCATCGATCACATGGTATTGCGCAAAGCAATTACACAAATCGCCCATATTTACAAGAACGGTTTTCACGCTACGTTTTCGATCAATTTATCGGCGCATGCGTTTAATGACCCGGAATTATTACCTATACTCAAACAAGAACTGGTGTCGAATCAGATGAATCCGGCCAGCTTGATGTTCGAAATTACCGAAACCGCCGCCTTGGAGGATTTACCCGGTGCACGTGGACTAATGATAGAAATCAAAGAACTTGGTTGCGGTTTTGTATTGGATGATTTCGGCGTCGGCTTTTCGTCTTTTTATTACTTAAGAGAGCTGCCGGTGGATGTCGTCAAGATTGACGGTTCGTTTATCCGCAACCTTTCCGCAAACAGTGACGATCTGATCCTGGTCAATGCATTATGCAGCGTCGCCAGAGGATTCGGTAAACGCACCACCGCTGAATTCGTGGAGAATGCGGAAGTCTTGGCATTAATCGAAAAGCTCGATATCGATTATGCGCAGGGTTATTACATCGGCAAACCGGCGCCGGCTACCACTTTTTTCCAAACATAAGAATCCCCGGTTGCTCACAATTCAACAGTCGATAAATAGTCCGGAATACTGGCCGCCCATTTCAGGTCAGTCAGCATCACAGCGGTCAGCGCAGCGGAATTACTATATTCACCATGCACAACAAAAATCTTTTCCGGCTTTTTCTCGAAGTGGCGCAGCCAGTTAAGCAAACCGGCCTGATCAGCATGCGCGGAGAGCCCGCCGATGGTGTAAATCGCAGCCCGGACGCGAATATCCTGCCCAAAGATCTTGACTTGTTTGACGCCGTCCACCAATCGCCGACCCAAAGTCCTTTCGGCTTGAAAACCGGTGATCACGATGCTGCATTCCGGTCTGCCGAGATTGTATTTGAGATGATGCTTGATCCGTCCGGCATCGCACATGCCGCTGGCGGAAATAATAATATTTCCCTTTTTCATTTCATTAAGTTGCATGGATTCCTGAATGTCCTGCACAAAATGAATGCGAGGTTTTTTGCTATGGTCATTCATCCATTTCAATGCATCGGCGGATTCCTGGTCGAGCAGCGCGATATGCTTCAGAGTAATCTCGGTTGCGGCTTGCGCCATCGGGGAATCCACATAAATATCCATTTCCCCCAATTTTCCTTTGCGGTACAAATCGATCAGTAAAAACAGCAAATCCTGCGTGCGGCCAACGGTAAATGCCGGAATGATAACGTTCCCGCCTTTGCGGATCAGCGTATCGTTAATAGCCAATACCAGTTCATCGAGTGTGTCCGCCATATTGCGGTGCAGACGGTTACCATAAGTGGATTCGATCAACAGTACATCCGCTTGCCGGATAAAAGTCGGATCACGCACTACCGGATGCCCCGGTTGCCCCAGATCTCCGGAAAATACGATTTTTTTGCTGACCGAACGCTGCTTAATCCACAATTCAATAATCGCGGACCCCAGAATATGCCCGGCGTCACGAAAACAACAGCGCACCGTCGGATGCGGATTAATCTCGGTGTCGTAATTCACCCGCACCAATTGCTTCAGCAACGCTTCCGCCTGCGCAACGGTATAGAGCGGCGCCAGTTCCTGAGTGGAACGGCCACGGCGGCGCGATTGGTTGCGCCATTCAACCTCCTTCTCTTGAATATAGGCGCTATCTTTGAGCATCACGTGCAGAAGATCCGCGGTCGCATCCGTGCAATAAACCGGCCCGCGGAATCCCCAGGTACTAAGCCGCGGCAGTAGCCCGGAATGATCGATATGCGCATGTGTCAGCAATACAAAATCAATCGCCCGCGGATCGAATTTAAAAGCGGTGCGATTTTTCCGGTCAGCTTCGCGTCCGCCTTGAAACATGCCGCAATCCACCAGAAACCGTACCGTTCCGGTTTCAATCAAATAACTGGAGCCCGTCACTTCACCGGCGGCTCCCAGGAAAGTCAGTTGCATGGCAATCATTTCCTCGCAGAAAGTTATATCGTACTCAGCACACGTACTGTACCATCAATCAAATGATCGATTTCCTCGTTTGTGATGATATACGGCGGCATAAAATAAATCGTGTTCCCCAAAGGCCGTAGCAATAACTGTTGCTGCAATCCGGCCTGAAAGCATTGTGCTGCAAAATCGCGATCTCCGGTATCCACTTCAAACGCCCAAATCATGCCGCAATTACGGAAATTCCTGATCTTCGGGTGTTCAACCAGCGCTGCCGCGCGTGTGTTGAGATAGGCTGTTTTACTTTGATTCGTTGCGATGACTGAATCCTGCTCAAAGATGTCCAGTGCCGCCAACGCCGCGCGGCACGCCAGCGCGTTGCCGGTATGCGAATGCGAGTGCAAAAACGCGCGTGCAGCGGTATCGTCATAAAACGCCTGATAAACCGTATCGGTTGTTAAAACCACTGACAACGGCAGATAGCCGCCGCTTAATCCTTTGGAGAGACACATAAAATCCGGCGTGATATTCGCTTGATCGCAAGCAAATAGGGTTCCGGTACGGCCAAAGCCGACGGCAATTTCATCGGCGATTAAATGCACCTGGTAGCGATCGCAGATTTCACGAGCACGTTGCAGATACACCGGATGATACATTCCCATGCCGGTGGCGCCCTGCACCAGCGGCTCCAGGATCAACGCGGCGGTCTCTTCATGATGTTTCGCCAAATGGTTTTCCAGCGCGGCGGCCGCACGCAGCGCATAATCCTGCGCCGACTCGCCTTTTTCCGCGTAACGCCAATCCGGTGTCGGCACATGCGTGCATGGTCGCAACAGTGGCGCATAGGTTTCTTTGAAGATGGCGACATCGGTCACTGACAAGGCGCCCAGTGTTTCACCGTGATAATCGTTTTGTAAACTGACAAAACGGTTTTTGCGCGGCTGCCCGCACAGCAGCCAATAGTGAAAACTCATTTTTAATGCGATTTCAATCGCTGATGCGCCATCGCTGGCATAAAAACAATGACCGAGCGAACCAGGGGTTATTTTCTTGAGCCGCTCCGACAACGAAACGACCGGCTCATGCGTAAAACCCGCCAGCATGACATGTTCTATTTTCTCGAGTTGATCGCGGATCGCGTTATTAATGACAGGATTTGCATGCCCGAATAAATTGACCCACCAGGAACTGATCGCGTCTAAATAACGTTTCCCTTCGGCGTCATAAAGCCACACGCCTTTCCCCCGTACGATCGGTACCAGCGGATAGGTTTCGTGTTGTTTCATTTGCGTACATGGGTGCCACACGGCTTTCAAACTTCTTTGCTGCATTGTAGTGAGATTTCGATCGGTATTAGCGTGGTTGTTCGACATGAGTAATTTTTTATCGTGGAAATAGTGGGTTCTTAGACATCGATGAACTGCCAAGCACGGTTGCGATTAAAACACATCGCATCCATAAGCAACCGCATAACCGCATTAAGGATTCCGGTTTGATTGATTTACCCTGCCGGGTTGATGCGATTATACGCGCTCCGTACAAACAGCAACGCGCCTTTGTCGGATGCTATCAAACGCGACTGCGTTCCTGCCGGTGCGAGCTGCCAATCACCGGCGCACAGTAAGGTATCACCGACAAATGCATCGCCTTCAAGCAGCAAGCATTCCTCACTTCGTATCAGCGATTGTTGCGCTGCCGGCCAGGCAGCATCCGCGTCGATACGGATCATTGAGGAGCACATATCGCCATCTTCGAACAACGGCTTGCTTGCAACGCCCGGCGCCAGATCCGTCCATTCACCCTCTTGCGCGCGCACCGTTATTAATTCGCGGCCATCTCCGGGTAAAAAAGCAGTGATCAGATCGCGCGCCACTTCCGTGGCGTGACCCACCGGTATTCCCCGCAAATAGAGCAACGCTCCGGTTTCAGAGAAAATGCGGCCATGACGGCTCCCGGAACGCGCCAAATGATAATCACCGGCACTGACGTTCAGCTCGCCTAAACTCGCAGAACCTCGCAATACGACACATTCTTCGTCTTCATGGTGGCGATGCGCCGGGAGACTGGCGCCTGGGTCAATATCCAACAGAAAAGCGCGACTGTTTTGGTCCAGCAGCTTAGCCCGGACACCGGAACGAATCTTGCGCCATCGGCCTTGATCACGGCGAACCGTAATACGCATAGACTCTGCCGCTGCACTGGCATGAATACGCTTAAACAATTGCTCACGAATATTCGACCGTTGCTGCGTCGTTGGTTGCAATGGCTCCAGCCCTTCCAGTAAAGTCGACTCAATCGCCCCGGCTCGCTGCGGATCTTGCGGATCTAATGAGTAGCGTTTCTTCATCATTCAAAGCCTTTGATCAAATCGTCCTCGAGCACATCATGCAGTTGTTTGAGTGCACGCCGAATATGCGATTTTACGGTTCCTAATGCCATGCCTGTAAAAACGGTAATTTCTTCGTGTGTCAAACCACGAAAAAATGCCATTGCCACCAGTTGCCGCTGCACCGGTTCCAATTGCAGCAACGCTTGATTCAGTTTATGTTTCTTTTGCGTCGCCGCCAGCAAGCCTTCAGGATCACCATCGCGAGAAGGCTCATTCATCAATAGCAACTCCGGTTCTTCACAAAGTTCAGCGTCATCTTGTTTACGCAAATAATCAAGCGCTCTGCTGCGTGCAATGGTCAATAACCACGCCGTGACATTCCCGCGCTTCGCATCAAAACGCGGCGCTTCACGCCAGACCTGCCAATAAACATCTTCAGCGACTTCTTCCGCTGCTTGCACGTTGCGTGTAATGCGTAACGCGATACCATAGACACGCGCCAATGTCGCCTCGTACAGATTGGCCAGCGCCTGCTCATCCTGCATCCCGATTGCGATCACCCAGGAATGCATTTGCCCATCTTCGGCATGGCTAACACGGCAATTGCTATCGCTTGTTGACACCGTTCATCAAACCCCAACCATCGTGGACAATCCTATAGTTCCCTTTTCGTGGAATATATCATCAGATGCACCGTACAGCACATTTCCTCAATGCTGACGCAAAAACCATCACACCAGGAACTGCTGATAATAAGGCGAGGTAAAACGCTCGCGCGCCAGCTTCCGCGGAATACTGACATCCCCCGGTTGCAGCCATTGCGTTTGGATAGGCGAAGCGTTGCCTCCCAAGGTATCAATCGCAACACGATTGTATTCTTTCGCAAACCGCTGCCATAACGGTTCGTTAGGATTACAGTAAATCGGATCGAACGAACACGAAATACCGCTACCTCCGGAGTAAATGCCAAAAGGTTTCCGTTCTTTTTCCGGACGATACACAAAGTAAGTCGCCCAACCGGTCGGCACAAACCCGGTATTTTTTTCGAACGATTTTGTGAAGCGATAGGATTCGCCGATTACACGTCCGAACATCCCAATATCGTGCTCATAGTATTGAAAATCCAAGCGATTCTCGGCTTCCTCGGGCTGCCAATATTCATTAACAAAATCGCTTCGCGGAAAAACAATGCCCTGTGGTTGCGGCAAATGGCTGCCATCGAATCCATGCTGTATTGCCTGCCGCTTAGCGAGACGATACTGCTCGCATTGCAGCGGCGAGCTGTTCAGCGCCGCGTCAGTTACGTCGGTCCGGTATCGCTGTTCCGAAAAACATGCCAGTTGGTGCAATATCACGACCGCCAGCAAGGCGTCGCATTGCTCGCGTAATTGCAAAATACCGTCGGACAAAGCCTGAGGACTGCTATAGGCATGTAAGGTAACATTCGCCCGGCATAAACTGGCCGGACGAACTTCTATCAAACACTCCACGACGATACCGCTTAACCCGAAACTACATGTAAATTCATAGAAAGCTGCATCATCCTGCTTATCCGAAAGAATACGCAAGCTTCCATATTCATCAATATAGAGGATTGCAACGACATGGCTGGAAAAATAACCCGGTCCATCAAGCGATGATTCCTTGGTGTCCCCAACCGATACCGAACCGACCGTCGCCTCACCGATTTCCGCCTGAAAAGGAATCTCCCACCCCTGCTGTTGCAACCAGATATTCAATTTTTTCAATCGGCACCCGGCTTGGACTCGAACGACCTGCCGTCCGCAGTCATCGACTTCCAAACCAAGGATAGCGTCCAGTTTGCGTGTACATAACAGTGTACCCCCGTCATTGATGACGGTTTCAGTGACCGACAGCATGGAGCCGATTGGACGCACCGGCGTGGGAAATTGCGCGGTATTGCGGACAACCGCTTGTACGTCGGCATAGCTGATCGGTTCAACGTATACTGCCGGTTGTGTCGAACGGCTCAATCCCCAGTTCGAAAATTTCCGCCCATCATTGATACAGAGACCATGCACAAATTGTGTCATGATTTCAAGTTCTTCCGCATTGATATTCATTGCTCGCTCCCTGTCGTATTCGGATTCATAGCTCGCACTAAGCAAGCCACGTATATTTTTGAATATTAGGCGCTTTGGCCAGAAGCGGTGTCACTTGATTTAAGGCTTCCTGTAGATGCGGTGTTTTGAAATGTGCATCGACAGCCTTTTCGTCCGTCCATTCTTCAATAAACAAGAATTCCGCCGTATGATTTCTCCTCCTGAACAACTGATAACTCAAGCAACCATTTTCTTGCCGTGTCGGTACGATAATTTTCTTCAGAATGGCTTCCACTGCGGCAACTTTATCAACACGTGCCGTTATTTCAGCGATGACTCGAATAGTTTCCTTTGACATCCTGTTCTCTCCTTTTTTGCAAATTAATAGTCAAGTGGCATCCCGCTTTCTCGACAAACCACTCGCGAAGCAGAGGCTTCTATTAATTCATACGCAATAATGATCGATTCGGATGCAACCCGGCGCTATGTTTGTAGCTTTGGATTAAAATTCAAAGATCTGGGAAAGGATAAGAGAACCGGTTTCGTAGTTTTCATGAAGCCGCAGGGGCAATGTCCGGTACAAGACATTGTTTGCCGTTATAGAGAAATGCTACGTCCACCATCCACGGCGATGACTTGCCCGGTAATATAGGGCGCATCCGCGATTAAAAACTGTACCGTCTTGGCGATGTCGTCGGGCTCTCCGCAACGTTGGAGCAAGGTGCTGGCAATAATTTGTTGACGTGCCGCTGTATCGGACCATTCGCCTGCTTCCGGCCATAAGATCGGCCCCGGTGAAACACCATTCACACGTACTTCGGGCGCCATTTCCACAGCCAGCGATTTAGTCAATGCCAATAATCCCCCTTTCGCGGCATTGTAGATCACATAGTTTTTCAGCGGCCGTTCGGTATGAATGTCAATAATATTAACAACGCATCCATGGCGCTCTTTAAGATAGGCTGCAGCCGCTTTCGTCAGGAAGAGTGGCGCTTGCAGATTGCTGCCGACAAGATCCTTCCAGTCCTCTAATGTACATTGCTGGAGCAGCGTCGGGAAAAAACTGGATGCATTGTTGATAAGCACGTCCAAATGTCCGAAACGATTGATCGCCTTCTCGATCAAGCACGGCAATAAATCCATATCGAGCAAATCGGCTTGCGCCAATGCCACCGATTCCGGCCGTTGCCGATTTAATTCGTCGGATAGCATCTTCGCTTCACCGAGTGATGATCGATAATGTATTATCAGAGAAGCACCTCGCGCATGCAGTCGCCGGCATATCGCCGCCCCGACCCGCTTTGCCCCTCCGGTAACCAGTATTACTTTTCCTTGCACAGACACCTCTCTCAAAGAACTGATACACTATGGCCCAATCGTAGCAAAAACTTTATAATTCACTTTAATATTACCTGCCACCCTATTGATCATAAACATGCTATTACCCAATGAATCAGCTCTAGCACACAGCCAACTGGTTCAAGCAATGATTCAAAAACAGATTCATGCAGCCAGCCACTGGATCTCATTTGAGCAGTATATGAATCTTGCATTGTACGCACCTGGATTGGGTTATTACAGTAGTGGCGCCACCAAATTGGGCAGCGCAGGCGATTTTGTCACAGCTCCGGAGCTTTCTCCGTTATTCGGCCGCACGTTGGCTCATCAGCTAAAACAAATTCTCCCATTATTGGCGCAGCCCAATATTCTTGAATTTGGAGCCGGCACAGGAAAATTGGCTCGCGATATTTTACTGGAGCTGGAAAAATTCAATGTTTTACCGGAGAAATATTTTATTCTGGAGGTTAGCGCCGAACTACGCCAACGCCAACAGATACTGATCGCCAATGAAATTCCCCAATTAATGCAGAAAGTCGAATGGCTTGATCAATTGCCCGAGCAACTGACCGGCGTCGTCATCGCCAATGAAGTGCTGGATGCAATGCCAGTGCACATCATTAAATGGCAAAACAGCATTGCGTTGGAACGCGGAGTTTCCGCGGAAAATAATCGGTTTTTCTGGCAAGACCGTCCGATCCGGAGTCCGCAGTTGAATACCATTGCTGAGGAATTGATTCACGAGATTAATCCCAATAATCTTCCGGATTTTGAGTACCTCAGCGAAATTAATCTTGCCGCCCCAGGTTTCGTATGCAGCTTGGCGGAACGGCTTCGGGAAGGCGTAATCTTGCTGATCGACTATGGTTTTGGCCGAAGCGAATATTATCACCCGCAACGCAATCAAGGTACGTTCATGTGCCATTATCGCCATCACGCTCATGACGATCCTTTCTATCTCCCGGGTTTGCAGGATATAACCAGTCATGTTGAATTCAGCGCCATCGCAATCGCAGCGATTAATGCCGGGCTACAGTTAATGGGATATACGACACAGGCTCATTTCCTAATTAATTGCGGCATCACAACCATTTTGTCTCAAACTGCCGCTGAGGATACAATTCGTTACTTACCTCAATCCAATCAACTGCAAAAACTAGTCAGCCCTGCTGAAATGGGAGAGCTATTTAAAGTCATCGCTTTCGGAAAGAATTTTAATGAACCCCTTATTGGTTTCCGCTCTGGTGACATGACCCGCCTGCTATAAGTAAACATAAAGAAAAGATAAAGCATGTCGCTAACACATGGGGATTTTTTTATTCATTTATGACCCTGTTTCATAACAACAACTCCAAAGAAATACCAACAACTGACGGCACTCGTCATGAGCGAGTGCCCACCCCGACATCGAGACACTGAGACGGAATTCATGCTGTTTATTAATAAATTGGAATTTAGCCAGAACTTCCGCAGCATCTTACAGCAGGCCGGACAGATACCGCCGCTCCCTGAATCAGCACATTCGCTTTTAAAGCTCCGCAATAACCCTGATGCAAATCTTGATCAGCTTACAGAGTTGATCGAACAAGATCTCGGTCTATCCGCCTTTATTATGAGATATGCAAGAATGTCCGTATTCGGCTACGGCAACCGGATCAACTCGGTACATCACGCCATATCCTTGGTTATAGGATTCAATACTGCGCTTAACTTATCGATGAGTATCGTCTCTTCCGGTTGTCTAAAAATGTCCAATAATGGCGTACTGGGTCGCAATCGTATCTGGAATCAAACCCTGGAATGCGCCATACTCTGTCGCGAATTATGCCAGATAATTCCAAATAAACACTTAATCAATAGTGACTTAATGTATTTAGGCGGATTATTTCATAATTTTGGATATTTTTTATTCGCCCATCTCTATCCCAGAGAGTTCGCCTATTTGAATGATTTAATCACGCGTTATCCAAATCAGGATATCCGTTCCATTCAACTGCAGGTTTTCGGTATCACGCATGATACGATCGGAATGTATTTGATTAAAGCATGGAATTTACCGGAAGAAGTTGCTATCACCGTTGCCGAGCAACATTTTCCCGATTATTCCGGGAAACATGCTCACTATGTAAAACTGATCGCCATTGCTAATCGATTACTCCAAAATCACATAACCGTTGATGGATGCCCTTATCTGGGAACATCCATATTAATGGAATCATTAGGAATCAATGAAGCGGAAGCTATCGCGGCATGTGAGAGGGTACGAAGCTGCCAGCATGAAATTCACTTACTTACTGAAGAGCTGGCAGCGTAAAAAATTACGCTCCTGCAGTTGTATGTTACCCAGTATTAGATTCTTAACAACAAATTAAACTTCAAACATCGTATTGAGTTAGAATACGCGCCTATGTCAAGCGCCATTCATCCAGAACAAATTTTCCGGCCTGAGATTCTTGGGCTGTCCGCTTATCATGTCCCTCCCGCAACCGGCATGATCAAGTTGGATGCAATGGAAAACCCCTATCCGTTACCGCCTGTATTACGTGAAGAAATTGCCAATCTGATGATGCAAGCGCCGATCAATCGGTATCCTGATGCCAGTGCGGCTTCACTTAAAACATCATTACGCCGCGCGCTCACCATTCCGGATGACATGAGCATTCTACTTGGCAATGGATCCGATGAAATCATACAGATCATCGCCATGGCGGCAGCCAAGCCCGATGCAGTGTTGATGAGTGTCGAACCTGCTTTTGTGATGTTCCGGATGATTGCCACTTTTACGCATATCCGGTATGTCGGAGTACCCTTAAAGAATGATTTTTCACTGAATCTGGAATTGATGCTGAATGCGATAGCTGAACATCAACCGGCAGTCATTTTTCTGGCGTATCCTAATAATCCAACCGGCAATCTGTTCGATCCCGAGGCGATAAAAAAAATAATCGCAGCGGCTCCTGGTATCGTGGTTGTCGATGAAGCTTATCAAGCATTTGCCGATACCAGTTTTATGGATGAATTGTCCGAGTATCCCAATCTGTTATTAATGCGCACACTCTCGAAATCCGGGTTAGCCGGCTTACGATTGGGATTATTAATCGGGCAGCCAAAATGGTTGGAGCAACTCGAAAAATTGCGTTTACCGTATAATATTGGCATTATGACGCAATTAATTGCAGAAAAAGTATTACATCATACAGCGGTTTTATCGGAGCAAGCCGAAGCTATTAAATCAGAGCGCGCAAAAATGAGTACTTTTTTTGCTACAATGAAAAATGTTGAGGCATATCCTTCAAAAGCCAATTTTATTTTGTTTCGTGTTAATAAAGCCAGTCAGATCTTTCAGGCGCTCAAACAACGAAGAATATTAATCAAAAACCTTGATGGCACGCATCCATTGTTAGAGAATTGTTTGCGTGTAACGGTTGGAACACCGGAAGAAAATTCACAATTTTGCACGGCATTGCAATCCCTATTGAATGAAATAGCTTAAAACCACTAAAACTTGTTCAATCCATCCAAGCTTCTCTATGCGTCACGCACAAATCATTCGAAATACACTGGAAACCCAAATCAATGTCCATCTTGATTTAGACGGAACGGGTAAGTCAGTCCTGAAAACCGGTGTACCATTCCTTGATCATATGCTCGATCAAATCGCACGGCATGGCATGATCGATATAGAAATAGCTGCAAAAGGAGATCTTCATATCGATGCTCATCATACGGTCGAAGATATCGGCATTACCTTGGGTCAAGCGCTGATTCAAGCAGCGGGAGATAAAAAAGGCCTGCGCCGCTACGGACACGCTTATGTTCCACTGGATGAAGCATTATCACGAGTTGTCATAGATCTATCCGGACGTCCTGGTTTGGTCTTTAACGTCGAATTTACCAGAGCCCGGATCGGTGATTTTGATGTAGATCTTATTCACGAGTTCTTTCAGGGACTTACTAATCACGCATTGATAACCTTGCATATCGACAATTTATCCGGAAGAAATGCCCATCATCAAGCGGAAACCATATTCAAAGCGTTTGGACGCGCGTTGCGCATGGCAATAGAACATGATCCGGCGGCTGCCGGCATTATTCCATCCACCAAAGGCTCTTTATAAGCGACTGAGTTCGACTACACCATATTGTATGATTGATATTGCAATTGTAGATTACGGAATGGGAAATTTACGCTCCGTGCAAAAAGCCTTTGAGCATGTTGCTCCGACAGCTTCGATCGCGGTTACCAGTGATCCGAATCTTGTATCAAAAGCAAAGCGAATCGTCGTTCCGGGACAAGGTGCAATGCGTAATTGTATCCACGAACTGGAAACTCGCGGACTGCGTGAAACCGTGATAGAAGCGGCCACCCACAAACCTTACCTTGGTATTTGCCTGGGTTTGCAAATGCTGTTTGAAGAAAGTGAAGAAGGAAACGTCAAAGGTCTCAATATTCTGCCCGGAAAAGTCGTACATTTCCCTATTTCACAGATGAAAACCGCAGATGGGCAAAAACTTAAAGTACCGCATATGGGATGGAACCAAGTTCATCAAGTCAATCAACATCCGTTATGGCAAGGCATTGACGAAGATTCTCGCTTTTATTTCGTGCATAGCTATTACGTCGAAACTGCCGATTCTCTATCAATTGCAGCACAAAGCCAGTACCCTTTCCCATTTACTTGCGCCGTTGCAAAAGATAATATCTTCGCGGTACAGTTTCATCCAGAAAAAAGCCAAATAGCAGGATTAACTTTATTAAGTAATTTTGCCAAATGGATGCCGCACAGCTAAGAAAAAAACAGCCAACTGATTTTTATCACTTAACTTTCAATCAATTATTAATTATGATTAAGCTATGCTGATTATTCCTGCGATAGATCTTAAAGACGGGCATTGTGTACGTCTAAAACAAGGCGTCATGGAGGACGCTACCGTATTTTCTAAAGAGCCTGGTGAAATGGCCGCTCATTGGCTTAGCCAAGGCGCGCGCAGACTGCATCTGGTTGATTTGAATGGTGCATTTGCCGGAAAACCAAAGAATGAGGCTGCGATTCTTGAAATTGTGGAAGCCTTGAATGGTCAGATTCCAATCCAATTAGGCGGAGGAATCCGTGATCTCGATACCATCGAACGTTACCTTGATGACGGCATTTCCTACATTATCATCGGTACTGCCGCCATTAAAATTCCTGGCTTCCTGCAAGATGCTTGTAATGCTTTCCCTGGACAGATCATCGTCGGGTTAGATGCAAAAGAAGGAAAAGTGGCTGTTGATGGCTGGTCCAAAATAACCGGTCATGACGTTGTTGATCTGGCCAAAAAGTTTGAGGGCTATGGTGTGGAAGCTATCATTTATACAGACATCGGCAGAGATGGCATGCTCAGCGGTATCAACATCAAGGCGACTGTCGAATTAGCCAGAAAGCTCACCATTCCTGTTATTGCCAGCGGTGGCATCACTAACATCCAAGATGTTCATAAATTATGTGAAATCGAATCAGAGGGTATTATTGGCGCTATCACCGGGCGTGCAATTTATGAAGGCTCCCTGGATTATAAAGAAGCTCAGGAATTGGCTGACCAACTCAGCAACGAAAATAGTATTCCTTAACCGGAAGCCTACATCTCAATCCTACTCACCGTATCTCTTCTTATTTTCAAAACCGGCTTTAAAATCAAATGAGCCTCGCTAAACGTATTATCCCTTGCCTTGATGTAACCAACGGGCGTGTTGTCAAAGGCATTAATTTTGTAGAGCTGCGCGACGCGGGCGATCCCGTGGAAATTTCCCGCCGCTATGATGAACAAGGTGCGGATGAGCTTACTTTTCTTGATATCACCGCCAGCTCCGATAACCGCGACCTGATTCTTCATATTATTGAAGAGGTGGCAGCGCAAGTCTTTATTCCGCTTACGGTCGGCGGTGGTGTGCGCCAAGTGGAGGATGTCAGGCGCTTGCTGAATGCCGGCGCCGATAAAGTAAGCATCAACACATCGGCGATACTGAATCCGCAATTGGTAGCCGACGCATCCGATCACTACGGTTCGCAATGTATTGTAGTGGCAATTGACGCCAAACAAGTAAACTCATCGGATGGCTCACCGCGCTGGGAAGTCTTTACACATGGCGGACGCAAGGCAACAGGAATTGATGCGATTGAATGGGCGATTAAAATGCAATCATTGGGCGCCGGTGAAATATTGCTCACCAGCATGGACCGGGATGGCACGCGGAATGGTTTTGATATCGCTTTGACACACGCGATCGCTGATGCTATCGATATTCCAGTCATCGCCAGCGGCGGGGTCGGCAATTTGGATCATCTCGTTAATGGCATCTTACAAGGCCATGCCGATGCTGTTTTAGCCGCCAGTATCTTCCACTATGGCGAGTTCACCATCCATCAAGCCAAGCAGTATATGGCACAACACGGCATTGAAGTACGTTTATAATGCTAAAATGATCGAACTGATTTTGTTTCTCAATACCCGAAACTGACGAAACCATGCACGCTGATAGCTGGCTCAACAAAATTAACTGGTCGGAAGATGGATTAATACCTGTAATCACTCAAGAAGTTAATAGCGGTAAAATTCTCATGTTTGCCTGGATGAATCGGGACGCGCTTAAAATGACTGTTGAGAAAGGCGAAGCGGTGTATTGGTCGCGTTCGCGTAAAAAACTTTGGCACAAAGGTGAAGAATCCGGGCATACTCAAAAAGTCAAAGAGATTTACCTGGATTGCGACGAAGATGTTTTACTTCTGGTGGTCGAACAAATCGGCGGCATCGCCTGCCATACGGGGCGGCATAACTGTTTCTTCCAGAAGCTCGAGGGTGCCGAATGGATTATCGCAGCGCCTGTCATCAAAGACCCAGAAAAAATTTATTCGAAATGACCGACACAACCATCCTTCATCGTCTGGCAGAAACGATCGAGTCACGTAAATCCGCCGATGCCGATAGTTCTTATGTAGCCAAGCTACTCCATGGCGGGCGCGATAAAATCCTTAAGAAAATTGCAGAAGAATCCGCCGAGACATTGATGGCATCAAAAGATGGCAATCCGGACCAGGTCATCTATGAAACCGCCGATCTCTGGTTTCATTGCCTTATTTTGCTCGCTCACCACGGACTCACACCGAATGATGTGTTGAAAGAACTCGAAAGACGGGAAGGTGTCTCCGGAATCACCGAGAAAGCATCACGTACAAAGGAGTAATGCATGGATCATTGTATTTTCTGCAAAATTGCACGGAGAGAAATTCCCTCGAACAAGATCTACGAAGATGAAGACATCCTCGCTTTCAATGATATTCATCCGGTCGCTCCCGTTCATTTTCTATTGATTCCCAAACTTCATATCGAATCTCTTGCTGACGTCCAAGAGTGTCACCAAGCGCTATTAGGAAAAATGCTACTATTGGCACCTAAGTTAGCCAAAGAACAAGGTTGCGATGGGGGTTTTCGCACGATTATTAATACCGGTCGTGTCGGTGGACAAGAAGTATTTCATTTACATTTTCATATCATCGGCGGTCGCGAACGATTACCTGGTATGATTCATCATGGCTGATCGATCGCCCCTTCGAGTTAAAGGAGAAAATAATGGGGACATTCAGTATTTGGCATTGGATTATTGTACTAATCATTGTTGCTCTGGTATTCGGTACAAAAAAATTACGAAATCTTGGCAGTGATCTCGGAAGCGCCATCAAAGGCTTCAAGGATGGTATAAAAGAATCGGAAACCGAGAAAACTTCCCAATCGGAACAAGCGGTCATTGACGTTCCAACAAATAGGGATGCGGCATTTCGTACCCCTAAAGACGATAAACCTGATGCAGCGTTTGGAAGTCATTCATCGCAATCAGCCCCTATTAATAACCCAGTAACAGACACCGAAATCAAGGAAAAGACTCATTCCAAATCCTAGCGGCTCACCGGAATTGAAGATATATTTCGCAACACTCGGAACAGCCGCTTTATCTGCCATCGCCCTGTTTAAGAAAAAACATGTTTGACATCAGTTTCATGGAGTTACTGGTTATTTCGATGGTGGCATTGATCGTGATCGGTCCGGAACGATTACCTTCCGTTGCTCGAACAATCGGCCATTTGTATGGCCGTTGCCGAAGCTTTGTTTACAGTATCAGAACGGATATCCATAATGAAATGCGCATGGAAGAATTAAAAAAAATGCACGATTCCATGCAGGATACTGTCCATTCCATTGAAGATTCCGTTCAGCAACATACGGAACACCTGAAAACGGCCATCGCTGATGATGCAGTCGAAGAGAAATCATCCGGCGATCAGGCAATCCCGCCGGCGGATAACGAGCCCTCCCGGTCACACACAGCCCATACCGCTCAACCTTCAATCAATTCCAGCGAAAATAACGAAAACAATTTGAAATCATCCGATCGCAATCACCATGCTTGAAGGCTCATTCCTATCGCACTTAGTCGAATTACGCGCCAGAATAATACGTATCTTGGGTGTGTTGCTGATCGGTTTTTTGCCGTGCGCTTTTTTTGCACGCGAACTTTATACTTTACTGGCGCAACCATTACTCGAGAAACTACCCCAAGGCGGCCAAATGATCGCCACCGACGTAGCAACCCCTTTCTTTGTGCCCATGCAAGTTGCGATGATGCTGGCATTTGTCATCACCTTACCGCATACCTTATTCCAAATCTGGGCTTTCGTGGCGCCCGGGCTCTATGTTCATGAAAAACGTTTGGCACTGCCGCTGGTAATCGGCAGCAGCTTGCTGTTTTTTCTTGGAATGGCATTTGCATACTTTGCCGCACTACCGGTGGTATTTGAATTTATCACTTATTTTGCACCAGACGGCGTTGCCGTCATGACGGATATCAGTAAATATCTGAGCTTTGTTTTATCAATGTTTATAGCGTTCGGCGTCACTTTTGAAGTTCCAATCTTTGTCATTATACTTGTCAGAACAGGCGTCATCACAGTTGAGAAACTGAAGGAAATACGTCCCTATGTGATTGTCGGCGCATTCGTCATCGCCGCTATTTTCACACCACCGGATGTCATTTCACAATTCATGTTGGCTGTGCCGCTATGTCTCCTTTATGAATTGGGCATCATAATCGCCGCCATGACGATTCAGCAACAATCTCAAAAGATACCGGCAGAATCAGAGCCTCAATCACAAAAGCATTTCTCTGAACACGAAGATACTCCTCAGAAAAAAGATTGATATTCAATCCATCAAAGTTGTCAACAACAAGAACCGGTAGATGTCGTTATAATGAAACCATCGTACTGATACTGAATCCAATCGATAATGCTATAACGTACAACAGAGTGGTGATTAATAATGCCGATTAATCATAATGTAATTGTTCTTACAAAACAAACGGTCGTAGTCCTGCTATTAAAGATCGCGGTTACCGCCACTGCAATGGCGCAACAACCGGGTGTTGAATCGAGCCAGCCACTGCGCTCCAAGCCACAGAGTCTGGCGACGGAATCTGTACCAATACCGCCATCCGGCGTCGATAGCCCTCCCTCCAAAACAATCCATCGCATTGGAACAGCCATTAGTGCACCAAAAAACAACATTAGCATTAAAAGTACCGATGCCGGCATCATCTACCGGCAACCTTCGTCATCCGGATGCAGCAACTGCGGCATCGTCGATTTTGTAAATAAAATCGGACAAGGCCCGGGATTCAATGCCATCGTAGGCGGAATCGTAGCCGGTACCATTGCGCGTGAAGTTTTACATCAATCTCAGCACCATCCGGGAACAAATCGCCCGGAAATCAGCGATCCTAATTATAATAATCCCAGCGGAAATACCGCCCGCTCCGATGGTGTGTATCAAGTCGGAATCACCATGAACGATGGTAGACAAACAATTATCAATCTACCGGACGCAACCAATTTTCACCAAGGTGACCGGGTCAAATGGATTGATGGCGGCTTGGTTCTTGACCGCTAATTAATCCTTTCGATCCGGTGCTTACTATGGAGAATCCGTGAACTCACCGACCCTCAAACGCATTGAATTACCCATCGAAGGCATGACGTGCGCCGCTTGTGCCTCGCGTATCGAAAAGAATTTGAACAAACTTTCAAGTGTCCAAGCCGCTGTTAATTTCGCCAATGAAAAAGCGCTTGTTAATTATGATGAGAATCAGGTAAACGCCAGCGCGCTGATTCAGGCGATCGAAAAAGCCGGCTTTCATGTCACGCCACGGTCGGTACAACTGCAAATCCACAACATGACCTGCGCTGCCTGCGCCGATCATATTGAAAAAGCGCTTAATAAGCTGCCAGGAGTCACCGCCGTGGTCAATGTCGCCACAGAAATTGCCAGAATCAATTTCATGCCAGGTAACGTGACGATCCAGCAATTAATCGATACGATTGTGCATGCCGGTTACGGCGCCAGCGAAATCAGTGAGAATACCCATGCTGAACAAAAAGCAAGACGCCAAGCTGCTTATCAAACAGAACTTCGTTTATTCCAAATCTCGGCAATCCTCACATTGCCGTTGGTATTGCAAATGGGTGCAATGTTTACCGGTCACGAGATGGATTTATTGCCACGGTGGTTGCAATGGCTATTGGCCACTCCCGTGCAATTCTGGATCGGTCGCCGTTTTTATATCGGTGGTTGGCATGCTCTTCGAGGTGGCGGCGCCAATATGGATGTACTGGTCGCATTGGGCACCAGTATGGCTTATTTCTTTAGTGCCGCAGTCACAGCATTCGGATTGAATCAGCATATTTACTTCGAAGCCAGTGCTGCCATCATCACTTTGGTATTGCTGGGTAAGTTGATGGAAGCACGCGCTAAAGGTAAAACTTCCGAAGCCATTGAAGCTTTAATCAGATTGCAACCCAAAACCGCCCGTATCGAACGCCACGGAGAAATTATCGAAGTATCCGCCAGTAGCCTACAAGTCAATGATATTTTCTTAGTGCGGCCCGGAGAAAATTTTCCAGTCGATGGCGTTGTTGTCGAAGGATCGTCCAATGTCAACGAATCAATGCTCACAGGTGAAAGTCTACCCGTCAGCAAACAAATTGACTCAAAAGTTTTCGCCGCTACGCAAAATCAGCAGGGATTTCTTAAATGCCGCGCGACCAGTGTCGGTACGCAAACACAACTGGCAGCCATTATCCATTTAGTTGAAGAAGCACAAGGCTCCAAAGCACCTATTCAGCGCATGGCGGATACCATTTCGGGAATATTTGTACCGATTGTGGTGTTCATCAGCTTTCTGACCTTCGTAATTACCGGATGGTTAACCGAAGATTTCGTCAATGCCCTCGTTAATGCGGTTTCAGTCCTGGTAATCGCTTGTCCTTGCGCGCTTGGGCTAGCCACGCCGACCGCTATCATGGTAGGCACAGGGCGTGGTGCACAAATTGGTGTATTGGTAAAAAATGCCGCAGCTTTGGAGCACGCAGAAAAAATCCAAACGGTCATTGTCGACAAAACCGGCACGTTGACCGAAGGTAAACCGGAAGTAACGGATATTATTCCTGCCGATTCTCACGATTCGCTGGATTTACTGCGCATTACAGCCTCTCTCGAACAGGGCTCGGAACACCCTTTGGCGCGCGCAATTCTGGATCATGCTAAAAAAATGCAGGTAACATTGCAACCGATTCAAGATTTTGCAGCAATCACAGGGAGCGGTATTACTGCCCTTATGGAAGGCGCTCACTATTTGGTGGGTTCGCCCAAATTACTTAAGCAGCATGGAATCAATAATTTGGATGAGCAGCAAATCAATCGTTTGCAAGCTGAAGGAAAAACCGTTATCGGCATCGCCGATATTTCGAATAACACCGGTAAAGTCCTCGGTTTTCTGGCCATAGCCGACCGCCTACGCGCCACTTCCCGCAAGGCTGTGGAACAACTGCAATCTCTGGGAATCGAGATCATCATGTTAACCGGTGACAACGCCGTGACTGCAGCGGCGATCGCTCAGCAAGCCGGTATTACGCAATTTCAGGCAGAAGTCTTGCCATCGGACAAAGCCTCAGCCGTAAAAAATATCAAAGCCGGCGGACGGTTCACCGCCATGGTGGGCGACGGCATTAACGACGCACCTGCATTAGCCGCCGCTGATGTCAGTTTTGCTATCGGCGCCGGCTCCGATGTTGCGATTGAAGCTGCCGACATCACGCTGGTGCGCAATGACCTGATGAGCGTGGCTGACGCTATTTCCTTGTCGCGCGCTACGTTGAGAAAAATCCGCCAGAATCTTTTCTTCGCATTTGTATACAATTCGTTGGGAATTCCTCTGGCGGCGGCAGGCATGCTCAATCCCGTTATTGCCGGTGCCGCCATGGCCATGAGCTCGGTGTCGGTAGTCAGCAATTCATTACTTTTGAAACGCTGGCAAAAGCAACTTTAGGAAAATTTTAAGGAAATCATTACAATGGAAATAGCCACTATCAAAATCAAAGGTATGACGTGTATGGGCTGCGTCAACAGTATTAGAAACGTTCTTTCAAACGTGCCGGGTGTAGCTCAGATCGAAGCAACCCTTGAGCCTCCTCAAGCAATTGTTCATTTTGATTCAGCGACCACGAATCTTAATCAACTCAAAGACGCAATTATTGATGCCGGATTCGACGTCGTTGAATGATTAGCAATCATCTTCATTGTTAATAAATAACGTACATCGGACAATAAACTCATTCAGAAATACCTGAACGCTTTACTGAGAGGAATTTTTAGACTTCGTTTCGCCGATCAATTCAACTTAATGAAATTATCGGTGAATAGAAAATGAAATGCCCATCTGTCAGAAAAAATAAAATTACTGATAGATGGGCATTTTAATTATTATTTTTGAAAACATTTGACTGATTCAGCCCTGTTTTTTGATTTATGTCAGCGGCAATTGTTTTTAGCTATGTTACAGCCTAAAACTTAAGCCACTTAAGGGCGCTGAAAGGTATTTCAGTCTATAAAACGAAGTAAACTGCTGCACCAATAGCGATAAAAGCCGCTGTTGAAATGAAGAACAATCTCAGAACTTGTGCATCTGTTTCTCTTCTATTAATTTCGGCCATTCTAATCTCCTTATCTAACCTATTTCATTAATCATAACTAATGCCGATGAGTTCATCGGCTCCCTGCTTGCACGATCATAAAAATATGATTGTGAATTCAATCTCTGTTCTCCAGATGTGCTTTAGTAAGCAAACTCTGTTTTAGAACTGAGCAATATATCCGCAATCATCCAGCTTTCCAGATCACTGCGCCCAGTGATTCTAACTCACATTCGGCAACAATGAAAGTGTTGAAATTATGGTTATTGCCTTTTACAGTAAAAAAATCCCGCTCATCCCTGTTTTATCCTTGGATTTATTTGATAGTTACCGGCTAAAACCGGAACGGCTTCTAACACACTTCATCTACATCTCTAAAGATTTCGCATAACCCGTCAGTTCCAGATAACCACGTCCCGCAGGCTGCCGATCCTTGGTTAACGTAACCGCCCCTTCCCAATACACGGTTGCGGTTGATTGGCGGGAATCCAGTTCTTGGTCATCCATCAGCGGCGTTAAATGCCATTCGATATTGCCGGTACGGATTCGCATCTCAACCGGATATACTGCTTCGGTATGTGGCGATTGCCAGGTTCGGACTGGCATGAATTCAACTTGATCGGGATCGAACAGCGTCATATCGCCGGATGCATCGCGCAATGCCGCATACGCCCAGACTTTGCCGCCTTCCTTAGCGCGAATCTGAAATGCCATCAACGCCGAGCCATCGTCAAGATTCGCACCGACCCAATCCCAGCCATCGGCATCCGGGTCGAGATATGCGGTCGACCACTCGTGATCCAGCCAAGCACTGCCTTTGACCAATACCGGCTTGCCATCGCGAAACACGGTACCGCTCACCTTCAAATGCGGTTCACTGTAGTAATAGCTGGCTTGCTCCGGCTTCGGTCCTTTACGCGAAAAACCGTTTTGGTCTTGCAACAACGGACTTTGCGCCGGCGTCAAGGTCAACTGCAAACCGAAATCGCTGTCCTGCATATCGACGATGTATGCGCCGTCGGTCTGGCGCACCAGCGTCCAATCATCCAATTTCACATCGGTATCGCCTTGCTTGCTGTAAGCAAAACCGAATCCTTCACGCACTGTCCGTTCGCGATGCATCAGCTTGCCTACGGCCGGATCGGATAACGCCAAATGCGCGATGATCAAATGCTTGGCTGCAAAACGGCTGGGATTGTCATGGTTCATATCCGTCGCGTAACGGAAAAAAGTCACCTGAAACCCGAGCGACTTGCGATCCTCCGTTTCCAGCCAGCCGGTGATATACCACCATTCGATGCGAAAATCTTCATGCGCACCGTAATCGAGCGGAAATGTAAGTTGATAATCAGGTGTAACCGACTTCAATCGGCCGGAATCGGCTAATCCATCGAGCCCGATTACGTTAAGTATCAGCAGCAACACTGCCGCCCAAGGATTAATCCATTTTTTTCGTAGCATTACCAATCCTCCCGTACCGCACGGATCACTTGCGCGGAAACCGCCCGGCGTCCGGATAATACCGCTGTCAAGGCCGCAGAAACCAGCAACACCGCAGCAACCGACACCAGCCAAGGCCACGGCATATGAATCGCCATGGTCCAATGGAAAGATTGCGGATTGACTATGAACACCAAAATTAAACTGATCGCCCACCCCAGCAAAAAACCCAATACGATACCGAGTACCGTCAGCAAACCACCTTCCATCGCCAGCAACATCAATACCTGCCGCCGTAGCACGCCGATATGCCGCAGCATGCCGAATTCCTTGATTCGCGCGAGGATCTGCGCGGAAAAGCTCGCCGCCACACCCATCAAACCAATTACCACTGCGATTATTTCCAGCAAATACGTCACTGCAAAACTACGATCGAAAATTTCCAAGCTCAAAGCACGCATATCGCTCGAATTGGAAATTTCCAAGGCCGAACCGAATGGCAGTTGCCGCAACGCTGCAATGGCCTGATCGGCAGTAACGCCGGACTGCAGCCAAGCCGCAACGGTATTGACGCTGATGTCGCCCGTCAAAGCTTGATAATCCGTCAACAGCATTTGTATCGCCCCAAATTGACGGCCATAATCGCGCCAAACCCCGGCAACGAGAAATTCGTTCGGCGCCGTTCCTACCGGTAGCCGGATGCGATCGCCGGTCTTATAACCGTATAAATCCACCATCGCTTCTGAAATCCACACCGGCATGACATCTTCCGGGATCGTTCCCGGCATCAGCATGTCATCGGTCATTGGCAGCGTATTCCGCGGATCGGCGCGATCCACCGGACGGGCAAACAAGGTAATATCCGGCCGGTTCGGGTCCAATGTCAGGTGCAGGGTACGAAACAAATCCACGCGCTGAAAGCTTGACAGCGTTTTAATCTGTTGTTGCGCATCGGCTTGAAAACCACCCTGATCGCCGCTGACCGCTGTACGCACGTATAAATCCGCCGGCAGCACCTGTCCAAGCCATTGGTCGATTGAAATGCGGAAACTCGCGACCATAATCGCCATCGCCACCATCAAACTAAAACTTGCCAGGATACCGCCGAGCGCGATGGCCGACTGATTCGGTGCATGCGCAAGCCTGGCCGCCGCCAGCATCCCAACCGCACCCGGCTGATCTGATTGGAATCGCAGTAATCTTACGAATACCCGTGCGGTCAAATACGGCATCAACGCAATACCGCCAATCAGCAACAGCGAAATCGCCAGGTAACCGAAAATCGGCAGCTCAAAGATAGGCGGCAATTGCGTAAACAGTAACGCGATCGCCAAACAAACCAGCGCATACCAAGGCGCCGACAGCTTGGCCATCGCCATATCCTCGCTGCCTGAACGCAATGCCAATGCCGGTTTAGCGCGAGACGCCTCCAACGCCGGTGCAACATTACCCAACAGTGTCACGGTTACGCCAACCGCAAAAAACAGCAGTGCCATTAGCGGATCCAAATAAATACCCGGTTTTACGCCGGGGAAAAAATTAGTTCCCAAATCACCACCAAGCAACTGAATGGCCGATACCGCCACGCCATAACCCAATGCCAAACCCAATACCGAACCAAACACACCAAGCGTCAATCCTTCGGTCACCACTTGCCGCAACAGTTGCTGGCGGGTATAGCCCAACACCCGCAACAATGCAAATTGCTGACGTCGCCGCACTACCGACAGCGCCTGCGTGGAAAATACCAGGAACGTGCCGGTAAACAACGCCACCAGCGCCAGCATGTTCAAATTGACGCGATAAGCGCGCGACATATTGGCAATGCGCTTTTCCTGATCAGTTTGTTCGGTGACGACGAAAGCATCGCCCAGCTCATCGGCCAGCTTCACCTTAAACGCTGCATGATTGACACCATTATCCAGCTTCAATTCGATGCGCGACAACACGCCCAATTGCTGAAAACGCCACTGCATCGCACCGATATCCATCACTGCGAGACGCTGCCCGGCGCGCGCCCGCACCAAGCCACCGGCCACGCGCAACGTGATCGTCTCCAACCCGGCATGCAGCTCTAAGTGATCATGCTGCTGCACTTGCAACCATTCCATTGCAGCAGGCGATAAAAAAATGGTATCGCTGGCCACCCGATCCAACGATTTGCCCTCTTCCGGCAAGCCGAGCAAATCGGGAACAATCGCCATCGCACGAAACATATCGATGCCAATGATTTTCAAGCGATGATCATTGCGGTTTTGCTGTTTGCCGGATACCGTCACATCCAGCTCCAGCACTGGATTGGCAAGCTGCACTTCCGGGTAACCGGCAAGCCGCGGATACAACATTTCATCAAAAAAACCGCTGCGGCTCTGCACTTGCAAATCAGATTGCCCGGACAAACTTTTGCTGGCTGCGGAAAATTCGTTAAACGCGGCGGTATTGATCAAGTGAATCGAAAATGCCATCGCCACCCCGATGCCGATCGCGGTCAGCGCCACCAAGAACTGCAGCCAATGCGCGCGCCACTCACCCCACAGCAACCAGCGCGATATCATCGTCGTGTTCATGCGCCGTTTCCTGCTTTAACCGGTTGCAACCCCGCTTTGGTCAATTGCAGCACCCGGTCCGCAGTTGCCGCCGCCGCGTGCGAATGCGTTACCAAAATGCCCATCGCGCTATTGGCTTTGATTTCGCTACGGATCAACTGCAAAATTTCATGTGCGGTATCGGGATCGAGGTTGCCGGTCGGCTCATCCGCCAGCACCAACTTGGGCCAGTGAATCAACGCCCGCGCAATCGCCACGCGCTGCAACTCGCCGCCGGATAACTGCCGCGGAAAATCGCCACCGCGTCCCTGCAATCCGACTTGTTCCAGCATCTGCTCCACACGTTCCGTGCTTGTGCCATTCAACAGCAACGGCAACGCAATATTCTGCGTCAGCGTCAAATGCGGCAACACATGAAACGCCTGAAAAATAAATCCGAACTGTTCACGCCGCAGTCGCGTCGCAGCATCGTCGTCAAGCGACGAAATCGCCGCGCCATTGATCAGGATCTCCCCCGAATCCGGCGTATCCAATCCGGCAATCAGATTCAACAACGTCGACTTGCCCACCCCCGACTCACCCATGACGGCGACATACTCGCCTGCGTTCAGCGTGTAGTTCAAATCGGCCAGGACATTCCGGCCTTGGGCATAACCCTTGGTAATATTGCGTAATTCCAGCATATTTTATTCACTGCGGTAATTTATTGATCAGGACGGTTAGTGGACTTACAAAGTTAGGCTGTGCAGTGCAATCCCAAACCACGGTATTCTCAACTGTACCATGTAATAATCGCAGTTTTAAGAATTTGGAAGAAAGGCGAAGTAAACAAGTTGCGCTAATAAAATTGTTTACCTTGTTTTGGCTAAGCTTTAAAGATTATTAGCGCAATGGCATGCAATGAGCTTCATTACAAAAATGGATAAAAAGCCGGGAAGTTCAGTAAAAAGCAAACTCAGACAATCAATCCAAATTTAATCAATAACATTCACAAAAAAACTTAATTCAAGACTTTCAGACAACTAGCCCGCCCTCTTGCCGGCGGGCTAGCAAACAGCGGCATTCCTATCAATGACGCCCTCCATGTCCTCTGCCGTGGCCGCCGCGGTGTCCTTGTCCACCCCAATTCCGGTGTCCGCCGGCGCCGTGTCTGTGCCCGCCGTGCAGATGGATGCTGCCGCCAATCGCTTGTCTTGGTGCGCTATAAAATGGCCGATAGCTGTTTACGTAGCCACCGCCGTAATATCCATACGGTTGATAGCCAGAGCTATATACCGCGCCGCGATAGTATCCCGAGCCACCGTAATAAGGCGTAGCAACGCATCCGCCTAATAGAAATAAACTGACGAGAGCAGTAACGATTAGTAATTTTTTGGTTTTCATAGTATTTCTCCCGAGTGAGTCAGCGTTAAATTTCCTAAGTAACTTTTCTGACTCAATTTTGCGAGTCCGGAGCTGAATCACGACTGAATGGAGAAACTCGGTTTTTTGCAATTCCTGGTTACCGATTGACGATACCTTTGCAACGCGGTAAAAGACTGTAACAATCCAAACAAATGTACAAACTGCAAATGGCATCATTACCGCTGTTTTTTCTGAAAGGATTCATCAATGAAAGACGAAACCATCGCGATCCACACCGGTTACCAAACCGATCCCACAACCAAAGCCGTTGCGGTACCGATTTATCAGACTGTGGCTTACGAATTCGACAATGCGCAGCATGGCGCGGATCTGTTCAATTTGGTGGTGCCGGGCAATATTTATACGCGCATCATGAATCCGACCAACGATGTGCTGGAACAGCGGGTAGCCGCGCTCGAAGGCGGCGTTGCAGCGCTGGCATTGAGTTCCGGACAAGCGGCCATTCATTATTCGATTATCAATATTGCCGAAACCGGCAATAACATTGTCAGCGTACCGATGCTGTACGGCGGCACCTACACGCTGTTTGCGCACATGCTGCCAAAACTCGGCATTGATGTGCGTTTCGCCAAGGATGATCATGCCGCCAGCATGGAACCGTTGATCGACGACAAAACCGCTGCGGTGTATTGCGAAACGCTCGGCAATCCGGCTGGCAACATTCCCGATCTCGAAGCCATCACGGCGATGGCGCACCGCCATGGGATCCCGGTGATTGTCGACAACACCGTGCCGACGCCGGTGCTGATGAAACCAATTGAACACGGCGCGGATATCGTGGTGCATTCGCTGACCAAATATATGGGCGGGCATGGCACTTCAATCGGCGGCATCATCGTCGATTCCGGTAAATTTCCGTGGGTCGAGCATGCCAAGCGATTTCCGATGCTGAACAATCCGGAACCGGCCTATCACGGCGTGGTGTATACCGAAGCGCTCGGACCCGCTGCCTATATCGGACGGGTACGTACCGTCGCTTTGCGCAATACCGGTTCGGCGATGTCGCCGATGAATGCGTTCTTTTTCCTGCAAGGCATTGAAACCCTGTCGCTGCGCATGGAACGGCATACCGAAAACGCGCTGAAGGTTGCGCAATATCTGGAGAAACATCCACGCGTCGCATGGGTCAAGTACGCCGGATTGCCGTCATCGGAATACTACCAATTGGCGCGGAAATACATGAAGGGCCGACCATCGGCGTTACTGGCGTTCGGCATCAAAGGTGGTTTCGATGCCGGAGTGAAATTCTACGACGCGCTGAAATTGTTCAAACGCTTGGTCAATATCGGTGATGCCAAATCACTGGCGGCGCACCCGGCGTCAACGACGCACCGCCAGCTCACCGAGCTCGAGCTTAAGAGTGCTGGCGTGACAGCGGACATGATCCGGTTGTGCATCGGCATCGAGCACATCGACGACATCCTGGAAGACTTGCAACAAGCGCTGGCAGCAGCCTCATAACACAGTGCGCGGCCGATTGTTGATAGAAAAATGCTGCAATGCGGCGGTGCTCTGTGTTACATTCCGCCTTTCCTAGCACTGCGATTTCCGTCTATTGCAAATGATAGAATTGTCCAGTCATCAATAGTATTTTCTGCATCACAACATTTAAGGAGAACACTTATGGCACGAGCCAGCGCCCGTCATATTCTGGTAAAAACCGAAGAACAATGTAACAACCTGAAAACGGAAATCGAGAACGGTGCCGATTTTGGCACGTTAGCGCAACAGCATTCGCTGTGCCCATCCGGCAAACAAGGCGGTGACTTAGGCGAATTCGGCCCTGGTCAAATGGTCAAGGAATTCGATACCGTGGTATTCAGCGCACCGGTCGGCGAAGTGCAAGGACCGGTCAAGACGCAATTCGGTTATCATCTGGTGGAAGTCACCCAACGCAACGACTAGTCTGCGAAAATTCCATACTGCCTTATCCGCCGCTTACGATCGCGTTCCTGCTGTATCCCAGGAATGCAAGCGGCTACCGGGCAGGCTGGAAGCATTGATACACGGCAAAACTACGCCGTCCGTCAATGATATTTGAAACCGGAACAATGGTATCGCCGCCCATCAAGCCGGCTTCGTTGCGCGCCAGATCCGCCAATTCCCCCGCGACCTTCTCGGCATCGCGGTCAAAAATGATCTGACTGACCACCTTGGAATTCACATTACCTAGCTTTTTGCAGGATTCAAGCGATTTTGCGGATTGCAGTACACGCACACCCTCGCCTTTCCCCGTGACTTTCACCCACGCGCAAGCCGTCAGTGAAAATGCAAGTAACACCGCAACCATCCAAAACAATTTATTCTTCATCATGCGCACCTCATTGATAGTGCGCTTATTCTATCAAATCCAGACATTCTTCTTTCAACCACTTTTCCATCATTTTTCCGGCTTATGCCTCCAGCGCAGAGGGTGAGTGCCAAATTGATTCCGGCACATGAATAAGCAACAAATTGGTGATCTGCGCAGCGCGGTATTCGTACAGAATGTCCCGTTTTCCTTTGCAATCTCCGGCAATATCCAGCCACAAATGACGCAACTCGATTTCTTGCTCGTCAGGTAGCGCACTAAACAAGTCAAACGACACATAACCACTCGCACCTGTTTCAACGGTACCTAACTGTTTGCTGACGATTTCACCGGTTGCCCGGCAGATGTATTCAGTACTGACAGCTACAGTCGCTGTAACATAGCGATTGTTTTTCTGAACCGCTTCGCCGATGAGTAGGAGTCTGAGTTTTTTCATGATCGATCGGTAAGTCATGATTTATTTGGCCGGCTTACCAGTTCCGGACAGTGAAAGAGGTTTAATAATTCTATCGTCACGCCGATCGGTTCAATATGACTTTTGTCACGTTGCCGATCGGATTTACCGCACAGGCTTACCGGTCTTGATCAAACATGCGTGCAACGAAAAGCGGCTGGCGGGCTGCAATCAGTTGCGTGAATTGCGGATATTGAAACACGCTGCTGCTGGAGCGCGGATCCAGTAATAATGGCAATAGCCGTGCGGTATCCGGTCGTAAGGACGCATACAAGCTGCCAGGTGCGAGCACAGCGCGTTCGCGATAGCCATCCAGCACCGTGCAGGCATATTCCGGGGTATCGCCACCTGCGAAAACTTCACTTTCCAATAATCCTTCGAACGATTCAGTCATCGTGGTGAACGGGATTCGGTGACGCGCAAATAAATCCGCGAAAACATCCTTATGCGCTTGCACGATATAAGCACTGGGTAGCTGCAAGAAATCGTGAGCCGCAATGGCGCGATGATCGGCAAATTGAATAGACTCCAACTGCCGGGTATCGCGTCTGCGTAGCGTAATTAGTGCTTGCGGCGATTCAGCTCTACGCACATACGAACCGTTAAGCGGCATGATTCGCGGAAGCGAAAACCGCGCATCGCGCATCACGGTTGCGAGAATCGGCTGGCATTGCAAATGCAACACTCGCAATAACGCTTGCAAACAGTTCCACTGCTTTTCCATTCGCACGGCGATGTTGCGGAAGGTCGGATGCGGATCGGCTTTCGGTTCCATCGGCGTTTCCAGCAAAATCGCCAGCGCACCTCGCAACCCGGCTTTGTTGCGAAAAGTGCGCATCGTCAAATCCCCATGCGTAATGGGTTGTTTCGTTGAGGTGATCTCGCGGATGTAACGTTGTGCGCGCAAACCGCGCGCTTCAACCGCCGAGATCAAAGCCGGCAACAGTTGCGATTCCGCATAGTTCCGCAGATTCTCGGAAATCGCCGGATGACAGGCAATATCGAATTGCGCCTCGAAATCGGTCAAATAGCCCTCGAGTCCGAGGGTTTTGCGCTTCAATACGGCTGATTCATGCATATCAAGCACCACCATCGGTTGATAGCGTAATACCGCGGTATCCAGAGCACAGCTTTCGGGTTGCGACAACAATACAAAATCGCGATTAATATTGACATCATTACCGTTCTTGCTGGAATCGCGCTCGCGGCCATCCGGGTTGGCATTCGGTACGATCATGAATTCAAAATCTTCCAGCAGGCACTGCAGTTCACCCGAGAGTACAGCGCGTATCAGATACAGCAATGCTTCGCAACCGGCTGCTTCCGATGCTCCATGCTGCGAACCGACCAACATGATCCGCAATTTTTGCTGAGCCGCATGTGGATCCTTGGAACGGTCACCGCAATACAGCGCCAGAATTTCCCGTCCTTGCGCTGAATGACCGATGCAATCAAGCCGCGCAAGTGGCGCGGCGATGGATGCAAACATCCGCAAATAATGGACAATTTCACCCGAACTCGAATAGCGCTGAAAACCGTTCTGCTCCAACGGTGTTTTAATCCGCTTCATGGTGGGTCTAAAAGAATTCTCTCGGAAGCGCGATAAATAAAAAACTCTTCTTCCGGCTTTACCAACCGCGCATACTCAGGATAACGGAAAATACTGCTAATCGAGCGCGGATCCAGCAATAAAGCGGCGGTACGGCCGTTTGGCTGAAACAAATCAATAAGCAAACTGCCACGCGCGATCGTCAAGGATTGATGCGTCTCCGCCAGCAATTCAGCGCGCATCTCGCTATTAACAGGTGTTTTGACTCGCATCGCAACCACTGCATGATCTATCGGCTGCAATACCGTCTGATAGTCGATGCGGTGACGCGCGAGCACTGAACGGATAACATCTTGATGACGGGTAACCACCAGCATCGGCGGAAAGGCTATCTCATCGGCATTGATTTGTTTGCGATGATCGGGAAAATAGCGTTGCTCGAGTTGACCGGTATCCAGCCGCCGCATTGGAATGGCTGTCTGCGGCTGTTCCTGATTCAATGTATAGCCGGCATACAGCATGAGCGGTTCATGATGCAGCATGGCGCGCGCCCAAGCCGTCTGCGCTTGAATCTCGGTATGCCGCTCATGCACCAGCTTCAGAAACGAATGCAAACACAACAACTGCCGCGCTACCCGTTGCTCGATATTCCGGTATGTCGGAAACACTGCTTCGCGTGAATCCAGCTTGGTTTCGACCAGCAGCGACAGTACACCCGACATGGCCGCGGCATTGCGGAAATTGTGCAAGGTGAGCCCGCCGTTGGTGATCGGCTGTTGAATGCTGGTAATCTCGCCAATGTAGCGATGCGCCGGCAATCCGTCTATTGATACCCGGTTGATTAATGCCGGTAAGAAAGTATTCAGGGCGTAATCCCGCAGCGCCGCCGGTACCGCCGGATTGTTACTGATTTCGAATTGCGCATCGAAGTCGGTCAGATACCCCTCTTTGGCGAGTGTTTGCCGTTTCAATATCGCCGATTCATGCGAGTCAAGCAAGATATCCGGCGCAAAACGCTCCACTGCGGCTTTCAACGCGCGGGTTTCGGGTTGCAACAGCAATACGAAATCGGTATTGATATTGACGCGGTTGGCATTCGACCGCCGCCCCATGTCCCGTCCATCGGGATTGGCATTGGGCAGCAAAATTATATCCAACTCCTCCAGTAACGGCCGCAGGTATCCGCTCGCCAATTCCCGCGCGATCATCAACATCGCCTCACCGCCCGCAGGTTCTGCGGCACCATGCTGCGAACCGGCGATCATGACCGTTAGACGCCGCAGCGTATCGTCACGGCGCGGTGCGGAAAATCGTATGACTTCGATCGGATGGCCCAGAACGCTGCGACCGACTGATTCCACCCGCGCCAGCGCCGGATAACTTTCGGCCAGCGCATGGATATAGCGACTGATCTCGCTCGACGTGCTGATTCTGGCATAGCGCACCGCTTCCAGCGGTGTTTGCAGCGGGACAATCCGCCCATTGCATAACGCACTGTAAGCTATTGTAATGAATATAAATATTATGACTATCCGTATGCGCATCCCAGTAACCAGGCGAAAATAAACGACTCGATAGACAGGACATCCGTACCGATACGTGTCCTGCTCTTTTACTTAAACAATAGTTACTAAGTACCAGTAAAAAAGGAATAATTTCCCATTTCACTCACCCCTCTTTCAGTTTATCGTACACACAACTGTTTTAAGCATCATTATTTAGACAGCATTCACAACAATAAGCAGCAAAGCAACAAGGTTTTTTAAGCTGTAGAAGGCAATTCACGGTACTCGGAACAAGTTAACACCGCGGATTGGTGGATATTATGGCAGAAACCGGCCATCCGCCGGACCGGTGAAATAAATATATCGCGTTGTAACTGATTGGAGATTTCATCATGCGTATTGTATCGATTCTTGCATTACTCGCTTTAACGAGCGGTTCCGCTACCGCGGCTGTTTACCAGATTGGCGACAATGATGGTTATGGTGCGGGCATTTGCGACAACTGCTCACACACCTTCGACGGCTTCACTGCCGATTATGACGGCCGCAGCGCTGCGGAGAAACTGGCAACGGATGGCGCGCAATATACGGACACTTACAGCACCACGCAACCGGGTTATAGCCCGCATGGGTTGGAAACGGTTGCCACTTTTCATTTCAGCGGATTAGGCACGCATTGGACATTCGGTAAACTGGAAATCGATGTGGCGGATTTCCAGGCTTCCGAATTTGGCGCCGTTGCCGCCGCGTTTAACGGCATTTCTCAAGACTTTGCATTTAACGACGGCTACACAAAAACCGCGATTCACTCTTTCGTGTTGAGCGATGCGGTATTGAATTCGATTAATGCGACCGGTGAGTTGATCGTCACCATCGATCGCAATAATTCCAGCGATTTTTATGGAATTGATTACCTGAGACTGACCGATTTCACCGAACCAGCGATGTTTATGCCGCCGATAACGCACACGGCTGCCTTGCCGGTGCCCGAACCTGAAACATATCTGATGCTGCTCGCCGGTCTGGCGTTATTGAGTTTCGCCTATCGCCGCAACCTCAAGCCGATCGGCTTAACGGCTTAGCGGCTCAACCTTTTTTCGATGTCTCAAAACAAAAACCCGCTTCGGCGGGTTTTGTTTTTCCGCGCAGCCGCAAGCGTGCAATCGATAGGGTGCAAATCGGCGCTGTGCTACAATTTCCTCCGTACACAGCGTCAATCCAAACATTTGCATTACCCTCAACGATTCCATCCAATAAAGGACCGTTATGAAAATCGTCTGCGTTGCTTTGTCCGCTCTTGTTTTGTCCGCTTGCATTTCCCAACCATTGGAAGCACCGCCGCCGCCCGCATATGTAAAGGCAGTGCCCGACGATTGGGAACAAGCATTCCGCACAAAAACTCAGGAAAAATCGGCTTATCTGCAGTCGCATCAGGTCGCATACGATTGGTTCGGCAATTTCGCTTTCAGCGAAACCGACGGCATTCCTTATATCGCGTTGAAACTCATACCGAAACTGGCGCCGGAGCTCTGGGGCAGTGCTGAAAACTTTCTCGACGCGGTGGGTTTGTTCATCGACGAACGGCAACCCGCATATCCGGTTGCGCGCGGTATCGGCTTCAGCGGCTTGTCACGTGCCGATGCCAACAGCAATATCGACTATGCTTCGTTCACCTGCGGTGCCTGTCATATCGGCCGGGTGCGGCTGGAAAACGGTCAATTCGATTATCTCGATGGCGGCGTGAACACCACCTTCAACATCGTATCGTTCCGCGTCAAGCTCTATCAAACTTTGCAACAAGCATACGGCGGCAAAACCGGCAACGACAAATACCAATTGCTGACGCAGAAATTGCTGGCGGCGCTGGATGAAGCCCATCAACAGAATCCGCATTATTTTTATAACAACTTCCAATCCGCCACCCGGCATTTTGATGCGGATTACGAAGCCGCTCAGATCGCCTTGTTCAAGAAGAACGCCGAGCAAACGATCAAACAGTTTGCGCAACGCGTTGAAGCCGAGTACGATGGTTTCGGCGCCTTGATCGCTAAAAACTATGCCGGCTTCGAACAACCGATGCTGGCCGGTTTTCCCGGCATGGCCGATGCCACCGGCTTGAGCGCGGTCAACGGTTATATCAGTGCACGTAAAAGCCCGATCCTAAAATGGTTTGCCGGACTTTCGCTGCCGCCGGAACCCGGCATTACCGATTTCATGTCGGTATGGGAACAAGACAAGCGCCGCGCCAGTTGGGATAAAAGCCATAAGCGGCTGATTAATGGCGGCGGACAATGGAACGGCAACGTGCCGATCCCGGTGTACCGCAACCTGATCGCCATGCTAACGCTCGGTCTGGAGCAAACCGATGTGCGCGTCGCGGCTTTTGCTTCGGAGTTACTCGATGGTTTACCGGCCAGCCCGTACCCGTTCACCGTCGATGTTGCGCTCGCTAAAAAGGGACAAGCCTTATTCGCCGAACACTGCGCCGATTGCCATCAACCAAAAAACGGCAAGGTGTACGACACTCTCGGCACCAGCATGAAACGCGCTTACGTGGTCGGCGCGCTGTTGAACTATGCGGCGCGTAAGGAGCTGTATGACAATTGTTCGCCGGACACCACGGTGCAGTTATACGGCGAGAATGTCAAGCCCTGTGCCGAATTCGACGACGTCTCGATGGTTGGCAAGAAAAATCTGCTGATGTCGCCGAACAACGAACACCACGGTTACAACGCCCGGCCGTTGAGCGGCATATGGGCGCAAGCGCCGTACTTGCACAACGGCACGGTACCGACGGTTTACCATCTGCTGGTGCCGGACGAACGCCCGGCCAGCTTTGTCAAAAGCCGTCTCGATTACGATGCGAAACTGCTCGGCTTTGCCTGGGAACCGCAGTACTCCGCCACCATCAGCGAAGGCTATCCATTCCAAGCCAATGCCATCCCGGCACTGAGCAATCAAGGGCATGACAAAGACATCGTGGAAGGCAAAAAAACCTACCGCCTCAATTGGTCGAACGATAAGGAAGGCGCATTTGCCATCATCGAATACTTGAAAACGTTATAACTTTCAATCACTCACCTAAGGAGCTACCATGACCCAACCCGTAATTCAGCCTTATCTGATGTTTGGCGGACGTTGCGAAGAGGCGCTGGAATTCTACCGCACCGCACTGGATGCGCAGATCGACATGTTGATGCGTTTCCAGGAAAGCCCCGATCCGCCACCACCCGGTATGCTGCCTCCCGGCTTTGAAAACAAGATCATGCACGCCAGCTTCCGCATCGCCGGGAATATGCTAATGGCGTCGGATGGATGCGAAGTCGGTTCGCAATTCAAAGGTTTCTCGCTGTCGATTTCGGTTGCCACCGAAGCGGAAGCCGACCGGTATTTTGCCGCGCTGTCCGACGGTGGCCAGGTACAAATGCCGTTGACTAAAACTTTCTGGTCGCCGAAGTTCGGCATGCTGACCGACCGCTTCGGCATCAGTTGGATGGTCAATGTCGTCACTACCGAATGCAACGGATGATAGTTCGCATCCCAATCATGGGCATCGCTGCGGCGATTGGATTGACGGTTAGCGGTTGCACCGCGCAGCAACTCTACTCCACCAGTCAATCGTGGCAACGCACCCAATGCACTCAGATGCTGGATCAACTGGAACGCGAACGCTGCCTGTCGAATACCAGCACGCCGTATGAAACGTATAAAAAGCAATCCGAACCCGCCGATACCCGGAAGTGACTCGCGCATGAATCCTGACGAGCAGCCCGACAAGCTTACCTTTGAGACCGCCGCGCAGCACGCCAGTCGGCAAGTGCCGGTTTTCCCGCCGTCGTGCCGGGCCGATGAAGTGCGGCAAGAACTGGCGGGGCAGCAATACGAAAACGCAAGTCTCGTAATTGTCTGCAAGCAGCAAAAATTTCTCGGCGTAGTGCGCATCGAGGCTCTGTTGGCCGCTCCAGCCGGTGTCACGCTGAACGATCTGATGGATCGCGAAGCGCCCGTTGTCGCGCCGGGAATCGATCAGGAAGTCGCCGCCTGGCATGCCGTGCGCAACGAAGAATCCGCCTTGGCCGTAGTGGACAGGGAAGGCAATTTTGTCGGCGTGATTCCGCCGCACCGGTTGCTCGCGGTATTACTGTCGGAACACGAGGAAGATTTATCGCGCTTGGGCGGTTTCACCAAAAGCACCCTTGTCGCCCGCACCGCCAGCGAGGAACCGGTGGAACGCCGCTTCCGCCATCGTATTCCCTGGCTCATCGTCGGGCTTAGCGGCGCCCTGCTCGCCGCCGATTTCGTCGGCTGGTTCGAATCACAGCTCGAGAAAACGGTGATGCTGGCATTCTTCATCCCCGGCATCGTCTACCTGGCGGATGCGGTCGGTACGCAAACCGAAACCGTCGTCGTGCGAGGATTGTCGGTCGGCATCGGCATGCAGCGGATGGTCAAACGCGAATTATTGACCGGCCTCGCCATCGGCTTTGCACTCGCAGTGATTGCCGGGCCATTGGTATGGTGGCGCTGGGAGCAAGCGGATGTCGCGCTGTGCGTCGGATTATCGGTATTCGCCGCGTGTTCCACCGCCACCGTGGCGGCGATGACGCTGCCCTCCTTGCTCGACCGGTTCGGACTCGATCCCGCCTTCGGCAGCGGCCCGCTCGCCACGGTGATCCAAGACCTGCTATCGATCCTGATTTATTTCGGTATCGCCAGCGCAGTGGTGCAGTGACAGGCTGAGACCTTTGCACGGCTACTGCGCAGCACGATAATCGCGTTAAAAATTCGCGAAAAATGCTCATTTACCCTATGTAAACTGCGCTTTTTCACAAATTTTTGCCTTATTCTCGCACCGCTCATGACGCCGTGCAAAGGTCTCAGGCTATTAATTCATACAAAACTGACACGCTATGAACTTCGAACAATTGAGCGAACAACAAATTCTGGCGATTGCCGAACCGATCATGGGCAATCTGATGGACGCCTCCACGCACCGCGATCACGCCCGGCATATCCGCGACTTCACCGGACGGCTGCAAGCCATCGTCACGCCGGATTACTTTGAATGCGTCTGCCGGCAATACCAGGCGGAAAAAGGCTTTTTCACCACCCGCACCCCCGTCGCCGTCTTCCGCCGCCCCGACTCGGCAGCGATCATCTGGAGACAATCGTTCACGAAAGCACCCGGTGAATTCGTCGCGGAAATGATGCTCGTGCATCGGGATGGCCGGTATTGGGTGGATCATGTGATGGTGTTTTGAAGTTTTGGTTGAAGTTGACTCATGGAATCCGTTTTTTCGGATCTAAGAAAATTTGTTATGATGGAAACTAAATTGACCAATCTCTATGAAACATAAGAACATCCTATGACGCATACAGTAATCAATCTCATTTTTGACAATAGATGCGTCATTTCGGGCGTCTAATTTTAATCAAACAACATATGGCCGAGAATCGGAAAATAAGATCTCAACCTAAAACTGCAATGGGGACGCGAAGAGCAGTTGAGATCTCGGCTTGCCTTTGGATGGATCTCCTTGGTTATGGTGAAATGCTTAGGAAATCTAATTTTGACTTAACGTTGCCAGAATCACTTATAGCCATCGAGAGACTCTTTTTATTTCAGGATGTTATATCAAGCCATTCCAGCCGTCTCTTTACAACCGTGGTTTTAAATGATGGCTGCGTTATGCAAAGAAGGTTAACTCCTAGATCTAAAAGCGTTACTTATGATTTCTTACGCAGAGCATACTGCCTGCATCAGGTAGTAAACAGCGTTGAGGCCAAAAACAATTTTCCGGGTGTCCGCAGTGTTGTAGCTGTTGGTTTTCGATATAGGCGGACGAGTGACAATAAAACCCAATTAGTCCAGAACGTTGGCAAAAAGTACTGCGATAAAGTGAAAAGTGGCGAACTATCTTTAGAAGAAGCAGTATTTAAAGCCCTTACATTCACTCCTAGTTTTGATCTTGTACCTGAATTGCAAGCTAATTTTGCCTTCTCAAAGGCATATATAGCTGATTCAAAGGGATCAAAGGGTGGATTTGGTGGAGCAAATTTTTTTCTTGATGTAAATATGCTCCCCAAAAATCTGCCCAAATGGATTCGCTATGACGAAGTCGTTGAGCTTAAAGAGGAAGGAATTGGTGGAAAATTCCTAAAAGTCTCTGAAATGGATCTTTTACCTGGAGAAACTGAAAATCATGATTTGCCAGATGCGTTCGATATTGCAACGGCGATTACTGGTTCTACTGATACAGCAATACTTTTGAAAAAAATGAAACTCGTCGGTGGTAATCATCGTGTTGCCTAATGAGTCGCTCAAACGGATGCTCGCTATCACATACACCGCTTAGCCTACCTTAGTTGTCAAGATAGAAATCATAGTGAATCAGTAGTGCCTGTTTAAAAAATGATATCGAAATGATATCTTTCAAGTATTTGAAACACTCTCTGCATCTTAATAGTCAAAGACTCAAATAGGAGTAACTTAATTGGAAGAAATTGTGACGTGGATTTTTGATAATAAAAAATGGCTATTCTCCGGTATAGGCTTTGGGATCATTGTTTGGATAGGACGTCTCATCTTCAAGAAGACTTGCACTTCATCCACACAAACCATCCACTCAGGTAATAATTCCACCAATTTTCAGGCGGGGCGAGACGTTAATATCAGATCGAAGAAAAAGCAAACAGATGTGGAATAATAAACAGTCGATTTCTGCCGGAGATAAATCGATAAATCTGATCGCCGGTCGCGACATCTATTATTCTTGCGAAAGAAATATTCCGACAGAACTTGTTAACCAAAAAATTCAAGAGGAAGTTGAGAGACTTCGAAAATCCCGATTCTTCCCCGGATTCAATCGTAAAGAATCATCGCTGAAGCTTGGGGGTCGCCTTTTTGAAGGCGATCTTTCGAGCGGTTCGGATAAGATTAGGGGCGAGGCGTTGGCATGGTGTGCCCGAATTTTGTCGTCAGACTTCCTTGAGCAAGCACAAAATTACTTAGGACTTGCGAAGAAACTCGGAGATTCACCAAAAACTACGATCGCAGAAGCATTCATCATTTCCCAGAAGGGAGAAAAAGCAGTGGCACTTAAGGCCCTTGCTGGTATCGACTCTCACGCTTCGCATTCTGCCGGTTTGATAATCGTTGCACATCATGATGGCTATGAAAATGCTCTACTTTGGATGGATGCCGCAAGCTATAAAGTTGGAGATCTGGATTCGGACGGCAAAGCTATTCTCTTATTTCATCAGCTTCAACTTGGCCGCTGGGATGAAATTGCTCAGACAGTCGATGCACTTCTCGAAATTGACTTTAATGAAACCCCCTTCCTTCACCATTTGGCAGCTCTAGCAAAGCTAGTTCGTACCATTCCAAAAGCTTTACGAGCTGATGTTCTGACACAAGTTCCTTTTGGTGCGAAGGAATTTCCTCTCTCATCGGATACCGCTGCGATAGATGCGAGAAATACTGCGCATCAACACTTTCTGGATGCAGTAGAGGTTGCAAAGCAGCTGGATTGTCCAAACGCTGCAAAAATTTTTGACGAGTATGCGCTTTGGCTAGAGCTGCGCGACCCGACACAAAGTGCACATGGAAAGAAAAGATTAGAAGACAAACTCCGAGATCCGCATACCGCACTCGGTTTGGTTCACTACGCACTTCAGTTCGGCATCAAACTGAACCTAGAAGCCGTAGAGCAGGATATCGAACGGAGTATCGCCATAAATGGCGGAATGACTATTGAGGCCGCCCTAGCTCGTTATGCACTTGCATTTACGCAATCGACCCCCGAGGAGGTGGCCGATTACCTCGATCGCCACTACAGTCAACTCGCTAATCACATCAATACTAAGCTGATGCGGTACCGTCAGATCGAAATGCTTGCACGCGCAGGTTTGGTCGACAGGGCAAATGAAATACTTAGCCAATTGATTACAGAGGGTATTCCTACTGAACAAGAAAGCAGTAATCTCCAGAGAATCATAACTGAGGCTCAAGGGAGTGATCCCATTGAATCCCGTAAAGCACAATACCAATCAACTAAAACTATCAGCGATCTAATCGACCTTGTCTCCGAACTGGAAGAACATCACCGTTGGAACGATTTGTGCGAATTCAGCAAACTTCTGTTTGAAGAAACGCACTCACTTCGCGATGCTGAACGCCTCGTGAATGCTTTCAACAATACGCACAGATCAGAAGAACTGGTTGGTTTCTTGAAAGAAAACCACTACCTGTTATCTCAATCCAACCATCTGTGCTTATCATATGCCTGGGGTTTATATAATGAAGGTGCATTTCTTGAATCTCGTGCTGTGCTAGCGGAACTCGGTGATGATATTGAGAGCACTAATTACCGAGCCCTGCAGGTAAATCTCGGAATTGCAACCGGTGATTGGGCATCACTTTTCGCTTATATTGCTGCCGAGTATCAGAAAAGAAATGACAGAAGTGCGCAGGATCTGATTAGCTCTGCGCAACTGGCGCTTCATTTGGGTTTATCTTGTGCGAAAGATCTAGTCTTCGAAGCAGCAGAGAAAGCCAGAGATGACCCCAATATCTTAGCTTCTGCATACTTCATCGCAACAAGTTCTGGGGGGGAAGATAATCCACGTGTATTCCAATGGCTCGAGAAGGCTGCAAAAATATCAGGAGAAAATGGTCCGCTTCAAAGAGTAAGCATGAAGGATATTCTTGATCGAAAGCCCGAATGGGATCGCCGCACATCAGAAACGTGGCGCTTGCTTGCACAAGGGCAAACACCCATCTTCCTCGCTGCCCAGTCACTTAACCGGACTCTCATCGACCTTACGGTCTTCCCGGCATTGGTCAATCTCACGGAGCTAGACCCGAGACGAAGAGGCACAATTCCAGCTTATAGCGGTAAGCGTGTGCCGTTAGAATTCAAAGTCTGTGAAAAAACCGTTGCTCTGGATGCAACCGCACTGCTCACCTTGAGTTTCCTGAAAATACTCGATGTGGTGCTCGATACATTCAAAGCTGTATATATCCCACATTCGATGCTTGGATGGCTGTTTGCGGAGCGTCAAAAAACCGCTTTCCATCAGCCTAGTCGTATAGCAAATGCACATAAAGTTCGGGACTTTCTGGCAACAGATATGTTGGAAAAGTTCACTCCTAGCACTGCGGCAAGCAGCGATCTCTGCGCTCAAGTCGGCGATGAGCTAGCAGCATTGATCGCCGAGGCGGAGAAGGTGCGGGATGATGATACACAGCATATCGTTGTTCGCTCTGCTCCAGTGCATCGTCTTTCAAGTCTTATGGAGGAAGAAGCGGATCTATCCGCGCATGCACAGGTCTTGAGCAGTTGTCTTGCGGTGGTGGAGAAGCTAAGACAGAAGGGACAGATTACCACTGATGAGGAAAAACGGGCGCGCGTTTATTTGCAATTGCAGGAGAAACCGTGGTCAAATCAGCCCATCATTGCCGATGGTGCGACTCTATATCTTGACGCTCTTGCCATCACGTATCTGCAACATCTTGGAATGCTTGGAAAGTTCAAAGCCGCGGGTCTTAGAGCTGTAGTCTCACCCAAAGAGGTTTCCGAAACGAATGCTTTTATTTCTTTCGAACGCACTTTTAATGATGTGAAAGATATCATTGAGGATATCCGTGCTTCTGTAAGTTCGCGGCTAGAGGCCAAACGTATTAAGGCTGGTAGAAGCCTAGCCTTTAGTGAAATCAAAGACAAATCAATTTTAAATCACCCTTCAGCAGAGATTTTTGCTCTGGCCCCTTATTGCAACGTTGTAATTGTTGACGATAGATTTCTCAACCAGCATGCACACATTGAAAGCGGTGGCATACAAGTTCCCGTCTTTTCAACTCTGGAACTGTTGGATACTTTGGTAGCGGCAGGTGTTTTATCGAATGATGATCGTCTTGAACATCGGACACGGCTGCGCCAGGCCGGTTACTGTTTCATTCCGGTCACTGCAGACGAACTCCAACGATGTTTAAGCAAATCAAGCGTTTCCGACGGGAGGGTGATTGAAACTGCTGAACTGAAAGCTATCCGGGAATCCATTCTCCGCATCAGAATGAGCGACTGGCTGCAACTTCCAGAGGAAGTGCCTTGGCTGGATAGTACGCTCAAAGCTTTCGTTCAGGCGCTAAAAAACCTATGGATTGATGGGATCGATATCGAAGAGATCACTACTCGCTCAAACTGGCTCGTTGATCAGATAGACATTCGAGGATGGGCACATCGCCTTATTCCAGATAAGGCCGACAATGTCGTTCGGACTGAGCATGCTGCATCTCTTCTCTTGTTACTAGCTCCGCCCGCCGGGGTTCAGCAAAGCGTTGAGGATGCTTACCACAATTGGGTGGAAGAAAGAATTCTGGCCCCAATTCAGGAACAGTTTACCGAAGTTTATGAATGGTTTATCGATAGATATCGCAGCTTCGTTGCCCAGATAGCTGATACCCCGATCTCGGATGAGGAGAAGGATAATCTGTGACCAACTCATCAAATGAAAGAGCGATTTTGGCAGCTGAAGCATTGAAGTTCGTCCCGCCACTAATACGTAAGAGCTTGTTCAATGACAAGAATTTCATAGAAGAATACAGTTTAAAGACTGAAGTGATGATTACCTTAGGGGAAAGTGATGTCTCTGTTCAACGTTCAGATCTTTTCGATGCTGTTCGTACCATTCTCGCCGGTAAAGCCTCCGTTAAATTAAATGACGTTGAAGATAGAACGTGGAATCTCACAAATAATGCACGCGAAGGTGAATTTCCGAATTTTGTTCTTTCATCTGATCAACAACAGCTGATGCTGCCTGACTTCTCTGTACTTTCTGGAGATGCCTCTACACGCATTCGTTCTCTGGAGAAATCTGCTTCAGACGTGAACCTTCCGCTCAGTGCTCAGGAAAAATGGCGAAGCATCCTTTTAGAACGTGCGTTGGAAGACGACGAAGTCTGGATTTTTCACAGTGATATATGCGACACACCGGTTCATGTGGAGCGGACTATACAGAATGAGATCATGGCAAGCAAAAGTACAGTTTCGTCTCTTGTTCCATATTCGCAACAATATTTTGAAAGACTTGTTGGCATTTACGACGGAAGCGGCTCAATCCAGGATTATGCCGTCGGTACAGGGAGTCAAATTTTTAAGCAGTTGATTGAGTGGCGTCCTTACGACGGCTTTCTCTTCAGTCTATTACTTTCTTCACACTCGGCACTGACTACCGAAATCAAAGCTGATCATCTCGATCGGAAGGACTTGGTAAAAGCGTTTGACTATCTGGAGAAACACGGCGACACACTCTCTCGGATTGGTGCGTTTGAATTTGGATTGCGAATTCTTCCAGATAGACCGGAAGTCGAGCCTTTCCTGCTGCAGCTCGTTCATCGAATCCGTGATGATGACGTAGAAGGCGCAGTCAGTGAATTCAAGTTGTTCTCTGCTTTGTTTGTTCTAGTCGACGGGGAACTGGCCAGAACACGTCTTCTCTCCGATAAACCACCCTTTTATCGAAGATTGGCTTCTCTGGCTCAAGCTGCATTGATCCATCGCCAGCTTGTGCAAAGCGAAGTTAATTACGATCATTTTTGCAAGTGGGTATACAAAAATCGTGGCGAGTATTTTTATATGCAATCTCTCACGGATATGCGCGCTGAGCCACGATGGGTCCCTGATTTTGCGACTGCACCTCAATTGCAGGCGGACTTTCTCGGCCGCATCATGATTGCAGGTAATAATTTTCAGGCAAACCTTGGTAGCGGAGAGTTACGTGACACAATTCTCAGCGATGGAAAGCAAAGTCTTATTAAACGTTGCAAATTTCCGCATCCGTACTTCCCAGGGCCGCTCGAGGGAGCTGAAGATAGCCCAAGTGTCTTGCCTAATGACCTTGCTCGTATCATTGAAGAGCAACTCGACAGCGACAAAGTCGAAGCGGCCTCGTTTATAGCTCTCGTCAATTCAGCGATGATTTTCAGGATTACATCTGATCAGTCGGAGTTAGCAGCAAAAGCTCTCAGACTCAGCAACTACACGCTCGCTAATCTGGAGGACAAATCCCAATTACTAAACATTTTAAACGGTCTGGCTACAGTTGCAGCCGCGTCTCGAAATCCGGCACTGGCCGATGAACTCCGAATTCTTGTACGTCGTTATCGACGGGATTCCCAGTATGGCTTCACTGCCGAAGAAGCACTAAAAATATGCCTTGTAGCTTCCGCTGCAAGGAAAGAACTCACGGAATGGTGTAGATTTTCTGGTGATTGGTTAACTGAGCTTGCTTTTGACGACTTGAAAGAAAATGAAGGCGAAGTTTTTCATTCCCACCTATTGATATTGTTGCATTCAGTTCCTGAATTGTGGGTTTCGTGCGCTAGGGCAGATGCGGCATTGCGAGCATGGTGTTTTCGTTAATAACATTGTCGCGAAGTTTTTTGTTTCTTTTCGGATCAACCAGATCACCTGCCAGAGATACCAGAAAAATCCATTAATTTTAGATACTTAAATTACATTAATTGTTAATAGCGCAAATAATACTTCTACCGAATATGAAAAAGTTTTTGAATAAACTTTCCTCCATTGTATTGATCATTCCACCTTTTCAAGCAACTGGAGCTCACAACGCTTAGCTTGATCCCAATCGAAGTAAATGATTCGATACCGAATTTCGAAACACCACATTGCAGCTTAAAACCCATTTCAACTTGAAAGCTGGCGGATAAGTTCTAACGATGTCCGGGCAGGCCGCGACGGCCTCCATGACCATGACCTTTACTGAGTATGACCACCGCCGCGATGATTCCAGCGGTCACGATGACGACTGCCGCTGTGGCTGCGATGGTTCCCCAGTCGATGACTTTTTTATAGAGCGGGTAATCATCCCGCCAGCGGATGCGTTGCCAGATTTCTTCGGGCGTGAGTAAATACGGCCGTCCGAGCGTATCGCGCGTGACCACGACTTCGCGATCTTCCCGAACATCGATGGATTGCGCAGTATCTCCAAGCGGAGTCACGTCAATCGTTCCGCTGATCACTGTGACTTTCGTTTGATGCTCCGTGACTTGCAGATGCAGGATGGCGTTACTAGCGTCTATCCGGGCATGCGGCGTTTCTATCTGTTGCCGGCAGTCCGCCGTATCCGCGTAGGCATTGCCGGCGTTGAATTCGTCGATCTCAATCGTGCAAACCGGACCAGCCGCTTCGAACTCGACGCGCGCGCTGCTTTGCGGCCCGGTGTTTATCCGGGAATGGTTCGCCAGCTTCGCGGAAACATCAACCGGCGTACCGTCACGTAAAGCGCTTTCCCCCGCTGCAAATACCAAACCGATCGTGGCCTTATCGACCTGATTGGGGATGTGAAAACGCGCGCTGGAATTCTCATCTTGCTCCCAGAACCCGCCGTTTCCGGTCGCATTCCGATCGTCGATGGGTACGGTTTTACAAGCGCCGAGCAATAACATGGCTAACAGCAGTATCAACACGATTGCGCAGCTCGGTAGTTTCAGCTCAGCAGGTTTTAATGCTTGAATGGAAATCGATCCAGCTTTTCTTTGTTTGCCGGGGAATGATCCGGTGGTGATGGCGCTCATGATGCTTCTCCTTGTGGTTATTTTTTCCAAGCAGATGCGGATGAGCCACTGTACTTCGGTCTGGGTGAACCGGGACTGAATGATGCCGGGGGATAATCGTCTGATTTTCTTAAGCAATGCCGGAATCGGTCTTTCAGGAATGACGAAGGAACGTCAGTATGCTGCCAACAGTAGCAGCGGAATTATGCGGCTTTGCCGCTCGTAGGATGCTTTAGGGTTCTTCGGTTGTGGAAACTACACGCACAACGCTTCGGTCAACGACTTTACTTCAGCGGCTGAGTCTTTCAGGATCTCGCTGAGTGTGTCTTCGTCGGTTAATACATCAAGGTCGGCGGTCGCATCCGCGCCGATCAAGTTAGAGGGCAATACAAAGGGGGATTTGACGGGCGCCAGTTGATTGGCGATCAGCAATGTGTCGCCAAGCGTATCCGGCGGGAAAGATAAGTAACCACGCCATAGGTATACGATGTCGTCGATCACCGATTGCGGCACCGACAGCGCTTTGAGAATCGCGGTGCCGATGGTGATTTCGCAATCGAGTTCACTTTCGTCTTCCAGATCTTCGTCCGCGTTCCACGAGCTGGCCATGCTGGCGTCGATCAATCCGGGAAAATATTTTTCGCGCGCCAGCAAATAGAACCAGCTAATTTCGTGAATCATACCGGCAAACAACGCGGTTTCGGGATCTTTGCGGGTGACGCGGCGTGCAATGACTTGCGCCAGCGCGGCGACATACGCGGAATGTTTCCATAGTTGTTCGGCTTGCTCGCTTCTACCTTGCGGCCCGGTCAGTTGCTGTACGGCTATGACCGTTGCCAAATTGCGCACCGTGCGCATGCCGATCAGGGTAACTGCGGAGCGCACATCGGTAACTCTTTTTCCCGAACGGTTAAACACCGTGGAGTTGGCAATCGCCACCACTTTGGTCGACAGCAGCGGCTCGGCTTGAATCAGCCGGATTACGGCATCAAGGCTGCAATCAGGATCTTCCAGCTTTTCCTTGATTTTGATCGCGGCTTGGGTCGAGGTCGGAAAAATCAAGCGTCCTTGCGCTACTTCCGCAGCCAACGCACTCAATATCGCGCTTTTCTCCATGCAAATTTCCCTTATCTCCGCCGCCGCAAGAATTCGGCCAATTTTTGATGAATTCAAGCTTAAACCAAAGCCGTCAAAAGCAATTTCAAAATAAAAGCAAGGAATAATAGCTATTTCTTCGATTGTTTCTTTAATAGGTTGCAGAGATTCCTGGTTTCCGTTGCGATGAGGAATCTTTTGGGGGACGGCTAATTAAAGTTTAGCCGGTTCGGGTCGTAAAAACAGCATCAGCAATGCCACTGTAACAATCAAGTACCTGAAAAATTAAAACTCACTGGATAACGTTATGAAAATTCTTGTTCACTTCAAGTCTGGATTCAAGCAAATATTTATTGTTCCCAAAAGTATGCTGGCACTCGAATTCCGCAACATGGCCAAAGAAATCGGCGGCGCTATTGAAAGCATTGAATTTTCATTACCTTCCCGTAATCAAGCAAATTTTGCGAGTCACGACTATCGCAACGGCGTATTGCGGTTACCCGATAAACACTAGTGCCCGCCAGCGCCCCCGGATGCGACCCAATTAAAATGGAATATCGTCTTCCATATCGTCAAAACCGCTAGGGCTCTTCGTCGAAGAAGGGCGGTTGGAAGCTGCACCGCCTTCTTCGTGTTCAGGCGACGATTCAAAGCTACCACTACCGGATCGGTTACCCAACATCTTCATATCGGTCGCAATAATATCCGTCGTATAACGCTCCACACCATTCTTATCAGTCCATTTCCGGGTTTCCAGTCGACCCTCGACATAAACAGGACGCCCTTTTTTTAAATATTCCCCGGCAATTTCGGCCAGTTTCCGATAGAAAGTTACGCGATGCCATTCGGTTTTTTCCTGTTTCTCGCCATTTTTGTCTTTCCAAGTATCGGTTGTTGCCAATGTAATATTGGTAACCGCTTCACCATTCGACATGTAACGGGTTTCCGGGTCTTTGCCCAAGTTACCGATGAGTATCACTTTATTGACAGAAGCCATCTATGTTTCCTCCCCAAGCAATTGAATCACTTTTTCTTCGTCGAAGCCTTTCATGTCCACTTTCAGATAAGCCACCCGTTCATTGACCAGCACCAGCGCTTCAAACACACCGGGTATCGCCGCCAGTTGGCGCGACAATTCTTGCGATTGGTCCGGATTCATTTCCTGTACGGGATACATTCTGGAACGCACTGCGGCAGGCGCTTTCATGGTAATCGCCAACACCAGCCACACCGCCAGCAACACACCACAAAACGCATACAAGGCACTGCTACCATAGGTACCAAACAAATAACCGCCGACAGCGGCGCCGGTAAACGCACCGAGAAACTGCGTGCTGCTGTAGATACCGATCGCTGTTCCTTTGGCACCGACCGGTGCGATTTTGGAAATCAGCGAAGGCAAGCTGGCTTCCAATAAATTGAACGCGGCAAAGAAAACCAACAATGCGCCAGCCGTCCCCCAGACCGACTCAGATGTCAGCGCCAGCAATACCTGCCCGAACAGCAGCATTGCGATCGCGGCCACAAAAACCTGCTTGAGCTTGGCTTTTTTCTCGGAATAAATAATGGCCGGCACAATGAGTACAATCGATAGCACCAGCACCGGGAAATAAATCTGCCAGTGCGTATCCGCCGCCATGCCCGCCTCGCGCAGCGTCAGCGGCACCACCAGCCATAGCGCCATTAAAGTGGCGTGCAGCGCAAAAATACCGTAATCCAAGCGCAATAATTGCGTGTTGCGCAAAACGCTGCCCAAACTGGCGGACGATGCTTCGGTGTCGGAATGGAATCGGCTGATGACCGGATCGGGAATCACTTTTTTCACCACAATGATCGCCAGCAGCGCCAATATCCCGGTCATGGCAAAAATGCCCGGCACGCCGATCCATTGGTTCAACACCGGTGCGGCGATTAACGAAACGGCAAACACCACGCCGATGGTCATGCCGATGGTCGCCATCGCCTTGGTGCGATGCTCTTCCCGCGTCAGGTCCGCCGCCAATGCCATCACCGCCGCCGAAATGGCTCCGGCTCCCTGAATGACCCGGCCGATGATAACCCAATAAATATTGGTCGCAAATGCGGCGATAAAACTGCCGATAATGAACAAAATCAGTCCCAGATAAATCACCGGTTTGCGCCCGATCCGATCCGACAGCCAGCCGAATGGAATTTGCAAAATCGCTTGTGTCAAGCCATAAGCACCCAGCGCGATGCCGACCAGCGTGTAGTTATCCCCGCCAGGCAACTCTTCAGCGTAAAAAGCAAACACCGGTAAAATAATAAACAAACCCAGCATGCGCAAGCCATATACACCGGCCAAACCGATCGTCGCACGCACTTCCGTTGGGGACATTTTTTCAGATGATGATGAAGCAGACATGAATCAGGTTGTGATATTCCTAAAAAGTTGGGTATATTAACAGGTTGACTCTTACATAGATAGTTCATGGAATCCATAAAAATACGCGGTGCACGCACGCATAATTTAAAAAATATCAGCCTTGATCTGCCCCGCAACAAGTTAGTGGTCATTACCGGCTTGTCGGGGTCTGGCAAATCTTCGTTAGCTTTCGATACGCTCTACGCCGAAGGTCAGCGCCGGTATGTTGAATCGCTGTCGGCATACGCCCGGCAATTTCTGCAATTAATGGAGAAACCGGATGTCGACCTGATCGAAGGATTGTCCCCGGCCATCGCCATCGAGCAAAAAGCAACGTCGCATAACCCCCGCTCGACGGTCGGCACTGTCACCGAAATTCACGACTATTTGCGCTTGCTGTTCGCTCGCGTTGGCGATCCGTTTTGCCCGGATCACCAAATCGTTCTGACCGCGCAGAGCGTCTCGCAAATGGTCGATCATGTGTCGCAGTTGCCTGCGGATACCCGCTTGATGATTTTGTCGCCGCTCATCGTGGAGCGCAAAGGGGAACAAGTCGAGTTGTTTGACGAATTGCGCGCACAAGGCTTTGTGCGGTTACGCATCGATGGTGAAGTTTATGAAATCGATGCATTACCGAAACTGCAGAAAAACAAAAAACATACTGTCGAGGTTGTGGTTGATCGCCTGAAAGTTTCCGCCGATGCCAAACAACGGCTGGCCGAGTCATTCGAAGTTGCGCTGCGCCATTCGGACGGACGCGCTTTGGCGGTGGAGATGGATAGCGGCCAGGAGCATTTATTTTCGGCCAAATTTAGCTGCCCGGTATGCAGCTATTCATTAGCCGAGTTGGAACCCAGATTATTTTCCTTTAATAACCCGCTGGGCGCTTGCAACAAATGTGATGGTCTAGGACAGATCACTTTCTTTGATCCATCGCGCGTCGTAGCTTTTCCGCATTTATCGCTAGCTGCGGGCGCCGTGCGCAATTGGGATAGGCGTAATCAATTCTATTTCCAGTTACTTATAAGCCTCGCTGCGCATTATCAATTTGATCTGGAAACGCCTTTTGAGAAACTCGACGAATCGATCCGAAACATTATTTTGCATGGTTCCGGTAAAGAAAAAATAAAATTCTCCTATTTAACGGAGAGCGGCCGCAAACAGCAGGATATCCATCCATTCGAGGGCATTATCCCCAATCTGACCCGGCGTTATAAAGAAACCGAATCGCAGACCGTACGTGAAGAATTGGCAAAATACCTGAACGCACAGACTTGCCCGGAGTGCCAAGGCACGCGCTTATGCCGCGCCGCGCGGCATGTACATGTCGCAGGACAGGCGATTTACGAAATCAGTGCATTGCCGTTAAGAAAAGCCAGAGAATTATTCGATCATCTCGAATTATCCGGTCATAAGCAATCCATCGCGGAACGCATCATCAAAGAAATTTCCAGCCGTTTGCAATTTCTCAATAATGTCGGATTGGATTACTTATCACTGGATCGATCAGCGGATACGCTATCGGGCGGTGAATCCCAACGCATCCGCTTGGCCAGTCAGATCGGCTCCGGTTTAACCGGAGTCATGTACGTTCTCGACGAGCCTTCCATCGGTCTGCATCAACGCGACAATGGTCGTTTGCTCGATACCCTCAAGAATCTGCGGGATCTGGGTAATAGCGTCATTGTGGTTGAGCATGATCAAGATGCAATTCAAATTGCGGATTACGTCGTTGACATGGGCCCCGGCGCCGGCGAACACGGCGGATTCGTGGTAGCGCAAGGCACACCGCTCGAGATCCAGCAACATACTGATTCATTAACCGGAAAGTACTTGTCGGGCGTGCTGGCGATCGATATTCCGCCGCAACGGCACCCGCCCAGCACGGATCGGATCTTGCGTATCGAAGGCGCCACCGGAAATAATCTGAAAAATGTCACACTTAACTTGCCGGTCGGGTTGTTTGTTTGCGTGACCGGCGTTTCCGGATCGGGTAAATCGACACTCATCAATGAAACCCTGCATCGCGCGGTCGCACGTCATCTCTACGGCAGCAATGACGAGCCTGCATCTTACCGGCATATTGATGGACTGGCATTCTTTGATAAAGTCATTAACATGGATCAAAGCCCTATCGGACGCACACCGCGTTCCAATCCCGCGACTTATACCGGTTTGTTCACACCCATTCGCGACTTATTTGCCGGAGTGCCGCAAGCTCGTGAGCGCGGTTATGCGCCGGGGCGGTTTTCATTCAACGTCAAAGGCGGTCGCTGCGAAGCTTGTCAAGGCGATGGCGTGATCAAAGTTGAGATGCATTTCTTGCCGGATATTTACGTCACTTGCGACGTCTGTCACGGTCACCGCTATAACCGCGAGACCTTGGAAATTCAATATAAGGGCAAAAATATCAGTGAGATTCTACAAATGACGGTAGAAAATGCATTGGAGTTTTTCCAGCCAGTACCAGTAGTAGCCCGCAAACTTCAAACATTGATGGATGTCGGCCTAGGTTATATCACGCTGGGACAGTCCGCCACCACTCTTTCCGGTGGCGAAGCGCAACGTGTCAAGCTATCGCTGGAACTGTCAAAACGCGATACCGGACGCACTTTGTACATCCTTGATGAGCCGACCACCGGCTTACATTTTCAGGATATCGATCTATTGCTAAAAGTGTTACACCGGTTGCGTGACCACGGCAATACCGTGGTCGTCATCGAGCATAACCTGGATGTCATCAAAACCGCCGATTGGATTGCTGATTTGGGTCCGGAAGGAGGCGACGGTGGCGGTCGCATTGTGGCTGAAGGTACGCCGGAATCAATTGCGGCGAACCCTGACAGCTTCACCGGTCATTATCTCCGTCCTATGCTGTCCAAGTGAATCCGCGCGATTATCTACTTGAAAGCTTCTCGGTCGCCGTCAAAGCGGCTGATCCGACTCAAATTGTGCCGCAATATCTGCCAAAACCACCTCGCGGCCGCACGTTTGTGGTTGGCGCCGGAAAAGCATCCGCAGCCATGGCGGCGGCATTTGAGCGCGCTTGGCCTGCCAGTGCACCATTCGATGGTATTGTCGTGACGCGCTATGGACATGAGCTCCCCGCCCATACCATCCGAATCGTCGAAGCCGGGCATCCCATTCCTGATAGAAATGGCGAATATGCAGCACGGGAAATTCTTGCGGCCGTACAAACGTTAACCGACGAGGATTTATTACTGTGCTTATTCAGTGGCGGCGGTTCCAGTCTCCTTCCTCTGCCAATCAATGGCATTTCACTGCAAGATTTGCAAACAGTAACGCGATTGTTATTACTGAGCGGCGCCAGTATTCAAGAAATCAATATCGTCCGCAAACATCTATCCGCAATTCAAGGCGGCAGGCTTGCAGCCGCTTGCCGCGCTCCTATTCTTGCATTGATTATTTCGGATGTCACCGGCGATGACGCGATCCACATCGCTTCCGGGCCATGCACGGCCGATCCTTCCACATATTCCGACGCCCTCGCGGTACTGGAACGTTATCATCTGGATGTGCCGCCGCCGATCTTAAAGCTATTGCGCGACGGTCAAGCGGGAATCCTTGCGGAAACACCGAAACCTGGCTCTCCGCTCTTCGCCCGCACCGATAATAGAATCATTGCAAATGCACACCAATCATTGGTAGCGGCGGAAAACTATTTCCGAGCTTTGGGGTTCAATACGCTGATACTCGGAGATACGGTAACCGGAGAAGCCCGCGAAATTGCAAAAAGTTATGCCGCATTGGCGCGAGAAATCAAATCATATCCGCGATTACTTAAAACACCTACGGCTTTGCTTTCTGGCGGAGAGACTACGGTCACTATCAAAGGTGATGGTCGCGGTGGCCGTAACACTGAGTTCTTGCTCTCGCTATTCGTTGAGCTTGCCGGAGTGGATAATGTATATGCCTTAGCGTGCGATACCGACGGATTGGATGGTACAGAAAACAACGCCGGTGCAATCTTATCACCGGATTCTTTTAACCGTGCCAAACAACTCGAACTAAATCCTGCAGCATTTCTATCGAACAATGATTCGTATACTTTTTTTCAGCGTTTAAACGATTTAGTCATTACAGGCCCCACACACACCAACGTTAACGATTATCGGGCAATCCTCATTCTTTAATCGGGCACGTGGATTTCTCATTGAAAGTGATCGGAATTTCCCGATCCCGGTCTACTTGAATCGAAGACAGTAATAAACCTTGTTCAAACCACCGGTTTATTACATACTCGTAAAACTGCTGATTTCTTGTGACGGGAATGGACGAAGCTAATTGCTTTCCGCATTCGGTAAGCACCACCTGCCCCAAATCCAGATAATTATTTTCATCAGTCTGGAAACCGATTTTGGTAGGCTTGCCGCAATAAAACAGGCGCGTATGCTTACCCAATCCTTTCTTCACGAATCCGACTTTTTCAAAATAGATCAATCCGATATCCGCCAATCTTTGCAAGGATGCTTCAGTTACTCCTTGATCGGTATAAATCGAATGATTCGCGTCAAATACCAATGGCAGCGATTCACCCTGCACCCAAAGAAATTGGCATAATGCTTCAAACGCAGACCGGTCTTCGAAAGTTAATTCGGTTTCAAGGCTGTGTTGCTCGTCACAATCATGCGTTTTTTCTTCCGTTTGCAAATTCTTCGGTCGAAAAAACCGCTCAATCGCAGAAAGTAAGCTGCGAATTGCCATCGTTTAATTATTTATCTGATTTTTCAGAATTCTTTGGGTCATTGACCGACTCAGATGTAACAACCGTATTTTCTTGTTGGTTTTCAGTCTCTTCCAACTGTTCAGTCCCTTCCGCTTGTTTTGTTACTTTATCCTTCGCTTTCGAAGTGTCTTTCACTTTTAACTTTCGCGATTTAATCTCGCGATTGATTTCTTCAAGAAAAGCAAGATTATCCTTGCGTTGTTTATCGCTTTTATACCAAGACATGCAGGTAATGGCGCCCATGATGATCAAAATGATACTCATCACATCGACGCCATCCAGAATCATGAATGTAACGCCGGTTGAAACAGCAAAAGCCCCCAATAATCCTGTGAATAACCACATTTTCGTGCCTGATCCGGAATTTTTACTATTCTTCCCCAAAGATTCAAGACTATCACGTGTCGAAATCAGCTCTTCATCTGTCCATTTTTTCATACTCATGTCAATACCATCTCCATAAAAATACGCTCGTGTGCGATTAAGTTTAAATAAGAATCCAGAAGAAGTGCACAGGCGATTATTATATTTTCTTTCTCAAAATAAAAAAGGCACCTTCCGGTGCCTTTTTTATTAAACAAAACTGCTTTTAGAAATTGTGACGCATACCCAAAGACCAGGTATCGCTGTCTTGAAATGTCGCATTTTTATCACTAACCATTGCACGTTGATAACCGCCAAACAAGCTTGAACGTTTGCTCAGATTATGAATTGCACCCACCGTGAAGCTGCTTACTTGTCTGCTTTGAGCAGCGCCTATCACACCGTGTGCATGGGTTTGACCACCTTGAGCGATAAAGCTGGTATTACCCCAGTCATATTTACCACTGGCGAACCAGATATTACCATCGCCACCCACATTCATAGCGGAATTACATTGACCGCGCGTATCAGGTAATCCTGTTGCTGGATTGCCTAAAGCTGCGGCATTGGTACAAGTTGCGGCACCAACTGCATTGGTGATACGTTCATATTGACCGCTCAATGTGAACTGTTGGTAGTTCCATGAACCGCCACCACGCCATACGTGCTCGTTGTTCCGGAAACCCACTGTTCTTTGACGGGTACTAACATTATCGCGTGAATAGCCGCCGAACACCGCAAAATTGTGACCTTGCCATTGCGCATCATATTTACCTGCAAGTTGGAAATCCCATTCGCCATCTTCACCACCGGCATTCGATTGGCTGCCTTGGAAGGTGCTTGTTGCAATAATTGTGTTTGCTGGATCCAGTCTATTGGCATCACCCGGCATTAACAAGCCAGAAAAACTAAAACCTTCAACCTTTGGAGAATCATAACGAACTGCGCTATTAACAAAACCTTGCGCGCCTGAACCATAACCATTTGCAGATGCCATCATAGTACCGCCGCTACCACCCGCTTGCAGGGTTGTGTAAGCAAACGGATCAATGGTCATACCACCGGCGAAATCTTTAAAAGGAGATTGCACACGACCGAATTTCACTTCACCCCAGCTATCATTTGCCAACGCTACCCAACGTTCACGTGCAACACCTAGTGCACCGGCTCCTGTGTTAAAGCCATATTCAACGTGCGCTTTCGCTTTAAAGCCGCCACCCAGATTCTCGGTCACGTGCATACCCATTCTTGAACGACCTGTATCGTCACCTATCAGAGCCTGGCTACTTTGATTTTCACGATTAACCGTAGCATATTCAGCTTGAACGCTACCAAAAAGAGTTACATGAGTACCTTGTGCCGACACTGTCATCGGAACTGCAAGTGCACCAGCTACTGCCAACGAAATTAGTTTCTTCTTCATACCGAAGTTCTCCTTTAATGTTTAAAACGACTGGGGCCGTCCTATTTCTCACCCACTACACTCCGCTGGAATGCACCCCGCTTGTTCGGACCCTCCGTCTCGGAAGGTTTGGCTTGATTGTGCACAACACAGAACTGTACTGCAAGAAAAATGAGTATTTTTTGTGAAGTTCACAACAACATTGTTGCACACATGCAACAGACCTGTTGTTTTTCTGACGATACGCTTAATTTCAAATTATTCTAATCCTCAACGAATCATGAAATTCATATCAAATAATAATGCTATTTACCGTTTCCGAAAAAGAAGTTTCAGCTATTATTTTGTTTTTATCGCTTATTTGCATTTAAACATGATTGCAAGGCTTAATTATATGTATAATTTTTTTCTTTCCTTTGTTGTTCTGACAAACTTTCTCCTAATTCAGTCTGTTCGCGCTGAAACATGGGTGCTCCCTCCTCCAGATATCGATATTTTTGGCCAAATCCGAACTACACAAGCGAGTCGTACTGAGACATTACTGGACATTGCACGTCAGTACGATATTGGTCAAATCGAAATTTTGCTGGCCAATCCGGCAGTCGATCGTTGGTTGCCCGAAGACGGCGCAACAGTCATTTTACCGAGCCGCTATATCATTCCCCAGGGAGAGCGCAAAGGCTTATTACTTAATTTACCTGAAATGCGAATATACTATTTTCCCGAACCGAAAAAAGGAGAAAAACCCATTATAATTACCCATCCGGTTGGCATTGGCAGAATGGACTGGGTAACGCCGCTTGGCATTTCAAAAATCGTAGAAAAAAAGAAAGATCCCTCCTGGATACCTCCAAAATCTCTACAGATGGATAGAATCGCGAATGGCGAACCACCTTATCCCAGCATTGTCCCTCCCGGGCCAACCAACCCGCTAGGTCGCCATGCCATGCGTTTGAGTATCGGTAGCGGGAGCTACCTTATTCACGGCACCATCAAACCATTCGGTGTAGGAATGCGGGTATCCGCCGGTTGTGTGCGAATGTACCCTGAAGATATTGAAGCACTTTTCGATAAGGTTCCCATTGGAACCCAGGTACAAATCGTAAATCAACCAATCAAACTCGGATGGTTGTTAGGTTCACTCTTCATTGAACTTCACCCCCCCTTGGAAGAAGATCAAGAAAAATACTCCAACTATCGCAGCATCGTAGTTGCTGCCGTCAACGATTTTCTAGCGCGAGACAGCAGTAAAAGAAACATCTCGGAAGATTTTGAAATTGATCCGGAAGCTCTGCAGCAAGCAATACATGATAAAAGCGGGATGCCCACTTTAATTTCTCGTTCCCGCTCACAGAATCAATTGCACACTCAAAACGATAAATCCCGCTTGAATTAAACCCCAACCCTTGATTCTCTTCAATTTCTACTCTACAAAAAAAACCCCTCAGAAGAGGGGTTTTTTTTGATTTTCCGGTAAGAAAGCTTATTTATGCATTGCTTTCTTAAACATACGATCAATTTTCTCAGCTGTATCCATTGAACGTCTGTTAGCATCTTCTGCAATACGAACCGCTTCATTTGCTCTCGAATTAGCCGCATCTGCAGCTTGTCTTGCAGCGGCAGCGTCAGCTTTCACCGCAGCGATGTCGGCATTTACTTTGTTTTGCAATTCTTCAAGTTGCGCTGTAGTTGCGCACCCCGTTAATCCAATAAAAGCTCCCGCAACTACTGCTAGCGTTAACTTACGAACTGGATGTTGGATTTTTTCTCTCATTCCGATCTCCTCAGTTGTTTATTTTATTCAATACGCACAAACATCCACAACTTTATTGTCACCAATACTAACTTAGAAATATTAGCAACGCAGTAGAATCTTATCTGATTTCTTCCGCAAAATAAATGGATTCTGTGACAAATTTACCAATCGCTAGACATAAACACAACACAACTTGTCTCAAGCAGATGATAAATAATGGCAATTATATACATTTGTTATTCAAGCAATTAACAACAGACATCAAGTCGATGCAATCTTCAGCTAAGTGACAACTAACGAATATTCACCATAATGCCTGGTTTGATCCATCTCCCAAGCTGGTCCAGCTGCTCGTTGGTCAATGCTATACAGCCATTCGTCCAGTTATACTGATCATGCACCTCCCGATCGCCTCTACCGATTCCATGTATACCGATATACCCGCCCAGTGGCGTATTCTGCGGTGGTGACTTACCTCTGATTTTCGCCTTCCAAATCGATAACCAGGTTTCTTCGTCGATTCTGTTTTCATCATAAGCGCGTTTCGCGGTCTCAAGATTCGGATAGTTCAAACCATAAAAACGATAATAGCGGCTTTTCTCATTTACCCAGCCGATCTTAAATTGTCCCAACGGAGTTTTATCATCCATTGTCATCTTAGACCAAGTGGTACCATATCGCCCAATCGCCACATTCTTGAATACAGCTTGAACAGTATCACCTTGCATCACGGACAAAGTATGTTCCGTAGTATCAACATCAATCCACACCCCATTGTCGGCCCGGGCGGAATGGCTCATCGCCATCCATCCAAATAAACCAAACAAAAAAATCATCAGAAAATTAACAAGATAATTTTGCTTTTTCACTTTATAGGTCACCGAGAATTAGGATAGTTAATTATGTCATAATTTCAACATCCGTAAACTTCCATAAAACGCCTATGTGCCTTGCTATTCCTGCTTATATTGAACAATTAATCGCTGATAATCGTGCGATCGTCAATATTAGTGGCATCCGTAAGGAAATTTCTCTGGAACTGGTTGATCATGTCGTTCCAGGTGATTATGTTGTGGTACATGTTGGATTTGCGCTACAGAAGCTTGATCCGATAGAAGCGCAGCACACATTGGCGATGTTTGCTGAAATAGCGGTACTAAATAACGATGACGCAACTCAATAATTCATTATGAAATACATCAATGAATTTCGCGATGGCGCTATTGCGAAAACAATCGCCGCCAATATTAAGCTTGAAGTAAATCCGACGCGCCGCTACCAGCTAATGGAATTCTGTGGCGGACATACTCACGCCATTTCCCGTTTCGGTATCGTGGATCTGCTCCCGAGCAACGTTCACATGATTCATGGACCAGGTTGTCCGGTATGCATTTTACCTGCCGGCCGTGTCGAAAATGCCATTCAATTGACACAAATACCCGGGCTGATACTGTGCAGCTATGGCGACCTGCTGCGGGTACCGACCCCCAGTGGCACGAGCTTATTAAAAGCAAAAGCACAGGGTGCGGATATCCGGATGGTTTATTCCGTCTCCGATGCAATATCGATCGCGCAAGATAATCCGCAACACCAAGTCGTATTTTTTGCCCTTGGCTTTGAAACCACCACGCCGCCAACTGCAGTTGCAATCAAACAAGCACATGCACTCGGTTTAAAAAATTTTAGCGTATTTTGCAATCATGTTCTCACACCATCCGCCATATCCCATATTTTGCAATCTCCCGAAGTCCGCGAGCTCGGTTTGGTTTCACTGGATGGCTTTATCGGGCCGGCGCATGTCTCCGTCGTGATCGGCAGCCAGCCATACGCCTACTTTGCTGAAGAATTCCAAAAACCGGTTGTAATCGCTGGTTTTGAACCATTGGATGTCATGCAAGCCATTTTGATGCTGATTCGTCAAATCAACACGAACCGATCCGAAGTCGAAAATGAATTCACCCGGGCGGTATTACCCGCAGGGAATATCAAGGCACAAATGCTGGTATCCGATGTTTTTGAACTACGGCGCACTTTTGAATGGCGTGGCCTCGGATTGGTGCCTTATAGCGCGCTAAAAATCAAAGCGGGTTATGCCGATTTCGATGCCGAGCAACGTTTCCAAATTCCGGTATTATCGATTGCCGACAACAAAGCCTGCGAATGCGGTGCCATTTTACGCGGCGTCAAGCGCCCGCAAGACTGCAAAATTTTTGGCACGGTCTGCACACCGGAGAATCCGATCGGTTCTTGCATGGTATCATCGGAGGGCGCATGCGCCGCACACTACAGCTATGGCCGTTTCCGTGAAAAAGACCACATCTCGCCACAAGACAAGTAATGCTCAACAAAAGTAAAGTCAAACCCGGATACACGCGAAAACTCGACTTTAAGCAGGGCCACATTGAAATGGCGCATGGCGGTGGTGGCCGGGCAATGGCGCAACTGATTCAGCAACTGTTCGTCAACGCGTTTGATAACGAATTTCTGCATTCCATGAACGATCAAGCCTGTTTCCCGAGTTCTAATGGACGCATGGTCATGTCAACGGACAGTCATGTTGTGACGCCGCTATTTTTCCCCGGCGGTGACATCGGTAGCCTGGCAGTCAACGGTACCATCAATGATATTGCGATGGCAGGCGCCAAGCCATGTTACCTGGCTGCCAGCTTTATCCTGGAAGAAGGCTTGCCGCTGGCCGATCTGCAACGAATTGTCGATTCCATGGCAACAACCGCGCAAACCGCAGGCGTGCCGATCGTAACCGGCGATACCAAAGTTGTGGAAAAAGGTAGCGGTGACGGGGTATTCATCACCACAACCGGAATCGGGATGGTACCGGAAGGCATTCATATTTCCGCGGAAAAAGCACGTCCCGGCGACAAAATTTTGGTATCCGGCACGCTTGGCGATCACGGAATTGCCGTCATGGCATCCCGGGAAAACTTATCGTTCCAAACCAGCATCATATCGGATACGGCCGCTTTGCATGATCTGGTCGCTGCCATGATAGCCACCGTTCCCACCATCCGGGTATTACGCGACCCTACGAGAGGCGGTTTAGCTTCAACCTTGAACGAAATTGCCCAGCAATCCTCAGTGGGAATGATGCTCTATGAAAATAATCTCCCCATTCGTGAACAAGTTCAGGCCGCATGCGAATTCCTAGGACTCGATCCGCTGTATATCGCCAATGAAGGCAAGCTTATAGCAATCTGTCCGGCGAAAGATGCCGAAAACTTATTGCGCATCATGCAAAATCACCCGCTTGGCCAGAATGCGGCAATTATCGGTGACGTCATTGATGACGCGCATTGCTTCGTGCAAATGCAAACTCAATTGGGTGGCAATCGGGTAATTGACTGGTTAAGCGGTGAACAATTGCCTCGCATCTGCTAGTCAACCACCTTGAAAATTTTAATTCTGACACATAGCTTTAACTGCCTGACACAACGCCTCTTTGTCGAATTGAAACGTTGCGGATACGACTTATCCATTGAATTTGATATCAACGATGCTGTTACATGCGAAGCTGTTGAACTGTTTCAACCCGATTTAATCATTGCACCCTATCTGAAACGCCGTATCCCGGAAAAGATCTGGCGTACCCGCACTTGCTTCATCGTTCACCCTGGAATTGTTGGCGACCGGGGTCCTTCTGCACTCGATTGGGCGATCATGCAAGGTTTGCCGCAATGGGGCGTCACCATCTTGCAAGCTAATGCGGAAATGGATGCCGGAGATATCTGGGCCACCGAAGTTTTCCCCATGCGGTTTAGCAAAAAAAGCAGCCTATACCGTCATGAAGTCGTTGAAACAGCAACGCGTGCCGTCTTAACAGCAATCTCACGTTTAAAATCAGAAACATACCACCCCATGCCGCTGGATTACACACGACCGGATGTTCAGGGTCGTTTACACACGCCAATGCGGCAAGTCGACCGTTGCATTGATTGGCAACGGGACAACACGTTCACCATTTTGAGAAAAATTCATGCTGCCGATGGATTTCCCGGCGTCCTGGACTGGCTCTTCGAAGAGCCCTGTTATCTTTTTGATGCTCATTCTGAAAAATATCTCAGCGGAAAACCTGGAGCTATCGTTGCCAAGCGGAATAATGCCATTTGCCGCGCAACAATTGATGGCGCAATTTGGATTGGCCATGTAAAACGGCGTAGCGATAATGAATCAACTTTTAAACTGGCCGCCACCCGCGCATTGAAAAACCACTTAACCGATATTCCGGAAATATCGATAGATCCCAATTCAGGAGCAACCACTGATACCTATCAGGAGATCTGGTTTGAAAAAAAACACCAGGTCGGCTACCTGCATTTTGCTTTCTACAACGGCGCTATGGATTCCGGACAATGCGAACAACTGCGGGATGCCTATTTGAAGGCGATTTCAAGCGATATCCGCGTGATAGTGCTAATGGGGGGGCCGGATTTTTGGAGCAATGGCATCCACCTGAATCATATCGAGTGCGCCGATAGCCCCGCCGATGAATCCTGGCGCAACATCAATGCCATGAACGATTTGGTACACGCCATCATTACCACCGACCGGCAATTAACAATCGCTGCATTACAAGGCAATGCCGGCGCTGGCGGCGTATTCCTATCGCTGGCCGCTGACTATATTTACGCCAACACCAGCGTCATTCTGAATCCGCATTATAAAAGCATGGGCAACTTGTACGGCTCGGAATATTGGACTTATCTATTGCCGCGCAAGGTTGATACCGTTCGTGTACAAACACTCACACAAAACCGGTTACCGATTGGCGCTCAGGAAGCGCGGGACATAGGATTGATCGATGATTGTTTTGCTTTGAGTCCCGAAGATTTCAGAACAAAAATCGCAGCTATTGCTGAAACACTCGCAACCAGCCAGGATTTCACCTCCCATTTGCAACGAAAGATCCAGCGACGTCTATGGGAAGAACGCCTGAAACCGTTGCAATGCTACCGGGATGAAGAACTCCAACGGATGCAGCTAAACTTCTATGGCTTTGACCCCAGCTATCATGTGGCACGTTATCACTTTGTGCATAAGATCCCTTATGGCTGGACACCTCGCTATCTTGCCCGGCATCGCAGCCATTGACAGCTCTGCTTTGCCACTCGCACACTCAAATATTTCACCGCTGGCCAGCAACGGCTGCAGGCTTAACTGCCTCTACCATATCGGGATCAAATTCCGGTGGTCTTTCTGCGGGAGGAATCACACCGGGGCATTGCTTAATAACCGCCCACTGTTGTATCGCGTCGTATTCACTTTTCAACTGAAGATACTCCGCTTCTTGCTCTTCAGTACCACCCAGTGCAAACAATGCAGCCCACGATAGTGATAAATCCGCCCCCAAAATCCATTTGTCTTTTGCAGGTATGGTAGCACCCGGCTTACCAATCAACTCACTCACTCTGTTTTGAATTCGCTCGATTTCATTTAGCAATTCTTCACAACTGTAAGTTTGGAATTGTGATGGCGAAACATAGGATACAGAGCGGCTCTCCGGTGAAGTAGCGCAACTCGACAATAGAATTACGATAACAAATACTAACAAAGCAACGAGGTTATACATAACAACCGCTTCCATTTTAGTTTTATTCAAACCACCATCAAATTCCATGCGAAAAACTCCAAAAAACTGATGTGATATGGCATAAGCCTACAAAAATATATTGTACTCCCAGAAGCAGTCTTGGGAAATGCTGATTAATTTGACGAACATCATGAAGCGCGAAATGCACGGAGCACGGAACACAGCGATTAAAAATATTAATCAGATGAATGAAGCGCTAATCCTAACTATGCAACAAAGTGACTCGCTCACATAGATTTTAGCTTAAAAACCCGCATTTCAGCATTTTAAACTTCCAAAGATATATAAAATATCGCTTATGGCGTTTATTGGTACTCTTAAATAAGCAAACGAATAATTGACAACCTGGAATAGGGATACAAATTTATAATCTGACGGGCTTTATTCGGACACGGTGCAATACAGTATTCCGTAAAATATTTTGCCGGCTACGAGAAAAATTTTTCCACAATATTTCCTTTCCCCATCACAGTATGGAAATGTCGATTCTCTAATTATCAACTTAACTTAAAAAATAATGACAACAGCAGATGCAGCACTCTTGGTTGACCCGCAAGCAAATCAGACCGAACCGATCAAAACAATTCAAATCAATGAATGCAAAATTACTTTACTGGGTACCGCGCATGTTTCAAAAGCAAGCGCCGACAAAGTTCAGGAACTGATCGCTACCGGACAATATGACGCGGTCGCAGTCGAACTATGTCCCAGCCGTCACAGAGCCATCGTCAATCCGGACGCCATGGCAAAAATGGATTTATTCCAGGTTATCAAAAAAGGTCAGGCCAGCATGGTAGCAGCCAGTCTTGCTTTGGGCGCATTTCAACAACGTATGGCGGAGCAATTCGGTATTGAACCGGGTGCCGAAATGCGCGTTGCGATCAAAGATGCACAAGCGGCCAAATTACCGGTACTGCTGATCGATCGCGAAATTGGCACAACCATGAAACGAATTTACCGTAATATTCCCTGGTGGAGACGTATGAATTTATTCGCCGGCCTCATTGCCAGCGTCATCAGTAAAGAAAAATTCAGCGAAGCGGAAATCGAAAAAATGAAAGAAGGCGATGTGCTGGAAAGTTCTTTCTCGCAATTTGCCGAAAATGAGAAGGACTTGTTCCTACCGCTCATCAGTGAACGGGATGAATACATGTCCGCCCGCCTCATCAAAGAAAGCCAAGAAAATAACTACCGTCACATTCTGGCGATCGTCGGCGCCGGGCATTTAAACGGCATGGCACGCCAACTTGAAACACAGCAAATTGCCGCCCCGGATGAACGAATCGCGCAACTCGACAGGATCCCGCCTTCATCGCGCTGGTTGAAGTTGATTCCATGGTTGATCGTTGCATTGATTCTCACAGGATTCGCAATCGGTTTTATGCGCAGTCCGGAACTGGGAACAGCCATGGTACTTGACTGGGTTTTGATTAACGGCGGGCTGTCAGCAATAGGCGCGGCAATCGCTTTTGCGCACCCGCTATCCATTCTGACCGCTTTCCTGGCGGCACCGCTCACATCGTTAAATCCGACCATCGGGGCCGGCATGGTCGTAGCCGCCGTCGAAACCTATTTGCGCAAACCGCAAGTTGGCGACTTCAATCAACTCCGGTCGGATACAACTACTCTAAAAGGCTGGTGGCGCAATCGCGTAACCCGCATTCTATTGATTTTTATTCTTTCCACGCTAGGTTCCGCGATCGGTACTTATGTCGCCGGATTTAGAATATTCGAACAATTGAGCACTGGTTAATTAACGATGTTCGGCTTTTTTGAACGCCTGATCAACCCCTACCCGCCGGAGCATCCGACAGAACCGCCTCGAGGACTCTATCAGTTTTGCCGCCACTACATCCGCGGCATAGAACTGCATCTGGTAGTGCTGGCAGTCTTAACCACTTTATTGGCGATCAGCGAAGCCATGCTTTATAGCGTCGTCGGTCAAATGGTCGATTGGCTGGCGGAGAAAAAAATCGAATCTTTCTTTGAAAGTGAATGGCCCACCCTACTGGGTATGTCGATTTTCATTTTGATCTGGATTCCATTGCTGGTATCGCTGCACGCGCTGGCGATTAATCAAACGCTGATGGGTAATTTTCCAATGCGCATCCGCTGGCTGTCGCATCGTTACCTGCTTAGCCAAAGTTATGCTTTTTTCCAGCATGAATTCAGCGGACGGATTGCCACCAAAGTCATGCAAACTGCACTGGCGGTACGCGAGACAGTGCTGAAACTGCTTGATGTCATGCTGTTTGTCTTGATCTATCTGACTACGACAATGCTCTTGATCGTCAATGCCGATCCCTGGTTATGCACGCCCTTACTGGTTTGGTTATTTTTATATATCGCCATTCTGACGTATTTTGTACCTCGCTTGAAACGCATCTCGACACTCCAAGCCGACGCACGCGCACTGATGACCGGCCGTATCGTTGATAGTTACACCAATATCCTGACGCTGAAACTGTTTTCCCGTAATCAGCGGGAATCGGCCTATGTCCGCGCTGGCATGGAAGAATTCATGGCGACTGTGTATCCGCAAATGCGCCTGGCGACGGGCCTGAATTTCTCAGTATGGACTATCAATATGCTGATGGTATTTGCGACCGGCGCGCTAGGGCTTGCAATATGGATGCAAGGCAATATCGGCCCGGGCGCCATTGCGATTGTCATGAGCCTGGCCATTCGTTTGACCGGCATGTCGCATTGGATCATGTGGGAAGTCAACATGTTGTTTGAAAACATGGGAACCGTGCAAGATGGCATCAATACCATTTCCAACCCCCAGCTCGTCACTGATGCAGCCGATGCTCAGGAAATAACCGTACAACACGGCGCTATCGAGTTTCACCAGGTATCGTTTTCCTATCATTCGGAATATCGCGAATCGCTGCATATTTTTGAGAATCTCAATTTGCATATCGCCGCCGGCGAGAAAGTCGGCATTGTCGGCCGTTCAGGTGCCGGTAAATCGACACTTGTCAGCTTACTGTTGCGGTTTTATGACCCGCAGCAAGGCAGCATTACCATTGACGGACAAGATATCCGCCGCGTCACGCAAGACAGTCTGCGCGCCAATATCGCCATGGTAACGCAAGACACCTCGCTGCTGCATCGCTCGATTCGCGACAATATACTGTTCGGCAGACCTGATGCAACCGAGGAGCAAATGATTGCTGCCGCAAAACAAGCGCATGCGCATGAATTCATCCTCACATTACGGGACATCAAAGGCCGCACCGGCTACGATGCGCATGCCGGCGAACGCGGTGTCACCCTCTCCGGCGGGCAACGCCAACGTATCGCAATCGCGCGGGTGTTGCTGAAAAACGCCCCGATCTTGGTGTTGGATGAAGCGACTTCGGCGCTCGATTCCGAAGTCGAAGCCAGTATTCAACAAAACTTATACCAACTGATGGAAGGAAAAACCGTCATCGCTATCGCGCACCGTCTTTCAACCATCGCTGCAATGGATCGATTGATCGTATTCGACAAAGGCCGCATCGTCGAACAAGGCAGCCACGCGAAACTCATCGCCAATAATCAACTCTACGCGCAACTATGGAATCACCAATCCGGCGGATTTTTAGGGTTACTTGAAAACCAGTAATCCTCATTGCAGGGTAACCAATTTTACCGGCACATTTTGAGAAATACTTGATCTTTCGCTAGAAGTCATTGCGCACATCAAAGACATAGTTTCGACCTTAAAATTTATAGGCGATGGAATGCGTTCGACCGGCTATGTTACCCGCCACCAAGTTTACAAATAATTCACAATCCACAATTCCAATATTACCGCACGTAAGAAATAAACTACTTTAGAACCCCTCTGAAGTGGCTTCATTTTTAATATAAACACAATAAAAACCCCATTTCTTTCCGAATAAACCAATTGATCGTCGTGTTTTAATTAAAAATTCACAATTTCTAGCTTAATCAGTAAGCGTGTTAACTTTGGAAAAGCCTGATTCATCGATTCTGGATCTGCATGTCAGAATAATCTTGCTATTTTTGTCATTCGGCTTGTTCTCAATTCAAACACCACCTGCTTATGCAACTAAAAATCTAGAACAGTTAAGTTTGGAGCAGTTGATGAACGTCAGTATCGTTGGTGCTTCAAAATATGAGCAAAAACAGCAGCAAGTAGCTGCTGCCGTAAGCGTCATCACGCGCAAGGATATTCGCACCTACGGCTGGCGCACGCTGAATGAAGCGCTCGCCAGCCTTCCAGGAATTCATTCCACTTACGATTATCAATATGAATACTTAGGCACACGCGGTTTCGGTTTACCGGGGGATTTCAATACTCGCGTACTGATCATGATTAATGGCAATCGCATCAACGATGCCACTTACGATCAAGGTCCCACAGGGCGCGATTTTCCGCTTGACATTGATCTGATCGAACGCATCGAATTTATCCCAGGTCCCGGCAGTGCGGTTTACGGACAAAATGCCATGCTCGGTGTTGTCAATATCATCACCCGCAAAGGCTCCGACGTAAACGGCGCCGAAATCTCGGCTTCCTACCAAACAACAGAAATCATGCCGCAAGAACGCGTAACGTTCGGAAAAAAATTTGATAACGGTACCGATGCATTGATTTCATTTTCCGGCGTGCAAGCCCGCGGCGCGAATCGATTCTTTGAGTTTTGCGATACCGGGATAGCCGGCGTGGCGCATCACATGGACGGCGAAAATGTGAAGCAAATGTTTGCTCGTGCTTCACACGGACCTTTCTCGTTTGATTTCATCTACGGCAATCGAAAAAAAGAGGACCCGACAGGCACTTATCAATCCGATCCGCTCGTACCAGGACAATTTCAGCGGGATCGACGTCTCAACACCCAGATTCAATACCAGGACAACTTTGCCAATGACACATTGAATGTGTTGGGCCGGTTCTTTTATGGTCAGTACCGCTATGACAATCCGATGGTTTACGATGGCGAAAGAACATTTTCAACAGGTCCCAGCGACTGGCACGGCCTTGAGTTTCGTTTACTGTCAACGGCTCTTGACAATCACAAGCTAATGGCGGGGTTCGAGTATCAAAACAACACCAGCATCAAACAAACTTTTCAGAATTTCAGCTCCCCTGAAGATAATTTATTCATAAAAAGCTCCGTCATGCGCATCGGTGTATATCTTCAAGACGAGTGGCGCATCACCGATACGCTGTCCGCTACTGTAGGGCTTCGCTTCGACCACAACCGCTGGATTGGCAACCGGTTAAGTCCGCGTGCTGCATTAATCTGGCAGGCCACACCCAAAACAACCTTCAAAGCATTATATGGCCGCGCACATCGCTCGCCGAATTCTTATGAACGCGATTACAACGATGGCGCTTTTCAGGTCGCCAGCCCAGAATTGCACAGCGAATTCATCGACACGGCCGAACTGGTGGCGGATTATCTGGCGCAGCCGTCTATGAATCTGCGCGCAAGCGTTTACGCTTGGGATATGTATCACCTCATTGCTCTCGGCATTGATCCTCTGAGCGGGCTTTCCCAATACCAGCAAAATTCCCGGAAAGTATCAGCCAGAGGCACGGAACTGTCGCTGGATAAAACCTGGGATTGGGGTGCGCGGCTGCGTGGCAGTTTCGGCTTCCAAAGTGTTGAGCAACAAAATTCTCATCTCCCCAATTCGCCTTATTATCTCGGCAAACTCAATTTTTCCGTACCGATCCCGCTAATTACCGGGTCGCGGGCCGGTTATGAACTGCAATACTACGGCAAACGCAAAACGCTGGACGGCACCAATACCGATAACTATGTCCTTTCGAACCTTAACTTGATCACTCCAGTCCCGCAGGTAAAAGGACTGGAGGCATCCCTAAGCATCTATAACTTGTTTAACGAAAATTATCTGCACCCGGCTGCCACGATTAATTGGCAAAACGCCTTCTGGCAACCTGATCGAACGGTGCGGTTTAGGTTGGATTATCGATTTTAAGTACTTATGGATACAGCATTTTCCTGGTATTGCATCCAACGAATACAAAAAACAATTATCAATTTTGATAATTGCTATCGATCATTGCTGTTTTATTTGCTTTTTGTTCATACGATACCCGCTTCCGCAGGCAAGAATTTAGAACAAATGAGTCTCGAAGAATTAATGAATATACGTATTGTAGGCGCATCCAAATACGAACAAAAACAGCAACAAGTAGCGGCTGCAATCAGCATTATCACACGCAAGGATATTCGCACTTACGGTTGGAGGACACTCAACGAAGCGCTTGCCAGTCTTCCGGGCATTTACACCACCTATGACTATCAATACGACTATCTTGGCACACGCGGTTTTAGTCAACCGGGCGACTTCAACAGCCGGATTTTAATTACGATAAACGGTAATCGTATCAACGATGCAACTTATGACCAGGGTCCTACGGGGCGTGATTTCCCGCTTGATATTGACTTAATTGAGCGAATCGAATTTATCCCTTGGTCCGGCAGCACCGCTTATGGTCTCAATGCGATGCTTGGCATTGTTAACGTAATTACGCGCAAAGGAGCGGATATCAAAGGCGCAGAGCTTTCAGCTTCGTACCAGACAGCGGAAATCATGCCGCAAGAACGTGTGACCTTCGGTAAGCAATTCGATAATGGCGCTGATGCATTAATCTCCTTCTCCGGTCTTCAATCCCGTGGTGCAGACCGATTCTTCGAGTTTGGAGATTCCGGTATTTCAGGCATTACACGGCACATGGACGGAGAAAACGTCAAACAAATGTTTGCCCGTGGTTCGTACGGCCCTCTCTCGTTTGATTTCATCTACGGTAATCGGAAAAAAGAGGATCCGACCGGCGCCTATCAATCCGATCCGCTCGTACCAGGGCAATTTCAGCGAGATCGGCGCCTCAATGCTCAGATTCAATACCAGGACAACTTTGCCAATGACACATTGAATGTGTTGGGTCGGTTCTTTTATGGTCAATATCGCTATGACAATCCGATGGTTTACGGTGGCGAAAGAACGCTTTCAACAGGGCCCAGCGATTGGCACGGCACCGAATTACGCTTGCTGTCAACCGCTATTCCCGATCATAAATTAATGCTTGGTGCGGAGTACCAGAATAACACCAGTATCAAGCAAACCTTTCAGAATTTTGATAACCCTGATCAGAATATTGCGGTCAGCAATTCACTTCTGCGCATAGGCGTATATATCCAAGATGAATGGCAAATTACGGATACGCTATCGGTAACCGGAGGGATACGTTTTGATCATAACAAATGGATTGGCAATCGGTTTAGCCCTCGAGGCGCGCTAGTTTGGCAAGCAACGCCGAAAGTGACATTGAAAGCGCAATATGGTCGATCGCATCGCGCTCCCAATTCCTATGAACGAAACTATAGCGATGGCACTTACCGGATTGCTAATCCCGAACTTCACAGCGAAATGGCGGATACTGCTGAGCTGATAGCAGATTATCTTCCGGAACCGAATTTGAATCTTCGCGCAACCCTCTATCAATGGGACATGCACCACTTGATTACATCCGGCATTGATCCCATCAGCGGCCTTTCCCAGTTTCAGCATTCCTCGAAACGCGTATTAGCACGCGGCACGGAATTATCACTGGATAAAACCTGGAACTGGGGAGGTCGGCTACGTGCGAGTTATGGACTCCAGGACGCTGAACAGCACAATTCGCATTTAGTCAATTCACCATACCATTTAGGCAAATTAAATATCTCTATCCCTATTCCCCTGATTACCGGATTACGAGCTGGTTATGAGCTGCAATATTATGGCAGGCGCAAGACACTCGATGGCTCCAAAACCGATAGCTACGTGTTATCCAATCTGAATTTGGTCACCAATATACCGCAAATAAAAGGGCTGGAAGCATCATTAAGCGTCTATAACCTGTTTAATGAAAACTATTTGCACCCGGCAGCGGATAGCAATTGGCAGAATACTTTCTGGCAACCGGGGCGTACTGTGCGCTTCCGATTGGATTACCGTTTCTAGGCCCAGGCGACATGATATTTTTCCGAAAAAATAATCGCCTTAACTATCGGACTGCACACTCTGGTGCAATCGGTAGCTATCCGATCCGCAAAAAACAAAAATGGATTGCTTCCGGAAATGATCAGGGCCTCAGAAAACGGCTGCGGGCCTACTGCTTATCGATGTTTGCTATTTTCTGCTGGATGATCAGTTATCTATCTTTCGCATATGCCGAAGAACAAGCTTCGGAATATCGATTGAAAGTAGCATTTCTATACAATTTTGCCGCTTACACAACATGGCCGAATCCACCGGATAACGGACTAACTTTATGTATTTATGGTGAAAATCCATTTGGACAATACGTGCAGCACTTGCAAGAAAAAAAAATCAATGAACATGGTATATTGATAAAACACACGAAAAGCATGACGGACTTACCTGATTGTCATATGGTTTTTATCACTCAGTCCATCATAAGTGACATTGAAGACGTCATTAAACAATTGCAAGGAATGCCGATACTAACCATTGCAGATAGCCCTGGAGTTGGTCGGCAAGGGGTGATATTAAATATGACCGTAAAAGACCGTAAGGTTATTTTCGAAGCCAATATCGCAATGGCGAGAAGAAATGGCCTGAATCTCAGTTCTCAACTACTACGTTTTGCCAGCGAGGTATACCAATAATGGAGCATCCAACAATTGCTGCGATAACTTTGCGTGCCAAATTGCAACAGATTAGCTACGCCACGCAAGGCACCGCCATGCTGCTGGTTGCAACTCTGGTTATCGTCAGTAGCTTCTTCATCAGCTATATGTCATTGCTGGAAACCAGCCGATCCACCGCAAAACTGCTAGCCGAGAATGCAGTGGCAACGTTGATGTTCCAGGATACCAACACCGCCAAAACATTATTGCATTCGCTCAACAACACCCCCGAAATTGAAGCTGCGGCCATTTACAACATTGAAAAAAACCAATTCGTACAATATTCGATTGAGAATAAACCACTTCCCGAAACTCTGATGTCGTTGGACGAAAGCTTCGTAACCAGTATCAGTCACTTAACGATTACGCAACCTATTTATTTCAGCGATCAATTGTTAGGTAGTCTCTATCTGGAAATAGCGCTGTCCCCGCTTTACTGGCAAATTCTCTGGTACGTCGTCATCACTATCGCAGCGGCTGTTATCGCATTATTCATTGCCAATCTGATGCTCCAACGCTTAAACCGCTCCGTATTGGATCCCCTCAACGAGCTTTCCAGTGTCATGGAGCAAGTTACTACTAAAGCGGATTACACCACACGTTTGCAGCCCGGTACTATCGTAGAATTGAACACCTTATCGAACGGGTTCAACAATATGCTGGGAATGATTCAAGAACGCGATGCGCAACTTGAGCTGCATCTCGATCATCTTGAAGATGAAGTCGCGAGAAGAACGGAAGAACTCGTACTCGCAAAAGAATCGGCAGAGGCTGCAAGCAAAGCGAAGAGCGAGTTTCTAGCGACTATGAGCCATGAAATCCGCACCCCGATGAACGGCATTCTGGGCATGACCGAACTATTATTAGGCACACTGTTGGACAAGGATCAGCATCGCTTTGCGGAAACCGTGCAAAGTTCGGGTCAGCACCTGTTAGGGATCATCAACGATATTCTCGATTTCTCCAAGATCGAATCCGATCACATGGAATTGGAAATCATCGATTTCGATCTGGTTCAAATGATCGAAGATACACTCGCGATGTTCGCGCAACCTGCCGATAAAAAAGGCCTGGAATTGGCCGCACAATTTATACCGCCGAACATGACTTTCATGGTACGTGGCGATTCTTTCCGGTTGCGTCAAGTAATTGCTAATCTTGTCAATAACGCCATCAAATTCACCTCCAAGGGTGAAGTCGTCGTTCGAACAAAGTTGATTGAAGAATCCGAATCTCTGGCAAATATCAGCATTTGTGTAGAAGACACGGGAATTGGCATACCTCCCGAACACCACGAAAAGATCTTCCAACATTTTTCTCAAGCGGACGGTTCCACCACGCGCCAATTTGGCGGGACCGGGCTTGGCTTAACGATCTGCAAACGTTTGCTGGAATTGATGGGCGGCAGCATACAAGTCGAAAGCTCCCTTGGCCAAGGCTCCAAATTCTGGATCCACTTACGGTTAGAAAAATCGAAGCTAATGCACGCAACGCCTTCGAATATGACCGATTTTCTTGGTCTTAAGGTGTTGATCGTTGATGACAATCAAACAAATCGGGAAATTCTCAAAATTCAATTACAGAACTGGCATATCACCACCGCTTGCGCCGAGGATGCCGATCAAGCCTTACATTTGTTGGCCGAGGCAATGGATAAAAATGATCCTTTCCAATTAATGATCCTGGATATGCACATGCCAAAAATGGATGGATTGGAGCTGGCAAAAGAAATTCATTCGCACCCCCTATTTTGCAAAACCCGGATGATGATGCTCACTTCAACCCATAGCGATGCAACTCAGCTTGAAAGAGAAAGCTTAGGTATTTTACGTTGTGTCAACAAGCCAATCCGGCAAAGAGAATTATTCGAAATCATTCGGGATGTCATGAACCGCAATCTGGACAAATCCACTGAAAAATCAGCCGCTGTAAAAATCACCTCGTCGCCGATCACATCAAGCATCAACGGACATGTGCTTGTAGCGGAAGATAATCCGGTTAATCAGGAAGTCGCCAAAGCGATGTTAGCAAAACTTGGCATGACCGCAACCATCGCTAATGATGGAAAAGAAGCTATTGATCTTATTAGCAAAAATAAGTACGATATTATACTCATGGATTGCCAAATGCCAGTCATGGATGGATTGGAGGCAACCTCGCTGATCAGAAAGCAATTTTGCGACATCCCCATTATTGCATTAACCGCCAATGCCACTGAAGATGACAGAACGCTCTGTATTAATGCTGGAATGAATGATTTTCTTTCAAAACCTTATTCTATCGAGCAATTACAACAAAAAATCACCACTTGGTTGCCTCAAGAAAAACTGGATACGACGAATACGTTAGAAACCAGATCAATTGAAAAACAGGATGAGATTAGCGCTATGTCAACACTTAATTTTACACGCCTTGATCAGATTCGCGAGCTCGACCCATCAGGTGGAGATAGCTTATTGCATAAGATTCTGCAAGCTTTCCTGGAATCGGCGGAATGTAATATCCGTCAGTTGGAACAAGCCATTGCCGACAATGACGTCGAGAGCCTTCGCCAATCCGCACATGCTTTAAAATCCAGTTCGGGCAATATCGGCGCTGACGATCTATCTGCGATCTTCAAGCAAATGGAAGCGGATGCCCGAGCCGGAGAGCTTGCGCATGCCAAGACGCTTCTAGACAATATGAAACAGCAATATCAGAGCGTTACAGCCGAAATTAATCAGATACTCAATCAATCGTGACAATAGAATCCTTTAGAATTTTACTGGCCGATGATGATGCCACGGTCAGGATATTGATGCATGCCGCCTTGGCGAAAGCAGGATTCCAAGTAACATTAGCTTGTGATGGCGAAGAGGCTATAAAGCTGTTTGAAGCAGCACCAATGGATATGGTGATGTTGGATGTCGAAATGCCCGGCATGGACGGTTATCAGGTATGTTCGTATTTACGGACCAAAATCGGAAACGAATTACCGATTATGATGGTAACAGGAATGGACGACATGCAGTCAATTGATCGCGCGTTTGAAGCCGGCGCAACGGATTTTATTGCCAAACCCATCAACTGGAACCTGATTGCTTATCGAATTCTCTATTTGAGGCGCGGTTATCTGAACATGCTCGCACTCAAAGCCGCAAATGCACGCAACAAAGCGATTTTCAGCGCGATCCCCGATACCATGTTCATCTTGAACGAAAAAGATGAAGTGATCGATATCTGCAGTCATTCCAATAGCACACCATGGCTCAAGGTCGGCGAGAAAAACACATTGAACCAATGGCTACCGGAAGACGTTACCAAACTTTATTTGGAAGCGGCTGACCGAGCCCGCCATCATGGCACAATAGAGCCTTTCGAATATCCGCTTAAGTTATCCGACAACAAAACCAGATATTATGAAAATCGCGTGGTAGTCATTGATACCAAAGAAACGCTTTGCTTGGTTCGCGATATCACCGAACGTAAAGACTCCGAAAGCAAGATCTTTCATCTCGCTTATTTTGACAATCTGACCGGGTTACCCAACCGCCAATCCTTTATGGAACGCCTTGAAGGAGAAATTAAGCGTGCCAAGTACACCGGCAATAAGCTGGCGGTGCTTTTTCTGGATTTGGACGGATTTAAAAGCATCAACGACACCATGGGGCACACCACGGGAGACACCGTCCTGCAATGGACCGCCGAACGATTACAAAGCAGCACGCGCCCATCCGATTTCATATCACGAAACAACTCGAAACACTCGGAAGTAAAATTGGCGCGGCTTGGCGGTGATGAATTTACAGTAGTCATTCCGAATCTTCATCGCACGGAAGATGCATTAATACTGGCGCATCGAATCCGTGAAGCGATGCGCCGCCCCTTTCATCTCGAAAGCCGCGATGTTGTTCTAACCGCGAGTATTGGTATCGCCCTGTATCCGGATGATGGCGACAATGCCGAAACCCTGCTGAAACACGCCGATACTGCAATGTATCATGCCAAAAATGAAGGCCGTGATAATTGCCAGTTCTACAATATTGATTTAACGTTACAGGCCGAAAAACGCATGCATCTGGAAAACGATCTGCGTGATGCATTACAGAAAAACGAATTTTTCCTGGTATATCAACCACAATTCGATGTTGCGGAAGAAAGTTTCCAATCGGTTGAAGCGTTGATTCGCTGGAATCACCCGAAAAAAGGACTGATTTCCCCACTCGATTTTATTCCGTTAGCTGAAGAAAACAGCTTGATCATCCCTATTGGCGAGTGGGTGCTTCGAACAGCCTGCAATGATGCTGCGCGTTGGCATCAGCAGGGGCATTGCCTCCAAGTTGCTGTCAACCTGTCGCCCATGCAAATCAAGAATCCCGGATTGGTACGATCAGTACTGGACATCTTGACGGAAACAAACTTTCCGCCGGAAAAATTAGTACTCGAAATTACCGAAGGCGCGCTAATGGAACATAATGAAAATACATTGAATACGCTCCATGCACTACGAAACCACCATATCCAAATCGCGTTGGATGATTTCGGCACAGGGTATTCTTCCATGAATTACCTAAAGCGTTTGCCTATCACCAGTCTCAAAGTCGATCAAAGTTTTATCCGTGGCCTGCTGGATGACAACGACAATCTTGCTATCGTGCGGGCTATTATTTCTTTATCCAAGAATCTTGGTTTTACAGTAACTGCCGAGGGAATTGAAACATTGGGCCAAGCGCAAGTTTTAAAATACTTTGGTTGCGAAACCCTGCAGGGTTTTTATTTCAGCAAGCCGATCAGTGAAAATGAGATCCTGACTGCCAATGACAAGCGGTGGTCGATCCAGCCAATGAAACCCAATGGAATAACCCATGAAGATCGCTGACATCAACCAGCTGAAAATCAGCACACTACTGCCAAGCCCCAAGGGTGTGGCGCTAGCCCTAACCGAGGCATGCCGGAAGGAAGATGTCACGATAGCTGAAATTGCCAAGTTGATACAAACAGACCCGGTACTATCGGGCCGCCTGATTCAAAAAGCGAACGCCACTAACCTGCGCACCCGCGCCATTTCCTCCGTCATTGAGGCCATTCCTCATGTGGGTTTAAACGTCGTCAAACAATTGGCGATGGGGTTTTCATTGGTCGATCAATTTCAAGGCGGCCCATGCAAAGGATTCGATTATCAAGAATTTTGGTCGCATTCGCTATTGATGGCGATCACTATGCAAGAATTGGGCAAAATAACCCGCATATCCGCACCGGATGAATTATTTGCTTGCGGTCTGATGGCGCGGATCGGCTGTCTGGCATTAGCCACTATTTACCCCGAGCAATATACCGAACTATTAAAACAATATCCCCTTGAACCATCGATCGTGCAACTGGAACAACAACAACTGCAAACGGATCACAACCAGATTACTGCAGCCATGCTGATCAATTTCGGTTTCCCAACGATTTTTGTCGAACCCGTCTACTATCATGAAAATCCTGCTGAATCAGAATTTTCCGAAGGCTCCCGTCCCTATCAAATTGTACATTTATTGAATCTGGCCAAACGGATCGCCGATTTTGGATTGGTTGAAGAAGCGGAGCGCAACAAATACATTCCGGAGCTCATGCTATTCGGTGGGAAAATTGGTCTTGATACCGAATCATTCGGCACTTTTGTCGATCTGATCATGAAGGAATGGCATGCTTGGAGAACGATACTGAAGCTGCCGACAATGGAATTGCCACTACCATTCCATAAAATGATGAACGCTTGCGCACCACGTACGGATAAGGCATCGAATGCCGCATCCCTGCGCGTGCTCTTGGTAGAGGATGATCCGTCTAATCACATTCTTGTCAAAGAATTACTAGCCAATGTTCTAGGCCATACCGTTTTTTCAGCGACCAATGGTCAGCAGGCGCTCTCATTATCGATGGAAACTCTGCCTCATATTGTCATTACCGATTGGCTGATGCCGGTTATGAATGGCCTTGAATTAACAAAAGCGTTGCGCGCCACCGAATGGGGTCAGAACTTATACATTATTATGCTGACCAGTGTTGAAGACGAAGACGAAGTCATTAAAGCGTTTGACGCGGGCGTTGACGATTATGTAACCAAACCGATCAACATTCGGGCATTTCGCGCCAGATTACGGGCGGCCTGGCATTATCGGCAGCTGCAAGAATCTTGGGAGCGCGATCGCGAGCAACTCAAGCGATTTGCCGCTGAGTTAGCCGTCACCAATCGAAGATTGGAACACTACGCATTGACGGATATGTTGACAGAATTGCCAAACCGGCGTTCCGGCATGGAAACTCTGGCGGAGACATGGAGCATCGCTAACCGGACCGGGCAATTGATGGCCATTCTATTGATCGACATTGATCATTTTAAAAGCATCAATGACAACTATGGCCACGCCATCGGTGATAAAGTACTAGTAGCCGTATCGGCAATCATCCGGAAAATTGCCCGTAAAGGCGATACTTTTTGCCGTTTAGGCGGGGAAGAATTTCTAGTGGTGTGCCAACCTGGAAATACCGATGCAAAATCCGCTGTCTTATTCGCCGAAAGGCTTCGTCAGCATATTCAGAATCAACAAATCACGGTTGAAAATTTTATCATCCAAATCTCGGTCAGCATCGGTGTCGCTTTAAAAGAATCGGGTATGCACAGTGAAGATCACCTGGTCAACGCTGCCGACAAAGCGCTTTATGCAGCCAAGAATTCTGGAAGAAACAGAGTTTTTCTATCGTTGAACAACAAGCTCATAGCAGCCCCTGCAACCAACAACAAACCACCGACAACATCCTAGTCACAATCGAATCGCTTGATTAAAGCGGCTGAACTCGTTGTAATCGAGCTTTCGGGAATTTGCTGACACAGTATGATGACGAGTTCTTACAGAAATAAAGACTGCTCTCAATATTAACAACATATTCATAATAGATCACACTTCAAAACCAGCATCTGTGCTTGCAATGCTTGACCTGATAACGTCACTGAACAAAAAATTGTTGTTAAGCTCCGCTATGTTATGCAGTCTGAGCAATATTGCAGTTGCAACAGAGTTGTCGCTCAGTGGGAAAAAACCAGCGGGTAATCAGTTTCTGGATCTCAGTATTGAAGAACTTATGAATATCCAAGTAATTTCCGCTTCACGGCGATCGCAAAAACTGTCGGAAGTGCCTGCCGCCATTTTTGTTATCACTCAAGACGATATTCGCCGTTCGGGTGTGACCAGTATTCCCGAAGCATTGCGCATGGCACCCGGTGTCGAAGTCGCACGCATCGGCACCGATAAATGGGCGATCAGCATTCGCGGTTTCAATGGACGCTTCGCCGACAAACTGCAAGTTCTGATCGATGGACGCAGCGTCTATAATCCGTTGTTTGCCGGTGTGCAGTGGGAACAACAAGATACTTTTATAGAAGATATCGAACGCATCGAAGTCATCCGCGGACCGAATGCTTCTGTCTGGGGCGCCAACGCCGTCAATGGCGTGATCAATATCATCACCAAGAAAGCCGCCGACACGCAAGGCATCTTGTTCTCAGCCGGTGGCGGCAGTTTCGAACACGGATTCGCGGGTGCCCGTTATGGCGGCAAAATCAACGAGGATACTTACTACCGTTTCTACGCCAAAGGGTTTACCCGTGACAACATGAAAACCGTTACGGGGGAAAGCGCCAATGATCAATGGCATTCCGCCAGAGGCGGATTCCGTATCGATCATTCGCGCGGTATCGATCAATTCACGCTTCAAGGTGATATTTTTCACAACGCTTTCGGCGATCACCTGAATAAAACGCAATTAAGCGCTCCCATTATCCAAGCGGATTCCGCCAGGGGTCACAACGAAGGCGGCAATATCCGTTTCCGTTGGGATCGCACCTTGTCCGATCGATCGTCGATTATGTTGCAAAGCTATTATGATCGTGTCGATTACCGCTTATTAACAAGCGCATTTTTTAGAGCGGAAAGCTTCGATATCGATTTCCAGCACCGCTTTCCATTGTTTGAACGGCACGATCTGACCTGGGGCGCCAATTACCGCCTGTATCATAATAAAGTGTTCGATAACGAACTGATTTCGTTCAGTCCCCGTCAACAAACCAATCACATGATAAGCACCTTCATCCGCGATGACATCACGTTGATCCCGGAACATTTAAAGCTGACACTGGGTTCGCGCTTCGATCACAATGATTTTACCGGCTGGGAAATTCAACCGAATGCTCGCGTTATGTTCACGCCGGACGAAAAAAATTCATTGTGGCTGGCTGTTTCCCGCGCAGTCCGCATCCCTTCGCGCGCGGAAAACGATATCCTCTTTAATGCCAGAACATTGGGTGCGCGCGATATACCCGGTTTATCGGCTTTGCTACCTTTTCCGGTGCTGACTCAGTTAACCGGTAGTCCGCATTTCAATGCTGAAAAACTGCTCGCGTACGAAATCGGGTACCGGCATCAATTTTCGCCGCATGCCTCTGTCGATATCGCTGCTTTCTATAACGATTATAGTCAGTTGCGTGACTTATCCCCGAATTTTCAGCAACTATCGTTTCATTCAAACTTTCCGCAACATTTGATCCTGCCGATTTTGCTAACCAACAACGCTTCCGGACAAGCGCATGGCGTTGAAATATCCGCCGACTGGCGGGTAAATGAAAAATGGCGTCTGCAAAGCAACTACAGCTTCATCAACATGCATATCCATTCCGATTCATTGCTGCGGCAATTCGATCCAACCACCGGTAGCGCCGATACCGTCAGCCCTCAGCATCAAATTTCCGCGCGGTCGAATTACGATTTCTCCGACCGGTTGCAATTGAATTTGTGGTTACGTTACGTCAGCAGCGTGGATTTTTATCGCTTACCCGGCTATACCACCATGGATGCCAAACTGGTATACCGGCCAAAAAAGAATGTTGAGTTATTTGTGGTCGGGCAAAACCTGTTTAGCTCTAATCACCGCGAGTTCGTGTCGGATTTTATTCCTTCGTTTCCCACTTATATCCCGCGCGGTGTCTATGGCGGTATGGAATGGCGCTTCTAGCAATGGATATGAAGAAACATAAAATGCAATTTTCCTACAAGCGGCGGAAACAAGGCCTGTTGCATTTTTTGAAATTGAAATACTGCGTATTGCTATGCCTCGGATGCTTTGCAAATTTCGCTGATGCAACCAATCAATCTGTTGACAATCAGTTTCTAAATCTAAGCATCGAAGAATTGATGAATGTTAAAGTAACCACAGTCTCCAGAACACCTCAGAAACTCAACGAAGTCGCATCCGCCATCTTTGTCATCACCCAAGACGATATTCGCCGCTCCGGCGCAACCAGTATCCCGGATGCGTTGCGGATGGCGCCCGGTGTCCAAGTAGAGCGTGTCGGCACCGATAAATGGTCCATTGGCATCCGTGGTTTTAATGGTATTTACGCCAATAAATTGCAAGTACTGATGGACGGCCGCAGCGTGTACTCACCGATTTTTTCCGGCGTATTGTGGGAACAACAAGATACCATGATGGAAGATATTGAGCGCATCGAAGTCATCCGGGGTCCTGCCGCTACATCATGGGGATCGAATTCCGTCAACGGTGTCATCAACATCATCACTAAAAAAGCCGCCGACACGCAAGGTACGCTCTTTACCGCTGGCGGTGGAAGTTTTGAACATGGTTTTATCGGAGCCCGCTATGGCGGAACGATTAATCAGGAAACGCCGTTTCGTGTTTATGCCAAAGGCTTTACCCGAGGCCATACGCAAGCGCTATCGGGAGAGAACGCAAACGATCAATGGCATTCAGCCAGAGGCGGATTCCGCATCGATCATCGTCGCGGCATTGACCAGTTGACATTGCAAGGGGATTTTTTCTCCAATTTTAACGGCAGCACGCTGGATTATGACGCCCGCTATCTCTCACGCAACAATCCCACTGGCGAGATGCGCGGCCATAATGAAGGCGGCGATATTCGTTTCCGCTGGGACCGGACCTTCTCCGAACGTTCCTCCCTCATGCTGCAAGCTTATTATGACCGTACCTTGTCGCAAATACAGCCGCTCGGCAAATTTGACGCGGAAAGCTTCGATATCGACATGCAATACCGGTTCCCGCTTTTCGACCGGCATCAACTGACATGGGGAGCCAATTACCGGCTTTATCACAACAAAGTTTTCGATACCAACTTATATACATTTTCTCCGCGTGAACAAACCAACCATGTAGCCGGAACCTTCATTCGCGATGACATCACGTTGATACCCGACCGCTTATTATTCACTTTGGGTAGTCGATTCGAACATAACGATTTTACCGGCATGGAAATCCAACCCAATGCGCGCCTGATGTGGACGCCCAATCACGAGAATTCCGTTTGGCTGGCAGTATCCCGTGCGGTCAGAACACCTTCACGGGGTGAAAACGATGGCAAAATTGACATTACGCCATTCCTGCCCCCCGCGATCGGATCTGCGTTATCCGGCTTACCTTTTCCGTTATCCGCGACATTGTTCGGCAATCATCGCTACAATTCCGAGAAACTCATCGCGTACGAACTGGGTTACCGGCATCAATTCTCACCACAGGCTTCCATTGATATCGCCGGTTTCATCAACGACTACAGCCAATTACGCGATGTAAGCTTTGGCGCTCTATCGCTCAGCACCGGATTACCGTTACAGTTGCTACAACCTGTTGCGATCAATAATCACGGTTCTGCATTGACTTACGGCGTTGAAGCTTCCGCTGATTTAAAACCCAAAGAAAACTGGCGCCTGCAAGCAAGCTATAGTTTCCTCAATATTGATTTCTCTTCGAATAATTTATTATCACGATATGACCCGTCCGGAAAAGGCGCGGAAAAAGTCGCTCCGCAACATCAATTGTCAGTCCGTTCAAACTACGACTTTTCCGAAAGATTACAACTTAATCTCTGGATGCGTTATACCAGTAACATCGCGCTTTACAACATCCCAAGCTATGTCACGATGGATGCAAAGCTGGCTTACAAACCTACAAAAAACACGGAACTGTTTGTTGTCGGCCAAAACCTGTTTAGTCAGAACCACAGAGAATCCGTCGCTGAGTTCCTTCCTATAATCCCGGTGTATATTCCTCGAGGAGTTTACGCTGGCGTGCAGTGGCGTTTTTAAGGGATATCGGAACAGTGCGCGAGCTGACTCAACAATTTAAGTTACTGAATACATCGATATGGCGATGCATCGGTCGCTTTTTATTGATCATATTGTGTAGCTTCGGCCTCCCTATTTCCCATCCCGTCGCAAAAGCCGACAACATGCTGGAGTATCAGGTCAAAGCGGCTTTTATTTACAATTTCATCGCGTTCACACAATGGCCGGAGAATACCGATCCAGTGATCAATCTTTGCTTGTACGGCGTGGATTATTTCGGTCAAGAAATCGATAAATTACAAAACAGAGCGGTTGGTACGCAATCGATCAAGGTTATGCACATCAATAGCATCAACCAATTACAGCAATGCCAGGTCATCTTCTTTTCCAAATCGACTGACAATGCTTTGGCGAGTATCGTCAATAGCCTCCAGAATCGACCGATCCTGACCCTCGCGGATACTCCCAATGCAATATCAAGAGGTATTATCATCAACATGAATTTAATCAACGAAAAAATCGTGTTCGAAATTAATCTGGCAAATGCGAGAAAATCCGGCCTGGATATCAGCTCCAAGTTGCTGCAATTAGCAACCAAAGTTCATCAATAAAACATTCATAACGATTCACCGGTTTTCACCAGGTTGATTCGGCTTTTTTACTGAATTTAAAAAAAAGGAATTTTGTGCTTCAACTCAAAACATTACATTTCCAAGTCATCAATTATCATGACAAAATAAGCTTATATCATTCATTTTATTGATCTATGACGTTTGTGGACAACTTGACTGTCCTATTAAAATTCGGGTTATCGGTTTTTGTATTGCTTTGGAGCTTTTCCAAAACAGTTCAAGCTGACAACAAACCTCGTATTAAAAAAGATACCGATCAGCTATTGACGTTAAGCATCGAAGAATTGATGCAAGTCGAAGTCACGTCCGTATCCAGGCGCACACAGAAACTATCGGAAGTACCCGCCGCCATCTTCGTCATCACTCAGGACGACATCCGCCGTTCTGGTGCGACCAGTATTCCCGAAGCATTGCGCATGGCGCCCGGTGTCGAGGTTGCGCGTATCGGCACCGATAAATGGGCAATTAGCATTCGCGGTTTCAATGGTCGTTTTGCCGACAAGCTGCAAGTCTTAATGGATGGACGCAGCGTCTACAATCCGCTGTTTGCCGGTGTGCAGTGGGAACAGCAAGATACCTTGATGGAAGATATCGAACGCATCGAAGTCATCCGCGGCCCTAACGCGGCAGTATGGGGCGCCAACGCCGTTAACGGTGTTATCAATATCATTACCAAGAAAGCGGCGGACACTCAGGGTGCATTATTTTCGGGCGGCGGCGGCAGTTTTGAGCATGGTTTCACCGGTGCGCGCTACGGTGGAAAAATCAATGAAGACACACCTTTCCGCATCTACGCCAAAGGATTCACCCGAAGTCATACCAAATCCTTAACGGGTGAGAATATTAACGATCAGTGGCATTCCGCCCGTGGCGGATTCCGCATCGATCATCATCGCGGTATTGATCAGTTTACCTTGCAAGGTGACGTTTTTTTCAATTCGTATGGTGACCGGCTCGATAAATCCGCACTCAGCGCACCTATCATTCAAATAGCATCTGCCAGAGCGCATGATGCGGGTGGAAATATACGCTTCCGATGGGATCGCGCCTATTCGGAAAAGTCGGCCATTATGCTGCAAACTTATTACGACAGGGTTGATTATCGGGCATTAACCGGCTCAATCTACAGAACTGAAAGCTTTGATATTGACTTTCAATATCGTTTTCCTTTGTTTGAAAAACACGATTTGACATGGGGAGCGAATTATCGCCTCTATCACAATAAAGAATTCGATACGGAATTGGTTTCATTTAGTCCCCGCTCGCAAACCAATCACATGGCCAGTGCATTCATTCGTGATGAAATCACCTTGCTACCGGAATATTTGCGGCTTAATTTGGGATCACGCTTTGATCATAACGATTTTACCGGATGGGAAATACAGCCAAACGCACGTTTAATGTGGACACCTAATGAGCAAAATTCGATTTGGATGGCTGTCTCACGCGCGGTGCGCATCCCCTCCCGGGCGGAAAATGATATTCAACTCAATACCCGGACACTGAGTTCAATTCCCGGCTTGCCGATACTGCTCCCGTTCCCGGTTTTGGCACAATTAAATGGCACATCAAACTTCAAGGCGGAAAAACTAATCGCTTACGAAACGGGATATCGCTATCAGTTTTCGCCCCAAGCTTCCATTGATATTTCCGCTTTCTATAACGATTATAGTCAGTTACGCGACCTATCCGTCGGATCGCCATTGTTTCATGCGAGCTTTCCGCCGCATCTGATACTGCCGGTCGAACTGACCAACAATGCTTCGGGAAAAACATATGGGGTGGAAACATCGCTCGAATGGAAGCCAAATGAAAAATGGCGTTTGCAAGGCAATTATAGCTTTCTGAACATGCATATTCATTCCGACTCGGCACTGAAACAAATCGATCCCACGACCGGTAGCGCGGATAAGGTCAGCCCGCGTCATCAATTTTCGATACGTTCCAACTACGATTTCTCGGAAAAATCGCAACTCAATCTCTGGCTGCGTTATGTCAGCGGCGTGGATTTTTACCGCATTCCCGGCTACGTCACCATGGATGCCAAACTGGTGCATAGACCCCTCAAAAATGTCGAGTTATTTGTCGTCGGCCAGAATCTGTTTAGTCAGAACCACAGGGAACTTGTCGCTGACTTCCTCCCGTCATTACCAACAACGATACCACGCGGTGTGTATGCCGGAGTGGAATGGCGCTTTTAACCATGAATAATATTCAAATACCCCTGATGCAATCAGTGACAGCCTTTTGGCAGCGGCGTTTGTTGCAGATTTTTATTCTGGAGCTCTCAACTTTGATTCTGCTGATGGGAAGTTTTGCAAATATGGCCATCGCACAAAATAAGCCTATCGATAGCGAGCTTCTAAGCTTAAGCATTGAAGAGTTAATGAATGTCAAGGTAATCACCGTTTCAAGAAATCCGCAAAAACTGACCCAAGTCGCATCAGCTGTATTTGTGATCACCCAAGACGACATCCGCCGTTCCGGTGCCACAAGTATTCCGGACGCCTTAAGAATGGCGCCCGGTGTACAAGTAGAACGCATCGGCACTGACAAATGGGCGGTCAGTATTCGCGGCTTTAACGGTCGCTTCGCCAACAAATTGCAAGTCCTGATGGATGGACGCAGCGTTTATTCACCCTTATTCTCAGGGGTACTGTGGGAACAGCAGGATACGCTGATGGAAGATATTGAACGTATCGAAGTAATCCGTGGACCCGCCGCTGCGGTATGGGGAGCGAATGCGGTGAATGGCGTCATTAACATCATTACCAAGAAAGCCGCCGATACTCAGGGAGTACTTCTCAGCGCAGGAGGGGGAAGTTTTGAGCACGGCTTCGCCGGTGTTCGTTATGGCGGCATAATCAATGAAGACACGCCTTTTCGCGTCTATGCAAAAGGCTTCACCCGGAACAATACTGCATCGTTATCCGGAGAAAATAATCGCGACCAGTGGCATTCCGCTCGAGGAGGATTCCGGGTGGATCATAGCCGTGGCATCGATCAGCTCACCCTGCAAGGTGATGTTTTTTTTAATTCCAATGGCGACAAAATTAATAGAGCCGTACTCGATTTACCGACAATTCCGGTCAACGGCTATCGTGGCTATGAGGAAGGAGGAAATATTCGTTTCCGATGGGACCGGGCAATCGCTGACCGTTCTTCCATCATGTTTCAAACTTACTATGACCGTATTCGCCAAAAAATATTACCGGTTGTCGATTATGATGCTGAAAGCTTTGACGTTGATTTCCAGCATCGTTTCCCCTTGTTCGACCGACATGACTTAACTTGGGGCGCTAACTACCGGCTTTATCATAATACGTTCTTCGATACTGATGTTATTACTTTTCATCCGCGTACTCGAACCAATCAGCTCATCAGCGGTTTCATCCGCGATGAAATCACGTTAATACCCGATTACTTGCGGTTCTCAATCGGCACTCGTTTGGATCACAATGACTTTAGCGGGTTGGAAATACAACCCAATGCACGTCTCATATGGACCCCCGATGCCAAGAACTCGGTTTGGATGGCGGTTTCACGCGCAGTTCGCACCCCTTCTCGCGCTGAAAACGACATTCGCATCAACGCAGCGCAAATACGTGATTTTCCAGGATTGCCGGCCCTACCTTTCCCGATATTGGCAGTCATCCAAGGTTCGCACAACTTTAATTCCGAAAAGCTCATCGCTTATGAACTAGGCTATCGGCATCAATTTTCTCCGCGAGCATCTGTCGATATTGCCGGATTTGTTAATGATTATAGCCAGCTGCGCGATGCCAGTTTTGGCGCGTTGTCGCTAAGCACGGGAATACCCACTCAATTTTTATTGCCGGTCATGGGCAATAATCAAGCATCGGCATTAACTTACGGATTTGAGATTTCCGCTGATTGGAAGCCTACAGACAAATGGCGCTTGCAGGGCAATTACAGTTTTCTGCAAATGGATATCTCCGCGAATTCACTGACAAAAAGGTTTGACCCTATTACCAGCGGCGCCGACAAAGTCAATCCTCAACATCAATTGTCACTCCGTTCAAACCACGATTTATCGGATAAACTGGAAGCCAATTTCTGGTTGCGCTACACCAGTGATATCTCGTACTACAACATCCCCGGCTATGTCACGATGGATGCCAGAATGACGTATAAGCCGGCAAAAAATCTCGAGCTGTTCGTTGTCGGGCAAAACCTGTTCAGTCAAAATCATCAAGAATTCGTAGCTGATTTCCTACCCTCATCACTCGCCGTCATTCCACGAGGGATTTATGCAGGAGCGCAATGGCGCTTTTGGTGAGAATATGAACCTGCATACCCTTCATCGACTCACCAAATGGCCGGATGGCTTCGTGACACGGAGCATCTGCACCGGGCTGTTGGCCTTCTGGCTCGGCTATGGTCTGCCTGCTACTTATGCACCGGCAAAAGCGGATAGCATCCTGGAATATCAAGTGAAGGCCGCTTTTATCTATAACTTCATCGCCTTTACACAATGGCCAGAAAATACAAATCAGGCCATTCATCTTTGCCTTTACGGTGAGGATCTGTTCGGAAAAGAAATCGACAAGCTACAAAACAAATCGGTTGGCACGCGCCCGATCAAGGTGATGCGCGTCCACAATAGCAATCGATTATCGCAATGCCAAGCGATCTTTTTCTCCAAATCCGTCAATAACACCATGGCGGACATTATCAGCGGCTTGGAAAGTTATCCAATTCTGACGATTGCCGATACCCCTGATGCAATTTCGCAAGGAACTACCATCAACATGAATTTGGTGAACGAAAAAATCGTATTTGAAATCAATCTGAGAAGCGCCAGAAAATCCGGTTTGGACATCAGTTCCAAGTTACTGCAATTAGCAACCAAAGTTCATCAATAGAACTTCGCAGGTCTGCCCGTTTTCATCAGATCAATTCAATCTTCTTGCAACAGAGTTTGAAAAAAAGGAATTTATTGCTTCAACTCAGAGTATTACATATCCAAGTCATCAATTATTATGACAAAGTAAGTCTATATTATTAATTTTATTGATCTATGACGCTTGTGGACGATTTGACTGTCCTGTTAAAACTCGGGTTATTGGTTTTTGTACTGCTTTGGAGTCATTCCAAAACAGCTCAAGCCGATAACAAACCTCGCATTAAAAAGGATGCCGATCAGCTATTGACGTTAAGCATCGAAGAATTAATGCAAGTCGAAGTTACGTCCGTGTCCAGGCGCGCGCAGAAACTATCGGAAACCCCTTCGGCTATTTTTGTCATCACTCAGGATGACATCCGCCGTTCCGGCGTTACCAGTATTCCAGAAGTGTTACGCATGGCGCCCGGTGTGGATGTCGCGCGCGTCGGCACCGACAAGTGGTCGATCAGTATCCGCGGCTTCAATGGTCGATTTGCCAACAAACTACAGGTATTGATCGATGGCCGCAGCGTTTACACGCCATTGTTCTCGGGCGTCATCTGGAGTCAGCAAGATACGCTGTTGGAAGATGTCGAACGCATCGAAGTCATCCGCGGTCCTGGCGCCACTGTCTGGGGCGTCAACGCAGTCAACGGCGTGATTAACATCATCACCAAAAAAGCTGCTGATACGCAAGGCTTACTGTTTACAGCCGGCGGCGGCAGCTTCGAGCAGGGTTTTGTCGGTGCGCGCTACGGCGGCATGCTCGGTGAGAACACGCCGTTTCGCATTTATACCAAAGCTTTCAGCCGCGATCACAGTCACACTCTCTCGGGAACCAGTACGCATGATAGCTGGCAATCGGTCAGAACCGGTTTCCGTATCGACCATACTCAGGGGATCGATCAACTGACCCTGCAAGGTGATATTTTTGCGAACCGCATCGGCGACAGTCTGATGCAGCCTTCATTGATAGCGCCTTTTTCCCGTTTGGACGTTGTCGATACCACAGAAAAAGGCGGCAACATTCGCTTACGCTGGGATCGTACTTTCTCCGAAAAATCATCCATCATGCTGCAAACCTACTACGATCGCGTGCATAATCAGCTAGCGCCTTGGACAAAATACGCGGAGAGTTTTGATGTCGATTTCCAGCATCGACTGCCACTGCTTCAACGACACGATGTCACTTGGGGTCTCAATTACCGCTTATATAACAACAAAGTTACAGAAACAATGTTGACCGCTTTCACCCCGGCGCAACGCACCAATCACAATTTTAGCGCTTTCATTCGTGACGACATCATGCTGTTACCGGACAAATTGGTTTTATCGCTCGGCACCCGACTCGATCACAATGATTTCACCGGCCTGGAAGTACAACCCAATGGACGCCTGATGTTTACACCGGATCCGCAAAACTCGATGTGGCTATCGATATCGCGCGCGGTGCGGATTCCATCGCGCGGTGAAAATGATGTCACGATTGCCGGACGCGTAGTACCAGGACTGCCCGGTATGCCGGCATTCCCGGTACCGGTATTAATGGCGGTGCAAGGCAATCATCACTACCAAGCCGAGAAACTGATCGCTTACGAATTGGGCTACCGCCGCCGCATAACTGAAAATGCATCGGTCGATTTAGCCGGCTTCTTCAACGATTACAGTCAATTAAGGGATTTTCGTTTCGGCCCGATGGTACCCGGTACTGGTCCGATACCGTATTTGGTATTGCCGGTCGTCTTCAGTAACGACACCACCGCGCATTCGTACGGTTTTGAATCCTCAGTCGACTGGCGGCCTCGTGACAATTGGCGCTTGCAAGGCAGTTATTCATTTTTGCACATCAATACCGCTTCGAATCCCGAATTTCGTCAACTGGATTCATCTTCCGCCGGCGCTCACAAAGCCAACCCAAGCCATCAGTTATCAGTGAGATCGCACTATGATTTTTCCGAGAAACTCCAGCTGAATCTATGGCTGCGCTACGTCAGCGGTCTCGCATTCTTCAATATTCCAGGCTATGTCACCATGGATACCAAGCTCACGTGGAAGCCCATCAAGAATGCTGAAGTTTTCGTAGTCGGACAAAATTTGTTCAGTCAGTACCATCGAGAATCGCAATCCGATTTTATTCCGTCCTTAGCTACTTTTGTGCAGAGGGGTGTTTATGCCGGTGTCGAATGGAGATACTAATGCCATATAGGTATTTCAGTACATGGCTGCTACCGATAGCACCGGGGATAAGATTACCCGCGTTGCGAATGGCTTTCATAGGGGCATGGCTGATAATAATTTGTAGCAGTTCGGCAGTTGCGCAAAACAAACCGCTTGACAATCAATTTCTCAATCTCAGTATCGAGGAATTGATGAACGTCAAGGTAACCACGGTATCAAGAGCCCCTGAAAAGCTGACTCAAGTTGCGTCGGCTATCTTTGTCATTACGCAAGATGATATTCGCCGTTCCGGCGCAACCAATATCCCCGATGCATTGCGGATGGCGCCTGGTGTACAAGTAGAACGCGTCGGCACCGATAAATGGGCGGTCAGTATTCGCGGCTTTAACGGCGTATACGCCAACAAATTGCAAGTGCTCATGGACGGTCGCAGCGTCTACTCGCCGATTTTCTCCGGCGTATTGTGGGAACAGCAGGATACTTTGATGGAAGACATCGAACGCATCGAAGTGATTCGAGGTCCGGCTGCGACTTCTTGGGGCGCCAATGCGGTTAACGGTGTCATCAATATCATTACCAAAAAAGCCGCGGATACCCAAGGTACACTCTTTACCGCTGGAGGTGGCAGCTTTGAACGCGGTTTTATGGGCGCTCGCTACGGCGGAAAAATCAACGATGAAACGCCTTTCCGGGTTTACGCCAAGGGATTCACCCGCGATCAAACGCAGGCGGTTGCCGGTGAGCATGCCAACGATCAATGGCACTCCGCCCGTGGCGGGTTCCGCGTCGATCATCAACGCGGCATCGATCAATTTGCATTGCAAGGCGATGTTTTCTTCAATTTTGACGGCAGCACGTTGGATTATGACGCGCGCTATCTTTCAACATCCCCTAACAGTCAGATGCGAGGGCACAACGAAGGCGGGAATATCCGCTTCCGCTGGGACCGGACGTTCTCCGAACGATCGTCTTTCATGCTGCAAACCTATTACGACCGGAATCTTTCGCAACTCTTGCCAATCGGCAAATTTGACGCCGAAAGTTTCGACATCGATCTGCAATACCGATTCCCATTGTTCGACCGTCATCAACTTACTTGGGGCGCGAATTACCGGCTCTATCATAACAAGGTATTCGATACGCCCTTATTGACGTTTTCTCCGCGTGACCGGACTAATCACTTGATTGGCACCTTTATCCGCGATGACATCACGCTGATACCGGATCGTCTGTTGTTCACCATCGGCAGCCGGTTTGAGCACAACGACTTCACTGGCATGGAAATACAGCCGAATGCACGGCTGATGTGGACACCGAATCACGAGAATTCAGTTTGGCTAGCCGTGTCCCGCGCTGTCCGCACACCATCGCGCGCGGAAAATGATAGCCGGATCGATATTACGTCTTTCATACCCACCGCGTCCGAATCGATTTTATCCCAGTTGCCCTTCCCGATTTCAACAACACTGTTCGGCAACAGTCACTACAATTCGGAAAAACTGATCGCATATGAATTGGGATATCGACACCAATTTTCTCCGCAAGCGTCCATCGACATCACCGGTTTTGCTAATGACTACAGCCAATTACGCGATGTCTCCTTTGGCGTATTCTCTCTAAGCACCGGCTTACCGTTGCGATTGTTGCAACCGGTATTTGTTAATAACCAGGGATCGGCCTTAACGTACGGCGTGGAAACTTCGATCGACCTCAAACCGAGAGAAAACTGGCGCGTGCAAACCAGCTACAGTTTCCTCAATATTGATTTCTCTTCGGATAATCCACTTACAAATTCTAACCCAACCACCGGAGGATCCAAAAAAGCAAACCCTCAGCATCAATTATCAGTCCGCTCCAATTATGACTTTTCCGATAAATTACAACTAAACCTGTGGTTGCGCTATACCAGCGAAATCGCTTTCTACCGGATTCCGAGCTATGTCACGATGGATGCCAAACTGGCCTATAGACCGGTAAAAAATACGGAGCTGTTCATCGTAGGTCAAAACTTGTTCCGCCAGCATCACCAGGAACTGACCTCCGATTTTATTCCATTGGTACCCGCGTCCATTCCGCGCGGAGTTTTCGCCGGCGTGCAGTGGCGTTTCTGATGAGAGCATACGATCAAATCATGATGCCATTATTTCGGAAAATACTGAACGATTGTTTGCTCAAACGCTGGATTGGCCGCTTTATGCTAACCCTATGGTTAAGCTTCGGCCTGCCGCTCGCGCACGAAACTGCCAGGGCCGATAACACTCTCGAATATCAGGTGAAAGCAGCTTTCATCTATAACTTCATCGCATTCACCCAATGGCCGGATAACTCTGATGCGACAATCAACCTATGCCTGTATGGCGAGGATTATTTCGGTCAAGAAATCGACAAGTTGCAAAGCAGAACGGTGGGTACGCGTCCTATCAAGGTGTCACGAATCAGCAATCCTCAGCAATTGGTGCAATGTCAGGCAGTCTTCTTTTCCAAATCCGTCAATGACAACCTAGCGGAATTGATACCGGAGCTGGCGGACAAGCCAATCCTCACCCTCGCAGACAGTTCTAACGCCGCCTCCAGAGGAGTCGCCATCAATATGAGTCTAATAAATGAAAAAGTTATTTTTGAAATTAACTTGGGAGTTGCAAGGAAAGCGGGACTGGATATCAGTTCCAAATTGTTGCAACTCGCGATTAAAGTTTACCAATAACCACATTTTGCGAAACCATTAGATAAGATTCTGTATTTATTATGAATCAAACGATAGTCAATCAATTCCAAATCTTAAAAATACAGTATTTCTGACCATCAGCTTCACGTTTTACTACATCATTTGCTCAGGTACGATAGCAATCGGTCAAAAATCGCTGTCATTCCCTTTTTGATAATTTCGCTGGATTCGATCGCTAGATTCAGATGCAGTCAAGCATATCTGTTAGGTGATGGTATTGGAAAATGTTATTAATTAAAAAGCTAATAAAAATAACCGCTTCACTGGATAGATCAGCCGCAATTCCCCCCATTCCGGTATGGACTCGAGTGACAACCCGAATGCTAAAGATCGCCCTGTTGGTGATTCTTATGAGCGTAATGAAGTTATCGTTTTCCGACAACAAGTTAATTGATTCTTCGTTGCTTTACATGAGCATTGAAGAATTGATGAATGTTAAGGTGATCACCGTCTCAAGAACCCCGCAAAAGCTTGCCCAAGTTGCTTCAGCGATATTCGTAATCACACAAGATGATATCCGCCGTTCCGGTGCCACCAGTATTCCGGATGCGCTACGAATGGCACCCGGAGTACAAGTTGAACGTATCGGCACCGACAAATGGGCCATCAGCATTCGTGGTTTCAATGGTATTTTTGCGAATAAATTGCAGGTTCTAATGGATGGGCGCAGCGTTTATACGCCCATTTTTTCCGGGGTATTGTGGGAACAACAAGATACACTGATGGAAGATATCGAACGAATTGAAGTGATTCGTGGCCCTGCAACCACATCATGGGGTTCTAACGCTGTTAATGGCGTCATTAACATTATTACCAAACGGGCAACAGACACACAAGGTATGCTTTTCACGGTTGGTGGTGGAAGCTTTGAACATGGCTTTATCGGCGCCCGCTATGGCGGAATGATAAATGAGGAAACACCTTTTCGCGTTTATGCCAAGGGCTTTTCCAGAGGCCATACACAATCAATTTCAGGTGAAAATGCCAATGATCAATGGCATTCAGCGAGAGGCGGATTTCGCCTCGATCATCACCGCGGTATTGACCAATTTACCCTGCAAGGCGATTATTTCTCCAATTTCGAAGGCAGCTTGCTCGATAAAAACGCGCTTTATCTATCGTCGAATTTGACAGGCGGAATGCGCGTTAATAATCAAGGAGGAAACATACGTTTCCGTTGGGATCGGACTTTCTCCGAGAGCTCTTCCTTTATGTTACAAGCCTATTACGATCGCACTCAGTCAACACTTCAGCCGATCGGTCGATTTGATGCTGATAGCTTTGATGTCGACATCCAATACCGATTCCGCCCTTTCGACCGGCATCAACTGACATGGGGTTCCAATTACCGGCTTTATCACAATAAAGTTTTTGATACGGATCTGTTAGCATTTTCTCCTCGCGCACGCTCCAATCATTTAATCGGAACGTTTATACGCGATGATATTACCTTGATCCCTGATCGTTTATTGTTTACTTTAGGCAGCCGGTTCGAACATAATGATTTCACAGGAATGGAAATACAGCCCAGTGCGCGCCTGATGTGGACACCGAATCCGGAAAATTCTTTCTGGTTGGCGGTATCTCGTGCAGTCAGAACACCTTCCCGGGTTGAAAACGATGGCAAAATAAATATCACCCCATTCTTACTACCGGCTCTCGGGCCAGAGTTTTCAAATTTGGTTCTGCCAATCTCCGCAACACTGTTTGGTAATAAGCATTTCGGATCAGAAAAACTTATCGCGTATGAACTGGGTTATCGGCATCAATTCTCACCACAAGCTTCGATCGATATCGCCGCTTTTATAAATGATTACAGTCAATTGCGTGATGTGAGTTTTGGCGCTTTATCCCTGATCACTCGATCGCCCATCCAATTTCTGCAGCCGGTTTATCTGAATAATCAGGGATCCGCTTTGACGTATGGTATAGAAACATCGATTGACTGGAAGCCAAAAGATACTTGGCGTTTGCAAGGCAGCTACAGCTTTCTCGATATTAATTTCTCTTCCAGCAGTTTCATGAAAGACATCAATCCAACTACGGGTGGCACGGAAAAAGCCAATCCTCAGCATCAACTATCGTTTCGCTCAAACTACGATCTATCGGAGAAATTACAATTGAATCTCTGGTTACGATATACCAGCAAAATTGCCTTATACGATATTCCCAGTTATGTCACCATGGATGCAAAATTGGTCTATAAACCTGTCAGGAATACCGAGTTGTTCGTAGTCGGGCAAAATTTGTTTAAACAGAACCATAGAGAAATTGTGTCTGATTTTATCCCAATAGCGCCTGGGTATATCCCACGCGGGATTTATGCTGGCATACAATGGCGTTTCTAGTAACAATTTGTTCTTTCACCCGATTTGCAGAATTTCTTGACGACATTCATGCGTTTCTGAGCCGGTTGCGCCGAATGTAGCTTCAAGGATACGATTAATATCGCTTTTTTATCAATAGCAGCCTGATTAAGCAGAAATGTCGCCATTTTCATGGCCAATTCTTACCTTTGATCGCAAGGATATTTATTTAAAATCAGGTCTTGCCATTTTCTTTGCCTCAATGAGGTAATATTTTGATATTAAATACTTCCTTTTATTCAGCCCACAGGAGTTTCTCATGAAACAATTCAAATTGTTATTTCTCACACTCGCCCTATTCGGTAATATTCAATGGGCTCATGCCACGCTTGCAAGCGACTCTGAAAAGCTTTTCAATTGGGCGGAAAATACCTTCCCGACAATTTTTCCTAGCCGCCGTGCAACTCAAAATATCGAGCCTTGGTTTTTCAGGCATTACCCCGAATCCGATATTTACGTCGGTGTTAACAAAAGCGACAATAATGTTTATGCTATGGGCGGCCCTTGGGGGAGCAGTCCGGTAGTGATTGATACGCTATCCCGTCTGATCAGTCAGATTGACAACTCGGGCGGTTCAACCGGAATCGCTGCTTGCGATACTGCCGACATTCTCGCAGGCATCAGCTACAGCCAGAGCGACAACATTGTCACGGTAACCACCAATGGCGCCTGCGCCGTCGTGTCGGATCTTTCTAACACCAACTTATGCAAAACACCGGCGCAAACGACCGCCAGCGGCATTTCGATACTTGGAAGCAATAACGTTACTTCGTCGAGTATTGAAGGTCTATCGACCAGTATCCCTGGATTACCGAATCCCTTCCAAGCAATTGTCGATGCTGCGGCTAACGTTAAGCATTGCACTATCAATGCTCCTGCTAGTACTGCCAATCTGGTTGTAAATTCCGATCTATGTCTTGACATCACGGCACCGCTATCCGGTACTTTGTCCAGCCTTCCTATCGAAGGTATCGTTGTTACACCGCCGGTAAAGTATTACACCCGGGGAACCTATACGAGCCAGGTTGTTGCTGATTGTTTTGCGACGGATGCTGCAACGATAACCGATGCTTTTACCGGTGAGATTTGGGTCAATCAGGATGGTAATTTTGTCAAAGTCGGCAGTTAATGGTCATGATAAAAAATCTGCACGACAATGTGAGAAAAGTCACAGTCAAAACGGAGATATAAGGATATATTCCCCCTCTGTTTTCATCTTCAAAAAATTCAGTAAGTATTATACTTAAAATCAATTAATCGCAATCGATCCAAGTATCGAAGCGGAATGTAAAAAACGTGGCGATACTTTACTGATGAAGATGTTTTACATTCAACCGCTGATTGTGATGAACGATTTTATGACGAGGCCCTTTAATCCCTATTGCTCGCAATAGGGATTTTTTTTGCTTTGCTTACTTTGCTTAGTCAGTCACCACGATAGGTGTAATCGCCAGGTGCCGGCTAATCGTATTCGCCGCCAGTTTGGCAACCGCTTGATCGGGATATGGTCCCGCATGAATTTTGTACAACCCATTATTTCTTGAAATGTTGACGGAATCCTTCAAAGAAGGAATTCTTTTCTGCACTTGCGCCAGAAAATTCTGGGCATTATCCGATGAGCCAAAGGCTCCCAACTGCAAATAAACCAGAGTCATCTCAGTATTGCTATCCGCCACAGGTAATGACCGCGAGGGACTGGAAATGGCCAATGTCATTGAGTCATTATCCGGCAGGATGCTCTCAACCTCCACACGGCCACTGCCAGCCGCCAATATCCCTAGTTTATAAGCAGCAGTGTAAGACAAATCAATTAGACGATCGGCCAAAAATGGGCCGCGGTCGTTGAGCCGCACGATCACCGATTTACCATTATCCAGATTGGTTACCCGGACGTAACTCGGTAACGGTAGCGTCGGATGCGCTGCCGTCATTGCGTACATGTCATAGACTTCGCCCGAAGCCGTATTATTCCCGTGATAACGGCGCCCGTACCAAGAAGCAACTCCGCGTTGTTTATAAAGCCCCAGTTTAGACATCGGCTTAAAGGTTTTACCCAGAGCGACATACGGTTGCATATTGGCCTGGCGCAATGGTTCAGCCTTGGGAATCGCATCCGGAACCAAATGTAAATTTGGCGGAGGATTATCTTCAGGGCCATCATCAAGATAATATCCCCCCCCTCTTTTGGTCAGCGAGACAACCCGGCTACCGGGATCCGATTTGGATGTAGCAGCCGAAGACAAATGTTTAGATTGAGTCGCGCCGCTATAGTGAGGAGTGCTACTGCATGCAGTCAGTAATGCAATCAACAGTACTGGCAAATACCCAGCGGTAACCCATGCGAATGAAAAAAAACGCTTTCCGTATAACCGTAAGTCAGAGTTCATGTCTATCATGTTTTTACTAGCTTAGGATGTGTTTGAATGCTCATCAAAATACCAAAACCCAGTAACATTGTCACCATGGAAGTGCCGCCATAACTAATCAACGGTAACGGTACGCCCACAATTGGAAGAATTCCGCTCACCATGCCCATGTTGACAAAAATATACGTAAAGAACGTGAGTGTGATCGAGCCGGCAATCAGTCTTGTAAATTGTGTTGAAGCATTTGCAGTGATCACTAAGCAGCGCCCGATTACCAGGAAATAAAGTAATAATAACATAGTATTACCAATAAGACCAAATTCTTCGGAAAAGACAGCAAAGATGAAATCTGTGCTTTGTTCGGGCAAGAAATCCAATTGGGTCTGCGTGCCGTTAAGCCATCCCTTGCCACCAATGCCTCCGGAACCAATCGCAATCGACGACTGGATTGTATGATAACCGGCTCCCAGCGGATCTTGCGTCGGATCAAGCAATGTCATAATGCGGCGCCGCTGATAATCATGCATGAATGTCCAGAAAATTGGCAAGCTTGCCGATGCCGTCAACAATAATCCAATCATGATGCGCCAAGACAATCCTGCCAAAAACAGCACATAAAAACCGCTGGCCGCAATCAATAATGCAGTTCCCAAGTCCGGTTGCCGCAAAATCAAAAGCACTGGCAGCATCAATAAAATTGTCGCCCCCAAATAATCGCGCAGCCTTAAGGTAATTTCATGCTTATCAAAGTACCAAGCCATCATCAGCGGAATGGCGATTTTCATCAACTCCGAAGGCTGAATCCGGGTAATTCCGATATTCAACCAGCGTCTGGCACCATTATTAATCTCTCCAAATAGCGCGACACTCACGAGTAATACAAGCCCGATAAGATAGAGTGGCAATGCCAAACGCATGATTTGCTGCAAAGGAATATTCGCGACCATCCACATGATCACCAAGGCGATCAGCATATTGAAAAATTGATTACTGACCCGGGTTATATTTGCCCCGGTCGCGCTATAAAGCACAAACAATCCAACGGACATGAGCGCCAGCAGCCCGATTAGTAAAAAACTATCGACATAGCGCGTAAGGTAATGCCAGATGGTTTTAAATTCAATCATGCATCTATCAGTTCAACGCCATTCCAGGAATGGCTGCTGATGGTATCGACAAAGGATTTTCACAAATGATCATGGTCGTGATCTTCGGCCAACTCAGCCAGTTGCGCCACTGTTGTTTCCGGCATCTGCCCTAACAAAAAATAATCAAATACTTGCCGGGCAATCGGCGCCGCTGTCGAACCACCTGTTCCGGTATTCTCCACCAATACCGCCAAAGCAATTTGAGGCTTCTCCGCAGGAGCATAAGCGATAAACATTGCGTGATCGCGGTGCCGCTCATTGATGCGTTTCTCGTCGTAACGTTCACCTTGTTTGATACCGATTACCTGCGATGTCCCGGTTTTCCCCGCAAATGTGTAAGCTGCATTGGCTCCGGCTTTTGCCGCCGTACCACCCGGCTGAGTCACATCCACCAATGCCCTCTTTACCACTTCAAGATGCTTGGACTTCAGATCCAGGGTATAGAGCAATTGCGGCGGAATCTCCCTGATTTCACCGGTATGACTGTCCTGAATCTGTTTAACAAAATGCGGCTGAAACGCTTTACCGTCATTGGCAATCAACATCGTGGCAAAAGCAAGCTGCAACGGTGTAGTCAAATTGTATCCCTGCCCGATTGAAACCGAGATGGTATCTCCGGCATACCACTTCTGCTTGTATTGATTCATCTTCCAGGCAGCCGACGGCAATAAACCCGAAACTTCACCCTCAACATCAATACCCGTTTTCCGGCCCAATCCAAATTGACTGATGAAATCATAAATATTATCGATGCCGAGATCGTTCGCAAGACTGTAATAATACGTATCGCATGATACAACCAATGATTTATGCAAATCGACTCTGCCGTGACCACCCGGTTTCCAATCGCGGTAACGCCGATCGACACCCGGTAATGAGAAAAACCCGGGGTCATTCATACTGTATTCCGGCGTACGTTTCCCCAATTCCAACGCAGCTAACGCCATGAAAGGCTTAAACGTTGACCCTGGCGGATATACACCGCGCAATGCCCGGTTATTGAGCGGCCGGTCAATCGACTCGTTCAGCAATTTCCAATTCTCATGATCGATCCCGCCAACAAAAAGATTATTGTCATACCCGGGTTTACTGACAAACGCCAACACTTCGCCATTATTCGGATCCAAGGCAACCAACGCTCCGCGCCGATCGCCAAAAGCCTTTTCTACAGCTTGCTGCAATCCCAAATCTAAAGAAAGGATTAAATTATTGCCCGAAATAGGGGGCGTACGAGATAAAACACGAATGGAGCGACCTGCCGCATCAGTTTCCACCTCCTCAAAACCGGTGATACCGTGCAGGTATTTTTCATAGCTCTGTTCGATACCAATTTTTCCTATGTACTGTGAGCCGCGATAGTTGTTCAACTCTCCGTTACGTTCCAGATGTTCGAGGTCCTGATCATTGATGCGGCTAATATAACCGATCACATGTGAAACAATTTCTTTCTCAGGGTATTGCCGAAACACCCTTGCTTTGATTTCAATACCTGGAAAACGATAACGATTTGCGGCAAAAGTTGCGATTTCCACATCGGTCAAGCGGCTCCTAATGGGAAGGCTTTTGAAACGTTTGCTTTCTTTCAATAATTTCTTAAAACGCTGTCGATCCGTTGGAGTAATCTCGATCAATGTCGACAACTCATCCAGAGTCGCGTCAAGATCTTTGATTTTACTAGGCACCACTTCCAGAGCGTAAGCCGAGTAGTTTTGCGCCAGCGCCTGACCATGGCGGTCAAGAATCACCCCCCGATTAGGAACTATCGGAAGAATGGAAATACGATTTGCTTCCGCCAAGGTATGGTAGTGCTCTTGTTGAGTAACCTGCAGATAATAGAATCGTACATAGAGAATGAAAAATAACACGAGCATAAAACCCGCGCTTAGAGCGAGGCGAATGCGAAATTTGCTTAATTCAGCAGCGAGGTTTCGTAACTCTACATGCTGCTTCATAACGCATCGGGATCAGGTTTAGGCTGTAGCAGCAATGTTAGCAATAAAGACATCGGCACCCAGACAATACTGCCGGATACGGCAGCAAGAAAAAATTGCCAATCGACTAATGATGCGCCAGTGGAGACTGCAATCAAAACAATAACAACCTGCATGATAAACAGCACGAGACCAATCTGCGGCGCTTGCTGCAACGCGCTGAACAACCTTAAACGGCGTCCAAAGACTATGGTGAGATACATAGCCACGCAATAGGCCAGCGCGTGCTGACCCAATATACTGACATTACCGACATCCATCATGAGACCCATACCAAAAGCCACGCTCATGCTCATTCTTTCTGGATGATTAATGCTCCAATAAGCGATCAGGAGCGCAACGAAGTCAGGACGTAAGAACGCAATTCTCTCAGGCAATTGCAAAAAATTCAGTATCAAGGCTACCACCAGACTAATAGCGATAAACCAGCTACTCGCAGGAACATACATATCCTGTTCCATATAGCTTTCCTGAATCACATTATTTTCTTTAATTCTCTCCCGGTTCAATTGCCGGCACCTCTGAGGATTCGTTAAGTTCCGATTGTACTAAAGACAGAACCAATACCTGTCGGTTTCGTTCCACACCTGCCACCGGCATGCTGATGATCAACGCAAAGTCACCGGCAGGGTCTTGTTCGATCTTTTCAACAATAGCAACCGGAATGCCCGGTGGATATATTCCCCCGATTCCGGAAGTCACTAACAGATCGCCTCGCTGGATATCCGTATTGATCGACAAGTATCGCAGTTCCAATTCATTATTCTTGCCACTGCCTGAAACAATCGAACGCAAACCATTCCGAACCACCTGCACCGGCACGGAATGATCCTTATCGGTCAGCAGCGTCACTTCGGACGACCATGGATAGAGCCGCGTTACTTGTCCAATGATACCTTGGTCATCGATAACCGCTTGTCCAAGCTGAATACCGTGGAAACTACCTTTATTGATTGTAATTTTATGATTAAACGGATCACGCGGTGACGATAAAATCTCAGCCAATACCGTTGTTGTCTTACTATTGGCTTGAATTTCCTGAGCTGCTCCCAATAGCCTGCGCAAATGAAAATTCTCCGCTTCCAGCGCCTCCAGTTTCAGCAATTGCTCACGGCGATCCCAGTATAATTGACGCAGTTTGGCATTTTCCTCCAACAGGTAAAAACTGGCAATAAACGCCTCTAGCTGATCATAAACAACGACAGGGAAATATGCGATTTTTTGCAACGGATGAATCAGTACGCCGATAGTTTGCCGCAACTGTGGAAAATAATTAAAACGGGTATCCTCGGCAATCAGCGCAAACGAGAGTAATGCGAATACAAATAAACGCGCAAACGGGCCAGGGCCATTTCTAAAAAACTGAGGCGTTTTCTCCATTACGTTCCGTACTCAATCATTTGATCGTTTCCGAAGCGATACACAAGAAAGAATGGAAAAATCAAATCATTTCTAGTCGCGCGCAAAAATACCGATGGACCGATCCATATTCTCCAGCGCGATGCCAGCGCCGCGCACGACACAAGTCAACGGATCATCGGCAACAATCACGGATAAACCGGTTTCTTCCATGAGTAATCGATCAATATCCCGCAACAATGCACCACCACCCGTCATCACCATCCCTTTCTCGGCAATATCCGAACCCAGCTCAGGCGGGGTATGCTCCAATGCTGATTTAACAGCGCTCACAATACTATTGAGCGGTTCCGCCAGCGCTTCCAATATCTCATTACTCGAGATTGTAAAGCTTCGTGGTATCCCTTCCGCAAGATTACGGCCTTTCACTTCAATTTCGCGGACTTCGGAACCCGGAAAAGCCGATCCGATTTCTTTCTTAATAATTTCTGCAGTCACTTCACCAATCAACATGCCGTAATTGCGGCGAATGTAGTTAATAATCGCTTCATCAAATTTATCGCCACCCACACGAACAGAATTGGAATAGACGATACCGCCCAGCGAAATCACACCGACTTCCGTAGTACCGCCACCAATATCAACCACCATTGAACCGGTCGGTGATTCCACTGGCAGGTCAGCGCCCAATGCTGCCGCCATCGGTTCCTCAATCAACTCCACTTTGCGGGCACCCGCACCATATGCCGCTTCCCGGATTGCACGGCGCTCCACTTGCGTTGAGCCATAAGGTACACAAATGACGATACGCGGGTTGGCGGAAAACAAACGCGGGGGATTCACCTTACGGATAAACATCTTGAGCATTTGCTCCGTCACGGTAAAATCGGCAATCACACCGTCTTTCATCGGACGAATTGCGGTAATATTCCCCGGTGTGCGCCCGAGCATTTGTTTGGCCGCGAGACCGACCTGCTGAATCATTTTTTTTCCGTTAGCGCCGCTTTCTTCACGAATAGCCACTACAGAGGGCTCATCCAGTACGATACCTTGGCCATGAACATATATCAGCGTATTGGCCGTACCCAGATCAATCGCCATGTCTGTTGAAAAATAACTTCCAAGAATACTGTTGTTCAAGAAATTAAACATAGTGGCAGAATCCGATATTAATAATTATGATGAGAGCGAATGATAAATAAAACCGGCAAAAAATAATACGCCGGTTAAACTGCGGCATGATACCCTAATACTTCTTTGAATATAAGATTCCCCATATAAAATGACTTTGTCTGTTAACGATGTAAAACGGATTGCTGATCTTGCCTATATTGAGATAAACGATAGCGAAGCAACAGAAACTTTGGATCAGTTATCCGGTATTTTTAATTTGATTGAATCCATGCAAGCCGTCGATACCACTGAGGTGGAACCCATGTCTCATGCGCAGAATGTCTTTCAGCGGTTACGGGAGGACGAAATCACGGAAACTGACCAGCATGCACTATATCAATCGATCGCCCCGCAAGTTGAAGCGGATCTCTATCTGGTTCCTCAAGTTATAGAATAAAAAAAGGCACTGAAAATAAAAATATAACAATTTCACGCAACATTTTATTTTTTACAATCCCGCAATAGCCATGTTTAACGACAGTCTTAAGCAACTCTCAGATCAACTATCCGCAAAGAAAATTTCCAGCACAGAACTCACGTCCGATTTTTTGCGGCGTATCAAGCAACTTAATCCGGAATACAATGCATTCATCACGATTAACGAAGAAATGAGTTTGGCGCAAGCGCAAACAGCCGACAAAATGATTGCCGCCGGACAAGCGGGGCCGTTAACCGGTATCCCGATTGCACAAAAAGATATTTTTTGCGCCAAAGGCTGGTTAACCACATGCGGCTCGAAAATGCTGTCAAACTTTATTTCCCCTTACGACGCAGGCGTTATCGAGCGATTCAATCAAGCCGGCGCCGTCAATATCGGCAAAACCAATATGGACGAATTTGCCATGGGATCCAGTAACGAAACATCATTTTTCGGCTCGGTGAAAAACCCTTGGGACCCAGCTGCGGTGCCCGGCGGCAGTTCCGGTGGCGCAGCATGCGCGGTTGCTGCCAGGTTGGCGCCTGCCGCCACCGGCACCGATACCGGCGGCTCGATCCGTCAACCCGCTGCGCTATGCGGCATCTCCGGTATTAAACCGACGTATGGATTAGTATCCCGTTACGGCATGATCGCTTTTGCTTCCAGTCTCGACCAAGCCGGCCCAATGGCCAAATCAGCCGAAGATCTGACGTTATTACTGAATGTCATGACCGGCTTTGATGCGCGTGACTCCACCAGCTTACAGCGCGAAACCGAAGATTATGGACGTGATCTGCAAAAACCGCTCAATGGTCTGCGTATCGGCCTGCCTAAGGAGTATTTTGCCGCTGGCATGAGTAATGACGTCGCCAGCGCAGTCGACAAAGCGCTGGATGAATATCGTAAACTCGGCGCACAAACCGTTGAGATCTCGTTGCCGAATGCGCCGCTGTCGATCCCGGTTTATTATGTGTTAGCGCCCGCCGAGGCTTCAAGCAATTTATCGCGGTTCGATGGCGTTCGCTATGGTTATCGCGCCGAATCATATAGCGATCTCGCCGATATGTACCGCAAAACCCGTGCGCAAGGCTTCGGTGCGGAAGTCAAGCGGCGCATCCTGATCGGCACTTACGTATTATCACATGGTTATTACGATGCTTATTACATTAAAGCGCAAAAGCTGCGCCGCCTGATCGCGCAGGATTTCACCGACGCTTATCGACAATGCGACCTGATTATGGGTCCGACGACACCGACAGTGGCATTTAACCTCGGAGAAAAAAGCGGTGACCCGATTCAGATGTATTTATCGGACATTTACACCAGCGCCGCCAATCTGACCGGTATGCCGGCGATGTCGATCCCGATCGGCTTTGGCGATAAAAACCGCCCGATTGGCTTGCACATCATCGGTAATTATTTTAAGGAAGCGCACCTGCTCAATGCCGCGCATCAATACCAACTGGTCACCAATTGGCATTTACAATCACCTATTTAGTAATTCCTTGTTAATAATATACGTTATCTGAGAAGAACCTATCATGCAGTGGGAAATTGTCATCGGTCTTGAAGTTCACGCGCAACTGTCAACACATTCCAAGATCTTCTCGGGCGCCTCTACCGCCTACGGCGCCCCGCCGAATACGCAAGCATGCGTCATTGACCTGGCATTGCCTGGCGTATTGCCGGTTTTGAACAAAGGCGCGGTAGAACGTGCTATTAAATTCGGATTGGCGGTTGGTGCAAAAATCAATTCACCGTCGATTTTTGCGCGTAAAAATTATTTCTATCCCGACTTACCGAAAGGTTACCAAATCAGTCAATACGAATTGCCGGTAGTGCAAGGCGGGAGCATTGTCATACAAGCCGACGGCGTCGACAAGAGTATCCGTTTAACCCGGGCGCACTTGGAAGAGGATGCAGGCAAGTCTCTGCACGAGGATTTTCATGGCATGAGCGGTATCGATCTGAACCGGGCGGGTACGCCGTTGCTGGAAATCGTCTCCGAACCGGACCTGCGTAGCAGCATAGAAGCAGTGGCTTACGCCAAAACGCTGCACGCATTGGTGCGCTGGATCGGTATTTGCGACGGCAACATGCAGGAAGGCTCGTTTCGCTGCGACGCCAATGTTTCGGTACGCCCACGCGGCTCGGACAAACTCGGCACACGTTGCGAAATCAAAAATCTGAATTCATTCCGTTTCCTCGAAAGAGCCATTGATTACGAGGCCCGTCGGCAGATTGAAACTCTCGAGGATGGCGGTACAATCCGCCAGGAAACACGGCTGTACGATGCCAGCAAAGATGAAACGCGCACCATGCGCAGCAAGGAAGACGCCAACGATTACCGCTATTTCCCTGATCCGGATTTACTGCCGCTGGAAATTTCATCGGGTTGGATTGAGCAAATCCAGTCAACCCTGCCGGAACTACCGCAAGCGCGCTGCAACCGCTACGTAACGGAATTCAAGTTATCCGCTTACGATGCCGGTGTGTTGACAAGTTCACGCGAGACAGCGGATTATTTTGAAACAACTGTTAAACAATTACCGACGCAAGCCAAACTCTGCGCTAATTGGATTATGGGCGAAATCAATGGACAATTGAACAAAGACGGTATTGAGATCAACGACTGTCCGATTAGCTCTGCACAACTGGCGGCACTTTTAACACGTATCAGTGACGGCACCATTTCCGGGAAAACCGCTAAGACAGTGTTTGAAAGTATGTGGAATGGCGAACTCGACAAAGATGCGGATGCGGTCATTGCTGCAAAAGGCTTAAAACAAATTTCGGATGACAGCGCCATCGAGAAATTGGTGGATGAAGTATTGGCCGCCAACGCTCAACAAGTGACCGACTATCGTAACGGCAAAGAAAAAGCCTTTAATTCGCTGATCGGTCAGATTATGAAAGCCACGCAAGGCAAGGCCAATCCAGCGCAAGTCAATACTATTCTGAAAAAGAAACTCACCGGATAGGCAGGCTTCACTGCAAAACAGTCATTTTAACTATGCGAAACATCAACCAGTTCATATAATGAATGACCAATATGGTGCTATACTCAAACAGGCATTCCGAGATGCAAAGGCTGGCTGTGCGGCTAATTAGAATCCCGCAGATACTATAATGAAATAGCGGTAGCTTTTTCTGTTATTCCGATTATTAGATTTTCAAATCATACATATAATGCTGGCAGCAGTCGCAATTAACCCCGTCAATCATGTATTACGGTGTGAAGCTTGGGCAGGCAAGCGATTACAAAAACACTCGGGTAAGACCCTGCGTATAAAGATACCCCCCTTGATCAATCTCAAACTGCTGATTGATGAAGAAGGACAAATGCAGGCCGCAGAGAGTGATAGCGATGCCGACGCCACGTTTGTGCTGGCGCATGCCATGCTGCTCAAACTACTTTCAGGTGACGCTGCCGTATTTGAGCAAATAACAACGATAGGGAATCACGCTTTGGCAGAGGAACTGCTTGAGATCGGAAAACAAATCGATTTAAGCGTAATCTTTGAGAACGATCTGAGCAAAATGATCGGTGATATTCCTGCGCATCGCGTCTCACGAACCGGCAAGAATCTCGTTCAGTGGCAAATTGGCAATGTTGATCGCTTAATTCTGTCTCTTAAAGAATACTTGACCGAAGAAAATATCATTCTGACCAAGTCCATTGCTATGCTGAATCTGACTGAGGAAATAAAAAATCTGCAGATGGAAACTGAATTGTTGGAACAGCGGTTAAATCGATTGATACGGCAAACCACTTCGTTCAGCGAATAATCCGGGGCCATGATGATTATAGAAAATTTATTATGAAAAATAATTTGTGTTGCATCAATTGATCGCCAGGGTTCAAAGCTCGTCATCGATTTCTAATCATTCATGCGCCTATTCCGCCTCATAAAAATTCTGTACGTTGCGTTTCAATCCGGATTGGATGAATTTGTTCTCAGCCATAGCCGGTTGCAATTTTTGCGTGTCACTGTCAAAACTTTAACCTTTTGGCGCAAGTTGGATAAACCGCGGGGTCAACGTTTACGTTTGGCGCTAACGGCACTGGGCCCGATTTTTGTCAAATTTGGACAAATGCTTTCCACCCGGCGCGACCTTCTGCCGCAGGATGTAGCCGATGAATTGGCCAAACTGCAAGACCAGGTTCCCCCGTTTTCTTCCGATCTTGTAGTGACCACTTTAGAAGCGGAGTACGGGCAAAAGGTCGATGAGGTTTTTTTGAAATTTGATCTGACGCCGCTCGCCAGTGCCTCTGTTGCACAAGTTCATTTGGCCGTATTACACGACGGCACCGAAGTAGCGGTCAAAATTCTGCGCCCCAATCTGTCGCCTATTATCGCGCATGATGTTGCCTTGATGGATACCGGCGCCTGGCTGGCTGAGATGCTTTGGGCGGATGGCAAACGTCTGAAGCTGCGCCAGGTTGTCTCGGAGTTTGCCAGGCATTTGGACGACGAACTCGATCTGATGCGCGAAGCAGCTAATTGTAGCCAGTTACGCCGTAATTTCCTGAATTCTCCGTTACTGCTGGTTCCGGAAGTTTATTGGGATTACTGCCGCAGCAATGTCATGGTTATGGAACGCGTTAAAGGAATTCCGATCAGCCATGTCGAGGAGCTGAAAATACAAGGTATCGATATCCCTCAGTTAGCACGTGTCGGTGTGGAAATATTCTTTACCCAAGTTTTCCGAGATGGCTATTTCCATGCGGATATGCATCCAGGCAACATCTTCGTTGGCAAAGATGGCCGATATATTGCGGTTGATTTCGGCATCATGGGAACATTGAGCGACCAAGATAAAAATTACCTGGCTCAGAATTTCCTGGCTTTCTTCCGTCGCGACTACGCACGGGTTGCGCAAGCCCACGTCGAAGCCGGCTGGGCTCCCAAAGATACTCGCGTCGATGATTTTGAAGCCGCCGTGAGAGCCGTCTGCGAGCCTATTTTTGATAAGCCGCTGAAAGAAATATCATTTGGTCGCGTTTTGCTACAGTTATTCCAAGCTTCCCGGCAATTTAACGTTGAGATTCAACCGCAATTGGTCTTATTGCAAAAAACATTGCTCAATATTGAAGGTCTGGGACGCGATCTGGATCCCGATCTGGATCTATGGAAAACAGCCAAACCCTTTTTAGAAAACTGGATGTCCGAACAAATCGGCTGGCGCGGACTCACCAGCCGCATTCAAAAAGAAGCGCCAGGCTGGGCCGTCATCATGCCTGAATTTCCTCGCCTCATCCACCAAGCACTTGCGGAAAATCGCAATCATGAAATCGAAAAAAGGATGGCTGATTTAATTACTGAAGAAAAGCGCCAGAATCGATTACTCGCCCTCATCGCGATTCTGCTCGCCGGGTTGCTTGCTTGGCAAATATTTCATTAGCCTATAATGTTGCATATCTCCATATTCCAGGTACTCTCATGAGCTACTACCAATATCATGTTTTTTTTTGCACCAATCAGCGCGAAGGCGGCGCAAATTGTTGTAATAATTTTTGCGCTCAAGAATTACGCGATTATGCTAAACAACGCATCAAATCATTAAAACTGAGCGGTGAAAAAAAGATTCGCATCAACAATGCAGGTTGCCTGGATCGCTGCGACGAAGGTCCGATCATTGTCATTTATCCGGAGGATATTTGGTATACCTATATTGATAAAGATGACATTGATGAAATCATCAATGAGCATCTCATTAAAGGCAAGATCGTCGAGCGGCTTAGAATTTGATTGCTACTTCCAGTCAGCTAAAATAACTTGTCGACCACCCATCAAAAATTTTTTATAAGCGGACCTGCTGGAAAACTGGAAGCCGTTCTAGGCGAACCTTCCTCGAATCCAAAAGGAATCGGCATCATCGCACACCCTCACCCGCTTCATGGCGGGACCATGGAAAATAAGGTAGTGCATACGTTATTCACAACTCTGCTGGAACTCGATTTTATTACCGTCAAATTCAATTTCCGCGGCGTTGGTCAAAGCGACGGCATCTTCGCAAACGGAATCGGTGAAACAGAAGATGTCGTAGCAGTAACGCAAGCAATCCGGAAGCAATTTAGCAATCATTTTGCAGATCTGCCGCTGCTCTTAGCCGGATTTTCATTTGGCGGCGCGGTACAAATCTTTGCCGCAACGGAGTTGGCACCGGAATTTCTTATCTTGATTGCACCTTCGGTTGCAAGACTCCATGCACCGGCAATCCCTGACACGACTCAATGTGCCTTAATTATCCAAGGCGATAAAGATGACATCGTATTAACGGAAGAAGTGCTAACATGGGCAGCACCCGCATCACAACCCATCGTTGTTGTTCCGGGTGCCGAGCATTTCTTTCATGGAAAATTAACAATACTTAGAAAGCTGATATTGAAATACTTCTCGGAAACAGCAAAATAACCGGGATCTTCCTCATTACTCCACTAATTTGTGCTGGATCGCATACCGAACCAATTGGGCATTATTTTTCATATTCATCTTTTCCAAGATACGAGATCGATAAGTACTGACTGTCTTCACACTTAACGACAACTTATTGGCAATCGATGTTAAAGACTCTCCGGCAACGATCAATTTAAACACATGAAACTCGCGGTCGGAAAATGTCGTATGAAGCATTTCCTCGGAGTCCAAAGATGGATTAAACAAAAGTTTCTCCGCTAATTCCGGATTCACATATTTTCCGCCCTTCGAAAGCCTTCGAATCACATTTATCAATTGATCGGTCGGACTGTCTTTCGTCATATATCCGGACGCACCGGAGCGGATAGCCCGAATGGCATATTCCTCTTCGGGATACATGCTCAATACCAGCACGCAAGATGAAGCATTCGCGGTAATAATCCGCTTCAGGATATCCAGTCCGTTCATATCCGGCAGATTGATATCCAACAACGCCACATCCCATTTATATTCCCGTGTCTTCTTGATAATATCTTTGCCGTCCACCGCTTCTGCAACCACTTCGATATCATCCGTTTCGCTAAAAATTCTTTTTAATCCATCACGAAACAATGCATGATCATCAGCAATCAGAACATTAATCATTGACGCATTCTCCGTCACCGGTCGACACAACCGTCAGTGGTAATCTCAAAGTTACAACACTACCTTCCGAAGGAATTCCCATTATTTCTATCTTTCCACCAAATTGCCGCGCTCTTTCATTCATGCCTATTATTCCAAAGGATTCGGGATTCAGTATCTGAAACTCCGTAATCCCGATACCATTATCCCTAACCGTTATCACCGCTTCACCACTTTCTTCGGCAAGCTCAATATCAACCCTGCTTGCTCGTGCATGTCGCGTAATGTTAATAAATATCTCTTGAATAATCCTAAAAATACTGGTTTCGTAACTTTTATTAGAGCACGATAAACTAGAAACCATTGATTCGAGGTTACATTCGATGTTCGTTCGCTGTTCAAATTCTCTAGTCAACCATTCAATCGCACCACACAATCCCAAATTGTCGAGCACATTGGGCCGCAAATTAACCGATACTCGCCGTGCGGTCTCAATAGCCTCACCCGTCAATTGATAGAGCGATTCAATTCGTTCGTGCATGGGTTCAGCCGTGATTTTCTTGGAAAGCCAATCCAGATCCATTTTCAGAACAGTCAACGTTCCTCCCAAAACATCATGGATTTCACGACCAATCCGCGTTCTTTCCTCCTCTCTGACATCCTGCAGGTGTGCTGTCAAATGTCGTAAACTCTCGATCATCCGCTTGCGTTCCGTAATATCCTCTATCATGCATAAGTAGCATATTTCGTTGTCTTCTATGATCTCAAAAGGAACGATAGACATTTCAATCCAAATGACAGTTTTATCCGGACGCAGGATTCGTTTCTCAATCTTACAATCGTTCGATTGCTGACGTATAAAAAGTTCAATATCCTTATGATAAGACTGCACATCTTCCGGATATAGAATGTCGGATTGATTAACTTTAAGAAGCTCAACCACACCTCTGCCTGTGATCGCTGCATACCTAGGATTGACATCATAATAATTGCCGGTCTGCAGGTTAATCAATGCGATACCGAGAGGCGCTTTTTCAAAGATAGTCTGGAAGCGCTGCTGAGCTTTCCGGATACTCTCTTCGATGCGCTTTCGTTCAATAGAATAGCGAATCACACGAGCCAACACACCTTCCGTCAGGCTGCCTTTAACCAAATAATCCTGCGCACCTGCTTTAATTGACTTGATCGCGAGTTTCTCGTCATCGCGAAATGACAATACAGCAATCGGAATGCTGGCTGCGTGCTCGCGCAATCGATTAATGGTTTCAACCCCGTCGCTATCGGGAAGCGTGAGGTCTGATAAAATCAAGTCAAACGATTGTTCCTGAATGAGCTGTAATGCGGAGCTTAACCGTTCGGCGTGAACTACGGAAACCTGGCTGCCCATTGCATGCTGCAAATCATTCTGCACAAGAATCGCGTCCGTTTCATTGTCCTCGATCAGTAAAATATGAATTTGTGAGCTGTTCATAGTCGATTAAGATTTGCAAAGAATCGATGTATAAAACCAGAAGTCTTTAATCGACTTTGCAATTTTTATACATTCGTCGAAATTGACCGACTTTTTGATATAGCCATTCGCATAGTTCATAAATGCGGATTTAATATCCTGCGGCATTGCTGAAGACGTATAGATAATAACCGGAATGCTTCTTAGATTAAGATCCGCTTTCATCTCCGCTAGAAACTCAATGCCGTTCTTTCTTGGCATATTGAGATCAAGCAAAATAATATCGGGGCGGGGTGCTTGAAGATAGGAGCCTTGTTTTCTTAAAAACTCCAGCGCATAGACACCATCTTCAGCAACAAAAACTTCCGTGTTTCCATCAGAACATGCGAAGGCTTCTTTAACCAGCATAGCATCTGTGGGGTTATCATCAATCATCAGAATCACATTGGAATGGTTCATACCTTGATCCATTATCACTCGTTTATATTTTTATTTTGGAATTGAGAAATAAAATGACGATCCCGCATTGGGTTCAGATTCCACCCATATCCTGCCACCATGATGCTCGACCACTTTCTTACAGATTGCCAAGCCGATACCGGTACCCGAATACTCCTTGCGGCTGTGTAGGCGCTGGAATACCCGGAAAATGCGATCTATATACTGCGCTTCAATCCCGATACCGTTATCGGTTACCGAAAAAATCCATTCATTTTGGTTATCACCGACACCAACATGTATTCTGGGCGGCTCCGCTCTCTTGAACTTGAGAGCGTTATTGATCAAGTTAGTAAATAATTGAACAAATTGAAAAGGAATCCCTTTAATTACCGGAAGCTTATCACAAGTGACGGTAGCCTCACACTCATCAATGATAATTGATAAATCAATCAAAACATTACTTAACAAGTGATCGCAATCGATATCAGTCATCGTCTGACTGGCATTAACCTGTGCATAAGTCAGTAAATCGTCGATCAACATCTGCATGCGATTTGCACCGGCCACCGCATGCGAAATCAAATCATTTGCACGTTCATCCAGTTGATCATTACAATATTTTTTCAGCAATTGAACAAAGCTGGTAATGGCGCGTAACGGTTCTTGCAAATCGTGAGTAACGACATAAGCGAATTGCTCGAGCTCATCATTAGATCGGGCTAACTCCGCAACCTGTTCTTCCATTTTGGCTTCTAATTTTTTATGCGCTGTCACTTCGGTACGTATTGCAACATATTGATAAGGAGAGCCTCGCTCATCAAGCAAAGGAATAATAGTCGTATCAACCCAGTAGAAACTACCATCTTTCGCTCGATTCCTGATCTCCCCTTTCCATATTTCGCCTTTGGAAATTGTGGACCACAAGTTAAGAAAAAAATCCCGGGGGTGGTAACCGGAATTGATGATCCGGTGATCTTCCCCAATCAATTCTTCAGTCGAATATTTCGACACTTCGCAAAACTTCTGATTGACATATTGAATTTTTCCGCGCGAGTCTGTTATCGCAATAATCGCATGCTCATTAATCGCACGCTCGGTCATTTTGACATCACCTAAATACGCGGCTTCAATGTCACGAAGTTTTGATCTCTGCAACCAATCTCCAAAATCCAGAGCGATACTATTGAGAAAATCTGAAATACTAATTGCCCCCTTGTTCGAATATTCCAAGTGCTTATAATTAATACCTAACTGACCGACGGTTTCGCCATCCAACCTGATGGGAACTGACAATTCACTTCCTAACGAATGTTTGGTCTCATCCTGAGCAAAAAATCGATCCCCAATTTTTATGTAAGGAAAAACTTCGTTGCATGGGTACCATACCATCGATATATGCACTATCAGCTTTTTACATAGATCGTCAATAGAACAAGCAATCTGCATATCGCTAGAAATCTTGTACAGACAACCCAGAATTTGCAATCTATCCTGATATCCCGCATCAATGAATTTTGACGAATCACTTTCCGCCAGCAAAAGGCTGGAGACGAAACGAGTTCTGGAAAAATTACCTCCCGAATCTGGTTTACTGACATCCGTCCCTGATAATGAAATATCTGCGTCTGCGGAATTTATGGTACCAATCGGTATAAAATTATTAACCCAGTCGGACTCTTTTCGTAGATTCATTTTTATTTACTCTGCTTAAAAGAAAAACCTAAGTTTATTGCTAAAAAATAAACGGTTATTGGCAACTGGGAAAATCGAAAATTCTGAATACAATTCATAATGATATCTTCCTAACGAATTAAAAAAAATAGGAATCTTCTGATTGATTGTATTTATTCTTTAACTCAATCTGTTACTTATACTTACAATCAAGAAAATTTTTTTTCTTTCAAAGTATTGTGTCCGATTCTGATACCAACCCGTCATATTTTCACTACTTACATTCACAAAAAGAATATTTCAAGTTCATAGTAATTTAAATAATTTTTGAGCAATCATTGGAAAATAAGGCAAATTCCCGATTTATTCTTAAAAATGACAAAACACTGCTTTAAATTCAAACCGCAGTAACAGAAAATTTCCTTTTAGCTACCATCATCCGACTGGCATATTGGGATAACTTGTGCATTCAACTTACAATTTTGAGTCTCGATGATAAGATTATTCTTACAATAACCTCTTGATATCTTAAATACAAAGAGAAACAACTGACAAAATATTTTGATTCAAAAACCGTAAAGCTTAACCAGATTCAAAATAATATCCTAAGAGGTTAATCATGAGACTCAATCTTCCAATAACAAATACTGAATACCCCATTAACGACGACACACTGATCGTTTCCACAACCGACACAAAAGGCAGAATCACTTATATCAATCCGACATTTGTCGAAGTCAGCGGCTTCACTGAAGAGGAGCTGATCGGCAAAGCTCATAATATTGTGCGGCACCCCGATGTCCCGCCCGAAGCATTCGAAGACTTATGGAATACCCTTAAAAAGGGACAATCATGGACAGGTCTGGTCAAGAATCGCCGGAAAAATGGAGATTTTTATTGGATTACCGCCAACGCAACACCCATCATAAAGAACGGCGTGATTACCGGCTATCTTTCAGTTCGCACCAAAGCATCCCAAGATGAAATCAATCAAGCGATCCCCGTATACCGGCAAATTTTAGAAGGTAAAGCAAAACATTTAAAAATCGAAAAAGGACAAGTCGTTCGTACCGACTGGGTTGGTAAATTGTCAAAACTTTTTAGAATGACCGTCAGTAAGCGAATTTGTTTTTTTATGGCAATTTCGTCATTACTATTGGCCACGGTCGGCGGATTGGGCTGGTGGGGACTCACACAATCTGCAATCCCAGCCATCAGCAATACAATTGCGGCGACAACGCTGATCGGCCTATTCATGATGCTCTACTTTACTTTTAATTTGATAAAAAATACCGTCTCACCGCTAAAACAAGCAATTGGTGTTGCCAATACCATCGCTGCGGGTGATCTGACACATCAATTCGCAATCAGTCGAACAGACGAATTCGGTGAATTATCAAAAGCGTTAAAACAAATGAATGTAAATTTGCGAGCAACCGTTCTGGATATAACAAAGAATGCCGAATCAGTCCGTCAGGCAACTCAAGAGATTGCTGCAGGCAATCTGGATTTGTCGCAACGCACTGAAGAGCAGGCATCTTCTTTGGAAGAAACGGCGGCCAGCATGGAAGAACTAACCACTACAGTGCGTCAGAATACCGATAATTCCATTAGCGCCAATCAGCTTGCCAAAACCGCCAGCGACATTACTGCCAAAGGTGGAAGTATGATGAAAGAAGTTGTTACCACCATGTCGATGATCAGTGAAAGCTCCAATAAAATTGCTGACATTATTTCAGTGATCGATGGCATTGCTTTCCAAACCAATATTCTGGCATTGAACGCCGCTGTAGAAGCTGCGCGAGCTGGTGAGCAAGGCCGCGGCTTCGCTGTCGTTGCCACAGAAGTGCGTACGCTTGCACAACGCAGCGCTGCTGCAGCGAAAGAGATTAAGGCACTGATCGATGATTCAGTGAATAAAGTTACGGAAGGCACTGAGCTGGTCGGCCGGACCGGCAAAACGATGGATGAAATCGTCAGCGCTATTCAACACGTCACAGAAATAATGACCGAGATCACTTCAGCATCCAAAGAACAAAGCGCCGGTATCGATCAAATGCATCAAGCAATATCACAGATGGATGAAGTCACTCAACAAAATGCCGCTCTTGTTGAACAAGCCGCCGCATCTGCCGCTTCTTTGGAAACACAGGCCAGTGAATTGGTTGGAGCGACTTCCATTTTTAATGTCGCTAGCAGTAATTCAAAAGGATCGGCTACGGTTGTTCATCTGGCAAAAAAGAAAGCCGCAAATCACGGTAACATTTCAGACAATCATTTTGATCGAGACTTAAATTACAACTCGAAACAAAGAAATTTAATCGCGATGTAAAATCGAGAGATATGAATTTTTAGAGATACCTTTCAAATAAATCACCGCGTTTCTCTTTCATTTTCACAAGATTCCCATCTCATGGCCAGTCAAAAACTGGCCATGATCATTTTAGAATCCGCATCAATTTAGGTATAGTTGCAAAAAATAAGTATTCATCCAAATTCTACAAAAAATCTATGCCTGAAACTGCTATCCCCTTATACACGCAACCTTATGCGGCTCCATCGTGGTTGCCCGGAGGAAATTCACAAACACTTTATCCTTACTTCAACAAGCCTTCCCCGCTATACCACTATCGGCGGGAACGTTGGGAACTCAGCGATGGCGATTTTATCGATGTCGATTGGGTCGACGGTTCCAGCACTGCACCGCTCGTTATTTTCTTCCATGGTCTCGAGGGTGATTCCTCAAGTCACTATATTCTCAGCGCCATTAACAATCTTACAAAATATCGCTGGCGTAGCGCAGTAATCCATTTTCGCGGCTGCTCCGGCTCGCCCAATCGTTTGTCACGCGCCTACCACGCCGGCGACTCCCAGGAAATAGACTGGATGCTACGGCGCATCACCCGTCAAACACAGCAACCCGATGCCCCGCAACCAGTCTATGCGATCGGTGTATCGCTTGGCGGCAATGCCTTATTGAAATGGCTTGGTGAGCAAGGTGAAAATGCGAAAGATTTGGTCAGCGGTGCCGCAACAGTATCGGTACCGCTTGATTTAGCGGCTGCCGGTTTGGCGCTGGATCAAGGCTTCAATCTGGTTTACACGCGTCATTTCCTGAATTCTCTTAAAGACAAGGCATTTGGAAAATTACAACAATTTCCGGATCTATTTGATGCCGAGGCTTTGAGGAAATGCGTGTCGATTTACGATTTCGACAATATCGTGACCGCTCCTTTGCATGGTTTTCGCGATACCGATGATTATTGGCGGCAATCGAGCAGCAAGCAATGGCTGCCACATATCAAAGTCCCAACGCTGGTGATTAATGCCCGTAACGATCCGTTTATGCCGGCATCGGTACTGCCAAATCCAGCGGAAGTATCCGCCGAGGTCACGCTGGAATTTCCGGAACAAGGCGGTCACGCCGGTTTCATTCAAGGCCCGTTTCCGGGTGCTTTGAGCTGGCTGCCGCAAAAAATTCTCAGTTTCTTTCAGTATCAATGCTCGTAAAATTTCTCAAAAAAACCGTGCAACAAAAGCATTCTCCATATTTCTCGCAAGCGGTATCTTAACCCGGTGGCCGCTCCCGGGCGCAACTTGCACCGGCTTTCCCTTATTGTCGAGCATTTGCAATAATTCGACCACCTGATTACCGGACGGATGAATGATTTCCAGGCGATCACCGACCTGAAAGCGATTCTTCACCAGAATTTCCGCCATACCGTTAGCGGCATCGAAGCCGGTCACATCGCCAACATACTGGCTGCGGTTGGATTCGGAGTGCCCGCGCAGATAGTTTTGTGTTTCGTGGGTGCTGTGACGTTGATAGAAACCGCTGGTATATCCGCGATTGGCCAACCCTTCCAATTCACCCAGTAACGCCGGATCAAACGGTTTATTGGCGACCGCATCGTCGATTGCCTTACGGTAAACCTGCGCAGTGCGCGCGACATAATATAATGATTTGGTACGTCCTTCGATTTTCAAAGAATCCACACCGATCCTGACCAATCGCTCGACATGTTCGACTGCTCGCAAGTCCTTGGAATTCATGATGTACGTGCCGTGTTCGTCTTCCATGATCGGCATCAATTGACCAGGCCGCTCCTTTTCTTCGATCAAATACACTTGATCGGCTGCCGGGTGGCGTTCGATCGATCCGCACCCGCCGGACAAAGCGGATTGCTCTGACTGTTGCATCACCTGACCAAAATCGAAGTCGATTTTTCCGATCTCTTGAATATCGCCGCTCGCATTTTCTTCCGCTGCTTTCACTTTGTAATCCCAGCGGCAGGAATTGGTGCACGTACCCTGATTCGGATCGCGATGATTAAAATAACCCGATAATAAGCAACGGCCCGAATATGCGATACACAATGCGCCGTGCACAAACACCTCGATTTCCATGTCCGGGCAGAGATCGCGAATCTGCGCTACTTCATCCAGCGACAATTCGCGCGACAATATCACCCGCGTCAAGCCGATTTTCTGCCAGAACTTGACACCCATATAATTCACGGTATTCGCTTGCACCGACAAATGAACCGGTACTTCCGGCCATTTCTCCCGCACCATCATGATCAATCCCGGGTCCGCCATAATCAACGCATCCGGCTTCATGGCAATAACCGGCGCCATATCAGCCATATACGTCTTGACTTTGGCGTTATGCGGCATGATATTGCTGGCCACAAAAAACTTTTTCCCGGCGGCATGCGCTTCGGTAATACCGGTTTTAATTTGTTCCAAAGCAAATTCATTGTTACGCGCACGCATCGAATAGCGCGGCTGCCCGGCATACACCGCATCGGCACCAAAAGCATAGGCAATGCGCATTTTTTCCAAAGTACCGGCCGGAAGTAGAAGTTCTGGTGATTTCAACATAAGGGCGCCTCTAAAAATTCAAAGTTTTAAACAAAGCGAGGCGCGAGCAAAAAAATGTTGGCGCCGCATATGATTGATATGTAAGGAAACATTTTTTGTGAGTAACAAAGTGTTGTGACAAAATGTGGATTTTTAGAGATGCCCATAAGGTAAAATATCGTTCGATTAATCAATCACAGAATCAACTGATCTGAATTGTAACACCATGCCAACCACCCCTGCTTTTATTCATCTGCGGCTTCACAGCGAATTCTCGATCTTGGATAGCACGATTCGCATTCCCGATGCGGTTGCAAAAGCAGTAACGGATAAAATGCCCGCATTGGCATTGACCGATCTTTCCAATCTGTTCGGATTGATCAAATTTTACCAAAGCGCCATTAAAAATGGTGTTAAACCGGTTCTTGGCTGCGATGTCTGGATTACCAACGAAACCGACCGCAATAAACCGGTCCGGTTACTATTGCTGTGTCAATCGCATGCCGGTTATTTACTGCTATCGCGGTTGCTATCGCGTGCTTATCGCGAAAACCAATACCATGGCCGGGCTGAAATTAAGGAATCGTGGCTGTCACCTGACGAATATGGCACGGCAGGACTCATTGCGCTATCAGGCGGGCGTTTTGGCGATATCGGCCTCGCCATCCTGCAAAACAATCCTCAGCAGACAGCGCTTCAGGCCGGTAAATGGGCCGATTTGTTTCCCGGTCGCTTCTATCTTGAAATTCAACGCGACGGTCATGCCAATGAAACCATGCTGGTGCAGCAATCGCTGGCGCTGGCGCAAACGTTCGATCTCCCTGTCGTCGCCACACATGCCGTGCAGTTCCTGAATCCCGACGATTACCGTGCGCACGAAGCGCGCGTCTGCATCGCCGAAGGTTATACCCTGGATGATAAACGCCGCCCGAAGCATTACACCGAACAACAATATTTCAAAACCCAGGATGAAATGGCGCAATTATTTGCCGACATCCCAAGTGCGCTGGCCAATACCATCGAAATCGCCAAGCGTTGCAATCTGGTTCTGGAACTGGGAATTAACCGCTTACCGCTGTTTCCGACCCCTCATGACGAAAGCCTGGATCAATATTTGCAAAACCAGGCATCCGCAGGTTTATATAAGCGCATGCTGCAATTATTTCCGGATGATCAAATCCGCGCGGAGAAATTGCAGCGATATCAATCGCGCCTCGAATTTGAAGTCAACACCATTATCCAGATGGGATTTGCCGGCTATTTTTTGATCGTTGCCGACTTTATCAACTGGGCCAAGCAAAACAACGTACCGGTCGGCCCCGGACGAGGTTCCGGCGCCGGTTCGCTGGTCGCCTATTCGCTCGGCATCACCGATCTCGATCCGCTGCGCTACGATTTGCTGTTTGAGCGTTTTCTGAATCCGGAGCGAGTCTCGATGCCGGATTTCGACATCGATTTCTGCCAAGACCGGCGTGAGCTGGTGATTGACTATGTCAAACAGCGCTACGGCACCGGCAAGGTATCGCAAATCGCCACCTTCGGTTCGATGGCGGCAAAAGCGGTAATCCGCGACATTGGCCGGGTTATGGATCTACCGTATACCTTCGTCGATCAGCTCGCCAAGCTGGTACCGTTCGAGATCGGCATGACGCTGAAAAAGGCGCGTCAGCTCGAACCGCAGCTCAATTTGCGCGCCGAAGCCGAGGAAGACGTGCGCAATCTGCTGGAGCTGGCGGAAAGTCTCGAAGGTCTGACGCGCAATATCGGCATGCATGCCGGCGGCGTCTTGATCGCCTCCAGCGAAATTACCGACTTTTGTCCGATTTACTGCACCGAATCAGCGGATTCGGTCGTCAGTCAGCTCGATAAGGACGATGTCGAAAAAATCGGTCTGGTGAAATTCGATTTTCTTGGGCTGCGTACGCTGACGATTCTGGATCGTGCGGTCGATTACATCCGCCAGTTGCACCCGAACGAGAATCCATCGATCCCTCCGTTCTCTTTGGGATCGTTACCGCTCGACGACGAAGCAACTTACGCATTGATGCGTAAAGGCAATGCAGTCGGCATTTTCCAGTTTGAATCGCGCGGCATGATCGATTTACTGCAGAAAGCGAAACCGGATCGCTTCGAGGATATCATCGCGCTGGTCGCACTGTATCGCCCCGGTCCGATGGATCTGATTCCGGAGTTTATCGATCGCAAGCACGGCAGAAAAACCATCGAATATCTTGATCCGCGTCTCGAGCCGATTCTCGGACCGACTTACGGCATCATGATTTACCAGGAACAAGTCATGCAGATTGCACAAGTTATCGGCGGCTACAGTCTGGGTAGTGCCGACCTGCTGCGCCGTGCGATGGGCAAGAAGAAAGTCGAGGAAATGGCGCAGCAGCGTGACATTTTCGTCAGCGGCGCTGTCAATAACGACCTGAGCGAAGACAAAGCCACCGAGCTGTTCGGATTGATGGAAAAATTCGCCGGTTATGGCTTCAACAAATCGCATGCAGCCGCTTACGCACTGATCGCGTTTCAGACCGCCTACCTGAAAGCGCATTATCCGGCGGAATTCATGGCGGCATGCTTATCCGCTGATATGGACGATACCGACAAGGTGCAAATCTTCGTTGAAGACAGTATCGCCAACGGTTTAAAAATCCTGCCGCCGGATATCAATCAGTCCGTTTACCGCTTTATTCCGGTCGACAACCAAACCATCCGCTTCGGCCTCGGCGCCGTCAAAGGTACCGGCGAATCGGCGATCAGCTCGATTGTCGCAGGACGCGAACAAGATGGGGTTTTCGCCGATTTATTTGATTTTTGTAATCGTGCCGACCGGCGTATCGCCAACCGCCGGGTGATGGAATCACTGATTCGCGTCGGCGCATTCGATACGCTCAATTCCAATCGCGCCAGCCTGATGGCATCTGTCGGTGTGGCGATCGAAGCCGCAGAGCAACAGAGCCAGGCCATTAGCCAAGCTAATTTGTTCGGAGATTTCGACAGTCAATCGCACTTGCAGTCCCAACTGATACAAACCGGATCCTGGAGCGAGCGGGAGCAACTGCATCAGGAAAAAATCGGCCTGGGCTATTACTTCAGCGGCCATCCTTTTAACACCTATGCGCCGGAACTCAAGCAATTCATCCGTACCCGCCTTGATCGTTTGAACCCCAACCGCGAGCCGCAATTGCTCGCCGGCATTATTCACTCGCTACGCGTGCAAATGACGCGCCGCGGCCGCATGGGCGTCATCAACCTCGATGATGGCAAAGCGCGTATCGAAGTGGTAGTTTTCAGCGAGCTGTTCGACATCCATCGCAACCGGCTCAGGGAAGATCAATTATTAATCGTCGAAGCGAGAATCAGCAACCGCGGTTACAATGGTGAAGAAGACAGCGAACTGCGCATCACCGCCGAGCAATTATATGATCTCGCCGGAATCCGCACGCGCTTCGCCAAACAACTGCGAATCCACTGCGGTGCTGCCACCTCCGATTTAACAGCCAGTCTTAAAACACTGCTGACGCCTTTCTCCCCGCAAGCACAAAAACCATACACCCATTACTGTCCGGTCACGCTCATATACCGAAACGAATCAGCCAGCAGTGAACTGGAATTGGGAAATGACTGGCGGGTGTATTTGCACGACGATTTGTTGGAATCGTTGAACGGGCATTTCAAATACGAAAAGGTTGAGATTGTTTGAAGAGCACACAATAACCGGATGCTTCCTTTGCACTATTATATGCAATCTATTTGATTTGAGAACTCATAATAAACCTAGCTACGCTCAAACAACCCATAACAGCCCTTATGCATCACAAACCGTTTAATTGGCCGCAGCAGGTTTTTTGCGATGGCGCGGGTACCGCTCCAATCGGTCGAATAAGCATAAACCAGCCCGAGCGGTAACGAAACCGGCTTTAGTCCGCAGCCCTCGGCAAATTTACGCAAAGATGCCGGAGTAAAGCAATTGAGATGTTCGATCGGTTGCAGCGGCATGATTCTTTCCCGGTTCGCCATCGCATCGTTCCATGTCCATGAACGAAGAACAGCCCTGATATCGCTGCCATCCGGCACGCTGATTTTCAGTATGCCGCCGTCAGCCAGGGAGTTTTTCAGTGTCATCACGGTTTCACGAGGAAAGGGCAAATGTTCGACTACTTGTTCGGTACCGATAAAATCAAAGTTATTGTCCGGCAGTTGATCCGGTTGCAATACCCTGATACCTCGGGATTCCGCAAAAGCCGCTTTTACCGGAGATAATTCCACACCAAACACGTCAACGCCGAAAGCCTGCGCCATCGCCGCCCAATTGCCCCAACCCATGCCGTAATCCAGAAAACGCAACCGCCGCTGGCGCCCATGGCGCTTTTGCAAGAAAATGATCAATTGCATGATTTCCTGTGCAAAATAGGTGTAATAATCAAACGGCATCGGTGGTTTGGAAGGCGCCAGCGGATCATTCTTGCCCAGCCAATTACCATAAACTTCCGCCAGCATGGCATCGGAAGGCAGTTGATGCTGGAAAATCAAACCGCAGCCCGCGCATTCCACAATCGAATAAATCCCGTCTCCTAGCACATCCTGATGTTTTCCAGGTGGCACCGCGGAATAGTAGGCTGTCAGAAACGACAACATTTCCGGCGCATTATATGCGGTACGGTGCAATTCTTTGAATGTGGTGCCGTTGCAGGACGGACAATGATCGCGGATTTCAAAAGTCATGATGATTGAATGATAAGTTTATAACTGATAATTGCTTACACAGGCGCGTGAATTCAACGCAATAATCCCTGAATAATGATCCGGAATCACCATCGGATGCCACTCACCATCGAAAAAAGAATTTTTCTATTTTATAACAAAGACATGAATATATAGAATGCACTCATCAGCGTCAAGAATATTGAGCCGCTTATTGCGGAACCTATTCGATCATGCTAGTGGTTTTCATAGCGATTGACATCAAAAATACCGGCTATCAGAGGTTCCCGGTCTTTTTGCCAAGCCGTGATATCGTGCAGAATTTCCCAGAATTGCGGATGCGTACGGCGCACGCCCCAGGTTTCCACAATTTGTTCAAAATGCTCATCATTTTCAGCTGCCCCAAGCAACGATACAAATTTCTCGATATCAGCATTTGACACATCAAAAATAAAATTAGGATAACTGCCGATAATACCCGGGTATAGCGTGAGGCGATCTTTCTCCGGCTGATAGCGCAGCTCTTCTCCCAGAATAAAAGCAACATTCGTATGCGCGCGATCTCTCAGCAACGTATAGACCGTGCGCTGATCTTGCTCATGCCTGACCCGCACAAATGTCAATTCCGGTAATTGCGTAACCCCTGCCAGTTCGGCTGCGGGGCGCGCCGCGATCGTCGATAATGCCTTATCCGCTTTTTGTATCCAGAGCGGTTGATCATGACGTGCGCAATTGGTCCCCTGGCAGCGATTAAGCGGATCTTCGGCCATCACATTCACTGCTTTAAAGCGCTGCAAAATCCGGGTTGCCAGTTCCTGTTTGGGCGTCTTTGTTGAAAAGCTTTCGGCGGAAGGCGACACATCGTCGATTTTCTCGTAAACAATCCCGAACTTCAGTTGCCCCAGATGCTGATACCAGTCTTGCAATATGGCTTGACGATAACCGGCCGGTATCAGTCGCAAAAAATTTTGTTCCGAGCTGTTGCGAATCAAATCGAAATAAAGTCTGGTCAATAGCTGGTGCGCAACGTTACCGAAAACATTGTAATTAACCACCAGCTCATAGTAAGTCTGTTCAAGTAGCGGATAATCCATCCACCACATCGTCTGCGGCACGTCTCCGACAAGCCCTCTGACAACCGAAGCGCTATCGTAGTGACGGAATATCGTCAACAGCGCATCGTGATTCCGCCCGTCACCATCCCAAACATGCTTAAGCGAAGCACCGTCCGGTTGCTGTGATAAGTAATGATTATTACGTTGCACTAAATAATCATTATGGCGATTGAGATAGCGCAACCATTGTTCGCCCATTGCGAGCAAATCATCGTTTTGCCCCGGCATTTCAAGCAATGGAATCGCTTGTTGATGATAGGCATGATCGGTGATGAAAAGATCGGACTCCGGATTCTGGAACAGTACCCAGAAATGATCGCGAATCACCTCGGTCGCAATCTGACCACGGCAAACGGGCCCATGAATAACATTGCGAATAAAAAACTCCGCATCGTCCAACATGAAGCGATAACGAGCGTGCGCCGGGATACTGGCAAACGTTGCAAACGGATTGACGCGCTCTTCATAGCTATACCCCGGTAAGTCTTTTACCGACCAACGCTTTTTAAAAAATAACTCATTAATACGCCGTTGCTTCGCGGCAGTCAGCGGGTATGGAATGCGTCGTTTATGCAAAATGCTGCCCATAACAGGGCGTAAACGATAGAAAAATGGTTCTTCGGGATCATCGTTGGGAAACACGGTTGTAATCGGTATGATCTCATTGCCGGACGGCGTGGATGAACGTATCAACTCAAAGAAACGCAATTCCCCATCCAGTTCTGGAAAATACAGCGTCGCCATAAACAAATGTTCAAACAACCAGCGCATGACAAGTATGCTGCGTTTATCATCCCGGTTAAAGAAAGCTTCCCATTGCTTAACCGTCTCTCTTTCAGCTTTCGTTAGCGTAACGACTTCTTCCGGTATCACCGCGCCTTGATTCACCCACCCTGCCAAAAGCGCGTATTCCTCGTCACTTAAGCCGGTAACCGCAAACGGCATCCCGCTATGAGGATAATCCCGCGCATAGTCTGAAAATTTCTCGCTGGAAACACACTGATTTTTTCTGGTAATACCCAGCTCGATCGAATCGGGTATTTTGCTATTGGCTGGGAAAGGATGTTTTTTTGCTAACGAAATCATTCCCGATATCAATGGCCCTGAATGCTCATCAGCGGATTCCAAAACCGAATGAAAGCCGCGCTTGCGCCAACCGGAAATCGTCAATTCGTCTATTCCCAGCCGGGTTGGCGGCAAAGCCTCGGTCCGCGCGCCACTATAAATCGACTCGCGAAAAGCGCCGCGCAACAATCCTTCCGTGCTCTCCAGCTTCAGCTGGCACGGCGCATCATAACAACTATGACAGGATAAACATTTGGCCTCCAGAATCGGACGGATCTCTTTATGATACGAAACCGGTCTTTCTACCGCAGGAGGCAATGCAACTGGCACCGGTGCTTGTTGACGGGCAACTATCGGATTGTTATTGCCTTGACAAGCGGATAACAGAAAAACGAAACAGCAAAAGAGCCTGATTGTATAAATTAACTTCATGAAGATCCCTGGAACATGAATTCAAAATGCTATCTTATTGCTTATCGCCGCAGGAATCGTCGAGCTTGCCAACGTATATTCATAATATCCGGCAATCCGGATTTATGAAGTTGATTTCACTGAAACGTTATCAATATGTAACTAACTGAAAAGAATGAAACTCTGATTACTCTAACCCTAAAGGATATGCAGCTATAAGATAAGGATAATTTTCTCGTTTGTTCTTATTTCTCCAGCAACGGACTCATCGGATACTCCAGCGCTTCTTTCATCGCCACCAGCGACAACACCGCTTCGCGGCCATCGATAATGCGATGATCATACGATAACGCCAAGTAATTCATCGGACGAATCACAATCTGGCCGTTTTCGACCACCGGGCGCTCCTTGGTAGCATGAATACCGAGAATGGCACTCTGCGGCGGATTGATGATCGGGGTCGAGAGCATGGACCCGAACACGCCACCGTTGGTAATCGAGAAAGTACCGCCGCTGAGTTCGTCGATACCAAGCTTGCCATCTTGCGCACGCTTCGCGAAATCGGCAATCTGCAGCTCGATTTCAGCCATCGATAGCTTGTCGGCATCCCGGATGACCGGTACCACCAGTCCACGCGGACTACCGACTGCAATACCGATGTCGTAATAATCATGATAGATGATTTCATTACCTTCCACCGATGCATTCACGATCGGATACTTTTTCAACGCTGCAACAGCCGCCTTGACGAAAAACGACATAAAACCCAACTTAACGCCATGCTCCTTTTCGAATTCGACTTTGTAACGCATACGCAAATCCATGATCGCTTGCATATTGACTTCGTTAAATGTCGTCAAAATGGCAGCTGTGGATTGCGATTGCACCAAGCGCTCCGCAATTCGCTGCCGCAATCGCGACATCGCAACCCGGCGTTCCGTGCGTACTCCCGTCGCAGCCGCTTCGGGAGAAGCGGGTTTACTTTCCGCCGGCGCAGGCGCACGAGATTTGTTCTCCATATAGGCCTGCACATCTTCCTTGGTAATACGGCCGCCGAGGCCAGTGCCCTTGATCGCGGATGTTTCCGTCGCCTTCAGATCGTTTTCTTCGGCCAGCTTGCGCGCCGCCGGCATCAGCATCGGGATAGCCGCGTCGGTCGCTTCCGTACTGGCTTTTTCAACGCTTTTTCCGGTAGCAATGACTGTTTCCTTTTCAGTGCTCGCTGCTTGCTTTTCAGTACTCACCTCTTGCTTCTCACTTGGTACGGCAGCTTCGGTTTCAATCATTGCGATCACTTCCCCGCTGACAACCGTTGCACCGTCCTGTTTTATGATTTCACTCAATACACCGGCATTCGGCGCAGGCAATTCCAGCACGACTTTATCGGTCTCGATGTCGATCAGATTTTCAGATCGGTTTACGGTATCGCCTACTTTTTTATGCCAAGCAATCAGTGTTGCTTCGGCAACGGATTCAGATAATACGGGAACTTTGACTTCAATTAACATGGCGCCCTCTTTCTAAATTTTTTCTCGGAATGCCGCAACAATTAATTCGTTTTGCGTAAATTTGTGTCTTGCCGTGTAACCGACCGCCGGGGAAGCCGATGATGCGCGTAGCGCATAAGCCAGTACTTGATCCGGTTTCATATGACGCAACAGATAATGCTGAATACGATGCCAAGCACCTTGATTGCCTGGCTCTTCCTGGCACCACACCACTTCTTTGGCATTCACGAAACGATCGATTTCCGCTTGGAATTCTTCGTGCGGAAATGGATACAATTGTTCCAAACGAATAATTGCCATATTACCAATGCGTTGCTCCTTACGGTACGCCAGCAATTCATAGTAGATTTTTCCACTGCAAACAATGAGCCGTTTAATGGTGTGCGGATCCAGGTTATCGACTTCTGAGATAACCGGGTAAAAATAACCATGCGCCAATTCATCCAAACTCGATACCGATTCCTTATGCCGCAGCAGGCTCTTCGGACTCATGATAATCAGCGGCTTACGGATCGGGCGGATCATTTGCCGGCGCAATAAATGAAACATTTGCGCCGGCGTCGATGGAACGCACACCTGAATATTGTAATCGGCACACAACTGCAAGTAACGTTCCAATCGCGCCGATGAATGTTCCGGTCCTTGACCTTCGTAACCGTGCGGTAACATCATTACCAAACCGCACAACCGCCCCCATTTGGCTTCCCCGGAAGCGATGAACTGATCGATAACAACCTGCGCTCCATTGGCAAAATCACCGAACTGCGCTTCCCAGATCTCCAACTCATTGGGTTGCGTAGTCGCATAACCATATTCAAATCCTAATACCGCTTCTTCCGACAGCATCGAATTGATCACGACAAAATCCGGTTGCTCCGGATAAAGATGGCGCAACGGCACATAAATCCGTTCATTTTCATCCGCAGCCACCTGATCGTGCAGCTCCGCGTGACGATGAAAAAAGGTTCCACGCCCCGAATCCTGCCCCGACAATCTGACCGGATAACCTTCCTTCAATAAAGCGGCGTACGCCAGATTCTCGGCCATGCCCCAATCCAGAGGCAACTCGCCTTTACCCATCAGCCGCCGATCGGCAATAATTTTCTCCACCCGTGGATGCAGTTTGAAACCTTCAGGAGTATCCGTAAGCCGTATTGAGAGTTGCTTCAGCATTTGCAGCGAAATACCGGTTTTAACTTTCTTGTTCCACTTGAATGGCCGGATAAAAGGCTCCCAGTTGATGGCATAGGGTGACTTATAATCGTAACAAACCGCTTTATTCGGATTGACGCCTTCATCCATCGCGTCACGATACGCTTGAACGAGTGAATCCGCATCTTGCGGTTGAATCACTTTTTCGGCGATCAGCCGGTCGGCATACAACTGACGGGTGCCAGGATGCCGGCTGATCACTCGATACATCTTCGGCTGCGTCACCATCGGCTCATCTTGTTCATTGTGACCCAGCCTGCGAAAACACACCAAATCGATCACCACGTCTTTGTGAAAACGCATGCGGAAATCAAATGCCAACTCGGCCACCATCACCACGGCTTCCGGATCATCGCCGTTGACATGAAAAATCGGCGCTTCAACCATTTTGGCAACATCGGTGCAATACAGCGTCGATCGGCTGTCACGCGGATCCGACGTGGTAAACCCAATTTGGTTATTGATAATGATGTGCACCGTGCCACCGGTACCATAACCCCGGGTTTGGGATAAATTCAGCGTTTCCATTACCACGCCCTGACCGGCAAACGCAGCATCGCCATGAATTAACAACGGTAACACCCGGTCGCCCAATTTATCGTTGAGCAGATGCTGGCGCGCGCGCACCGAACCTTCAACCACCGGATTGACAATTTCCAGATGCGAAGGATTAAAAGCCAGTGCCAAACGCACGATGCCATCCGCAGTTTTGATCGCCGAGGAAAAGCCTTGATGATATTTCACATCACCCGAAGGTAAATGCTGCGGCTGTTTTTCTTCAAATTCCCGGAACAAATCCTCCGGCATTTTTCCTAGCGTATTGACCAATACATTGAGTCGCGCACGGTGCGCCATACCCATGATAATCTGCTGCACGTCGGTTTTTCCGGCTCGGTGAATAATGCTGTCGAGCAATGGAATCAGACTTTCATTACCCTCTCCGGAAAAACGTTTCTGTCCGACATAACGGGTATGCAAATACTTCTCCAATCCTTCCGCCGCGACCAATCGTTCCAGAATATGCCGCTTATAGTCGGCGGAAAAATTCGGATTGGAACGTTGACCTTCCAAACGCGTCTGAATCCAGCGTTTTTGTTCGATCGAAGAAATATACATATATTCAGCGCCAATCGAACCGCAGTAGGTTTCCCGCAAAATTTGCAAAATCTCGCGTAGAGAAGCGTGATCAGGACCAACCAGTGAACCGGTGTTGAATACTTTGTCCATATCCGCTTCGGTAAACCCGAAGTACGCTGGATGCAACTCGGGGATATCCGACTGCTGCTTGAGTCCGAGCGGATCGAGCTTCGCTAGATTGAGACCAAGATACCGGTGCATGTTGATCAACTGCAACACGGCCACTTGCTTACGATCATCAGTGTCCACCATTCCCACGTCGGACAAGGCGGTTTGTATTTCAATACCGGGCGATTTCGCATCGTCCCTCCCGGGCGTGCTACTTGCGGGAGCTTGTATAGGTTTGGTCGCAGCTGCATCCGACGGTTTCGCCAATCGATCGAAATATTCCCGCCAAGCCAAACTCACTGAGTTTGGATTATGCAAATACTCATCATAAACCGCCTCGATAAACGTAGCGTTTGCAGCGGATAACAGGGAATCGTCCAGCAACGGTTTATTCATGAATGACGGGGTCTCAAATGGATGAACGACTATTTGATATACGAGCCGGGTACGTCGCGCATCGTTGTCCCCGTATAGAGTTGGCGCGGACGTCCGATTTTATGATCCGGATCCGATACCATTTCACTCCATTGCGCTACCCAGCCGATGGTTCGCGCCATCGCAAAAATGGCGGTAAACATACTGGTTGGAATCCCCAATGCGCGTTGTACGATACCGGAATAAAAATCGACATTCGGATATAGCTTGCGTGAAATGAAATAATCATCTTCCAACGCAATCTTTTCAAGCTGCAGCGCCAGTTTAAACAAGCGATCATTGTGTAAACCCAGCTCATTCAATACTTCATGGCAGGTTTCGCGCATCAGCTTCGCACGCGGATCCATATTTTTATAGACACGATGCCCGAAACCCATCAAACGATAATTATCTTCTTTATTTTTAGCGCGCTGAATAAATTCATCGATACGCGACACATCACCGATTTCTTCCAGCATGCGTAAACATGCTTCGTTGGCGCCGCCATGCGCAGGCCCCCACAAACAAGAAATACCGGCGGAAACGCAAGCAAACGGATTGGCACCGCTGGAGCCGGCCAAACGAACGGTCGATGTTGAAGCATTCTGTTCGTGATCGGCATGCAAAATCAAAATCCGATCTAAAGCACGCACAATCACCGGATTGGCTTCGTATTTTTCCGTCGGCACGGAAAACATCATATGCAGGAAATTCTCCGCATAACTCAGACTGTTCTGCGGATAAACATACGGTTGACCGATATTGTATTTATACGCCATTGCAGTAATCGTCGGCAGTTTCGCAATCAAGCGAAATGCGGATTGTTCGCGGTGCACCGGATCGGAAATATTCAAAGAATCATGATAAAATGCCGACAACGCGCCAACTACGCCAACCATCACGGCCATCGGATGCGCATCACGACGAAAACCGCTATAGAATCGGACCAGTTGCTCATTCAACATCGAGTGGTTTTTGATCGCGGCGTCAAAGGTCTTTTTCTGATCCGGCGTAGGCAATTCTCCATGCAGCAATAAATAGCAAACGTCCACGAAATCGCAATGCAACGCCAGTTGTTCAATCGGATAACCGCGATAAAGCAGTATCCCCTTGTCACCATCAATGAAAGTAATCGTGGAGCTATTGCTAGCCGTCGACAAAAACCCGGGATCATACGTAAATAAGCCACTCTGCGCGTGCAGTTTACGAATATCGATCACATCCGGTCCCATGGTTCCGGATAACACTGGCAGCTCGATCGGCGCGCTGCCATTATTCAGATTCAGAATCGCTGTGCCTCTTTGTGTCATATTTACTTCTCCACTTGATGCGTATAATTCACTAGTATGCTCTGGTTATAGATAAAAACACCGTCAGAATACCACTAGAAATCTAACTCTTTTGTAATAATTCCAAAATTGCCAGCCAACGATGATCCGTATTAATCTGTCGGCCAGTAATTAAATCCCATAAATCGTTATCTGCTAACGACAGTAATCGTTCAAACTGCTCCAGATCCTGCTCATCCAACTGCGTATAATAATGATCCATGAAACGCTGCAATACGATATCCAATTCGAGCAGCCCGCGCCGGCAGCGCCAGCGCGCTCGTTCGAATTCCTTCATACCATTCGTTTAACCATCATATCTTTGATTTTGCCGATTGCTTTCGTTGGATTCAAGCCTTTAGGACATGCATCAACGCAGTTCATGATGGAATGGCAGCGGAATAACCGGTAAGGATCTTCTAAATTATCCAATCGTTCGGCAGTGGCCTGATCCCGGCTGTCCGCCAGAAACCGGTACGCTTGTAGCAACCCTGCCGGACCGACGAACTTATCGGGATTCCACCAAAACGAAGGGCATGCTGTCGAGCAGCACGCGCATAATATGCATTCATAAACGCCATCCAGCGCTGCGCGTTCCTCCGGCGATTGCAATCGCTCGGTTTCCGGCGGTGGATCATCGTTAATCAAATAAGGCTTGATCGAATGATATTGCTGAAAAAACTGCGTCATATCAACGATTAAATCACGAATCACCGGCAAACCCGGTAGCGGAAGGATTTTAACCGGCTCCGCCAGACCACTGAGCGGTGTGATACAAGATAAACCGTTACGGCCGTTGATATTCATCGCATCCGACCCGCACACGCCTTCACGGCAGGAGCGGCGCAGACTCAAGCTATCATCAACCGATTTGATACGCAGCAACGCATCCAGTAGCATTTTATCGGTCGGCGCCAGTTGAACATCATAGTCCTGCATATAGGGCTTTTCATCTTTATCGGGATTGTAGCGGTAAATTGAAAACTTCATTGACTAGCTCCGGCTGGTTGGTTGATGAATTCAAATCAAAATAATTCCGAATGTTCTGAAGTATACAGATTTGAAATCGGGTTCGCATAGTCCGGTTGCTTTTTAATACTGTTGATTTCAATCATTGATCACTCGGCATACCGTTTCCCGCATGATCATCAAATTGAAGCAATCTAATGGTTTCCCTTATAAAAAAACCAGGGTTTCCCCAATATACGCTATTCCTTATCTTCGTTAAGATGGCAACACTGAAATCTTAACGTTGGAGGAAATTGAAATGAAAGCATTGAAAGTAAGCGCAGTTTTGTCTTTCTTCGCATTCGGCTTGTTAGCAACTTCCGCATTCGCCGAAATACCCTCATTGCCAAGCAACATTAGCCCGGACGATCATACCGCCGCTGCCGCGTTTTATGAAAACCTGGCTAAAGAAGAAACCGCCATTGTAGAAAGATACCAGCAAGAATTGGAAGAACATGAAGATCATGCTTTTTTTTATGGCCGTAGAGGACAAGATCAAGTTTCACATCTTCGCGCCAACATTCGCGAGCACAAACATCAGCTCGAGGAAGAATTGGCACAAGCAGCGCTGTACAGAAAACTGTCAACCGCCGGACAACAAGTTGACAGAACAAGCAGTGCCGATGCAAGTGCAGTAAATGCAGCAGTAGTACGGTAGTTTAAGTTATTTTTTCATATCCCTTGTAGTATCGTCAGTTGAGTATCATTGCTACAATCACTCAACCTCCGGCTCTGAAGCCGGAGGTTTTTTTATTGATTTCTCCAACAAACCCTCCTGCTCCGACTCCAAGATAACAAAAGTATACTCAGTCTGCTTACTGCCTGAACGCTTAGCAGAGCATGAAAATATTTTTCACCTGATCGTTTCCTGTACACAACAACAAACTATTTATAGTTTAGTAGTATTATTGACGGCTTCTGTAATCACATGGAATGTTTCGTCACTGTATCAAGCGATATTTAAACGACACACCCATGTTATCCATGGTAAAACGCATAGTTTAAGTTTAGATCCGGAATACCGGCTCACTCCATTCAACGAGGTTAAATCATGAGTGAAAAGACAAAAGTTTTTTTATATACCGCCCTCTTATTAGCTTTATTTATTGCATCGTTCGTATACGCTAATAATGAAAAAGAAGCCTGTGAATCCAATGGTGGTGCTTATACCAGGCAAGCCATGAGCTGGTCTTACGAATGCATAATACAACCCACTGAAGTAAAACCTTGAGCAACTGAACCTAAATCGCGCTGGTAATGATGGATTCCGTGATTACGGCAATCGCAATATCACCCAGCCACACGGTTTCTTGTCTGACCAGCAAATCGTCAGTTGGTGTCGCGGTGTTTGAGTTATCCCGATATTCCCTGATCAACTGTCCATTTGGATCATAGAAAAACAAAAACTTTGGGTTCAGCGGGACATGTTTGATGATACGCTACCTCTGGATACCGCAAGCTTATCCACGCTACTTGCTACGGAGCAAGTCCTCGTAGGTACCAAATTGCCAACATTGCAATCAACTCAATCAACCACCGTTGACCAATGATAAAAATAACTACAGCTCCTAGCCGCAGCAGAAATTTATCCGGATTTTCTCTGATTATCAAGATACTAACAATGAAATGCAGTAAAGCAAGAATACCCAGTATCAACATGTAATTCGAGTAACCAATATGCCAAAATAATCTTTCAACCCACATAGTGCTCAAAGCAATAAACACACTTACTGCGAGTAAAACAAATGGTTTTCTTGGAATTCTCATGGACCAAAAATCAGAATAGCTCCGATTAAAAATAATATCGTATCGGCTTCAGTTCCAAGTTTTGACGGTACTGGCCATTTCCGTGGATTAATAGGCAATGGCTTCAGTTCACTAATTAGTCTAGCATCACATTGCTTCTTCGCAGTGCCCGAGTCGTAACATAGATCATGTCTCATATAACAGGCATCCGCACTGTCAAGTGGCAAAGCTCTTCCTGTAACATTGCCCGATCTTCCTCCACCCCAATTTCCGTTACGAGGGCCATCAGCAATACTTCGTCCATCGCCGAGTGGAAACCAAATTGTCTTATCTAAACCAAGTCGATCCACAAAACCCAACGGACTCTGCCCCACATACCCGTAGATATTAATTCCCCCCATCAGCCCAATCGGGTCGGGTGAGAGGTATCTTCCCGTCTCCGGTTCATAATAGCGGAAATAGTTGTAATGCAGGCCAGTTTCCTTATCGAAATACTGCCCGGAGAACCTCGGGTTGTATTCAAATTGTTGACCGTTACCATCCGGGTCTTCGTCCGGCAAGTTCGCGCCGAACGCGTGCATATTCTCCCAGCGCCAGACAATGGTGTTGGTCTGATCCACGATCACCCGCGGGGTGTTAAGGTGGTCGGCGTGGATGTAATGCACCTGAATCGGTCCGGTGGCGGTAGGTTTCTTGATTACGGCTACAGGAATATCGCCCAGCCAAACGGTTTCCTGCCGTAACAGCCAATCATCGGTTGGTGTGGCAGTGTTTGAGTTATCCCGGTATTCGCCGATCAATTGTCCATTTGGATCATAGAAGAACAAAAACTTTGGACTCAGCGGTCCGTTTTGATGGCGCATTGATCCAAAGTAAAAAACCTTCATCATCATCTTGGATAGCCACTCGCTTTGGAGCCTCACGAGCTTGGTGGCTTCAATCCAACAGGAATTATTTCGATTGAAATATTTCGCTTCTGACAATAGCTAATAATTTTTTGTTGGATTTCTTTTTTCTTTTGTTCGGATAATACTTCAAGCTCATGTGGAGAATTCCAGTAACCAATGTCATCAGCATAAAGAAGCCGTCCACTTCCAAAACGGCTATTGAAATACCATTCCACTTCCATTCGATGTCCATCTTTCTCAGCATAAAGAATGGCTTCCCTATCTAAATATTCAATATAAGAACCATCATCGAAGTCGATTCGAGGCGTTGGTAATATTCGATTTATTAAATCAATGATTACTGTACTCAGTTTTTTCATATCCTAATTAATGGTAAATAATTGGAACACTACGCATATTCAATATTGCACGCTCGACATTCCATAGTAGCTAGGATTTACACTTCGAGCGACTACTGTAGCTGTTCCTGATGCATTTGCAGCAAAAGTAGAAGATGCAATTCTCCATGCAGTTCGATTCTCAATTCCCAATCTATTCATAAACCAGCCAATAGGAGTTTTTGCAATTGTTGTTCCTAATGAAGCTGCTTCTGATCTCGCAGTATTACCGACCCAGAATACCGAATTTGAACCACCATTGAGACCTGCCGCCCAAAGTGTTCCAGTACCCCGGGCGTACCCTGCAAACTTACCGCCAGAATATAACGAAGAACAGTAATCAACTCCATTATTGATGCCCAAGCTGTTGCGTACATCGATAGTCGAGTACATTCCAAAGGTTGCAAAACTTGAAATTCCGTCTCCAAAACCCACTATGGCATTAACAATTCCTTGTGGTAGAGGATCCCCAATAGCCCATAAACCATACGGATCCACAAACCTCAACGGATTCTGCCCCACATACCCGTAGATATTAATTCCCCCCATCAGCCCAATCGGGTCGGGTGAGAGGTATCTTCCCGTCTCCGGTTCATAATAGCGGAAATAGTTGTAGTGCAGGCCGGTTTCCTTATCGAAATACTGCCCGGGGAAACGGGGGTGGTATTCAAATAATTGGCCGTTGCCATCCGGGTCTTCGTTCGGCAAGTTCGCGCCGAACGCGTGCGTATTCTCCCAGCGCCAGACGATGGTGTTGGTTTGATTCACGATCACTCTGGGGGTGTTGAGTTGGTCGGCATGGACGTAATGCGCTTGGATCGGCCCGGTGGCGGTGAGTTTGGTAATCACAGTCACCGGAATATCGCCCAGCCAGACGGTTTCCTGCCGTACCAGCCAATCGTCGGTTGGTGTAGCCGTCGATGCATTGTCTTTATATTCCCCGATCAATTGCCCATTGGAATCGTAGAAGAATAAAAACTTCGGACTCAGCGAGTCTTTTTTGATGATGCGTTGATCCTGGATAGCATAAGCTTATCCAGGCTACTTGCTAAGCTACTCGTCAACACACGCTATCGGTATTTCTTTCGTCTACCCTGCTGTTTACTATGTTTTCGGAAAAAATTGTTGAAACAGTAGGATCATTAACACGCCACCCGATACGAAAAAAATCGCGGTACTCTCATATCCAGGAAAGAAAAATTTGGCAATCAAAATAGATACAGCATAAACAAGAAAAAACCCACCAACATGTATAGCAAAATCTTTACTAGTTGAATTCTTCATTTACTACCTACATTCACACTGAAGAGAAGAATTGCCAAAAATGTTTCCAATTCTCACATGTTTATCATTAGGAATCAGATTTCCGAGTCCTTCTGCACCAAGCTCTATTACTGCCCATGAACCTAATTCTTTTATAGCCGCAGCTCTGTTTTTATCCGAGCGAAATTCCGTGCGTTTGACAGCTCGACTACCTGCTCTTAATGCATACGCTCGCTGAAGCTGTCGGTTTGCCTTATTCACCGTAACCATCGCTCTACCAAGTGCAAAAGGATTCAAGGCCCCTGCAGCAGCCGCAATTGAGACAGATTCCAACTTAACACATTCAATCCTTCCACCATTCAAAGCCGACTGTATACTAATATCAAGTATCGCTCCTAAAACTGCACCGCTTGCCGAAAGTGCTATCTCCCCCGTCGGATCCACAAAACTCAACGGATTCTACCCCACATACCCCCAAACACTTATCCCTCCCGCCAACCCGATCGGGTCGGGTGAGAGGTATCTTCCGGTCTCCGGTTCATAATAGCGGAAATAGTTGTAGTGCAGGCCGGTTTCCTTATCAAAATA
>NZ_JAHBZY010000019.1 GCF_019635155.1 Nitrosomonas sp. | reverse complement strand
AGCCATGTTATTTAATTTGACCTGGCTACCGCCAACCGGCAGGCTGATGACAGGCGAGTCACCTTGCGTTTAACGTTTTATAAAGTGACCCTATAAAACGCGATCCTCGTTAGTGACTCTGCTGTCTGTTGCCAGACCCGGCGTTGAGGCCCACCGGTGCAGAGGCTAGCCGATTAAGCGGCTAAAGCGTAGTTTTCGTCGTTTGCGACTATTGTTTTCAGATGGATTTACGAGGTAATCTGATCCTCGGTATGCCCTGCGCTGCTTTGCAACCCACGTCGAAACCAGATCGTCCCCGGTATTCGTTTTGGTAGTGCATAGGATGGTGATGAAACTTAAAAGTTCAAGTCCTATGCGTCGGCTATTCTAACAGAAATAGCGTGCGATTCTTTAGAGATGAATCAGCAGTTCTTCGGGGTGGTCGATCAGATGCTGCGCGCCCCAGGTTTCCGGCGGTTGTTCGTTGCCAAGGTAGCCGTAACGGGCGATGATCGGGTGCATGCCGGCGGCGAGGCTGGCTTGCACGTCGCGAATGTCGTCACCCAGATAAATACAGTTTGCCGGTGGAATCTCGATTTTGCGGCTGGCGGTTAGGAGCGGTTCCGGGTGCGGTTTGGTGTTGGAGATTTCGTCACCGCAGATGATGCAGGCGACATGTGGCGCCAGACCGAGTGCATGAATCAACGGATGTGCGAACCGAGCCGGTTTATTGGTGACAATACCCCACGGCAAACTACGCTCTTCCAATTGAGCGAGCAATTCATCGATGCCGGGAAACAGGCATGTGTCATGGCAAAGCCGTTCGGTGTAAAAATCGAGAAATTCGTCACGCATCGATTCGTAACCTTGATCGCCCGGTTTGATGTTAAAGCCTAATCCCAACAGTCCGCGAGATCCGGCGGAAGCCAGGGGGCGGATTTCCGTGATGGATAGTTCAGGCAAACCACGGGCGATACGCTGCCGGTTCAAGGCATGACCGAGATCGGGGGCGGTATCGGCGAGGGTGCCATCGAAATCGAAGAGAACGGCTTTAATCATGCGGCAATATCGGTTGTAGCAAAAATGACGGGGATTGAATGCTGATTAACTGCGATACGCCATGATGTAGTTGACATCGGTATCGTGTTCCAACGCGTAGATTTTAGTGATCGGGTTGTAAGTCATGCCAATCAATTGTTCATCGGTTAAACCGGCGTTACGAGCCATGCGGGCGAGCTCGGATGGTTTGATAAATTTGGAGTATTCATGCGTGCCGCGCGGCAGTAGTTTAAGAACATATTCGGCGCCGATGATAGCGAATAAATAGGATTTTGGATTACGATTAATGGTCGAAAAGAAAATCCAGCCGCCAGGCTTGGCCAATTGTGCGCAAGAGCGGATTACGCTCATTGGATCCGGTACATGTTCAAGCATTTCCATGCAAGTAACGACATCGAAATGCTGCGGTTGTTCTTTTGCCAACGATTCCACGGTGATCTTGCGGTAATCAACGCGGTGTCCGCTTTCAAGCAAATGCAGTTTCGCTACTTTGAGCGCCTTGTCGCTGAGGTCGATGCCGGTCACATGTGCGCCTATTGATGCCATGCCTTCGGATAAAATGCCACCACCACAGCCGACATCCAATATGGTTTTTCCGGTTAATCCGCCAGCCAAATCGTTGATGTAGTTGAGGCGCAACGGATTGATTTCGTGTAGTGGTTTGAATTCACTATTTGGATCCCACCAACGATGTGCGAGTTGGCTGAATTTTTCCAGTTCGAGCGGATCTACGTTGATGCCATCATTTTCCATAAATAGATTCCCTTATTGTTTTGCTGAATTGCCGATGCGTTCTTGCCAGAAAGTTGCGCGGTATTTGAGTTCCGAAGGATTGAGCGTTGTCAATTCGCCATTTTCTAGCAGCATTTTACCATTTACCCAAGTATGACTCACGTGTTCACGTCCCGCGCTGTAGATTAAATGTGAAACCGGATCGTAACAAGGGGTGAGATTGAGATCGGAAAAATTGACGGCGGTCATATCGGCGGCTTTTCCGATAACCAGCGATCCGGTGATAGCTTCCAATCCAAGTGATCTGGCGCCGTTCAAAGTTGCCATTCTTAATACTTGGTGAGCGGGCAGGGTGTCGGCCCGGTGATTGGTTATTTTTGCTAAGAGTGCCGCTAAGCGCATTTCCTCAAACATATCCAAGCGATTGTTACTGGCTGCGCCATCGGTGCCAAGCCCGACAGTGACGCCTTGATTGAGTAATGTTGCAACCGGGGAGAAGCCGCTGGCCAGTTTCATATTGGATGACGGGCAATGAACAATATTGCAAACATGTTGATGCATCAGCTTAATTTCATAATCGGTCAGATGTGTCATGTGGACGGCAATCAAATTCGGACCGAGCAACCCGAGGTGGCGTAAACGTTCAATCGGTCGTACGCCGGTAGATTCCAGACTCATGCGAATTTCATCTTCGGTTTCGTGCAAATGGGTATGAATTGGTACGTTTAGTTGCTCGGCATAGGTCAAAATGCGACTGAATGTTTTATCGCTGACGGTATACGGGGCATGAGGCGCAAAGCAGAAAGATAACAACGGATGGTTTTGATAACGATCGCGTAATTCAAGCCCTTTTGCGAGATAGTCATCGCTATCGCTGGCATAGGCTGTCGGAAAATCGATGATCACCATGCCGATAGCTGCACGCATACCAGCATTGATGGCGGCTTCCGCACTGGATTGCGGAAAGAGATACATGTCGTTAAAGCAGGTAATGCCACCTTTGATCATTTCGGCGCAGGCGAGTTGCGTGCCATCGAAAACGAATTGCGCATTGACATGCTGATTTTCCGTTGGCCATATATATTGGTGCAGCCATTCCATCAGCGGCAAATCATCGGCAAGTCCACGCATGAGCGTCATGGCGGCGTGCGTGTGCAAGTTGATTAATCCAGGAATAAGCACATGATCGTCGAGCGCTATCGTTTGCTGCGGATGATAGCGTTGCTTGGCTTCAGGAAGCGGCAAAATATCCCGGATAATTCCCCGGTGGATCGCGACGGCGTGACGGTTGAGAACAGTGTTTGCCGGTTCAACCGGGATTATCCATCGGGCGGAGATGAGCGTATCTATTTCTGTCCGATGATTCATGCAATTATTTGTGCTGGAAAATAAAAAGCCCTGTATTTCAACAGGGCTCTAAAGTGAAAATATAAGTTTATTTTGTAATTACCATTCAATCACAGCCAGGGTGATTGAATGGTGCATGATTAATTACTATCCTTAATGGTCCTTCTGGTTCCGGCAACTTCAATTTCAACGCGGCGATCCGGCGCTAAGCAATCGATCAGCGCTTTGGTTTTTCTTTCGCCGACACAAGTGTTTCCAGTAACCGGATTGGATTCGCCTTTACCATCAACAAACACACGATCCGGGCTGATACCTCTGGAAACGAGGTGCGCTTTAACCGCTTCGGCACGGCGCAATGAAAGGTTTCTGTTATATTCTTCCGAACCAATGCGATCAGCGTAGCCTACCGCAATGATCAAGTCATATTTGAGATCGCTGATGCCACCGACGAATTCATTTAATGATTGAACACCGGCTGGTTTCAGTTTCGCACTGTCAAAATCAAATAGTGCATCGGCAGAGAATGTTATTTTATCGGGTGCAGTGGTTGGGATTGGTTCTGCTGCCGGAGCGGCTGCAACTTCATCCGGTTTTTTAACCAGATCCGGGTCACATTCATGAATGGCCATGGCCGGAGTCCAATAACCTGTCCGCCAGCATAAGCCGGTTGTATTTCTGGCAACGATACCGCGGTCATCGATACCATATGCTTCCGGTTTTTTATCCGTACTAGATTGATCGGCGCTTGCTTCCTGTGCCAAAACAGCACCAGAAAACATTGCTGATGAGAGAATCATTCCTATGAGGGTATTTTTAGCTGATATTTTCTTCATGCTGTTGTCCTTTTAATGAAAACTCTGATTCCTAGAGTTCTTTCGATTATACAAAAATGTTTTGCAATCATATTCTAAAAGCCCTTTCGATTCTACTACTTCAAGCAAATACGTGTGTGGTTTCTCGGTTTGTTTGGTGGAATAATCGCACCAAAGTGTTGTATTAATGCAACAACGGGGTGCTTGAAGTTGCCACTGGATATACTCGTGAGCTTGTTTAAGTAGCAATCTATTTTCTAATAATAATCATAATGTTGGTGATTAAGATGAATTTCAATGATTCGATATCTGGCGTAATCGAATTGAAACCGGTGAATTAACAGGTAATCGGACGTATACTTGGACTCAATCGAGTGTTGTATTGGATGCACTTACTTCACGTCATCATGAAACTATCAAATTAACGGAACTCCATATGCTTGGAACAGCAACCGGAATTACTTTGTTGGCGCAAGATTTGTGCCGTGAGTATGGCCATTATACTGTAGTCGACCATGTGAATCTGCAGTTGCAGAGAGGCGAGGTGCTGGGTTTGCTTGGTCCGAATGGCGCCGGAAAAAGCACGACCATGCGCATGTTGACCGGCATATTGGCGCCCAGTAAAGGCAGCGTACAAATTTGTGGCGTTGATTTATTGGAAGAGCCGATAGCAGCGAAGGCATATTTGGGTTTTTTGCCGGAAATACCGCCGCTTTATCCTGATTTGACAGTGGACGAGTATTTGCGATTGGCTGCCAGGTTGCATTGCGTGCCTGAACAAGCGGTGTCTGAAGCATTGACAAATGTTAAGCAGCGGTGTGGATTGAGCGATTGCGGCAGGCGATTGATCAGTACTTTGTCGAAAGGGTTTCAGCAACGCGTGGGGCTTGCACAAGCGATCATCCACAATCCGGCAGTCATTATTCTGGATGAACCCAGTGTTGGATTGGATCCTAATCAGATGCGCGAAATCCGTCAATTAATCCGTGAATTGGGAAAATCCAGCAGTGTCATTTTATCAACCCATCTACTTTCCGAAGTCGAGAGCATCTGTGACCGCGTGCAGATCATGCATAAAGGTCAGGTTGTGCTCAATCAAAATATATCGGAATTACAACGCCGCGGTGTTCATTTGGAATCGATATTCACACAGCTTACCCAATGAGGAAATAGGAATCACTCCATGATCGCGACTGTTATCCGTAAAGAATTACTAATGTTTTTTATTTCTCCGCTTGCATGGATATTGTTGGCCGTCATTCAATTTGTTTTGACTTGGTTTTTGCTGGTGCGGCTTGATGCCTTTCTTGAGATTCAACCGCAAATGCTTCAAATTGCAAATCCTCCCGGGGTTACCGAATTGATCGTGTCGCCTGTTTTTGCCTTGGCGGCCATTATTTTGCTGATGATGACGCCCATATTATCGATGCGCTTAATTGCGGAGGAAAGGCGCAATCATACGCTTGATTTCCTGATTGCCGCACCGGTTTCTATTACCGCTATCGTTCTCGGAAAATTTTTTGCTTTAATGATTTTTTTTACCATAACGATTTTCCTGATCGCGTTATTATCCCTGTCATTATTATTAGGAGGGATTTTGGATATGGGCTTGATTGCGAGTAATTTGCTCGGCTTACTTTTACTCGCCGCCTGTTTTTCCGCTCTCGGGTTATTTTTTTCAAGTTTGACAACCCAACCGGCAATTGCCGCAATCGCTTCGTTAGGCGCGTTATTAGGATTTTGGATGATCGATTTGGCCGTCAGCGAAACAGAAGGATGGTTGCATTACTTTTCTTTGCTCAAGTATTTCAGGTATTTTAACCAAGGCTTGATCGATTCTTTGGGAATCAGCTATTTCATGCTGTTTACGATTGCGTTTTTAACGCTGACGGTGCGCCGCATTGAGGGAGAACGGCTGCATGGTTAAGTTTTTATAAAAATGAACGAATGACGGAATTGCATAAAAAATTGCGCTGGCAATATCGAATTCAAAGCGGTGTTTTCATCATTTTATTATTAGCATTGGTTGCGTTGCTGGGTTATCTTGCGCTACAACAGCGGGTGCAATGGGATGTCAGTCAAAACGGACGGAATAGCTTAAGCGACACCAGTATCGATATCTTGCAAAAACTGCCGGGGCCGGTGCAAGTAACCGCTTATGCGACGGAATATCAAGCGGAAGTAGGGGACATCCGCAAAGTCATCACCGATTTTGTGGCGCTCTATCAGCGGATTAAGCCTGATCTTGTTTTGCAATTTATTGATCCGGTGGAACAGCCATTGCTCGCGCAAGAAGCGAATGTCCAGGTCAATGGTGAAATTGTTATCACTTATCAACATAAAACCGAACACCTTGCAGTGATCAATGAACAGACGTTTTCTAATGCATTGTTGCGACTGGCACGCTTGGAAGACAAATTAATTGTCGAATTAAGCGGTCATGGCGAGCGAAAATTGGATGGTCGTGCGAATTTTGATTTGGGTGAGTTTGGAAAATCGTTGCAAAAATCCGGGTTTGTCAGCCAGCCACTGAATCTGGCGATTGAACAAGATATTCCATTGAATGCGGATTTGTTGATCATTGCTTCACCGCAAGTGGATTTGTTACCGGGCGAAGTTGATAAACTGCTGGATTATATCGATCGTGGCGGAAATTTATTATGGCTGGTCGATCAGGAATCACTGCGTGGTTTATTGCCGCTGACTGAGAAATTGCGTCTAACCCTGACACCGGGCGTTGTGGTTGATCCGCATGCCGAGCAACTCAAAGCACCGATTACTTTTTCGTTAGGTGCGATTTATGGGCAGCATCCGGTCACCAGTGGCTTTCAATATATTACGGTGTTTCCTTATGCGCGCCAGATTACGATTGACGACAACGCTGGCTGGAATAGCGTTTCACTGGTTGAAGTGGCGCAGAATGGATGGGTTGAAACCGGTGATTTGAATGCGAAAATCGAATTTGATCAAGCGGTGGATGTTCCGGGTCCCATCAGTGTTGCGGCAGCTTTATCTCGCAATATTAACGATCGCGAGCAACGCATCGTGATTGTCGGCAGCGGGCATTTTCTTGCAAATACCTATTTGGGTAATGGCAATAACTTGGATTTCGGTATTAATCTGGTCAATTGGCTGGCGGGCGATGAAGAAATGATGGTGATTCAACCCCGTGCAACGATCGATGGCAACCTCGTATTGAGTCAATCGCAATTAACATTTATTGCAGTAGGACAGATGATGGCGCTACCTGCGCTATTTCTGACGATTGGAATAAGTATCTGGTGGTATCGCAGGAGGAAAATGGCGCCATGACACATCATGCTCGTCTTAATTGGGTCATGTTTATCACGATCGTGGGGGTGATGGTGTTTTTATATTTCAAGCCACAGCCGCAAGAGACTTTGAAATATTCGATTTTTAATGAACCTGCGGCATCCGTGCACAGTGTGCGTATCGTTCGACGCCAGTATGAGATTGCACTCGAACGTTCCGGCGATCAATGGCGCATGATAAAACCTGTCGAAGCCGCAGTTGACGAGCGAAAAGCGCAAGCAATTTTTGAGATTCTGAATGCGCGTAGCGAACTTCGGATTCTTGCAACCGACCTGGGGCGCTTTGGTTTGCTGCAACCCAATGTGCAGCTTTTTATCGATGATCAATCCGTCAACTTTGGCAGTTTCGCTCCGGTAAAACATCAGCAGTATGTTCAAGCGAAACAACATGTCTATCTGATTTCACCACGCTATGGTTTGTTATTGCCGCGCAACGCGACCGAATTAATCAATCCTATCGTATTCCCGCCGGGTGAAATTCCAAGAAAATTTGTTTTACCGCAATTTGAAATTGAGATGCAGGACGGACAGTGGCATATCACTTCAGCAAAGCAGAATGAACCAATCGATCATGAAACGATGGTGCAGTGGGTTGAATTATGGCAATCGTTACCGGCTGCCGAATTGACAATCGGCGGTCATGTCGAAGCTGATTCGATCGACAAAAGCCTGATCGTAATTGAATTGCAAGATGGACGAGTGATCGATTTTGACGTGCTGAAAAATGAATCATCCATCATTTTGCTGAGAACGGATAACGGAATCGGTTATCAATTTCCAGTTGAGACGGGGCGGCAGTTACTCGATCCGCATATCATTCAGAAAAAATTGTTAACCAGTCACTGATGCCGGAATTACCAGAAGTTGAGACAACGCGACGCGGAATTACGCCTTCCTTGCAGGGGCAGGCAATCGCAAAAGTCATTATCCGTAATTCAAAACTGCGTTGGCCGATACCCGGGAACTTACCACAATTATTGAATGGATTGGTTATTCAGGAAATTCGCCGGCGGGCAAAATATTTGCTGTTGGATTGCGGTACTGGCACATTAATCATTCATCTAGGCATGTCGGGTAGCTTGCGGATTTTTCCGCTACCGGCTGCGAGAAAGGTTGAATTGCCTCACGCGCATGACCATTTTGACTTGATCTTGCAAAATGAGACAGTATTGCGGTTGCGAGACCCGCGCCGTTTTGGTGCGGTATTATGGCATGCAGGGGATGCATCGCTTCATCCCTTGTTGGTCAATCTGGGACCGGAACCGTTGACGCCCGGTTTTAATGCAGTGGATCTATATGAAAGAACGCGTGATCGCAGCGCCAGCATTAAACAGACACTCATGAATCAACAAATCGTAGTGGGCGTCGGAAATATCTATGCCAACGAAGCTTTGTTTACCGCGGGGATTCATCCTAAAACCGCGAGCGGCAGGATTAGTAAGGTCAGACTTGAAAGATTGGTGCAGGCGGTTAAACAGACATTGCAGCAAGCAATCGAGGCGGGGGGAAGCAGCTTGCGGGATTTCGTGAATAGCGATGGAATGCCGGGGTATTTTCAGCAACAATATTGGGTTTATGGGCGGGAAGGGCAGCCTTGTAAAAAATGCGGGAGCATTATTAAACAAATCAAACAGAATCAGCGTTCCAGTTATTATTGCCCGGCCTGTCAGCATTGATGGTTCGATTTAGTAAATAACGCGATAAGGGTTATCATGAAAATTACGTTTGTTGGCGGCGGGAATATGGCTTCCGCATTAATCAGCGGGTTATTGCAACAGGGTTTTACCCCCCGGCAATTGCATGTGATTGAAATTCATCCTGAGAATCGTGAAAAATTAAAACAAAATTTCGGACTTTCAGTTTCTGAAAACTTGGCGGAAGGTGTTTCAGTCAGCGATGTCATCGTATTATCAGTAAAGCCTCAGCAATTGCCTGATGTTGCAAGAGACCTCTCGCCTTTGTTGAATAATCAATTAGTCATATCGATTGCCGCTGGCATACGCGCCACCGATATCGTACGCTGGTTGAATGGGCATCATCGAGTGGTTCGTGCCATGCCGAATACGCCTTCACTTGTGGGAAGTGGTGTCGCCGGTTTATATGCAACACCGGGTATCGGCGAGCAAGACAAGAAAAATGCCGAATCGATTCTTACGGCGGTGGGGTCGGTGCTCTGGGTGGATCATGAAGAATTGTTGCATGCCGTCACTGCCATCTCCGGTAGCGGTCCGGCATATGTTTTCTATTTTATTGAAGCCATGCAACAAGCGGCCGTGGAATTGGGCTTAACGGCTGAACAAGCCAGACAGCTCAGTTTGCTGACGTTTGAAGGCGCCAGTCAATTAGCGAATTCGAGCGATGATAATGTTACTATCCTGCGAGCACGAGTGACTTCTAAAGGCGGCACCACCGAGCGGGCGATTCAAACGATGGAAAAAAATGATATTAAGTGTAAGATCATAGCCGCCATTCGTGCTGCGAATGATCGATCTCGTGAAATGAGCGATGAATACGGCAAAATATAAAACTTGTTGTTTGTGAGCAATTGTAACCATTTAGGAAATGCTGAGAAAATCAGCGGGTGTGAAGCGGTGTAAAGCAGTTGGTTCGCAAAAGAATGAGATCTATTGCTAAGATAGGCGAGTTTCCAAGTGCAGCCTGACGAGACGGATCGCTCGCTCAGACAATTTTCGGTGTTTCCCTAACCATTTCGTTTTCTGGAAAAATGACTATGTCCAATCAGATCTTGGTTTTTCTTATTGATACACTTCTGGGCTTGTTTTCTTTAGCGCTGTTATTGCGATTTTATTTTCAGCTGCTGCGAGTGCCTTATTACAATTCGATATCACAGTTTTTAATTTCGGTTACTGATTTCATAGTCAGGCCGGCACGCCGATTTATCCCCGGATGGGCTGGTATGGATCTTTCGACATTGATGCTTGCCTGGCTGCTGGACAGCATCATTGTAGCCAGTGTATATGTTGTGCAAGGTTATGATTTTGGCGCCAACATTATTTTTTCGCTGGGTGTGATGAGTTTGTTGGGCATTGTTTCAATTATCAGAACAACGCTTTATATCATTTTAGTCGCAATTGTTATGCAGGCGGTATTGTCATGGGTTAATCCGAATAGCCCTTTGGCGCCATTATTGGACAGCTTTACCCGTCCGTTTTTGATGATTTTTCGCAAACGCATCGCGCCGATTGCCAACGTTGATTTATCGCCGTTATTTGTACTGATTGTGATTCAAGTGTTTCTCATGATTGTGGCGGGTTTTTACATGGAAATTTCGGCATTATTGTAGTAAGTACGTGATCGATGACTCTTTGGTATCGCTATGACAAGGCTGGGGATTTGGTGCTCACACTGCATATTCAAACAGGCGCGAAAATTACCGGAATGGCCGGAATATTCGGCGATGCATTGAAGATCAAACTTGCGGCTGCGCCTGTGGAAGGTAAAGCCAATGCGGTATTGTTGAGTTATCTGGCGAATCGATTCAATGTGCCGCTTGCGCAGGTGGTTCTGAAACAAGGAGAAAAATCACGCCATAAAGTGGTCGTGATTCAACAACCGATACCGGATCCCGAACAACGATTGAACGAATTGCAACATTTCCAGTGAAACTTAAAGAAGAGCCGAATACCATGGAATTAATTTTATGGCGCCATGCCGAAGCTGAAAATAATTATCCGGATACGGCGCGCAAATTAACCAGTAACGGATTGGATCAAGCAAAACGAATGGCTGACTGGCTTCGAGCGAAACTTCCGGAAAATACTCGGGTAATCGTCAGTCCGACTATGCGGACGCAACAAACAGCAACCGCCTTGACTGAGGATTTTGTAACCAATGCCGCCATTGGACCGGGTGCAAACGTTCAAGCGATTCTTGACGCGGCCGGCTGGCCTGGCGCATCAGGGGCAGTCGTTATCGTGGGGCATCAACCGACGATCGGTGAGGTGGTCAGCCATTTGATTCCGGTGGTTCCGTCAGGGTTGAATGTGCGGAAAGGATCGGTTTGGTGGATTCGCGGCGAGGAAAAAAACAACGAGATTGAGGCGATATTGCACGCCGTCATTTATCCGGACATGCTGTAAATCCAATAAATAAAATCTCCAAAGTCCGATAATTTTGAACGAGCATCGTAAATTTCCTTATTGTGAAATATAAAGGGACTTTATTATCTTTTCAGGCATTTATCCCAATAAGGCAACCCTTCAAATCGTTTTGCCAGAAAATCCACAAATGCCCGGACGCGATGTGAAAGGTGGCGTGTTTGCGGATAGATCGCGTAAGCGGCGAGCGGCGAACACGGATAATCGGTCAGGATCGGTATCAAAGCACCGCGTTCGATTTCCTGATAGACGATAAACGTCGGTAGCCGGATAATGCCCAGACCGGTTACGGCAGCGTCCCGAAGAAATTCGCCATTACTGGCTTTCAGATAGGGTTTAATGGTGATTTTGATTAGTTGCTCGTTGACATCGTGAATTTGCCATTGCTCGATGTTACTGATCAGGTTGTACGCCAGGCAGCGATGCTGGCGCAGCTCTTCCGGTGTTTGTGGCGTGCCATTTTTCGCCAGATAATCCGGACTGGCGCACAAGACAGTTTGGATAGGCGCAAGACGGCGTGCGATGAGACTCGAATCGGGCAAACTGGCAATACGAATGGCCAGATCGAAGCCTTCCGCCAGCAAATCGACTTGCCGGTCATTGAAGTCCAGGTTGAATTCAATGTCAGGGTGTTGCTGCAAAAATTCGTTGATGGCGGGTCCTAAGTGCATCAATCCGAAACTGAGTGGCACCGCCACCTTCAAATTACCTTTTAATGCGCCGTGCGATTGCGAGGTGGCCAGCTCGGTTTCGAGGATGTCCGCGAGAATGCGCACCGCTTGCTGATAAAACGCCCGGCCGCTATCGGTTAGATTCATTTGCCGCGTCGTACGGTGAAACAACTCCACGCCCAGATGCATTTCAAGTTCTTTCAAACGCCGGCTTACGACGGATTTTGCAACATCCATGCGATTCGCAGCAGCGCTGATACTGCCGGTTTCGACCACGCGCACGAACGTGCTCATATTTTCGTATCGATCCATAGAGGTTCCTTATTGTTGCTGATATAAGAACAGTCATTTATGTTAATGAGTATTTATTCTTATTATAACAACGATGATAATGCTTTCCGTCGATTAAATGAACACAATGTTTAAAAGGAGTGAACCATGGATACGACGACAGCCAATGCAGCAAGAGTTATTCCGGCAGTAGCAGTGCCGGAGGGTGCCGGTGTTACTGTTTATCGCACGATCGGTATGCCCGTGATACGCAATTACGATCCATTTTTGTTGCTGGATCATATCAGCAGCGACAAACCGGAGGATTATCTGGCCGGTTTCCCTTCGCATCCGCACCGCGGATTTGTTACTTTTACCTATATGCTCGATGGTCGTATGGAACACCAGGATAGTATGGGTAACAGCGGTAACTTGGGGCCGGGATCGGCGCAATGGATGAAAGCCGCCAACGGCGTGATTCATTCGGAAATGCCGAAACAGCAAAACGGCTTGATGCGCGGTTTTCAATTATGGATCAATTTGCCGGCGATGCATAAGATGGATCATCCGGAATATCAGGAGTACGCTGCAGAAGCTTTCCCGGTGGTCGATGCGCCCGATTACCAGGTAAAAGTGCTGATCGGCGGCTTTGCCGACGTGCAATCGCCGATCGTCGATCACATTACGGATGTTTCTTATTTCGATGTTCGGATACACCCCGGCAAGCATTTTCAACACCACTTGTCAGCGCAACACCATAGTTTCTTGTATCTATTCGAAGGCGATGGACAATTACAACACCAAACCGTCGCGCTGCATTCGTTGGTGGCATTGAATAGCGCTGGTGAAACGCTCGATTTTACCGCAGGAAAAAAGGGGGCGCGATTGCTGGTGGTCAGCGGTAAGCCGATTGGCGAACCGGTGGTGCAATATGGTCCGTTTGTGATGAATACTCGGGAGGAAATCGATCAGGCGTTGCAGGATTTTCAATCCAATCGTTTTGTGCGCGATCGTGCGTGGACTAAGCATAAACAATAGTTTTATACATTACAATTTAAGGAGATTCAAAATGGAAAAAATAGGTCAATTGGTAGCACGAGTTTTTCTGGCGCAAATCTTTTTATTGTCCGGAATATTTAAAATAGGCGGTTATGAAGGTACGCAAGGTTACATGGAAGCCATGGGAGTGCCTGGTATGTTACTGCCGTTAGTGATCGCATTGGAAATTGGCGGAGGACTGGCGTTGGTCGCCGGCTGGCAAACAAAATGGGTGTCGCTGGCGTTGGCTGGTTTCACGCTCGTGGCAGCGGTTATTTTTCATAATAATCTTGCGGATCAGATACAGATGATCATGTTTATGAAAAATATCGCGATTACGGGCGGATTGTTGCTGTTGGCGATACACGGTGCCGGAAGTTATAGTTTGGATAGCCGCCGCCTGCACTAAATCGGAAAGGTTAATCATAAAAAAACCTAATTTTATAGGCTTGTTTTTTTATGCTCGAGAAAAAAATAATATATCTATACTATAAAAATCGAATAAGCTCCTATATACTTCAAACCCGCTAACTCTTATAGCGCAAATGTATATAGGTAAAGAAATATAAGTATCAAATATTTAAGTTTGGAATGAGATTTCTTGATTTTCCATTGGATGGTGATTGAATGTAAGTTTGTTTCAGAATGACCAGGTTGCATGTTGTGATTAAGATTTAGTTTATTGTTTGAATAATAATAGAGGAAGAAAAAATGAAGAAACTATTCAAAATTTTTATTGTGACAGTAATTTCGTCAACAATGTTTAGTATTAATACTGCAATTGGTAGCACTACTTACACTTTTAATAGTGCAGCGACATCAGACCTGATTACTGAAAATAGTGGAATATATAATAGTTCGATCGGTTATACACCGTTGTGGAGTCCAGGTACAGTAACATCGGCAAAATTAACTTTATTTTTGTCTGATGATATTTCGACTACCCTGAAAGGATTTGGTGCAATTGATATCCCAAGAGAATGGGCACAAGTGACAAACATCAGCGATGGTGCTTTTAATACTGGTTCGTATGCACCTGTTGAAGTGGAACAAACCAATCCTTTGTTTGATACAGCGAACGTTTTCCCATTTAATTCTACGTTTCCTGGAAGCGATGGTTTTGAAAGTCCTTTGACTTCAAATCCTATAACTGATATTGCATTAATTGCAGCGGCAGCGGGCATTGGTCTGCTGGCACCAAGTGTTGCAGCATACGATTTCGATATAACTGCTCTGATGAATAATGCAGGCTTGTCAGGGAATTTATCTTTCGATTTAATGGCTTTAAATTTGTATGATCCAGCCTCTTTGCCTCCTGCATTTGTGGCAGCAGCAGCGATTTTCGGGTTTGATACTGCGCTCGCACAAACAACTTATGAAGATTTTCTTTTTACCGGTGCACAATTAACGGTTTCTGCAGTTCCCGAGCCATCCATGTATCTTCTATTAATTCTAGGTTTGTGCGGTATGCTAATGTCTAAAAAATTGTTTATACGTAAAAATTAATTCTTTGAATTAATCTTGCAATTAAATTACTACTAAAATAATAATGCAGAAGTAAATGTTTTACACCAGTATTATTTGAATAAATATACGCTGGTAGGATTCTGTAAAATAACCATAAACCGCTCAACAGCGCTCTTGATAAGATGCGCTGTTTTTTTATATGCTCTTGCATCTAAAAGTACAACAGAAACAATGATGAGAAAAAGCGGAAAAACTCGCATAATCTTCAGTAGACACGACTTCTCTAAAAGACAGTTAATTATATTGGTTCTAATAAGTGCGATTGGAGCTTTTAGTACATGGATTTTTTACGAAGTATTATTCACTAAACCATCAGATGACTGGTTTGAAAGCATCGCACGCAATAGCAGTTTAGTAACATTGCCAAAAGATGATACGCCGCATTACGCCGAAATGGAATGGTGGTACTACAATGGCTATTTGAATACAGATTCGGGGAAGCAATATAGTTTTCACTATACGGTATTTTTGCTAAACAATGTTGCTCATCATATGGTTAGTCATGCCTCAATCAATGATTATCAAACAGGCAAATACCTGACTGCTCAGCGAAGAACAGCTGGTAATCCATCGAAAAGCAAAGAAAATGGTTTTGAATTTATCCAAGGCAATTGGTTGATGACAGGGGGCAATGGTGTCGATCAGCTAAAATTTAACATCGAGAATATAAGTCTCGAACTAAATGTGGTTAGTACACAGCCGCCGATTATCCATGGCGGAAATGGCGTTATTTTGTTAAAAGATGCGGGTGATAGTTACTATTACTCACGCTCGCGTATGAAAATCTCAGGGGTTTTGAAAATAGGTAATACTGTAGAAAAAGTAACAGGAATTTCCTGGTTTGATCATCAATGGGGTGATTTTTCTGTGGGGCAACTGACATGGGATTGGTTCAGTCTTCAACTGAGTGATTCCATAGATCTGATGATTTATCAACTACGCGATAAGAAAACAAGTGAAAAAATTCTTTATATGGGTACCTTTAATCAGAATGGAAATGTTGAAACTCTCTCTGCAGAAGATTTTAATGTTATTCCTAAGAAAGAGTGGACCAGTAAAAAGACAAATATTGTTTATCCGACAGAATGGAACATTGAAATTCCATCGAAGAATATCAGAATCACGATTAAGAGTAGGAATGAAAGTAATGAATTTGATGCTAAGTTAACGACTTATAATATCTATTGGGAAGGTGCAGTGAGTGTGCAAGGCACACATACCGGCTTCGGTTTTATGGAGCTTTATTACATGAATGAAAAAAATTCAGTATTTCGCTAGATGTTTGAGTGTTTGATAACTAACGACCATTGGATAAATTAATTTGCTCAATAATATACTTGTCATATGTATCGGAAATATATGCAGAAGTCCGATGGCTGAAGGATTATTTAAACAAGAATTCATTGAGGCTGGCAAGTTAGATAGCAAAATAAGTTCAGCCGGTCTTGGTGCATTAGTAGGGCATCCACCAGATCCAAAAGCATGCCAACTGATGCTGGAAAAAGGCATAGATATTTCTGGTTATCGTGCTCGCCAGCTCAATCAAGAAATGATTCGTAAATCAGAGCTCATTTTAGTAATGGAATCTAGTCAGAAAAATACAATTGAAGAAATTGAACCGACTGCGCGAGGTAAGATTTTTCGATTGGGTGAATGGGGAAGATTCGATATCCCGGATCCGTATCAAAAAGAAATTCATATCTTTGAAAAAACACTGTTGTCGATTGAACAAGGAGTATCACAGTGGATAAAGAAATTGTAATTTACTAAGCACATCGATCGTTAGTTTATTCAAAATTGGGATATTTTCTATGAGAAATAATCATAATAATGAGTTTGTTAGGGACAAATGACTCTATTTCAATCAAGTGATTTTCTGGTAAAATTATAAAAAGATAGAATAAATTCCCTTTATCTCTTACCTCTTAAATATGAATTGACGGGTTAAGCAGAAGATATTAGACCTCGAAACAATCAATGTTGTGAATTCTATTATTTTGATTTACAAGTCGTGATCAAAATGGGGTAGTTTGAGTATTTTTTTATAATTAAAAGAATTATCCTGCAATGTTTTGTTTAATTAAGCTTTATCCTTTTTATACCAATGTGAGGAGATAAACAGCCGATGTGTGGAATTATTGGTGCAATTGCAAAAGCAAATGTAATTCCTGTTCTATTGGAAGGATTGCAACGTCTTGAATATCGAGGTTACGATTCCGCAGGTCTTGTATTTACCGATTACGGTCTAAAAAGATTGCGCACAGCAGGGCGTGTCAATGAGCTTGGCAAGCTGGTAGAGCAACACAAAGCAAAAGGTCTTGCAGGTATTGCTCATACCCGATGGGCAACGCACGGGGAGCCTTCAGAACGTAATGCACATCCACATTTTTCCGGAGAAGAATCACGCATTGCGGTCGTGCACAATGGCATCATAGAAAATCACGAGGCTATTCGTGCAAATCTCAAAAATCACGGATACCATTTTTTGTCGGATACCGACACCGAAGTTATCGCACATCTGATTGATTTCAAACTCAAGCAAACATCGGATCTATTCAAAGCAGTTTGTTTAGCAATAGCAGATCTGCAAGGCGCTTATGCCATCGCTATTATGGAAGAAGCGGATCCGGAGCGAATCGTCGCGGCTCGCCATGGCGCACCGCTAATTCTGGGGGTAAGTGAAGATGGCAATTATGTGGCATCGGATGTTTCTGCATTGCTGCAAGTGACACGCAATGTAATTTACCTCGAAGAGGGCGATATTGCGGAAATTTATAGTCACAGTTTTCATATCGTCAATTACTTAAATAATCAACTGAGTGAACCAGTAAATCGAGTTGTACACGAATCGCTTTTGTCTAATGAAGAAATCGGTCTAGGTTCGTACACGCATTACATGCAGAAAGAAATTTTTGAGCAACCGGGCGCTGTTGCCAATACTTTGGAAATGCTATCGAATACTCAGTTGATCACTCCAAATTTATTCGGGAGTGAGGCAGAGTCAGTATTCACCAACACTAAACAGATCCTAATTCTGGCATGCGGTACCAGCTATCATGCCGGATTGGTCGCTCGTTATTGGCTGGAAACGGTTGCCGGTCTTCCATGCAATGTTGAGATTGCCAGTGAATACCGGTACCGAACCCCGGTTGTTAGTCCGGCGACATTGGTTGTTGCCATTTCGCAATCAGGCGAAACTGCCGATACGCTAGCAGCGCTTGATTATGCCAAAAGACTTGGTCACAGCTATAGTCTTGCGATCTGCAATGTACCCGAAAGTGCATTGATGCGACAAACTAATTTGCGCTTCCTGACCCGTGCTGGCCCGGAAATCGGTGTAGCATCGACCAAAGCATTTACTACACAGCTCGCTTCACTATTGTTGCTGACTGTTACATTGGCTAAGGTGCAACGCAAGCTGACTGAACAAGCCGAGTGTGAAATGATTGCAGCTATGCGCCACTTACCAAATGCATTACAACATGCGCTGCAAGTAGAGGAACAAGTCAAAATCTGGGCGCAAAGTTTTGCTCAGAAGCACCATGCATTATTTCTAGGTCGTGGCGTGCATTACCCGATAGCACTGGAAGGTGCGCTCAAGATTAAAGAGATTTCATATATCCACGCTGAAGCTTATGCAGCTGGCGAATTAAAGCACGGCCCGCTCGCCCTGGTGGATAATGAAATGCCGGTGATTGCCATTGCTCCAAATGATCAGCTACTCGGAAAACTTAAATCCAATTTGCAGGAGGTGCAAGCGCGTGGGGGTGAATTATATGTATTTGCCGATGCTGATTCTCAAATCGTACCAAGCGATCATTTGCATGTCATCCGTCTATCCGAGCATACTGGATTATTAAGCCCGATTTTGCATACTATCCCATTGCAATTACTTGCTTATCATGCTGCTCTCGTAAAAGGTACTGATGTCGACAAACCAAGGAATCTAGCTAAAGCGGTGACAGTTGAATAAATACAGTCGAATCAAGCTGATTTCTATTCGAGATCATAATTTTAATTAAATATATAGAGAATGTGATAAAAGCCCTAAAAGATCAAATACATCTAACCTTAGCCTCGTTTTAAAGCAATTGCATAATTTACATCAGAATAAAATATTTGAGCATTTCGATTCCAATGGTTTGTGAAGAGAGATATTGGCAAAGATGAGAAGGTTTTTCCATTCTTGATCTGGTAGCTAATCTTTTAAAGGTTATTTTTTCGTTACAACACAAAAGGATTTCAGGTTGAAGTTATATAAATTACTGCATATCGATGAAGTAATTCTCAAGTGGGTAATTATTATTTTCATTCCAATCATATTGAGTCATTTGGCTGCCTGCACTCTGATTCCAGGGCAACATATGAGGGCATTTGCGACCAAATCAAGCGTGGAAATGCCAGTTGACGAGGATAATGAAACAATTCTAAAAAGACTCAATATTCAAACGATTAATGCGCAGCTAATTATTGATATGGAAAAGGATATCAATAATCGCAGCCTCGGACCTGACAATGTTGCCAATCATTATTTCGATTACCGTATTGGTTCCAAAACTATAAAAGGTACTCCAGAAGTAGAGCCTTATGATCAATACCGGGTGGGGCCACGGGATATTCTGAATATCACGGTTTGGGGACATCCGGAATTAACGATTCCTGCAGGTGAATTTAGAAGCGCGGAAATGGCTGGCAATGTAGTAGGCGAAGACGGTACTTTTTTTTACCCTTACGCCGGTGTCATTCGAGCGGCAGGTAGAACAGTTGAAGAAATTCGCGATGAATTAACGTTCAAACTTTCCAAGTATATTGAGAATGTTCAGCTTGATGTTCGCGTGGCCGGCTATCGCAGTCAACGGGTTTATGTGGTGGGCGAGGTTGCGCAGCCTGGAATTCATTTAGTTAGAGATATACCGCTAACCGTTCTGGAAGCGATCAATAGTGCTGGCGGCGTAACGCCGAGAGCGGATCTACGCAATATCACTTTAACGCGGAATGATCAAACCTACAGCATCAATCTATTAAGCCTTTACGAAGGTGGTGATGTTAAGCAAAACGTATTGCTCAGGCATGGTGATGTTCTTAACGTGCCGGATAACGAATTTAATAAGGTTTTTGTATTGGGTGAGACCAACCTGGGGCGCGGTTTTGGTGTTCGGCCGCGGAGTGTCGTGATGAATAAAGCACGCATGACTTTGACCGAAGCGCTGACCGAAGCGGCTGGGATTGATCAAGAAACATCGGACGCAGCGAGAGTCTTCGTGTTTAGAAGCGCTCTGGGAAAATCCGCCATATACCATTTGGATGCGAAATCGCCCGATGCGTTTATTTTAGCGGAACGCTTCCCTTTACAACCGCGTGACGTGGTTTTTGTAGACCGGGCGGAAGGTATCCGCTGGAATCAGATCATCGGACAAATTCAACCGACCGTCGATTTGCTGAATTTGTTTGACGGATCCTTACGTGTCCAGCCATTCAGAACCATCCCTTGATAATTTACTTGCATATCGCCCATGCCTAATTCGCACCCGGATAATTCGAGTCACTTAACCCAGTTCGGTCCAGATAACGAGAACGATGTAATCAATTTGGGTGAGTTGTTAAGTATTGTGATGGATGGCAAATGGCTAATCCTGATAATAACGCTTATTGTTTTCCTGCTGGGCATTGGTAAAGCCTTTATCGATACACCGATTTATAAAGTCGATGCGATGCTGCAAGTGAATGAGAAATCACAATCAATGATCGGTGTGGAGCCATTAACCGATATGTTTGGAGGTAAACTTCCGGTAATGGCTGAAATCGAGCTGATCAAATCCAGAAAGGTGCTTGGGGCCGTCATTAATAATCTGGATCTGGAAGTTATTGCCAAACCAAAGACTTTCCCTTTTGTTGGTGAAGCAATTGCGAGAAGGTTTGGACGCAATAATCCGGAGAATGCAGTGTCCAGTCCGCTCTTTGGGCAAACTGGATATGCCTGGGGCGGAGAAGCGATCCAGGTTAACACGCTGACGATGCCGGATGCGTTTAGGGATAAGGAATTCGTCTTGCTAGCAGGTCATCAAGGTCAGTTCCAACTTTTTTATCATGATGAATTGATTGCTGAGGGTGAGGTAGGAAAACTGTTAAATCAGCAAATTGGAAATCATCAGCAACCTATCAGCTTATTCATATCGTTATTAAAAGCACGCCCCGGAACGCAATTTACCCTGATGCGGCAATCTGCACATAACGCAATACGGCAACTTAGAAATAATTTGACCGTGTCTGAAAAAGGGAAAAGCACGGGAATCTTGGAGTTGACGCTGGAATCGGCAAATGCTGCACATGCTGTCCGGGTACTAAATGAGATTGCCAATATTTATGTGCAGCAGAACGTTGAGCATAAATCTGCCGAGTCGCAAAAAACATTGGAATTTCTTGATAAACAATTGCCAATTCTCAAAGAACAGATGGAAGCTTCGATAGCTGCTCTGAATGAATATAAAAATCAGAAAGGCTCTGTCAATCTGGATATTGAGACACAAAATACCTTGACCGGGGTCGTCGAAATAAAAACACAAATTACCCTTTTGCAGCAGAAGCGCGATGAATTGCGGCAAAAATTTACCGAATCTCATCCGAATGTAATTGCAGTGGATAAACAGATTGCACGGCTGCAAGCACAACTGCAATCACATAATCAAATGATCAAAGCATTGCCGGAAACCCAGCAAGTCGTCTTGGAATTATCGGGCGATGTCAAGGTGAGCACTAACCTTTATACCACCTTGCTGAATAATGCGCAGACATTGCGTGTGGCAAAAGCAGGTACGGTGGGAGATGTCAGAGTCATCGATTACGCGGTATTACCGGATAAGGCGATTAAGCCGAATAAATTGTTGATTATCGGCGTAGCTTTTATTCTGGGCTTATTCCTTGGAATCGTAGCAGTTTTTGTCCGTAAATCGCTGTTGCGCGGGATCGAGGATCCGGATCTGGTCGAAAAGCAATTGCACATTCCTGTGTACGCCACTATTCACCATAGTAAGGATCAAGAACTACTCGATAAGGAATTGAGTAAACCGAGCAAATCAATCAGACATAACAGGCCGGCTGTTCTATCGCTTCGTAACAAAGAAGACGTGGCCGTTGAAAGTCTGCGGAGTTTGCGTACGACGATTCATTTTTCTTTATTGGAAGCGCAGAACAATATTATTGTCATTACCGGACCAAGTCCGGGTGTCGGTAAATCATTCGTTGCTATGAATTTCGCGATAGTAATGGCCGATGCAGGCAAGAAAATATTATTGATCGATGCCGATATGCGCAAAGGCGAGATCAATAAATCATTAGGGACAAATCGTGAAAATGGCTTATCCGAAGTTATACTTAATACACGATCTGTTCAAGATGCCACGCGTGAAATACCGTCAGCCAATATCAATTTTATTCCTACCGGAACTATTCCGCCCAATCCATCCGAATTATTACTTCATGAACGTTTTGGTTTGCTTCTGGATGGATTGACCAAACAATATGATCTGATCATTATCGATTCCCCGCCTATCTTGGCAGTGACCGATGCCGCAATTATCAGCCGATTGGCAGGTGCGGTATTTATGGTCATAAAAGCTGGATCACATACCAAACGTGAATTGGAACAAAGTATTAGAAGATTCTCTCAGTCGGGTATTCCGATTAAGGGCATCGTATTTAATGATATGCCGCAATCCTCTTCCCGCTACGGATATGGCTATCGCTATGGCAAGTATGTTTATCAATATAGTTACCATAAACCAAGGTAGTCATAATCATGGATATCAACTTAGTTGTTGTGTTCTTAATCAGTATTTTTTTGTCAATACTTATTATTCGAGTAACTGTTTCCTTAATGTACGTCTTTAGTTTGGCGGATGAACCAGACGATGCGCATAAATTGCATGATATGCATACGCCGTTTGTAGGGGGAATTGGCGTATTAGCAGCGCTATGTTACGCGCTCACTATTTTGATTAATCATTATCCTGAACATTTGCAAAAATGTATTGTTTTGGCGGCTTGTTCCATTCTTATTTATATCACCGGCTTTGTTGATGATGCAATTAAGCTCGGCTACAAATTACGTTTCGTAATTCAGACAATTGTTGCGCTTCTCATGATCATATTTGGAGGAGTAGTACTGCACGAACTCGGCGGGTTGTTATTTGGATTTCCTTTGCAACTTGGAGTCTTTGGTATTGCTTTTACTTTGATTGCTACTATTGGTGGAATCAACGCACTGAACATGATCGACGGTATTGATGGACTGTCTGGTTCCATTGCTCTTACGAGTTTGTTGTTAATTGGTGTGACAGCGTATTTAGCAGAAGATCATCATAATCTAATATTGATCTGTGCGCTTGCAGGAGGAGTAATTGGTTTTTTATATTATAACCTCCGGCATTTTTATCAACACCGTGCACGGGTTTTTCTTGGTGATAATGGCAGTATGTTGCTGGGATTGATGTTTGCCTGGTTGCTGGTTGATCTTTCTCAAAATCCCAATCCTGCAATTACGCCGGTAACGGCAATTTGGCTCTTTTCTGTTCCACTGATGGATATGTTCGGAGTCATGCTGCGCCGGATGAGTGCCGGGCAATCTCCTTTTGCTGCGGATCGGCAACACTTGCACCATTTACTGATGAGATCCGGTCTCAGGGTTACGGAAATCGTTTTTACCATGGTTTTTTTACACTGTTTACTTGGAATAATTGGACTTACCGGTATGTATCTGGGTGTTCCGGAATTTACCATGCTGCTAGGTTTTATTATTGTATCAACCGGATATTTCTACTTAACGTATAAACCGCTACGTTTTATCGCTTTGCTGCGGAATTTTCATATCCTGCTGAATACCCGGCTAGGGTTTGCACCTGTCTCGAATAACAAAGTTCTGATCGGTAACTACACTAAGAATGAAACAGAAGTTATTGCCAAGACGGTCAGTGATGAGCTTGGACCCGAATTGGATTATTGGTTGAGGGTGTTCAAAAAATCACCGGAGCCAGGCGATTCCGGGAAAAAATTTGCAATAACACTCCATATTTGGCTTGATAAGAAAGATCGTGCTTCAAAGGACATGGTGAGATTATATATAGCATCTCTTCAGCGGCAGCTTATTGATCGACAGGGTATTCACCTGCATCGTTTCTCCAATCGCAAAACCGATTTTGATTCTGCCATTGATGCTGCAGGCGGGGCCTTTGGGGAATCTAAAGTCAAGAGCCGCCGTAGACTAGGGCCACAAGCATTGTCATTCGAAGTTGTGCGTTGAATTTAAAAAAACAGAGGAAAACAATAAGTTGTGAATAAAAAAGCATTGATTACTGGAGTGACTGGCCAGGATGGTGCCTATTTGGCTGAGTTTCTTCTTGATAAAGACTATGAAGTACACGGTATCAAACGCCGCACGTCGCTATTTAATACCGATCGTATCGATCATCTCTATCAAGATCCGCACGAAAAGCATGTGCGTTTTATTTTGCATCACGGTGACATGACCGATTCTTCCAGCTTGACTCGTATCATTCAACAGGTGCAGCCGGATGAGATTTACAATCTCGCGGCGCAATCACACGTTGCGGTTTCTTTTGAAGAACCGGAATATACCGCTGATTCGGATGCCATTGGCACATTACGCTTGTTGGAAGCCATACGCATTCTTGGTTTGGAAAAAAAGACTCGTTTTTATCAGGCTTCTACATCCGAATTATATGGAAAAGTTCAAGAGATACCTCAATCGGAAACGACTCCGTTTTATCCTCGCTCACCATACGGCGTTGCCAAGTTATACGCCTACTGGATAACAGTAAACTACCGGGAATCTTATGGTATGTATGCCTGCAATGGTATTTTGTTTAATCATGAATCTCCCATTCGAGGAGAAACTTTTGTAACCCGCAAAATTACACGGGCATTGGCACGTATCAAGTTAGGGATGCAGAATTGTTTGTATCTCGGGAATATGAACGCCAAACGGGATTGGGGGCATGCCAAGGATTATGTGCGTATGCAATGGATGATGTTGCAGCAGGAAGAACCGGAAGATTTTGTCATTGCAACCGGTGTGCAATACTCAGTTCGAGATTTTGTAACCATTGCAGCAAAAGAAGTAGGGCTCGAAATAACCTGGCAAGGGGAAGGTATCAATGAAACCGGCATCGACCAGAAAGGGAATGTAATTGTGTGTGTCGATCCTCGTTACTTCCGTCCGGCGGAAGTCGAAACATTGCTAGGCAATCCGGCCAAAGCTAAAGAAAAATTGGGGTGGACACCCAAAATCAGTTTTGAGGAATTGGTTGCGGAAATGATGCGAGAGGATTTGAAATCTGCTGAGAAATATGCCCTGATCAAACAAAATGGTTATCAGGCATATGACTACAAGGAATAGGTCGATGTATCGTGGGTGCTATAAAAGAATCAATGTTAATTTTCAGTTTTAGAATTAAAGAATTTGTTTGGAGCAAGAACGATTTTAGTAATCTATCTAGTTGGTTAATTTGCATAATTGATTAAAGGATGATTTAGGGGGTGAATTTATACTAGCCATGCTTGGTGGTACCTCATATTGAGGACTTTTGTTCATGGCGGCTCTTGACGAGGTAATAGGTTATAAACAGCTCGGAAAAGTGGCAAATGCGAATGAATGGATGAAGCTTTGGAGTATTCAATACGAAATTATTTAGGATTTTCTTGGAACTTTTTAGGAATGCCTTGAATGTTTACAACAAATTATGTGGTGATAGTTAAAATAGAATCTTTGATTCTTTATAGAAATCAACACATGCTATTTTGATGAAATAATTTGAATTATGAGGATGATGTATCTTATAGATTTTTATTATTCAGGAGCGAACATAATCGATTCCTTGGCTGCATTACATAGGTTTTATCCACGTTATTCTTTAAAAAGAAAAATTGCATATTTAATGAATGCTATAAACCTTCTGATTTTTCGAAGAGTTCCACGAAGATTGAAACTAATTTCAGATGTAGTATCAAAGATACCAGTCAAAGCACCGGATGGAGCTTTAGCCATCTTATTGCACAAAATTGCACAAAATGGCCGTGTCTATGTATTCGAACTTGATGGGAAAGGTAAGCCATTAACTGTTACCAAGATTGCGTTAACCGAGGCTGCACGCTCAGGAATAGTACGTGAACGTGAAATTTTAAAGCAGCTAGAGCATGTTGAATTACCCTTCGATATTCCTCGAGCTGTGAATTTTATTGATTCAAATGGTATTTGTGCTTTAAGTATGAGTGCTATTAATGATAATTTGAGTATCCACGAGAAATCAAAAGGAATACCTGATTATATTTTTAATGCAATTGCTTCATTGCGTTCATCAGATGCTCCCATATCACAACCAATAAGCGCTTTTGGATGGTTTTCTTCCATAAAAAAAAGAATTACTAATCCAGCAATTATTGAAGTTGTGCAGCAGATTGCTTCAGATAACTTTTTTGCAGTATGTGCTGCTCATTGTGATCTTGGATCAGAAAATGTTTTTAGTAAATTAGAAACAGATTTTGATAAATCAATTTTTGCAATAATTGATTGGGAATTCTTCACTGAATTTGCACCAGCTATGACGGATCGTGTTGCATATTGGCTAGGTCAACATCATCGCAATTTTAAACGTGAATTCGGCTCCTGGAATGCTAGAGAATCTGCGATCTACTTTCTTAATGAATTCAGAAACACTCCTGGTGGAGAGGCTGCAGCAGTTCTTGCACTTCTTGCACTCTTGCATCAAGGAAATGATTTGGCCGAACGCGTTTGCGGTATAGTAAAGTGATTCTTTGTGATAATTTCATTTTCGAATTGCAGACTGTTGGTGGTGTGAGCAGAGTATGGGCGAAAAACATTGAACGCCTAGATAAAATAGCATTGGATTTATACTTTCTTGAAGGATCCGGAGCAAAAAATAATGTTTTTCGTCGAGAGCTTACACTTACACACCCAATAATTTCAGAAAGTAGCCCAACTTATGTGCGTAGATTCCTCGGTTCACAAATAGAATCAGATATATTTCATTCAAGTTACTATCGTATATCTAAGAAGGCACGGTTCAACGTAGTTACTATCCACGACTTTATGAATGAATTATTTCCTTCTAACTTCCGTGATCCGCTACTAGCATATATCAAAAAGCGTGCATGTAACTTTGCTGATCGGATAATTGTAGTTTCTGAAAGAACGAAGCAAGACTTATTGCGTCACTACCCTGACATAAATTCTGGCATTGTTGAAGTAGTTTATAACGGTGTTGATGAGGAATTTTTTCCAGAACCTTTTACTGCTCCTTTTGTAATTGGTGAGGAACTTATCGAACCACAAGGTTATTTTCTCTATGTAGGTACTCGTGGATATTGTAAGAATTTTCCATATGTACTGTCATTTATGGCAGAAGCACGTAAACAAGGTTTAGAGAACCGGCTTGTTATAGTGGGAAGTAATTCGCTCTCTGCCGACGAGTATGCTTACGCAACTTCACTCGGATTGTCGACCAATACGTTTCTTCATTTATACGGGATTAATAATATTTCGCTGCGCCAGCTTTATAGTAATTGTACAGCACTTTTGATTCCTTCTATTTATGAGGGATTCGGTTTACCAGCATTGGAAGCAGCTCGTTGTGGTGCTCTTGTTCTGGCAGCCAGAGGATCGGCTCTAGACGAAATTGTGGGGGAGACTGAATATTCCTTTGATTTAAATCGTAAAGATGAAATTTTGCGTGTTCTAGCGCTTGGTTTTGATAATACAACGGCACTAACTGAACGTGCTCGTATTCAAGAACGTTCAAATTTGTTCAGTTGGGATAATTCAGTACAACGTTTAGCTGAGATATATAATGAATTCAATAAACGGTGAAAAACTTCCTATCACTGTTGTAATTCTCACAAAAAATGAAGAGGAAGTGATTGCAAACGCAATAAAATCAGCGATACATCATTTTTCTGAGATTATTGTACTCGATAGCTTTAGCGATGATTCTACAGTTGAGTTAGCGCTATTGAACAGTGCTAAAGTATTCCAGAACACCTTTGTTGGATATGCTAGCCAGCGCAATTTTGCACTTAAGGAAATGCCCAAAGTAAATGAGTGGGTCTTTTTTCTTGATGCCGACGAGGCAATCTCCGAGGAGCTTGTTCTTGAATTGCATCAAGTTTTTAAACGTCTTGTTACTGAAGGTTTTGGTATGGCTTATATGCGCCGAAAAGATTTCTTTATGGGGCAATGGATCCGCCGTTCTTCGGGTTACCCTACATGGTTTGGAAGATTATGTCATGCACCATCAGTACGAGTGGAGCGGGAAATCAATGAGGAATATCATTGCGATCTTCAAACAATGCGACTTTCAGGCCATCTGTTACATTACCCTTTTGCTAAAGGCCTTGCATACTGGATTGACCGACACAATCGGTATTCTACCGCAGAAGCCGAAGAAAAAGCGAAAGGTGTGAAGGGGGAGTCGAAGCTGATCTTTTCCCGTGACCCAGGTCTGAGGCGGAAGGGTCTTAAACAGCTATACATGCGGCTACCCTTTCGCCCGTTGGCGGGATTTCTTTATCTCTACGTATTCAATGGTGGATTCCTTGATGGCAAGGCAGGACTGCGATTCGCACTACTACGAGCCTTTTATGAGTTCCTCATCAACCTGAAGCTTGACGAAGTCCGTACAGCAGACAAAAAGACACAGGGGCATCATCAATGAATCGTGCTCGCTATATTGTAGTAGTCGGCCCGGATGGCAGCGGCAAAACGACAGTCGCCGATCGCCTAGCCGAGGTTCTAGCCGAAAACTATTCTGTACGGCGCATGAACTTCTCCTTCGGAATCATGCCATCCGTGTCGCGTGTGCTTGGCCGTGCTCCGCAGAAAGCCGCTCCGGAGGGGCTGCGCAACGCCGGTATGGTCAAACCCTTGCGAAGTGCCAAATCAGTATTTCTGGGTATCTGGTACGGGATCGATCACGTGCTGGGCCGCATTACCCTGCACCGCACGAAACCGGGTGAAGTGATCATCTTCGCCCGCTCCTATCATGACTTCCTGTATCAGCGTGCCTATCTGAACCTTCACCGCGCCGTACCACGCTTGTTTCTTGCACTTGGCCCCAAACCTGACCTCGTCGCCTTGCCTGTACGAGATGCCGTCGCCGTCCACCATGCCAAGCCTGAATTGACGATCGAAGAGATCAGCGAGCAATACCATCGTATCACTGACGAACTGGAGTGCTACTGCTATTTCACATGCATCGATGCATCTGCAGGGGTTGAGGATACGGTGCGTCAAATCCGTAAAAGGACGAAATTGTGAAGCTACCGAAGGCGGTGCTTCCGTTGTGTGAGCAGGCTTTTGCCAGCGGTTTCACGTTTTGCCTTTTTTTAGCAGCGGTGCGATTGCTCGACCAGCCTGCGCTGGAACTCTACACAGCACTTTTTAGCCTCAATCAATCTTTCAGCTTCTTTCTCTTCGGATTAGTGTTACTACCTATGGCTTCCAGCACAGGGGTGAACGCGGGAAAGCAACTCGGTATTTCTATTGTTCTGCTGGGAGTCTTGCTATTAGGCTTTGCGCTCGTCAGTCCTCTGGTGATGCATTTCTTCGCCAGTTTCGAGGGGCGGATCACTCAGCAACTCTGGCTGCTATCGTTCGGCTTTTTTGCCTCACAATGCATGTACGAGGCTACACGCTGGTTAACCATTCGGCTCAAGGGCGCGCGCGCAGCCTTTGTTGTGACATTAACGCGTTTCGCACTTTTTTTTTCTGGCATCCTTTTGATTGGGGCAGATCATCTTGACGCATTGAGCTTTGTCATCGCGCAAGTCGCAGTAAATGTCATAGCAATGATCGGCTTCATCTTTACTTCACGCGCGCTATTTCACGAGATACGCGTTGTACTGCCGGATAGGACTGCCATCCATCATCTTTCAAACTTTGGTACCGCAGTGGCTAATTTCCTGACAAATTTCGCAACGGTGGCGCTGGTGGACCGAGGTCTTGGTGGCGCCGGACTAGCGGCCTTCCAGGCACTTCGCTCGGCCACCAATCCGATTGGGTTGTTAAGCCAAGTGATCGATAATCACCTCAGTGCCGATCTGGCGCGCTCAGGCCGCAGTTTGACTAATAGTATAGGTTATGCGATGCGCTTTGCTTTAATAGCATCCATTGTGCTCCTATTGCTGACCACGTTTCTGGGACCCCTAATAGTGGATCTGTTATTCAGTGAAGATCTCGCAAAGTACTGGGTATTGTTACCGCTGCTGCTCATGGCTTCACTGGCCCATGCGCTGACCCGGCCGATCTTTGTCAATTGGCGATTGGCAGGGGATACAGGAGCCTTGAACCTCTACAGTCAACTCCTGATCGTCGCGGTATTACCTGCGCTGGTGCTGCTGGGGTGGACAGGCTGGACCCTTGTGATGATCGCGCTCTTTGCTCTGCTTCCTGTCACAGCCTTAGTGGTGAACTACTTGCGCCGCACTCCTCAATCTAAAGACCCCATCCAATGACTGATAACGTGCTTCTCGATACCGCCCCTCAAGTGCTGATTGCACTTCTTGAAGCACTCGGTTTGGCTTTGCCCTTCGTTATCCTGCGCAACTACGAAGGGTTGCCCGAAACCTGGGGGAATGATGTGGATATTCTGATCCATCCCTCTGATCTACCCGCTGCGCGCGAGATTACCCTCGGCATACTCCGGCGCAGTCCCCATCTTCCCGCCGCCCGTATGATGGAGCGGCTGAATTTCTGGTCAATCAATCTGCCTTGTGTCGATCGTGAACTTCAGATCGATTTTTACACTGCAATGAGCAAGGCCTGGATTACTTATGCAGATTCCGAGATCATCCTTGCCGCGCGTAGACAAATCCATCCGCTCTTCTGCATCCCTGATCCGCTACATGAGTTGCTGTTAATTGCTGCGAAGGAGTTGTTCGCCTACGGGCGTATCCGCTCGCGTTACCATAAGCGTCTGGCGGGTCATGAAGCGAAAGCAAGCCTGGCCGCAGCTTTAAAGCTCTTCTCGGGTCGATTGACGGAAAAGGGCTGCCGCTTGGTGGCGCGCGCATTGATCGACCCATCCGTGGCAGGTTGGCCTAGACCACGTTTCACTGAGTTATTACGTCCAGAAGCAATTCTGATGTGGACTCGCCAGAGGTGGAACAACCGTCAGCAGCTTAACAACGAGGTCGGGAGGATATAGTATGAGCCAGTTACGCCGCTCTCGGTGGGGCGCTACACGACCGGTCTCCATTATTCTGCTGGGTGTTGCGTTAATGTCTTTTACCCTAAGTATCGCACTAGATTTGCCTTGGCAGATCAATTGGTGTCTTCTGTTTGTTGCACTCTCGCTAGAATTGTTCCAGAGCCTACATGACCTCAGTGCGCGCTTCTACGTTTTCGATGCACTGTTATTTAGCCTGGGCATGTTAGTCTTCACCGTGGCGGATCCGATCTTCGCGGTCTGGATGGGTACGGATTTTCCAGGGGTGGATGAATCCTTCTATTCTGGCAACTCAGTAGGCAACATGGCTGGACTGGTGATTACTGTTTTCTGTTTGTGTTTCTATCTCGGACGAGTGTTGGTTCGCACATCCTGTACGCAGAGCCACGTAGTGATGGATCCTACAATGGCGCTCAAGATTACGACACCTCTAATCCTAATGCTTGGGACATTAATTTCTCTTCTCGCATTCCTTATGAACGGAGGCGGTTTTGGGCTAGAAAACCTAATAAATACTTTGACTGCGAGAGCACGAGGCTACGTGGCTTTCTCAAGCTCAGGATTGGGCACAGATGACCCTTTGATTGCTTTGTTTGGACAAGCCATTCCGACTGTGGTGATCCTGTGGCTGATTTCGATTAACTGGCAGCGGTGGCGCTGGTCTGTCCTTGCTGTACTGATGGGACTCTTCCTATTTATTCTCTACATTCTTCTGGGTGGGCGCAGTGGCGTAATTTTCGTGTTGTTAACTATTGTTTTATACCAAATCGTGCGTCTGAGTGCACGGCCTAAGATATTGCGCATGGTTTTGTTTGGATTGCTGTCCATAGTTATTCTCGGCTTACAGGCCAACTTTCGGGATATGGGCGAGATTGACATGGACTCCTATGAACACTCTCCTTTCCGCGGCTACGCTTTGAATCGCGAGATCGCCTTCATAGTTGATGCCTATGGGGAGAGGATACCCTTTATACATGGTCCCGATGTGATTCCACGCATCGTGCTGCCCCTGTTCGAAACATTTGCGGTATTCATTTCTAACCCAATTCCGCGCAAATTCTGGACTAACAAACCTGTAGATCCGAGCTTTGGTCCATACAACGAGTTACGCACGGGGCATACCGGTTTTGGTGCATCATCTAATATCACGCCCACAATACCTGGGCGATACTATATTAATTACGGTCTCCCCGGCGTCATCCAGATCGGCCTGATTTTTGGTCTACTTTGGAGGCTATTTGATCGAATGATGACGAACCGCCCCTTTATCAGCTTGAATCGCATACTGGTGGCTGCCATGCTGAATGCGATTATGTTTATTTCATTGAGAGATTTCACGTTCGGTAAGTTTTACCCATTGTTGTTTCTATTATTCTTCATGTTCATCGGTATGATGTGCTTAAGTAATCGGCATTCTCAATTCACGTCCAGGCCTATGAAAAAAGAGTAGTAGCAACAAAACACAGAGATAGCTCGGAATAATTGATAGTCGTTAATTCATTGATCAACATCTATGCTCAACTTTAAATCAGTAAGGATTTCGGTGGTCACTGTCACTCGGAATTGCGTGGAAACGGTAAGTGACTGCCTTGATTCGGTGGAAGCACAAGCTTATTCGAACAAAGAGCATGTGGTGATCGACGGTGCCAGTTGGGACGGTACCGTGGAGCTACTGGAGTCGCGTATTAATCGCTTGGCAGTACTGGTGAGTGAGCCGGATAAGGGGATTTACGACGCATTGAACAAGGGTATCGCACGATCAACTGGCGAGGTAGTGGGGTTCCTCCATGCGGATGACATCTATGGTTCTCCGGACGTACTGACGTGGGTGGCCGATGCATTTGCAGACCCGGCTGTATGCGCGGTCTATGGTGATTTGCAGTACGTGAAGAAGGATGATGTCAGCCGAGTGGTGCGGTATTGGAAGTCAAATCCGTACAGCAGGTGGCTACTGGCTTGGGGCTGGATGCCCCCGCATCCAACGCTTTATGTACGGCGTGAGTGGTACGAGCGCATCGGCGGTTTCGAAACCCGCTATCGGATCGCAGCAGATTACTTTAGTATTTTGAGCTTGTTCTCCCAGCCAGGTTTCAAGGCAGTTTATCTGCCGCAAGTGATGGTGAAGATGCGCCTCGGGGGAGCCAGTAACCGTTCGCTGAAAAATATCATCCACAAATCGCGTGAGGATTACGACGCCCTGCGCCGTACTGGGGTTGGCGGAATGGGAGCTCTGCTTTGGAAGAATGTGAGCAAGTTGAGGCAGTTTTTTGGCTAAAAGCTTAAGTGATGTGCTACAGATGAAAGATAGACGGATTAAGGGCGCTCGTGTTGTGTAGTTAGTGGTCAGATAAAACCGGATTGTTGATTCCTGAAGATTCCTCACTACATTCGGAATGACAAATGGTTTTCTTCAGAGTCATTCTGATGTTTACCAATGAAAGGTTTTTTTCTGGATTTTTAGAGGGTAAGTGATGACAAAGATTTATGTGGCTGGGCATAGTGGCATGGTCGGATCCGCAATTGTCCGGCTCTTGAGAGCGAGGCAGGAGAAAGGCGAAGCGATTGAACTGGTTACCCGCACACATGCTGAGCTGGATTTAACCGAACAAGCTTCTGTCAGGGATTTTTTTTCGGAAGCAAAACCAGATGTGGTTATACTGGCTGCAGCGAAGGTGGGTGGAATATATGCCAATAATACGTATCCAGCAGATTTTATTTACCAAAACATGATGATGGAATGCAATGTTGTACATCAAGCATGGATGGCCGGTGTGGAGCGTTTGTTGTTTCTGGGAAGTTCATGCATTTATCCCAAATTAGCGCCGCAACCGATGCGAGAAGATACTTTGCTAACAGGAACGCTGGAATCGACCAACGAACCTTATGCGATTGCGAAGATTGCAGGTATCAAGTTGTGTGAGAGCTATAACCGGCAATACGGAGCAATGCATGGCGTGGATTATCGTAGTGTAATGCCGACTAATCTGTATGGGCCCGGAGATAATTTTCATCCTGAAAACAGCCACGTGGTACCAGCTTTGATACGGCGTTTTCATGAAGCAGTAATTTCAGATGCGCCTGAAGTTGCCATCTGGGGCAGTGGTAAGCCTTATCGCGAATTTCTGCACGTCGATGACATGGCGGAAGCATCACTCTTTGTACTTGATTTACCAAAACAAACATACGAAGCCAATACACAGCCGATGCTGTCTCACATTAACGTGGGAACAGGCCAGGAAGTTTCCATTGCCCAACTTGCAGAATCAATTGCCCAGGTAACCGGCTTTACTGGAAAGATTATATTTGATTCAACTAAGCCGGATGGCACGCCGAGGAAATTAATGGACGTTTCACGGCTAAAACAGATGGGATGGTCTGCAAAAATTAATCTCAAGGATGGTTTGGAAGATACTTATCGCTGGTATCAACAAGCTAATTCAGTGCGATCAGCGTAAACATAGTGGAATCCATGTAGTTCCTCCACAAACTGCATTTACTAGAAACGCTTTTTTTCTAATTCTAGCATTCTTTTTATTATGAAATATCGGAGTATAATTCCGGATTTTCATAGATAAGGTGCTGATGATTCAACGAGCTCATCATCTTGAATCGCTTAAGTGGCAACTTGCAAACTTCCCCATTGTCGCTATTCTGGGTGCGCGTCAGGTAGGGAAAACAACGCTTGCTCGCCAATTAGAAAGTGATTGGGATGGCCCCAAGCGGCATTTCGATCTGGAAGATCCGGATGATCAAGCGCGGCTTGCTGATCCTGCGTTTGTTTTGCGTGAACTTAAAGGATTGGTGGTGCTCGACGAAATTCAACTGCGTCCGGATATTTTCTCGTTGCTGAGAGTACTGGCTGACCGGCCGGATTTGCCGGCGCGTTTTCTGATTCTGGGGAGCGCGGCTCCTGAGTTGCTTAAGCACGCAGCGGAAAGTTTGGCGGGGAGGGTGATTTTTCATGAACTGGATGGATTGTCATTGCGTGAGATTGCACAAGCGGATACTTCCTCCGCTTGGCTGAACAATCGCTGGCTGCGTGGCGGTTTTCCGAGGGCTTTGCTGGTGGATACCATGCAACTCAGCCGGGAATGGCGTGATGCTTTTATTCGCACATATCTTGAACGCGACTTGCCGCAACTCGGCATCAACCTTCCTGCATTAACGCTACGCCGCTTCTGGACAATGCTAGCCCATTATCACGGGCAAACCTGGAACGGGAGTGAGTTGGCACGGTCGTTGGGGGTCAGTGACAAAACGGTATCACGTTATCTGGATATTCTGGAAGGAACTTTTATGGCTTACCGGTTGATGCCTTGGCATGCCAACGTAGGTAAGCGGGAAATTAAATCGCCTAAGGTTTATGTGACGGATAGCGGTTTGCTGCATAGCTTGCTAGGTATAGGCGATGAAGATGCCTTGTTGGCGCATCCCAAGTGCGGTGCTTCTTGGGAAGGATTTATTCTGCGAGAGATTATTCATCGCATGAATGTTAAACGGGGTGAAGCTTTTTTCTGGGGCGTGCATTCAGGGGGTGAGCTTGATTTGTTGATAATTCAGGACGGGCGGCGCTTGGGGTTTGAGATTAAATTAACCAAATCGCCGCAAATGACTGTATCAATGCGTTCTGCAACAGAAATATTAAAGTTGGATCATTTGTATGTGATATGTCATAGTGAAGGTGAGCCTTGGCCAATGTCGGAAGGTGTGACGGCAATGCCTGCTTCCTGCTTGGCTTCGGAGCAATGGTTGTCTTGAGATGGCGATGATAAATTATGCAGGTAGGTAAGTCAGGTGAATTGTCACTGGCGGTACAGGACGCCGGAAGCTATAGTTTGGATAGCCGCCGCACTCTGTAATTGAAGTTGTTAATCTAAAAACCCCCCGGCAAGCTAAGGCCGGGTTATTTTAACTCCCAGTTAGCGCTTGTAACATGCAGCATAACCGACTAAACTCCGTTGTAAGGTTGGTGACTGAATTTTCTACGTTAGAATTTCCCGCATGGAAGCGAAAATACACCCTAAACGTCCCAAGCATCTGAATCTGTTCAAGATCAAGCAACCGTTACCCGCGGTGGTTTCCATACTGCATCGAATCAGCGGTGCCTTGCTGTTTTTTCCCGGTATACCCTTGGTATTATGCGGCATGCAGCTATTGCTGCAATCGCCGGAAAGTTACGAAATATTAATCGGTTACTGGCAGATGCCGGCGATCAAGGGGCTACTGCTGTTATCGCTGTGGTTCTTTCTGCATCATCTGTGTGCCGGTATTCGTCATGTGCTACTGGATTTGCATATTGGTGTCGCATTATCGCCAGCGCGAGCCAGCAGCGTTGTGGTTTTAATAGCCGGATTTTCGTTGACGGTGATAGCGGGAGTATTAATATGGTGAAACCAGCCAAATTAGCGGTCACCGGTGCGCATTACGGTTTAAAGGATTGGCTGGCGCAACGCGTGACGGCTGTGCTGATGGCACTCTATTTAGCCGGATTGATTGTAGTGCTGTTTGTTGCGGCTCCGCAAGACTATGTTGGATGGAAAACCTTATTCAGCCATCATGGGATGCGCATTGCGACATTGGTGTTTTTCATTTGCTTGTTCTGGCATGCTTGGATCGGTATGCGTAATATTTTGATGGATTATGTGCATCCGGTGGCGATTCGCTTGCTCGCGCAAATCGCGGTGATTACCGCATTGCTATTTTATTTGGTGTGGACGGCGGATATTTTATGGGGTTGATGTGGCGATAACCAAAAGAAAATTCGATGTAGTCATCGTCGGCGCGGGTGGCGCCGGCATGCGCGCGGCGTTGCAGCTATCGGAGGCGGGCTTAAAAGTCGCAGTACTATCCAAAGTTTTTCCCACGCGTTCGCATACGGTATCGGCTCAAGGCGGCATTGCCGCATCGCTGGGTAATGTCACCGAAGATAATTGGCATTGGCACATGTACGATACCGTCAAAGGCTCGGACTATCTTGGCGATCAAGACGCCATTGAATTTATGTGCCGCCAGGCCAATGAAGTGGTGTACGAATTGGAACATTTCGGTATGCCGTTCGATCGTTTGGAAAACGGCAAAATTTACCAGCGCCCGTTTGGCGGACAATCGCAAAATTTTGGCGGTGCGCAGGCCACGCGCTCATGCGCGGCGGCGGATCGCACCGGTCATGCGCTGTTGCACACGCTATACCAGCGCAATGTCAGTGCCAATACGCAATTTTTTGTCGAATGGATGGCGTTGGATCTGATTCGCGACGAGCAAGGCGACGTGTTAGGTGTAACCGCGCTCGAGATGGAAACCGGTGAAGTGTCGATCTTGCAAGCGCGAGCGACCTTATTCGCAACCGGCGGCGGTGGGCGCATTTTTCAAGCCAGCACCAATGCCTTGATCAATACCGGTGACGGACTGGGTATGGCGGCGCGTGCCGGGATTCCGCTGGAAGATATGGAGTTCTGGCAATTTCACCCAACCGGTGTGTATGGGGTCGGCGTGTTGATCAGCGAGGCGGTGCGCGGCGAGGGCGGTTATTTGTTGAACCGCGGCGGCGAGCGCTTTATGGAGCGCTATGCGCCGAATGCCAAAGATCTGGCGAGCCGTGACGTGGTATCCCGGGCGATGACGACGGAAATTAAAGACGGTCGTGGTTGCGGCGAGGAAAGCGATCATTTGTTGTTGAAACTCGATCATCTCGGCGCGGAAATCATCAAGACGCGCCTGCCGGGAATCCGTGAACTGGCGATGAAATTTGCACATGTCGATCCGATCAACGAACCGATTCCGGTAGTTCCGACGGCGCATTACATGATGGGCGGTATCCCGACCAATTATTTTGGGCAAGTGGTAGCACCGTACAAAACCGGCCCGGAAGAGATCGTATCCGGTTTCTATGCGATCGGTGAGTGCGCCTGCGTATCGGTGCACGGCGCCAATCGTTTGGGGACGAATTCACTGCTTGATCTCGTCGTGTTTGGCCGTGCCGCGGCTCATCAAGTCATCGAAGATTTAAAAACTAAACCACACCATAAACCGTTACCGGAGGATGCTGCCGATAAAACGCTGGCGCGATTGGCGCGCTTGGAAAATCAAAAAGATGGCGAAAGTGTCGCACAAGTGCACGCAGCATTGGCCAAAACCATGCAAACCTACTGCGGCGTGTTCCGATTTGAGGATATGCTGATGAAAGGCGTGGAGAAGATCCTGGAAGTGGGCAAACGTGTCGAACAAACGGAAATCAAGGATAAAAGCAAAGTCTTCAATACCGCGCGTATCGAAGCATTGGAACTCGATAATCTGAAAGAAGTCGCGATCGCCACCATGATCTCCGCCGAAGCCCGCCGCGAAAGCCGCGGCGCCCACGCCCGCAACGATTTCCCTGAACGTGACGACGTCAAATGGTTAAAGCACACGCTATTTTTCAGCGAAGGCAACCGGCTGGATTACAAGCCGGTGCGCTTGAAACCGATTACAGTCGAATCGTTTCCACCGAAAGCTAGGACTTATTAAAGATCCTGGGTGTTTGTCAGCACTAAAAATTAAACTGCATATTTATGTGAGAGTGTTTGTAATAGAGATTATTTAAATCGCTAAAATGCAAAGAGTAGATTTTATGTTTAAATTTAGATTCTTCTTGTAGAAAAGAAGAATCTTTCTAGTTAAATGTGAATTCATGGATATTGATAGAATCGATAAAGTTTTTAGCGAACTTAGTACGCTTTATGCGATTGTTGAAGAAACTAAACAATAAAAGAAAGATCACCTTGCCAAAATTGGAGATCAGAATCCTGCTTTTCAAGATGAAATTGATACTCATAGTCTTAAATATATAAAATGTTGGCTGCGCTTTTTCGTACCGAAGGATCAAAATGAAGCCGCTCTGCTTTGTATTAATGCCTTTTGGCAAGAAACCCGCAATTTCCGGCATTTTGGTGGATTTCGATGCGGTTTATCAGGAATTAATTGCTCCGGCTATTCGTGCTGCGGGACTTGAACCGTTACGGGCCGATGAGGAAATGGCGGGTGGCATTATTCACAAGCCGATGTTCGAACGCTTGATTTTATGTGAATATGCTATTGCCGATTTAACCACGGCCAATGCGAATGTGTTTTATGAATTGGGTTTGCGCCATGCGATTCGCCCTTCTTCGACCCTGCTGCTGTTTGCGAAGGATACCGGTCAGCTTCCGTTTGATGTGGCGCCGCTGCGCAGTTTGCCCTATGATCTTGGCGCTGACGGCAAGCCCAAAGACCCTGAAATTGTTGTTGCGAGTTTGACAACCAAGCTCCAGGAAGCACGTCAGCAACTCGCCGACAGCCCGGTATTCCAGTTAGTAGAGGGATTTCCCGATATTCAACGGTTAAAAACAGATGTATTTCGTAACCGAGTGAATTATTCGGAGCAGATCAAGCAAACATTGGCAAATGCTCGTAAGCAAGGATTGGCAGCCGTTAGTGCGGTTGAGCGCGATCTTACACAAAATGCGAAAGTGGCGGATATAGAATCCGGTATCGTGATTGATTTGTTTTTGTCGTATCGTGCCGTGCGCGGGTGGCAGGAAATGATTGATTTGGTGGCAAAAATGTCTCTGCCGCTCGCGGCTACCGTGATGGTGCAAGAGCAATTGGGCTTGGCTTTGAACCGTGCCGGTCGCAGCGATGAAGCTGAAAAAGTGTTATTGGATGTCATCGCCAAACGTGGTCCAAGCAAAACCTACGGCATACTCGGGCGGGTGTTTAAAGATCGCTGGGAGAATGCTTGCAAAAACGGTGACAAGTTTCTCGCCAAGGGATTACTTAAAAAGGCAATTGATGCGTATTTGCAAGGTTTTGAAGCGGATTGGCGCGATGCTTATCCGGGGATTAACGCGGTGACATTAATGGAGCTTGCCGATCCACCTGATCCGAGACGTTTAAAAGTATTACCGGTGGTAGCTTATGCGGTTGAACGGCGTATCGCCTCGGGAAGGCCGGATTATTGGGATTATGCAACACGCTTAGAACTCGCGGTGCTCGCGAAGGACGAAGAGAGTGCAACCTATGCGCTAAGTTCCGCACTCGCTGCTGTCCGGGAATCGTGGGAACCTGAAACAACTGTGCGGAATCTGAGATTGCTGATTGATACCTGGAGAAAACGGGGGGAGTTACTGGCTTGGATTGAAACAATTGAAAAATCGCTGACAGCACGGGCTGCAATCTAGGGGAATATTAGTCGATCTGATCAGCGATCAATTGAATCAAAAGTAAAGCATTATTTGTCTTTTTGTAAACACTCGCAAGATCTCTTATTTGAGCGAATTAATATTTGCCGCTCATGATACTGTTTCAATTCTCAAGATTTTGAAACCTTAATACGCAAGCGGATTTGTTTTTCGATTTCGATGACGACAAATAGCGCAATGCCGCAACCGATTACCAGCAATCCGTCGAGAAACGGGACCGCGGCAGTACCGAATATTGCTTGCAGCGGTGGCAGATAGGTGATGGCGAATTGTCCGGTGGTGACGATCAGGAGCATCAGCCATACGACCTTGGTGCCGCGAATGGCTTTCCAGGTGAACGAAGTTCCGTAGATATTGCGGATAAAAAATAAATAGAAAATTTCCAATACCACGATCGTATTTACAGTAAGTGTCCGCACCAGTTCAATCGGATATCCTTGGGCGATGGCGTATGTGTAAACGCCATAAACACCGCAAAGAAACAGAATGGATACCATAAAAATCTGCCATATTAAACCACCATTGAGCAGTGGCTCCCCGCGGGTTCGCGGTGGACGATGCATGGTGTTTTCTTCGGTCGGTTCAAAAGCAAGCGCGATTCCCAAGGTTGCAGCAGTGATCAGATTAATCCATAAAATTTGAATGGGGGTGATCGGCAATACGAGCCCGAAGAGTAATGCGGCAATGATTATCATCGCTTCTCCGGCATTGGTCGGCAGAGTCCAGGTGATGACTTTTTTAATATTGTCGTAAACAGTCCGGCCTTCCCGTACTGCGTTGGCGATGGAAGCGAAATTATCGTCAGCCAGCACCAATTCGGCGGCTTCCTTGGCAGCTTCGCTACCTTTCTTACCCATTGCGATGCCCGCATCGGCGCGCTTGAGCGCCGGCGCGTCGTTAACACCATCGCCAGTCATAGCGACCGATAATCCGTGTGATTGTAACGCCATCACCAGGCGTAATTTGTGCTCCGGACTGGTACGGGCGAATATATCGCAGGCCATTACCGCCGATTTCAATGCGTTGTCGTCCATTTTATCCAAATCGGCGCCGGTCAGAACTGTCGCCGGATTTTGCAATCCGATTTGTTCGCCAATGGCTGCTGCTGTTTTAGCGTGATCGCCGGTAATCATTTTGACGCGAATGCCTGCGGTATGACAATCGGCGATTGCAGCGATTGCTTCGGTGCGAGGCGGATCGATCATGCCCGTCATTCCGAGTAACACGAAATCACTTTCAGTATCGGAAAATTCAAGAACGGTATGTTCCGCTTTTACTGTTTTGACGGCGAACGCCAATACTCGTTGGCCAAGCGTCGCAATTTTGTCGGCTTGTTCCAGCCAATAGTTTTTATTTAATTGTTCCGTGCCGTGACTGATGCTTTGCAGCGAGCACATGGTGAGAATTTGTTCAGGCGCGCCTTTTATAAAAATGCAGGCATGACGTTCGTGATCGTGATTCAGAGTTGCCATGAAGCGGTGTTTTGCGTCGAATGGGATGGCGTCGGTACGAGTCCATGCCGTTTGCGTCTGATAAATATCGATACCGAGTTTACAGGCAAATGCCAGCAAAGCACCTTCCATAGGATCGCCTTCGACTGCCCATGTGCCGCTATGGCTATGCAACGAGGCATCGTTGCATAAGGCAGCGGCGCGTGCGAGTTCATCCAGAACGGCGTGTTCGGCTAATGAAACCTTGGTGTTTTCCAGCAATAAAGCGCCTTGTGGTTCATAGCCGTTGCCTTGCAACGTAAATAAATGTTGATGAGTTAGCACCGATGCAACCATCATTTCATTGCGGGTCAAAGTCCCGGTTTTATCGGTGCAGATAACCGAAACCGAGCCTATGGTTTCAATCGCGGGTAAACGCCGCACAATGGCATTATGCTTTGCCATTGATTGCACGCCGACTGCAAGCGTGATGGTCAGCACCGCAGGCAGACCTTCAGGAATGGCTGCAACCGATAATCCAACCACGATCATGAACAGTTCGGAAAATTCATAATGCTCGGAAAAATAACCATAGGTCAGCAATAATGCTGCCAAAATTAATATAAAAATGGTGATCCATTGGGAAAACACCGCCATTTGTTTTACCAACGGTGTAGTTAAAACCTCCACTTCCGATAACAAATTGTTGATCCGGCCTATCTCAGTTGCAGCACCGGTGGCAACTACGATGCCTTTAGCCTGACCAGCCGTTACAAGAGTGCCTGAATAAGCCATGCAGGAACGATCCCCGAGCAATGCATGGCCGGCAACCGCGGCGACTTGTTTTTGCACCGGCATGGATTCGCCCGTGAGAATCGCTTCCTGCAATTGCAATCCATGGGTTTTGAATAACCGCAAGTCAGCAGGCACTTTATCACCGGCTTCCAGTAGCACGATATCGCCGGGTACAAGCTTTTCTCCGGCGATACTGCGGCGCACACCGTTACGCAGTACAGCCGCAGTAGGTGCCAGCATTTGCCGGATAGCGCCCATCGCTTTTTCCGCTTTACCTTCTTGTACAAAGCCGATGATGGCATTGGCGAATACCACCGCCAGAATCACCGTCGTATCCGCCCAATGCGCCAGTATTAATGTGATCAAAGCGCAACCGAGCAAAACATAAATCAAAATATTACGAAACTGTGAGAGAAAGCGGATGATGGCGCTGCGTTCGGGAGGATCCGGCAGCCGGTTGGCGCCGAAGGTATGCAGACGTGATTCGGCTTCCTGATCGCTTAAGCCTGCCGGTACGGTGTCAAGGGATTCCAGCACTTGATCAATGGCGGTATGGTGCCATAAGGGTTGGTTATTTTCAGTGGCCGTTGTTAAATGCGCTTTCTGCATCGGCATAAGATTTAGCAAATGTGAATAACTATTATTGATTTGAAGTTACGATAAAAGTTTAAATACTGACAGCTTACGAATCAGATAGCGTGGCGGCGGCAATACCTGCAGGATTATCGCGGCACTAATGCACTGGGGTGCTGTATCAACATCGTATAGTTATCTTTTTTGCGCGACACCCAGCCCCGGATCTCCAGCAATTTTCCCACATAGGTATCGAGCGATGGGAATAGATTCAGATTCGCATTGGAGATGCGGATGTCGGTTTTATCATCAAATATCAGGCGCGTATATTTGCGGTTTTTCTTGATGGCTACGGGGATTCCGGTAAATCGTTGCCAACCTTTGTTGTGATGGGCGATTTGTGCAATCGGACGGGGTTGATATTCTGGCATGGACCAGATGCCCAGTTTTTGTTTCTCGGCTTTCTCTTGCGCACGAATCAGTTTCCCGGCGTACCGGCCATTGGGCGGAATGATGCTAACCGCCGCCAGACCGTTTTCCAACAGCATCAAGTTTAAGTGCTTGCCATCCGGGGTGAATACATGTGCAAGCGAGCGTTTATATTTATCTTGCCGCACTTGATCAAATTCCAAATACACTTTCTTACCCTGTATCTGTTTTTGCAGCCACTGTTTGGCTTCAATGCCGCCCGGCTCCTTGTCGCGTACGCGACTTTGAATTTCAGGCGTGTTGATACCGAGTAACCGGATTTGCTTTTTATCTTCCAAGATAATGGTATCGCCATCGTAAACTCTGACAACGGAATATAAATGACGGCTTGGTTGATTGGTGAGGGCGAGCTGTCGCGCATCGGCTGAAGGTTGATCCGAGTAGGTGACTCGTCCCTGGCTGTCAATGCTGCGGTAAATCTCACCCGCTTCCAATGCTGCTGGCAGTGTTACCAGGATGATGCAATGTAACCATGCGAGTTTATTACAAAATCTCATGCAGGCGTCTTCCTTCGTGAAGTTAAGTAAGTTTAATAACTCTTTGTATGGTATGCGTATCACCGGAAATTATGGCAAAATGAATAATTTTCTGCCGGGCGATTGCGGCATGATGGTGCAATAGCGCTAAGCAGAAAATGGAATACTATCAGTTAAATTAAAGTCCGAATAAATAGGATTAAACGGTATCATGATTCCTATTTCACAACATTAACCGCATTTGAACTCAGTCTGGTTGTATAAATTATTGCATGAGCCATGCCGGAACACAGACAGTTTTTGTAACTGGAGAATGCTTTAATCCATGGAAATTGATAAGTTAATTGATTCCGCGTTTGAACCCGTTTCAAATGCGGTGGCTTCCGTAATTTTTTACAGCATTCAGTTATTGGATCTTGAGATCAAATTGATCTTAATCTGGTTGGTGATCGCTGCTGTATTTTTTACGCTTTACCTGGGTTTTATAAATATTCGCTGCTTTGGTCATGCGATCGAAGTGTTACGAGGAAAACACGATAGTGGTAATTTAACCGGTCAGATTAGCCGGTTTCAAGCATTGATGACTTCGCTTTCCGCAACGGTCGGCTTGGGTAATATTGCCGGCGTGGCGGTTGCTATTTCCGTCGGCGGGCCGGGCGCGGCGTTTTGGATGGCGGTTATGGGCATATTCAGTATGTCGACCAAATTTGTCGAAGTGACGCTCGGTATCAAATACCGCCAGTGCGACAACAAGAATATGATTTCAGGCGGCCCCATGCATTATTTATACAGTGCCTTCGAGCGCTTGAAAAAACCGCAGTTGGGAAAATTCATGGCAGGATTGTTTGCAGTTTGTTGCATTGGCGGTACCATCGGAGCCGGGGGCTTATTCCAGGCAAATCAAGCGTACCAGCAAGCATTAATTGTCACTGGCGGCGAAGCCGGGTTTTTGGCGGATAGAGGTTGGCTCTTCGGCTTGTTCATGGCAATTTTGGTTGGAATGGTGATCATCGGCGGTATTCGTTGGATTGCGGCTGTAGCGGGACGTATTGTTCCACTCATGGCAGTCATTTATATTGTCGCCGGAATCATTGTAATAGGAATTCACTATCAGGCGATTCCCGGCGCGTTAAGCACCATTATTGCCATGGCGCTATACCCGGAAGCGGGATTGGGCGCTCTGATGGGCGCATTGCTGATGGGGGTGCAACGCGCTACGTTTTCCAATGAAGCGGGGCTCGGATCCTCGGCCATTGCGCATTGCGCGGTAAAAACCAGTGAACCGGTCAGTCAAGGCATGGTGGGTATGTTAGGACCGTTTATCGACACTGTGATTATTTGCATGGTGACCGCTTTGGTGATCATTATTTCCGGATCTTATGTTGAAGGAAGCGGCATCGAAGGAGTGGAATTGACTTCGCGTGCTTTTGCATCCGGTATTTCGTGGTTTCCATACGTGCTATCGCTAACAGTTTTCCTTTTTGCTTATTCGACCATGATTTCGTGGTCTTACTACGGTTTGGTATGTACGACCTATTTGTTCGGTGAGCGATTGTCTATCGAATGGATTTACAAGTTATTGTTCTGTATATTCATTATTATCGGTGCATCGGCGCAACTGTCGAATATTATTCTGTTTACCGACGCTATGATATTTGCTATGGCGGTTCCGAATATTATCGGTTTATACATGCTTGCACCGGAAATCAAAAATGATTTGAAACGATATTTACAACAATTGAAGCAAAAAACACAAAAATCACCTGAAGGATGAATATAGCGCGATATTTTCACTGAAACTGGATTAAAATTGGCATTAATGTCATTTATCGTAATTTATGCCAGGCCATCGATTCCAGCGCTGATCTTAAACTCAAAGCAATCGTATTAATCACCTGCATCTTCCGGAAAATCAATTTTACTGTGCAGCATCATGTCATCTGAAAACTTAATCGAGATCAACGGGTTGAATTTTTCTTACGATACCCGCGCGATTCTGAAAGGCATTGATATGACCATGAAGCGCGGACAGGTGGTCGCTATCATGGGTGGGAGCGGATCCGGTAAAACGACTTTGTTGCGACTGATCGGCGGTGTAATGCAACCATCGTCGGGATATGTCAAATTTGCCAATCAAGTGGTGCATGAACTGGATCGTGATGCGCTGTTTAAATTGCGCCGCAAGATGGGCATGCTGTTTCAGTTTGGCGCGTTGTTCACCGACTTATCGGTGTTCGATAATGTCGCATTTCAAATGCGCGAGCATACCAACTTACCGGAGTCGATGATTCGCGATTTAGTGTTGATGAAATTGAATGCCGTCGGTTTACGCGGCGCGCACCATTTGATGCCGAACGAGCTGTCCGGCGGCATGGCGCGGCGGGTGGCATTGGCGCGTTCGATCGCATTGGATCCGATGTTGATCATGTACGATGAGCCGTTCACCGGTCTCGATCCGATATCGTTGAGCGTGATCGGTAATCTGATCCGCCGTTTGACCGACGCGCTGGGGATGACTTCGATCGTGGTGACGCACGATGTGCAGGAATCGTTAAAAATTGTTGATTATGTTTATTTTATTGCGGATGGCGTGATCGCAGCGGAAGGTACGCCGAAAGAAGTGCGCGCGTCGGTCGCGCCATTCGTGCATCAGTTTGTGCACGGCGAGGAAGACGGACCGGTACCGTTTCATTACCCGGCGCAGCCGTACCGGAAGGATTTGAATCTGGAGAACGATCTTGCCTAAACGGATTGTTTCCAACATCCGGAACATCGGTCATCGGACGATCGAAAGCGTCTGGCGTCTTGGCATTGCCAGCCGTTTTTTCTTGCTGGTGCTGCTAAAATCCGGAACCAGTTTCCGCCGGTTCAATTTAGTGATCCGGGAATTGTACTTTACCGGGGTGTTATCGCTCATCATTATCGTCGTGTCCGGCTTGTTTGTCGGCATGGTGCTGGGATTGCAAGGCTATGAAACATTGCAGAAGTATGGTTCGGAATCCGCGGTTGGCACTTTGGTGGCATTGTCGCTGGTTCGAGAGCTGGGGCCGGTAGTGGCAGCGCTGCTTTTTGCCAGTCGCGCGGGTTCCGCTATTACTGCGGAGATCGGCCTGATGAAAGCCACCGAGCAGTTGGCGGCGATGGGGATGATGGCGGTCGATCCGGTTGCGCGGGTGGTGGCGCCGCGGTTTTGGGCGGGTGTGATTTCGATGCCGTTGCTGGCGGCTATTTTTTCCGTGATGGGTGTTTACGGCGGTTATCTGGTGACCGTTGTATTCATCGGCGTGGACGAAGGCTCCTATTGGTCGCAAATGCAAAGTGCGGTCGATTTTCGCATCGATATTTTAAACGGATTTATTAAAAGCTGTTTTTTTGGTGTCGCGGTGACTGCCATTGCGGTGTTTGAGGGTTATGATGCGCCGCCGACAGCGGAAGGCGTATCCGGGGCCACTACGCGCACGGTGGTGACATCGTCGTTAGTAATTTTAGGACTTGATTTTATATTGACCGCTTTCATGTTTAGAGGAGTCAGTTAATGCAGCGGACAACAATGGATTTGTGGGTGGGATTGTTTGTCGTTATGGGTGTCGTTGCGCTCATGATCCTGAGTCTCAAAGTCGGAAACCTGAATGTTTATAATCCCTCGCACAGCTATACCATTTCCGGAAATTTTGAAAACATCGGCGGCCTAAAAGTACGCGCACCGGTCAAAAGCGCGGGGGTTGTGGTTGGGCGTGTCACCGATATTCAGTTCAGCACACAAACTTACGACGCTGTCGTAACCATGGATATGGACAGTCGCTTTCAATTTCCAAAAGATACGTTTGCGAGCATTCTGACGTCGGGCTTACTGGGTGAGCAATATATCGGCCTGGCAGCGGGCGGTGACGAAGTGATGCTCAAAGAAGGTGATAAAATCATGAAAACCAATTCGGCCATGGTTCTGGAAGAATTAATCGGACGTTTCCTATTTAATAAAGCGGCGGACGATGATTCTTTCTAGTCGTCTGATCAGCGAACGGATATTTTTTTTATTCTGATTGGTTTAGTATTGCAAACAACTTAAAACTTGGTGAGGTAACAATGAAAAGAATAATTGGAACAATTGGATTGATATTTTCCTGTCTGTTGATATCTCCAGCATGGTCGATGGAGTTGGCGCCGGATAGGCTTGTCGATCAAACTGTTAAAGAAGTTCTTGAAATTATTAATAAAGATGCCGAATTGAAAAATGGCAATAAAGACAAAATGCTGCATTTGATCGAAACCAAGATTCTGCCGCATTTTAATTTTACGCGTATGACGCAACTGGCGATGGGGCAGCATTGGTCAAAAGCGGCACCGGAACAACAAAACAAATTGGTGGACGAATTCCGTACGCTGCTGGTGCGCACTTATTCCAATGCGCTAACGAGCTATCAGGATGAAACCATCAAAGTCAAACCATTGCCGGCATTAGGTGATCGAGTCGAAACGACGGTGCGCACGATGGTAATTCAAGGCAATGGTAAAGAACCGGTACCGATCGATTACAGTATGGAGAAAAAACCGGATGGCTGGAAAGTGTACGATGTCACGGTTGCCGGTGTGAGTCTGGTAACTAATTATCGTGGTACGTTCAATAGCCAGGTCCGCAAAGGCGGTGTCGAGGGATTGTTGAAGGCGTTGTCTGATAAGAACAAATCGCTGGAAGGTAAAAAGTAAATTAATGCCGATGAACGACTTGAAAATGCCGGTTCCTACCATTATGCGCGAAGGTGATTGCATCGTTTTGCAGGGACCGGTTACGATTGATCATGTCGTGCGGTTGACCCGCCAAGGGGTTGCATTATTTGGGAATCAATCGCTCATGGTTGATTTAGAGGGAGTGACCGATGTAGATTCCACGATCATCAGCATGCTGTTGGAATGGCAACGAGCCGCCCAAAAAACAAAGCGGTCACTGCAGTTTATTCATATGTCCGAGAGTCTCAAAAGCCTCATTCAACTATACGGAGTCATGGAGCTGTTTCCGGTTTCACGCGATCACGCCTCGGAATTCGGTGCAGCCTGATCACGTAACCGCCGGTTACGATTCTTAGTAAAAAGCTTCTTCGACTGATTCTGATGTTACCCGCACTTGAAGTTCAACATGTCAGCAAGCATTTCGGCCAAATTCATGCGCTAGCTGACGTTAGTCTAAGCATTTACCCCGGAGAGTTTTTTGCATTACTGGGCCCTAACGGTGCCGGAAAAACTACGCTGATCAATATCATTGCCGGTTTGTCGCTGGCAGATAACGGGGTTGTGCAAGTCATGGGGCATGATGTATTGAGCGATTACCAGCAAGCACGATTGAATCTGGGGATCGTCCCACAGGAATTGGTGTTCGATCCGTTTTTTACGGTACGAGAAATTTTGCTGATTCAATCCGGTTATTATGGACTTCGCAATAATGGCCGGTGGGTCGATGAGATTATCGAACGCCTTGATCTGAGCGATAAAGCGCATGCCAATATGCGTGCTTTGTCCGGCGGTATGAAACGCCGTGTGCTGGTGGCGCAAGCGTTGGTGCATAAACCACCGGTGATCATTCTGGACGAGCCGACCGCCGGTGTCGACGTGGAATTGCGTCAGACATTGTGGGAATTCATCAAGCAGCTCAACCGTGATGGGCATACCATCGTATTGACTACGCATTATCTGGAAGAAGCGGAAACATTATGCAACCGGGTGGCGATGCTGAAGCAAGGCCGGATTGTGGCGCTCGATAACACGCATAATTTGATTGGCCAAATGACAGCCGGCAACTCGTTGCGATTGCGATTGTCACCGGATACTTTGCCGGAAGGATTGCAAGATCGCTTGTCGAAACATGAGGATGGGATTCATGAATTGCGCATCGATCATTACGTGCACATCGAATCCGTGTTGGCGGCGTTACGTGCCGCGAATATCGAAATCGTCGAAATGCACTTGCAACAGCCGGATCTCGAAGATGTGTTTATCAACATCATGAAGAATAATAATTTAACGAAATGACGGGATTTTTCACACTGTTTTACAAGGAGTTATTGCGCTTCTGGAAAGTCGGCTTCCAGACCATCCTTGCTCCGATGGTGTCGACACTATTGTATTTGCTGGTGTTCTTTCACGTATTGGAAGCGCATGTGGAAGTATATCCGGACATTGCCTACACGCATTTTCTGATTCCCGGTTTAGTGATGATGGCAATTATTCAGAATGCCTTTGCCAATTCATCGTCCAGCATGATTCAATCGAAAATCAGCGGTAATATCGTGTTTATCCTGTTGTCGCCGCTGTCGTATCACACGATTTTTCTAGCCTATGTTCTCGCTTCGGTGGTCAGAGGCATTCTGGTCGGCTTGGGTGTATATATCGTTACCTGGGTGTTTTTTGATATTCCGCTGCAACTTCCAATTTGGTCAATCATTTTCGTGTTGCTTGGCAGCGGGATTCTTGCCGTGCTCGGATTGATCGCAGGAATCTGGGCGGATAAATTCGATCAACTGGCTGCTTTCCAAAATTTCATCATCATGCCGCTGACATTTCTATCGGGGGTGTTTTATACCATCCATTCATTGCCATCCGGCTGGCAATACTTGTCGCATCTCAATCCGTTCTTTTATATGATCGACGGTTTCCGTTACGGTTTCCTGGGCGTTTCGGATATCTCACCTTATATTAGTTTGTTGATTGTGGCATCATGCCTGATGATCATTTCCATGCTGGCGATACGGATGCTTAGAACCGGCTACAAATTACGACATTAACCGGCGGGTCATTTTGCCTGCAAACCACACAAAAGGAGAACAACCATGCTGACCGCAGAGAATGTAAAAACCTATATCGAATCTTCGTTGCCTTGTGAACACGTACAGGTCGAAGGCGACGACGGTCATCACTTTCACGCACTGATTGTCAGCACGCACTTTCAAGGAAAGAGCATGATTCAGCAGCATCAATTGGTTTACAAGTCATTGGGAGACCGGATGAAGCAGGAGATTCACGCACTGTCAATGAAAACACTGACCCCGGAACAATGGGCGGAACAAACACAATGATCGCATTTGCTGCAGCCGAAAGTACAAGCTCGTATATTGATTTTGTAGTCAATTTACTATGATCGCTTTATCGCTAATCCGGGTTAATCGTGTTTAAGATACTGGGCGCACTTTCCGGATTTCTGGTGCTGGGTTTTATAGGCTTGATTCTCGGCCTGATCGGCGGCAGTTTCATCGACCGGCTATTGGCTTATGGTCCCGGCGGAGTCAATCCATTCAATGCGGCGCGCCGCCAATCGGTTTTTCTGGAAACAGTATTTATTCTGATGGGAAAATTGGCCAAGGCGGATGGCCGTGTTTCCGAAAGCGAAGTTTCGCATGTCGAACAGTTTATGCAAAAGCTGCGCATGACACGTGAACACCGGCTGCAAGCGATCGCGTTATTCAAGCAAGGCGCAGCCAAGGATTACGATCTTCAGCCGCAACTCAGCCAATTTTTAGCGGCTTGCGGGCATTCGCCGGATCTGAAGCAAATGCTGCTCGTGTATCTGATCATCATGGCATTATCCGACGGTCACTTAAATGCTGAGGAAGAGGAATTGCTGCGAATCATCGCCAGTCGCCTGGGTTATCCCCCGGGAGCGTTCGAGCAACTGCTCGACATGGTGTTGAATCAAATGCATTTCGCTGCCGGTGGCGGTGCCGATTCCGTGAATGCGCTGGAGGATGCTTACCGGGCGCTGGGGGTTGGTAGCGACAGCACTGACGAAGAAGTTAAACGCGCCTACCGCAAATTGATGAGCCAATATCACCCGGACAAATTGATGGGGCAGGGGGTGCCGGAAGACATGGTCGCGGTCGCAACCGAGCGAGCCCAGGAAGTTCAAATCGCCTACGATTTAATCAAGAAAAGCCGGAATCTGAAGTAACTGCGGTTTAATGGTACAGGGCATCGAAGTTGCGTATGTGAGGTATACGAAAATAACCATCAGAATCAATTTGATATTTTTTGATCTATATCAATAAATTTAGGTTTGTTTTGATTCAGAATTCATACTCCACTAGAGCTTTTTATTGGAGGAAATTATGAATATGTTAGAGGAAGTCGATGTTGTAGCGTTTAAAAAATTAGGTATTAATTTAGTAGTCATTGGTGCGGTAGCAGTGGCTTTGATTTTTGTGTCGATGTATTTTTCCTAGGCAATAAAGCAGTTGCTTAATTTCTCTTAAGTCCTAGTATTTCAATAAACAGCCTCGCCACACAGCGCGGGGCAATAAACCTTCTTTCTTCAGGCTTTATTGATTGTTTGTTGGAGTGTGTAAGTTTGCCGCAACTTTCCTATTATTTTTCTCGAATTGTCTACAATTCGGGGCTGTAGCGAGTTTACTACAGCCCCTTATTTTTTGTGTTAAACCGGTGCTTTCGACAGCACAAACGCGCGAACCGCGCTGGCATCATAGCCGAGTTCGCTGCTCCAGCCATCGGTTGCCATCGCATCCACATAAAGATTTTCGCTGAAGCCGGCGACCGGGCAACCATCGACCGGGCAGCCCGGCGGCAAGTTGTCGTTCAGCAAATTCGATACTGTCCGGGAGATTGAGAACGAACCGCCGCCGACTGGATCCCAACCGCCGGGGGAAGGCAACTGCAACACGGAATTAACACCGCGAACCACGCCGAAGTGGTAGCGTGCGAATCCATGCGGATGCTTGGCCTGCCATGTCATCGTCACAGAGTCGCTGGCGGTATAACTTAACACACCGCAGCATGGATCCGCTGCTAAAGCCCCGATGGTTGGCGCATCAATATTGGCAAAGCAGTGATTATTATCGACGTGTAACGCAACAATCATACTGTTGCCAACGACCAAACCGAGCGGTGCTGCGGCGGTGGTATAAATGGTGCCGGTAAGATCGGGTACATCCGGCACCACATACTGGATACCTAATGCTGCAATGTTGACCTGTTGACCATTAGCATTGAACAAATCCAGCTTGAGTTGATACTTGCCGCTGTTATCCGTTCCTATGGTATTGCCATTGTCATCGTACGTCATACCCGCCGCCAATTCCTGCGTCGGGAATTTTGCATTGGTGAAATGCTCGACGATCTCGCTGATATGCGGCGGCGCATCCCAAACGCCTTCGGGCGCAACCGATGGATAGGGGATTTCAAACAAATCGGGCACCATATGGCCGGCGCCGTCATCGGCATTTTTAGGTCCGAGCAGATACGGTGTCCATGCGGGCATCGGTCCGGTCGGCGTATTCACATCGTGGCGGTAGTAATGATAAACCGCGCTGCTCAGCGGCGCGAAATCACCGCTATCGCCCTTGCGCCAGAAAATCCGGTAATACTTCACGCCGAGTGCTTCCAATGCATTGGAAAACTCCAGCCGCGGCCGCAGTAATCCACCCCACGGCGCGCCGCTATCGGTCAAGCCGCGATTACTGTCGTCGGTACTGCCTTGCAGCGCCGGTGCGGTTCCGTAAATGTGGCTTAACGCATGCGCGCCGATGGCAAGAAACGCCACCCAATTGGCGGGACCGATCACCGGCGGACAAGGTGAACAAATTTGCGCCAAAGGATGCGTGGTGTACAACGTGACTTCGGTGCCGCAGACGTAATCCCAATGCGTATGGCACGAGACCGGTTTGGGTTCGTAAATCGTCACGTCCAAGAAGCCGAATAAACGCTGGCGCGCTTTGAAATAGAGATCGGGAATGTCGGTATCGTTGCAGCCCCGGAAAAACACCGTTTGAAAATTCCCGCAAGCGTCCGTGGTCGCAGTAGCGACTTTCTGCTTGGTAACCAACAGTGGAAAAAATCGGCAGAGCAGAGGGCGGATAATGAACGCATTGTCGATCAATGCTTGCTGAAATTGCAGCCGGCTGCCGGCTTGGGCGATATATTTCAATTCCGTCGCATTTGCGATTTGATCGAAGGCATCGGCGGTATCTTCCGCCGGAACGGTTGCTTGCACAGGGCCGGCGGCCGCCATCATCATGCGCCGCTCAAACGGTGCCGGATCGGGTCCTGGGCCTGGCCACGGGAATGGCTCGGGAATTCGAGGGAGATCGGCAACTGACGGCCATGGGCGCGGATGAACGATCACATCGCGCAACCGGTCGATCACGGCATCCGGCAGCTTTGGAATCAGGATATGCAATGGATCGACTTCAAAAACCTCGACGGTCGCATTGCACACCGGATACTCGACGACGGTACCGCCAACGGTAATTCGTTTCATCAATTTTCCGCGCACGAAACAAGCATGAAGTAACCAGCAACGCCAAATATCCGGGAATACGCGGAACCTTACTTCCTTGATTGGAGTTTTGGGGTCGACCAATAAAAACTGTTGCTGTGCACCGCGGCGCATCAAATCATCGTACCCGACTTCTTTTTCTTCGGATGCCGGACCGATCAGGATGCGCACCCGGTCTTTATTTGCCATCACGGGCACGCGCAATGACGCTTTACTGCCATCTTTAACCGGCGCGGATGTCAGCATCCGCCCATCCGCCGAGAATGCATACGCAAAAACTTCCGGTGGTTTGCTGTCGCTTGTAACGTCAACTAATTCGGTAATGACGGCAAGATCGTAGAATCTGGGATTGTCTTTTATGGCCATGATGTTCTCCTTATCAGAATAATGTGGGCAGGCTATCGATTAATAGCCTGTAGAGAATCAGAATTTGGAGCAAATGACAGATTGAAACGCAGTTGATTGTCGTATTTACCAACCACTGCAAAATTAGCTTAACAGAATTAACCGAGCGACAATGTGACATTTCACACTGTATCTCAAAAAATACTATCAAATTGATCCGATAGTATTTTGATGTGGCAAAATATTTTGGTTTTATCCGTTGTGGTAGGTGATGGAAAATTCCACCAGGCTATCAAATTGATCGAAGTACCTGGCTAGCCGAGGAGCATAACGATGCTACTGGCACTGCTTCTCTTCAATTAGTTTTATACGCTGAGTGATACTTCTATCAACAGGAGGAACAGGCTTTTGACAAGCGCTGTTGACTTGCCAAAAGCCTGCTATGTTAGCCCGGTTGAATCTTTTCTAATTTAATGGGCATTCTCTTGCTTGAACTGATACGCCAAACCGGCAAGCAATTTGACTTTTTGTGACATTGCTTCACTTGCAGCGGCTGATTCTTCGACCAGTGCGGCATTTTGTTGCGTGGTTTCATCGATCTGCGATACCGCCTGATTGATCTGCCCGATGCCGTTGGCTTGCTCTTGGCAGGATTCGGAGATTTCGGCCACGATATCGGAAACCTTTTTGACGCTCTCGGTGATCATTCTGAGTGCTTCACCGGATTCGTTAACCAAGCTAGTACCTTTCTCCACTTTGGCCACGCTGTCGTTAATCAATACTTTGATCTGTTTGGCAGAATCTGAGCTGCGGCCAGCCAGGTTACGTACTTCATTCGCGACTACCGCAAATCCGCGCCCTTGTTCACCTGCCCGGGCTGCTTCAACGGCTGCATTGAGTGCCAGCAGATTGGTCTGGAACGCAATGCCATCAATGACATTGATGATCTCTGCAATTTCTTTGCTGCTGTCGTGGATCTCAGCCATCGCATGCATGGCACTGGTAACCACCGCACCGCTTTTTTCCGCATAATGTTGCGAATCACGTACTAGTTGATTGGCTTGGCGTGCATTGTCGGCATTATGCTGTACGGTAGAGGTGATTTCCTCCATGCTGGATGCTGTTTCTTCCAGACTCGATGCCTGATTTTCGGTGCGTTCGGATAAGTGCATGTTGCCGGTTGCGATTTCAGATGCGACATGATTTAGCACGGATGATGATTCTTTGACGCGCCCGATTGCGGTGCGCAGTTTAGCGTTCATAAAGATCAGTGCGTATTCTATTTGACCGATTTCGTCGGTTCTGCCGGTATAGATATAACGTGTCAGCGCATCGTTGGCGATTTTCTCGGAGCGTGCGGCCATTTTGCGTAGTCCGGACAATAAGGTGTATACAGTGGCATAACTGACCGCCGCTCCCGCGATGGCGCCCATCAATGCCGGTGTCCACGCGATTTGCCCGGCAGCGGCCAGGATCGTGAACAGTATGATGAAAAGGCTCGATACGCTCAAACCGACCCGGTTGGTAAATGACAGTGGAAAACGTGTCAGCTTTACGCTGCTCAGCGTCGAACGGCGTTTGTCGGAATCCGTTTTTTTCGACATGATTTTGGCATACAGCGCCTCAGCACGGTCGACCCATTCTTGTTTCGGTTTGACCCGGACCGATTGGTAACCGATCACTTGACCGTCTTCGTATTGTGCGCTGGCGAAAGCATCCACCCAGTAATGGTCGCCGCATTTGTTGCGGTTTTTGACGATGCCCATCCACGGCTTGTCACTGTTCAAAGTTTCCCATAGGTTGGCAAATGCTTCAGGCGGCATGTCGGGATGACGGATGATGTTATGATTCTTGCCGTTCAGTTCATCCCAGGTAAAACCGCTCATACGGATGAAGTCATCATTGGCGGATGTCAGAATGCCCTTCAGGTTGGTCGTTGAAATAATTTCGGTTTCATTGTTCATGCCCATATCACGCTGGGTTACGGGTTCGTTGATTCTCATGATAATGCCTCCCTTGTTGAGTTCTATTAATATTCAGTTCAAATAATCCGCTGCCATTAACAGGCTGTTAAGCCAAGCTCATGTACAACCAGCGATGACTATCCTCGTCGTCTTGGAATGCAGTATTGTCGTTAGCGCAGTCGAGTTTGATATTTGCAAAATCAGCTAAAGTAAGTCTGCGTTGGACGCTTGTGAGAATAAAATTGTAAGTGCGGATGAAACTGTGACCGATGCCATTACGTGTGACCGCATGATCGGTGCCGTGTGTACCCGTCGCAGCAGCCGATTCGCTGCTGACATACTTGATATTGGAATCTTCGTTGACTCTGAGGGTATTGAGTAGAGATTTATCAGTCACATCGAAATAAACACCGTACAGTTGGTTGATTGAAAAACCATGCTGCTTGACTTCAAAGAACAGTGAACCGTCCTGCCGCTCGGTTACATCGACGCGTACTTTGGATTGTTTGTCTGCTGCGGTGTTGCCATTAACTAAAAAAGTGATGGTTGTCATGATTGTCTCCTTAATATTTCATTCAAATTTGTTTAAGTTTCATTTAATCGTTGAGCAAAGCTGCGATGGTGAAACTATAAAATAACAATCCCCCTCAATTGTTGAGACAATGTAAAGTCTTTGTAAAATGTGATGAAAGATTTCCCGAGAAATCTGCATTATTGAAATATTAGTGAAAGAGTGTGAGTTGGTGGTGGGGTTGGAGGCTTACCACCATTGCTCAAAATCCTCTTGATACAACTGAAGCGAGTTTTTTAACAAACTCGCACAGTCAGAAACTTCCGGGCATGAGCTCGATGCTGGGAGGGCGGAAATTGACTGAATTAGAAAAGCCAAGAGAAAAAAGCGGGGGAATCACATAGAGTTAACGTTTGAAGTAATCGCCGGGGTGCGAAGCGCGGAAGAAATCCCAACAACATACTGTTCCGACATCCGGTTCACTGCGGGTTAGGGGCGGGTGGAAAACTATTAACACACGCTGGCTCCCGTTATCGTTTGGTTTGCAATGTCGATTGCGAATGAACATTCATACTTTTTTCCATCCCCGGAGCGAAGGCACTGCATTTCTCCGACGGTCTTTATCATGGTTCCGTTGCCGGCACACTCGTCAGGTTTTGGGGCGACTTTCATTGCGTTGTATAAATCTCGCGCGGCAGCGCCGGACAACGTGAGGTGTAAGTGTGTGTCATTAGCTTCGGATAGTGGCGGATCAATAATGGTTTTACCCGCGATGCGGTATTGGCCGGAAAGTGATTTGTACTGCCAGGCAGCAATAGGTAAGGCAGCTAGCAGCAGGAGGATGGTAACAATGCTTCGTTTCATATTGCTCCTAAGGAAGCGCTGATTAATTGACTGCACGAGCGAATTGCTTCGTTGCGCGGTACTCACTCCCTCGCCTACCAGATTGATATGTCTCGGTTGTTGCGTTCCGTGCGCCTCGCCCTTCATCACGTTCGTTGAATTAATCAGCGCTTCCCTTATGTAAAGTTGAGGAAAACATCGCTTTTGGCGCGTCTCTCTCGAACATCATGTTAGGTGCGAACAACACTGACGACCCAACTGACAGCAACCCATGCCACGACAAGCCATAACGCTACGAAGAATGCTGCGGCGGTATAGCTGATTGGCTTGCTGGCGGCCTGTTTCGCTCGCGCCCGGGCGGACTCTAAAACCTCTGGTGGCGTAAGCCGGACAACCAAGGCCAAACCAAGCGGAATCAGCAATAGATCATCAAGGTAGCCAATGACCGGAATGAAATCTGGAATGAGGTCAATGGGACTGAGGGCATATGCAGCCACGAATACCGCCAGAGCGCGGACAAGAAGGGGCGTGCGTGGATCACGCGCAGCGAAATACACCGTGAGGATGTGCTGCTTAAGCTGCTTGGCCTGAGTCTTCAATGAAGAGAGCATGCTCATAAGCGCCTAACGTAAATTGAATAAAAACAGAATGTAATTTTTAATGAGAGCTTGCGGCAGGGTGTTTTAATTTAAAAGTTTTTGTCAGTCTCATAACTGGCAGGATTTTCCGATACCTTCGGCGCATCCTCACCGATCATCACCGGCTTGCCATCACGACAGACGACGGCGTAATGCCCCAAGCGGCGTTTCCTTTCAAGCGTCTGGGACACGGCCTTTTGCAGCGCATCCAGGATCACTTGACTTTCTTTGGAAGGCGTTGTTTTTAGTGTAATTTTCATTTGGTGATGCTTGTTAATAACTGGTGATAATATCCTTCGTGAAGAATATCACGACTGCCGCCTTTTTGTTCAAACACTAAAATGGGACTTTCACCATCATTCATGAAACAAGTGCAGCGATCAACTTTGTGGCTAAATATATTGAGCAAATTAGCTAGGCTGCGCGGGAAACGCCGCTCGATGTCGTGCAACGGAATATTATGGCCGCCATGCGCAACCCTTTCCGCGACACGCATTTCCGATATTCTGGCGCTGGGCAAAGCAAGATAGATCAACTCTACTCGCCAGCCATCACGTTGCAGCCGATCAATCAGACGCAGATAACTACGGCCTGAAAGCGTGGTTTCGAATGCAAAATTCTCGCGGCGATTGATGTTTTCTTCGATTTCGTTCAAAAAGATACGGCTTGCCGCAATCAGTTCGCGTTCCGGTGCCAGCGGGGAAAGACCCGCCGCGATCAGATCGGCATTAACAAAATGAGAACAGTCCGCCACCTTGGATAGATATTCCAGTGCGAAGGTGGTTTTGCCTCCGCCGTTGGGACCGGCAATGATCCAGCAGGTAGGCATTACACAATCTCCCTGTGATTTTTTTGTATTCGTTTAAGTTGAATGATCTTGGCTTTCATGTGGATTGTGAGGATGCGCCGTGAATGATGGATATAATTTCGTCAATCTGTGGCTTGAATGCAAGTTTCATGCAGTAATTGCGCTGCTATGTGCCGGTAGCGTGCATTTTCCAAGGCTTGCTTGAGTGCTTTGACAATGAGCCCCGGTTCTGTCAGTGGGCAATAGTGCGTAATGAACGCAGCTATTTCTACCTTTGATAGCTCCAATAATCCTTCAAAAAAACACGGACTGTTCGTGATCAGAATTTCCTCGGTATCGGTGGTAAGACCCTCGGCCATTTCTCCGTCAGTGCCGCCAGACCACAGTCGCAAGAAAAGCGTAACGTCGATGAAATTCTCGCATTTCTTGGCTTTGGCGGCGGTGTGATGGTAAATTTTCCACCATTGCTCAGCATCTTCTTGATACACCTGCATCGAATTTTTTACCAAACATTCGTAATTTGAAACTTCCGGGCATGTGCTCGATGCTGGGAGGGCAGGAATTGACTGAAATAGAAAAACCAAGAGTAAAAGGTGGTGGTATCGCATGCGGTTATTAATGTTTGAAATAACCGGTGTCGCAGTGCGTAACACGGAGGGAATCTGAAAATCGATGGGGGTCAGACTTCATTGCTCTAAAAGCCTTTACCAGCTTCATAACTGGCGGAATCTTCAGATATCTTCGGTGCATCCTCACCGATCATCACTGGTTTGCCATTCCGCCAGACTACGGCGTAATGGCCCAAGCGGCGTTTCCTTTCAAGTGCCTGGGGCACGGCTTTTTGCAGCGAATCCAGGATTACTTGGTCTTTTTTGGAAAGTGTTGTTTTTAGAATGATCTTCATTTCTTGGTATTCTTGTTAAGGAAAATTCAAGATCTGACCCCTTGTGCGAAGCATAATCTATCGAGTCTGACCCTTTGTTTTTTGTTTAATGGCTATTGTAGGATGGTGATACATCTATTTAGCAATTCTTCATTGCCTATAATTACTAGATTCAATTTCTTTCTGGCTCTTGTGATGTTTTGGAATAACATCTTGGGTAGGTCGTAGTATGCGCCACCTTTATAAATCAGATCGCCATTGTCATCGTAGGAGAAAAACTGATCAATCGTTACAGCAACGCCGTCAAATTCTTGCCCGATTACTTGATGTGATGTTCTGTTCGATACTTCCGAGTATTTCTTGTGATGTTCATTATTGTACTGTGATGGGGTGAATCGCAAAATTTCCCATCTGCTTTCATCGAGTGCGTCTAGGTAACTTTTTGCGTCTATTGTGGTGTTGAAATAATTTAATTCGATGTTGCCATTACTTGAAATGGGCAGAGATTTCTTGTTGTTGAAGAGCATTTTTATGAATGTGGCTATTTCTTTGTTTGTTCTTATCTTCTCCGATAGTTTGTATTGGGTAATTGGATTGATTGAGCCAATCTTCGCGCTAATATCGCTCTTTTTTTCCCAGTTTGCTAGCGTTTGAAGTTTGTCGTGTGAGAAGATGCAGCAGCAGTTTGCTAGCCTTGCTTTCTCGATGATAGTGTCTAGTTGTTTGGGATAGATTCTTTGAGCCTCATCGATGATAACTAAATCATAATTTGCAAGATCGTGGTTGCTGTAGTTTTTTATTGGAGTAATCACCCAGCCATTTTTTATCAACTCTGCGTGACCGTTATTTAGTAGTCCGCAGTGGATGATGAGCGGACTTTTCTTGTTGCCTATAAGATGCTTTGCGATATCGTATGTTAATAGGGTCTTTCCTGTTCCCGCGCTGCCAATGATTGAAATGAATTTCGCTGCTTTGGGTAGCTTCAGGGAATCAATGATTTGATTTCTCACATCTTCTTGCTGATGTGTTAGGAAATATTCCCCAGCTAAGAACTTTTTCGTGGAGTTGAAAGGTGAAACTAGGTAGTCAGATGGATTGAATAATGCATCCGGAACTTCCGCATCATCTATATCCTGATTGGTGAGTAATTCCGCTAAGTGGTCAACTTTGGTTTTTTCTAGTTGTTCGTCATCTCGTAGAAAGTGCAGCTCTTGGGATTCGGATATAAAAGTGAAGGCGTAAACTTTCCTTCCAATGAAGCTCAAGTAGTATTTGTTTCGTATTAGTTGCTTCTTAATTTTGTCTTCCGAGCAGTTATTCTTGAGTTCTACGTTTATAATGCACTTTCGGCCAAAACGTAGCAAGTCAAACTCTTTGCCTATCTGCGGAATTTTGTAACCCACATAAAACCTATCTAAAGCTCCTATGCTGCACCCAATGCCGCTCAGGGCTTTGGCTAGAATTCTTAGATCCTCAATTTCTGCACCTTTGATTTCTATGCCATAGTGCTTCAAGAACTCCTTGAAACTACCTTCTTTCAATGAATCTTTTGCTTGTAGTAGCGATTGGATATTTATTCGTTTCAAGATTTCTGTTTGTTTGATTCTTGTGAAGGAGGTTCGGTTAATTCGTGTGAATGAACAAGTGGCTCAATTAACAATTTACTCGATCTATCCTTGAAAGATGCGAGCACGATCGTTTCAACATGAAAAACAAGCATTTCATAGAGTAACACTCTATTATTTTTGATGGCAAGCTTCCTTTGGCTAATCGAATAATGCTCCAGCAATCGAAGCAATCCGGAATCAGCAACCATTTGCTACCGTTCCACCAGCACCGCCTCAGCTTCCATAACCGCATCATTCCTTCGATATTTCAATTCCACTTTCTCTCCCGCCTTTAACGATCGCAAAATCGCCGCATACGACGCCAAGTCGCTAACCGGTTGCCCGGCCAGTTGAATCAAAATGTCGCCTTGTTGCAGTCCTGCTTGTTGTGCCGGGGAGCCGGGGAGGGTGTTGTCGATGCGCACGCCTTCGCCTTGATAGGAGAAATCAGGCACCGTGCCTAGACTGGCTGTGCGTTTTTCTTTAGGGAAATCCTGATTAATTGACTGCACGAGCGAATCACTTCGTTGCGCGGTACTCGCATCCTTGCCTATCTTGTTGATATGTCTTGGTTGCTGCGTTCCGTGCGCCTCGTGCTTCCTCTCGTTCGCCGAATTACTCAGCATTTCCCTCGGTTCGGTGGATTCGGCGGACGCTGCCGATAGTGTGACCGTGAGCGGTTCGATGCGGTTGGCGAGGTATTCGCTGGCTTCCTTCAGGATCGCGGCGACTTTGACCAATCCGGCGGAGTCGATTTTATCGACGGTGTCGCCGGGAGCGTGGTAGTCCTCGTGCGCGCTGGCGAAGAATTGCACCGCCGGAATGCCAGCTTGGATGAACGCCGCTTGGTCGCTGGAGCCGAAGTCGTCTTGCACGGGGTTGACCGGAATGCCGGTGACGAAGCTCGCGCCGCGGAAGATGTGCACCAGCTCACGCGCAGTGCCGGTGCCGAATACCGTAACGGGATTGTTTTCCAGCCGCCCGACGGTGTCCAGATTCAACATCGCGATGATTTTATCGACCGGGAATTTTTCGCTGCTGCGGACATAATGTTTGGAGCCGAGCAGGTTGGCTTCTTCGCCAGTGAATGCGACGAAGATGACGGTGCGCTCCGGTTGCCATTTCGGCACGATCTGGCGCGCGAGTTCCAGCATCACCGCGATGCCGCTGGCGTTGTCGTCCGCGCCGTGATGGATTTTGCCTTGATGCGCGGCGCGCACGTCGGGCCAGCCAGTGCCGAGGTGATCGTAATGCGCGCCGATTACTAAGCTTTGCCCGGCGAGTTGCGGGTTGGTGCCGGGCAGAATGCCGACGACGTTACGCAAGGTGATGTTGCCTTTCGGCAGACCGACATCCTGTTGCCAGGTCTGGAAAAAACTGCCGCTATCACTGCCCGGCAGCAGGCCGATTTGCTGGAACTGCTTGGCGATGTAAGTCGCGGCTTCGTCCAGTTCCGGCGTGCCGAGTTCGCGGCCTTTGTACGATTCATGCGCCAGGTGATGAATATCCGCCATCATGCGGCTTTCGGAAAATACCGGCGGCAGTTCCGCCAATGCCCGGCGCGGCTTGGTGATGCCGGCATGCGCCGCGTGTGCGGCGTCGACCTTAAATCCGTCTTTTTGCGCTACCGGCTGCGACAGCGGTGACTGCAAAATCGGCCATTGGCCTTTGTCGATATTGGTCAGCTCATCGCCTTTGAACACCAAATAGCTGTATTTGCGGTAGTGCGGCAGTTTGATGGCGAGTTCGGTGACTGCTTGCGGCGTGTCGGCGGCGACCCACAGCAAAGTTTTATCGGGATTGGCGGATTGCCGCGCGCTTAACACGATCGCATGACCATTTTGCGGGTAGCGTTTATGATTGAGCTGCAATTGGCCGGATTGATACGAGACATCGCGCTCGGCAAGGTTTTTTAAAACATTGTTCGCAAACCGGTTTTGCCAACCGAGAATCCAGACGGTACGATTATCGGGGAGCGTTTTCAATTGATCGTCGGTGACGATTTCCAGCGGACTTGCCTGGGTTTTCTGCCAATTGGCCGCGAGTGTGCGGTAAGCTTCCAGCATAGTTTTCTGCTCCCGTGCCGGTAAGATCAGCAGCGGTTTTTCCGCGCCGAATCCTTGCGACAATGCCGAGGGAATTTCGCGGCTATCCAGGCGGCGGAACACGTCGAAATGCGGATCGAGGTCGATGCGCACCGGGCGGCTGGCGAATTCCAACTCGAACGTTTGTTTTTTCTGTTCGAGAATGATGTGCGATTCGACGGCCATATCTTCACCGCGCAATGTAATGGCTAATGGCATTTGCAAGCGATACGGTTCACCCGCTTGGGTTTGCTCGACGGTCAGTGTGAGCTTATAGCCATCGTCGTGCGGTTCGGTTTCGGCGCTGCGCAGCACCAGATCCGGCGCGCCGGCGCGATGCACCCATTGCTCGAATTGCTGTGACAAATCCTTGCCGGCGACGGTGTTGAACGTGGTGAGCAAGTCGGCAAACGTCGCTTGTTGGAATTTGAATTGCTGATAGAAGCGCCGCAGCACTTTGGTGAAGGCATCGTTACCCAATTCCAGCCGCAGCATATGGAAGAACATCATAGTCTTGCCGTAACCGATTGCTTCCGAGCTGGCGCTATGACGTGACACGAAGCGAATGATCGGGAAATCTTTTTCGTGATTGACGAAATCCGCGTATTTTTGCAGTACGTCGCGGCGGTATTCTTCGCCTTTGCCACGTTGTTCGTTGATCAGATGATCGGCCAGGTAAGCGGTTAAGCCTTCAGCCCAATTGCCTTTGGCGTAATCGACGAAAACACCGTTTCCCCAGTAATTATGCAGAATTTCGTGCGGATACGACGAATGCAAAATGAACGGCAGACGGATCACCTTGGAGCCGAGCAGTGTGAACGATGGCATACCGTAGCCGCTTTCCCAGAAATTCTCGACCAACGCGAACTTGCTGTAAGGGTAAGGGCCGATCAGCTTGTTGTACATCGCGATGTATTGCGCGGTGGCGTCCAGATACCTCTGCGCCAGCGGTTGATCGGCGCTCCGTAGATACACCATCGCGTTCACCGCGCCGGCGGATTGCGCATACCGGTGGAATTTTGCCGCAATCAAGTAGATATCGTCCTGCGGCTGTTTTTCCTCCCAAACGATGTGTTGCGCTTCACTGGTGCTGTTTTCGCGCACGAGCGATCCCTGACTCACCACATCCCAGTCGGAAGGCACCTGAATATCCAACTGGAACGACACTAAAGCATCGCCGAAATGCGGATACCATGCGCTGGCGCTTGCCAAAAACACACCTTCCGGCGAAATAACGCCTGGCGTTGAACCGAAACTGCGCGAATATTCCTGCCCCGGACCCTGCACTGCATGATGGATCTGACCGCCGTATTGCAACGTGAATGCTTTCTGGCCGGGTGGCAGCGTGATCGCGTATTGCCGCACCGAAATCGGCCGGGATTTCAGTGCAATCTCATCGCCATCCGCTTCGAGTGTCGCATCCTGCACATCAGTGATCGCTAGTGCGGCATGTAAATAAAACTTCAGTTTCACCGGCTCGCCGACATTATGCAAATGTTCCGGGATTTGAATCCGATCCTTGACGCGGATCTCGGAGGACTCCGGCAACAACTGGATTTGCATGGTGTGGTGGAAAATGGAATTGCCGGCGGAGGCGATACGGATACCGAATAATATGATGAAAAACAAAAAAAGCGTTGTAGTTAGTTTTAAGGATAGTTGCATTCTTTTTGTAATCCAGGGGAAAGATTGATTATCGAGTCGCTGCATCGAAACAATATTTATCGTAGTCTGTACACTATCATAGCGTATGTTTACTTTTCTTTTACGGGTGTGTTTAAATGCGTTACATCATTTGAACAACACCCTTTTGAATTCTATGAAACAACATAATTTTACAGCTTATGCGTTAAGCGGTCTGTTGATGCCGTGGATATTTTTCTCCGCTGCTTCAGTGAATGCCAGCGACTTCATTACGGATGAGCAGCAGCTTTCCGTCAAGGAAAAACGCGCCGGTGAAGCGTATTACCGTGCGGATTCGAAGTGGATGATTTATCAGGCGGAAGTGACGGATGACAATCCGTTTTATCAGATCTTTCTGAAGAATATCGATAGCGGGGCGGTGACGCAGGTATCGCCGGGCAGCGGCAAGACCACGTGTGCGTGGGTACACCCCGCCCAGGAGAAAGTACTGTTCTCGTCGACGCACGACGATGCGCAAGCCAAAGCCAAAATGAACGAAGAAATCGAGCGCCGTAAGGCCGGTGAGCAGAAGTCGTATGCATGGGATTACGATGAGTATTACGATATTTATGAAACCGATTTCGATGGCAAAAACATGCGGAATCTGACCAATACACTGGGTTACGATGCTGAAGCATCTTGGTCGCCGGACGGGAAATTGATCGCGTTTGCTTCCAATCGCCGCGCGTATAGCGGCGAATTATCCGAAGAAGAACAAGCGTTTTTCAAAGCCAATCCGGCATCGATGATCGATATTTACATCATGAACGCGGACGGTTCCAACGTGAAGCGTTTGACGCATACTAAAAGCTATGATGGTGGCCCTTTCTTCAGTCCCGACGGTAAACGCATCGTGTGGCGGCGTTTCTCGGACAATGGCCGTGAAGCGGAGATTTTTACGATGAACATCGACGGCAGCGATCAGAAGCAGATTACCCGCTTGAATGCGATGTCCTGGGCGCCGTTTTATCATCCATCCGGCAAATACATCATTTTCGCCACCAATTTGCATGGTCACCGCAATTTTGAACTGTATATCGTTGATGTCGACGGTTTGAAAGAACCGGTGCGCGTGACCGACAAAGATGGTTTCGACGGATTGCCGGTTTTTACGCCGGATGGTAATTACATCACCTGGACTAGCGATCGTACACCCGGTAAGAAAGGGTTATTATTTCACGGCAAATGGAATCATCAGAAAGCGCTGGAAAGCCTTTCATTGAAATGACGTAGGATTCCTTGGATATTTCCGGTGCGATTCCAAGCACCGGTTCATCATTCGGCAGCCGATGCACCCGGGAAAAATTTTTCTTTTCGTTTCTGCTCGTTAAAATAAAGCGTTTCGTTGGGTTCGAGACGGTGACCCAAATCCTGAATCTGCGCCCAGATATCGGGAGATAGGTTGAGCCTTTTGAAGCGGCGGGCGTTTTTCTTGAAATCGCGTTTGTTATTGGTTTTGTAGAGCAATTCAAACAACAGCAACCATCCCGGAATATTTCGCTGACTGGTCGCTAATTGTTTCTGCAAGGCTTGTATGGCTTCATCGGTTTTATCCTGTTCGATTAAGGTGCGTGTTTGCGCTATGGCTTGATCGTCAACAGTCGGTGGATGATCCAGTGTTTCCGGTTCATTTTTGTCTTGATGCAGAAAAAGCGCTTCATAACGCCGACGTTCATCGGTGTCGAGGATTGTGACAATATCGGAGGCATGCGCGTGCCTATCTCGAATCTTACGATAGCTTCGCAGCATGACCAGAACGATCAGAATTGTCAGCAGAATTCCAATGAGTAAAATGTTGTCCGGGGTGATCAGATCCAGGGAAGTATCCGTGGTTTCATCAAACGTGTTGATATTCGCTACTTGAGGGGTGATATCAGCTTGCGGAGAAGCTAAGATCTCTTCGTGCGAAACGTGTTCTTGTTGATATGTTTCGGGTGTTGCGATGGATTCTGTTGCGAGCGGTAGTTCCTCAGGTCGCGACTCAACTTCAGTGTGTGTCGTAGGTGGACCGGGTTCTTCGAGTGGTTGTGCAGTTTCTTTGGTAACCGTGATCGTCTCCGGCATGGGTTCAGAGTTTCCGGTTTGCGTAGTCACCGGATCGTCGGCTGTCTGCGGGTGGCTGGTGTGCGGGGTTTTCGCTTCCAGCAGTGTTTGGAATTCATTCAGCCGGGCTTCCAGCGACCCTATGTGCTGGATTAATGTGCCCAGTTCCTGTGACTCCGTTTCGGCTTCATGATCGAGCTGCGCAATCAATTGTGTTAACTGAAGATCGTTGCCAGTTTTCACAACTTTTACCGGTGATGTGCTCTGCGGCTGGTTTTTGGGTGGTTTTTTTACGGTGGATGATTTACGCGGTGAGGTTGCTGTTTTTGCATGAGCGCCAATGGTTCTTAAATCGGGAAAATGAATGACGGTGCCGGCAGCCAGTGGCTGGTAACGACCATCCGGGAAATGTTGCGGATTGGAGCGGATGATGGCGCGAATCAGATTGTTCCGTGCAGCAGGGGTTTTAGGATAAATCAGCCGGGCGGTTTCACGAATATCTTCACCGGGCAGGATTTGCCATACCATTCCCGGCCTAGTCGGGTTTTGTGTGGAAGATTTTCCTGCATGAGGTGCGATGCGATTACTGCCGGAATCGGAAAGTGTTGCTTCAGCACAAAAGCTCGCAAATAAAAAGAAAGCGGCAAATAGTAATCTGCCGATGGAAACAGTCATCTAGTCAGTTATTACAGGGTTATCTACAATACTTTGTGATTGCTTTATTGGTATCGTCAATTTTTCTTTGTCTTAAATCATCATCGACATAAACGATACCACCGGCGCCATCGGGAACCGTTAAACGGGGAGAATCCGTGTACATACGCAGTTGAGTTTGGGCTTCAATGCACTTTTTCTTGTCTTCTGCGGATTTGGCGTGCTGTTTAGCTTCTTCTTCCCGTCGCTCCTGACGGCGTTTATCAAACTCTTCTCTCTCATCGGATATATTTCTTGATTGATTATGACCGCCAGCAGCCGGTGAAGATTGGATGTTCAATCGTTTACCTTCCGCCGTTACGTCTGGCGGCGGCGGTCGATCAGTATATTGCGTCTTGCCGTACTCATCGACCCATTTGTAAATCTGCGCATTGGCAGCCGAAGCATTTAACAATATTATAAATCCTATCCACGCGAAAACTTTCATTGCATACTCCAAAAATGAATCATCCGGGTACTTCGGTATCGCATTTATGCAACTTAAAGATTTTGCACATTTAATCATAATCTACGGAAATATGCTGTATTCTTAATGGATTTGGCACGAAATTCGCTGTCGAATTTGGCTATAATGTCACTTTGCCAAGGATTGTTATCATGCAATTGATTCAAAAAGCACTCACCTTTGATGATGTTCTGTTGATTCCAGCCCATTCAGCGGTCTTGCCGCGCGATGTCAGCTTGGCAACGCAATTGACCCGCACCATTACGCTGAATATTCCCCTAGTATCCGCAGCAATGGATACCGTCACCGAAGCGCCGCTGGCGATTGCACTGGCGCAGGAAGGCGGTATTGGCATCATTCATAAAAACATGTCGATTGAAGCGCAAGCTTCGCATGTGGCGCAAGTTAAACGATTCGAAAGTGGTGTCGTGAAGGATCCGATCACGATTCAGCAAAACATGACGGTCCGTGAAGTGTTGGAATTGATACGGCGGCACAAAATCTCGGGATTGCCGGTGGTGAATGGAAACAAGGTTGTCGGCATCGTTACTAACCGCGATTTGCGCTTTGAAACCAATTTGGATCAAGTAATTAAGCATATCATGACGCCCAAGAAACGGTTGGTCACGGTCAAGGAGGATACGCCGCGCCATGAGGTGCTGGCATTGTTGCATAAACATCGACTGGAGCGGGTATTAGTGGTCAATGATCAATTTGAATTATGCGGGTTGATCACGGTTAAAGACATCATTAAAACATCGGAATACCCGCTTGCCTGTAAGGATGAGCAAGAACAACTGTGCGTTGGTGCGGCGGTCGGTGTCGGCGAAGGCAGTGAAGAGCGCGCACTGGCATTGGCGGAGGCTGGCGTTGATGTGATTGTGGTCGATACGGCGCACGGTCATTCGCAGAGCGTATTGGATCGCGTTGCCTGGGTTAAAAAGAATTTGCCGTCGATACAAGTGATCGGTGGCAATGTTGCCACGGCCGCCGCTGCCAGAGCTTTGGTCGACCATGGTGCGGATGCGGTGAAAGTCGGGATCGGTCCCGGTTCAATCTGCACTACGCGTATTGTGGCGGGCGTCGGTATCCCTCAGATTACCGCCATTCACGACGTTTCCGAAGCATTAAAGGGATGCGGTGTGCCGATGATTGCCGACGGTGGTATCCGTTACTCCGGTGATATCGCCAAAGCATTGGCGGCAGGAGCCAATTCGGTGATGCTCGGCGGTTTGTTTGCCGGAACGACCGAGGCGCCGGGCGAGATCGAATTGTTTCAAGGACGCTCGTATAAAAGCTATCGCGGCATGGGCTCCTTGTCGGCGATGCAGCAAGGTTCGAGCGATCGTTATTTTCAGGACAAAGAGCAAAAGAACAACGACAAGCTGGTTCCTGAAGGCGTCGAAGGCCGGGTGCCATTTAAAGGCAACATGTCGGCAATCATTCATCAATTGATGGGGGGCGTGCGTTCCAGCATGGGGTATCTTGGCTGCGAATCGATTGCAGCGATGCACGAACGCGCTGAATTTGTCGAAATCACTTCCGCCGGTATTCGCGAATCGCATGTGCATGATGTGCAGATTACCAAAGAAGCACCGAATTATCATGTCAAATAACTAGTTACCCGCATGCATCAGAAAATCCTGATTCTGGACTTCGGATCCCAGTATACGCAATTGATTGCCCGCCGTGTTCGCGAAACCAATGTGTATTGCGAACTGCATCCTTATGATACCGCTTCTGAATTTATCAAAGCTTTTGCGCCACAAGGCATTATTTTATCCGGTGGCCCCGCTTCCGTGATCGAAGATGAAACACCGCGTGCGCCGCCAATCGTTTTTGAGTTGGGTGTGCCGGTGCTGGGTATTTGTTACGGTATGCAAACAATGGCTGCGCAGTTAGGCGGTACGGTCGAGAATGCTGTAGTGCGTGAATTCGGCTATGCCGAGCTGCAAACGACGCAACAGGGAGCGTTATTCAACGATATGAAAGACCGCACGAACCAGGATGGCGAGAACATTCTGGACGTGTGGATGAGCCATGGCGATGCGGTGGTTTCACTGCCCGATGGATTTGAAGTTATGGCGTTTAACGCTGCTACGCCGATTGCAGCAATGGCGGATGATCATCGCCGGTTTTACGGTATCCAGTTCCATCCTGAAGTAACGCATACGCTGCAAGGCAAGGCGATGATCGATCGTTTCGTGCATGATATCTGTAATTTGGGGCGCGACTGGAATATGCCGGATTATGTCGAGGAAGCCATCGGCAAGATTCGCGCTACCGTTGGCAACGACCAGGTGATTTTGGGGTTATCCGGCGGCGTTGATTCATCGGTTACGGCCGCATTGATTCATCGTGCCATCGGCGATCAATTGACATGTGTTTTCGTCGATAATGGCCTATTGCGAGCCAACGAAGCGAAGCAAGTTATGGAGACTTTTGCGAGCAATCTTGCGGTTAAAGTCATTCATGTCGATGCGAGTTATGATTTTTTTCTGAATCTTAAGGGTGTTACCGATCCGGAAATGAAGCGCAAGATTATCGGGCGGGAATTTGTTGAGATATTTCAACGAGAATCGGAAAAAATCAGCGATGCGAAGTGGCTCGCGCAAGGTACGATCTATCCCGATGTGATCGAATCCGCCGGCGGGAAAACCAAAAAGGCGCAATCTATCAAGTCGCACCATAACGTCGGCGGATTGCCGGAAACACTGCATCTTAAATTACTCGAACCGTTGCGTGAATTATTCAAAGATGAAGTACGCGAACTGGGATTGGTGCTTGGCTTGCCGCGCGAAATGGTGTTTCGTCATCCGTTCCCCGGACCTGGCTTGGGCGTGCGTATTCTAGGTGAAGTGAAATATGAATATGCTGAATTATTGCGCCAGGCGGATCAAATCTTTATCGAAGAATTGCAGCATTCCGGCTGGTATGAAAAAACCTCGCAAGCTTTTGCCGTCTTTCTGCCGGTCAAATCGGTGGGTGTAATGGGGGATGGGCGCACCTATGAATATGTCATCGCTTTGAGGGCGGTGCAAACGCAGGATTTCATGACCGCTAACTGGGCCGAGCTGCCGTATTCGCTACTCAGCAAAGTTTCTAATCGCATTATCAACGAAATTCGCGGCATCAATCGCGTGGTTTACGATATTTCCGGTAAACCACCGGCGACAATTGAGTGGGAATGATTCCGCGTCTGGCACAGCCAGGCACCTGATGGCATGAAATGCCGCTAAGCCCGCGTAATTGCGGGCTTTTTTTTGTTTGTGTTTGGCACGATCTGGCAACGGGAGGAAGCGCCAAGCACCGTTTGAGCATGGCATTAAAGCTGGTATTATGGTTTGGCGATGCCATGATTGATGCCGATACCATGCTGCGTTCTTTTGTGTGTTCATGGTATTAATATTCTATAAGTTACTGTTTCGTAAGAAAAAATACGATAAATTCGAGATTTTTTCAGCATGGTATCGGAGACGAAGAAGGACAAGGTACATGCTGACCGATACCAAGCTGCGCAATCTCAAGCCCAGGGACAAACTCTACAAAGTGAATGACCGGGAAGGTCTCTATGTGGCAGTGACTCCAGCCGGCTCCATCTCGTTCCGTTACAACTACTCAATCAACGGTCGGCAGGAGACCATCACCTTTGGGCGTTATGGTGTCGGTGGCATCACCCTGGCCGAAGCCCGCGAGCTGTTGGGTGACGCCAAGAAGATGGTTGCGGCGGGCAAGTCGCCGGCCAAGGAGAAAGCCCGAGACAAGGCGCGGGTGAAAGATGCAGAGACGTTCGGTGCCTGGGCGGAGAAGTGGCTGCGTGGCTACCAGATGGCCGACTCCACCCGCGATATGCGCCGCTCGGTTTATGAGCGTGAGCTGAAGCCGAAATTCAGCAATCAGAAGCTGGTGGAGATCACCCACGAAGACTTGCGGGCGCTGGCTGATGCCATTGTTGAGCGAGGCGCACCGGCCACCGCCGTTCATGTGCGTGAAATCGTGTTGCAGGTATTTCGCTGGGCCATCGAGCGTGGGCAGAAGGTCGAAAACCCGGCAGAACTGGTGCGCCCAACAAGCATCGCTCGATTCGAGCCACGTGACCGAGCGTTGACGCCAGAAGAAATTGGGCTGATGTACCAGTACATGGAGCGAGTGGGCACAAGCCCAACAAACCGTGCGGCGGCCAAGCTGTTATTGCTGACGATGGTGCGCAAGAGCGAGCTGACCAATGCGACCTGGAGCGAGATCAATTTCAGCGAAGCGTTGTGGACGATTCCAAAGGAGCGGATGAAACGCCGTAACCCGCACCTGGTATTTCTGTCCCAGCAGGCTCTGGATATTTTCATTGCCATGAAAACCTTTGCCGGTGGTTCCGACTTCGTTTTGCCATCACGGTACGACTCGGATGCGCCGATGAGCGCTGCCACACTTAACCAGGTGCTGACGCTGACTTACAAGGCGGCGCAGAAAGATGGGAAGTCACTTACCAAGTTCGGACCGCATGATTTGCGGCGCACAGCCAGCACGCTGTTGCATGAGGCCGGCTACAACACCGACTGGATCGAGAAGTGCCTGGCGCACGAGCAGAAGGGCGTGAGGGCTGTCTACAACAAGGCTGAGTACCGCGAGCAGCGGGCGGCGATGTTGCAGGATTGGGCCGATATGATTGATGAGTGGACTTCGGGAGGCAGTAAGGGTTGATGTTTTTGCTATCTTTGATAGCATTGAAGTTGATGCCGTGAATTTATAAATAAGGCCGCCATTGGCATCGGGCAGGTCAATTACCGATTAGCTGCTTCGCGCAGCTACTCGATGAATAGCAACTATTCATTTGAGAGGTATTGACCCATGCAAAATATAAAGACCCTCATCAACAGGAAGAAGCTCCTGGAGATGATCCCGCTTTCGACACGAACAATTTATAACCTGGAGCAGCGAGGGGATTTTCCACGCCGTATCGCGTTAACCAGTAGAAATGTCGCCTGGGATTTGTCAGAGGTCGAAGAGTGGATTGAGGCACGTAAATCATCGGGTGATCAAGCTGCGCGACCTGGCCCTATAGAGGGCTAGTTATATGGCTCTTGATCTTATGGCGGCTTTCACGGAATTGCCGCCACCCATTGATTATGTTCTGCCTAATATGGTTGCTGGCACTGTTGGTGCTCTTGTGTCGCCTGGTGGGGCTGGTAAATCCATGTTGGCCCTTCAATTGGCTGCACAGATTGCAGGCGGGCCTGATTTACTTGAAATAGGCGAGTTTCCCACCGGGCAAGTGGTCTATCTGCCTGCTGAAGATCCACCGGCCGCTATTCACCATCGTCTGCACGCCCTTGGGGCACACCTCAGCGCAGCGGAACGGCAAGCCGTGGCTGATGGTTTGCTCATTGAACCCTTGATCGGTAAATGCCCAAACATCATGGCTGCTAGCTGGTTCGATGCTCTCAAACGAGCCGCTGAAGGTCGTCGCTTGATGATCTTGGACACTTTGCGGCGCTTCCACATTGAGGAGGAGAACGCTAGCGGGCCGATGGCGCAGGTTGTTGGGCACATGGAGGCCATAGCCGCTGATACAGGCTGCTCCATTGTGTTTCTGCACCACGCGAGTAAAAGCGCAGCCATGATGGGGTCGGGCGATCAACAGCAGGCCAGTCGTGGATCGTCCGTACTGGTTGATAACATCCGTTGGCAATCGTACCTATCCGGCATGACGCAAGGCGAGGCCGAGATACTGGGGGTCGATGATTGTCAGCGTGGGTATTTTGTCCGCTTTGGCGTCAGCAAGGCCAACTATGGCGCACCTTTTCAAGAACTCTGGTTTAGACGGCACGACGGCGGCGTGTTGAAGCCTGCTGTACTGGAGCGGCAGTGCAAGGTGAAAAGGAGACAGCGTGAAGAAGCCTAAGCATGACCTGACCCACGTCCGACATGATCCCGCGCACTGTTTGGCACCTGGCCTGTTCCGCAGCCTCAAGCGTGGCGATCGCAAACGCTGCAAGCTGGACGTGACCTACACCTTTGGCGAGGACGAATCCATGCGTTTCGTCGGATTCGAACCTCTCGGGGCCGATGATATGCGTCTTTTGCAAGGCATCGTGGCCCTTGGCGGCCCGAACGGCATCTTGCTAACCCCGGAACCGACCAGTGAGACGGGGCGACAGCTACGGCTATTCCTTGAACCCCGTTTCGAAGCCATTGAGCAAGACGGCTTGGTGGTTCGTGAGAGCCTGACCAAACTGCTCTCAGAAACGGGCATGACGGATAGCGGCGACAACATCAAGGCGCTCAAAGCCAGCCTGCTGCGCATGTCGAACGTCACCATCCTTGTGACGAAGGGACGGCGGCAAGCCGCGTTCCACCTGATGAGTCATGCTTTTGACGAGACGGACGGCAGGCTATGGGTTGCCCTGAATCCGCGTATTGCCGAAGCGATCCTGGGGCATCGTCCATATGCCCGTATCGACATGGCGGAAGTGCGGGTGCTACAGACTGATCCGGCACGGCTGATGCACCAACGGCTATGCGGCTGGATCGACCCCGGCAAATCCGGGCGCGTGGAACTGGACACGCTTTGCGGCTATGTCTGGCCAGATGAAGCCAATGCCGAAGCTATGAAAAAACGCCGTCAGACTGCCCGGAAGGCACTGGCC
>NZ_JAHBZY010000018.1 GCF_019635155.1 Nitrosomonas sp. | reverse complement strand
CGCCAAACTTCTTCGTCAATATCGTCGTTATCGCCGCCGTCAGCGTCGTCTTCCCATGATCCACATGCCCTATCGTTCCCACATTCACGTGTGGCTTCGACCGCTCAAATTTACTCTTTGCCATGATCTATCCTTTTGCGCACTTAAAACAAATCCCAATCAATTACTTTTTATTTATAATAGCTTCGGCCACATTTTTTGGAGCTTCTGCATAGTGCTTAAACTCCATGGTATATGTTGCTCTGCCCTGAGTTGCCGATCTTAAAGCCGTTGAATATCCAAACATTTCCGCCAATGGAACTTCGGCACGAATGACCTTGAGTCCGGGAACATCTTCCATACCTTGAATCATTCCTCGCCGCGAAGATAAATCCCCAACAACATTTCCCATAAAATCTTCCGGCGTCTCAACTTCTACAGACATCATTGGCTCTAGCAATACAGGATTTGCTTTGCGCATCCCATCCTTAAACGCAATCGACGCAGCCATTTTGAAAGCATTTTCATTTGAATCGACATCATGATATGAACCATCAAACAGAGTTACCCTAACATCTACAACCGGATAACCCGCCAACACCCCACTCGGCAATGTTTCATTCAGACCTTTTTCAACCGCCGGAATATATTCACGAGGCACCGCTCCGCCTTTTATTTCATCTACGAATTCAAATCCTTTTCCAGCTTCATTTGGTTCCATTTTCAACCATACGTGGCCATACTGTCCTCGACCACCTGATTGTTTTACAAATTTTCCTTCAATTTCTACAGATTTCCTAATTGCCTCGCGATAAGCTACTTGAGGAGCCCCAACATTAGCCTCCACACCAAACTCCCGCTTCATCCGGTCAACAATAATTTCCAAATGCAACTCACCCATACCGGAAATAATTGTTTGCCCTGATTCTTCATCTGTTCGAACTCTAAACGATGGATCTTCTTGCGCCAATCTATTTAACGCAATCCCCATTTTCTCTTGATCCATTTTTGTTTTTGGCTCAACAGCCACATGAATGACTGGTTCAGGAAAATCCATTCTTTCCAATGTAATAATTTTCTGAGGATCACACAGAGTGTCGCCCGTCACCACTTCCTTCAAACCAACTGCCGCCGCTATATCACCCGCACGTACTTCTTTTATCTCTTCGCGCTGATTCGCGTGCATTTGCAAAATCCTGCCAATCCTTTCCTTTTTACCTTTAACCGAATTATAAATGGTATCGCCTGAGGTCACGACTCCCGAATAAACCCTGAAAAAGATAAGCTGCCCCACATAAGGATCAGTCGCTATCTTAAATGCTAAAGCAGAAAAAGGTTCGCCATCGCTTGCCACTCTTTTATCTGGCTCCCCATTCTCATTCTCGCCTTGTATTGCCAAGACATCGGTGGGCGCCGGCATATAATCAATAACCGCATCCAGCATTGCTTGCACGCCTTTATTCTTAAAGGCAGTTCCACACATCATTGGGACTATTTCATTGTTAATCGTTCTGCTGCGCAGCCCGCTCTTAATATCCGGAAGCTCCAAATCGCCACTTTCTAAATATTTATTCATTAATTCTTCATTGGCTTCTGCAGCTGTTTCCAACATTCTTTCGCGCCACATCGCTGCATCTTCTTTAAGATTTGCAGGTATATCACGCTCCTCGAACTTCATTCCCCGGCTCTCATCATCCCAATAAATAGCTTTCATTTTGACGAGATCAATCACTCCCTCAAATTTATCTTCTGCGCCTATCGGTAGTTGAATTGGAATCGGCGTTGCTTTGAGTCGCGTTTTAATTTGTTCATACACACGCATGAAGTTTGCGCCCGATCTATCCATCTTATTGACGAATGCCAATCGCGGCACCTGATACTTATTCGCTTGCCTCCATACAGTCTCCGTTTGAGGCTGAACTCCGCCAACCGCACAAAACACTGTACAAGCGCCGTCCAATACACGTAATGAGCGCTCAACCTCGATCGTGAAATCAACGTGCCCCGGTGTATCGATAATATTAATGCGATGTTCGGGATAGTTCCCTGCCATCCCTTTCCAGAAGCATGTAGTAGCCGCAGAAGTGATGGTAATCCCTCTTTCTTGCTCTTGCTCCATCCAATCCATGGTAGCCGCACCATCATGGACTTCACCTAATTTATGCGATACTCCCGTATAGAAAAGTACACGTTCAGTTGTCGTTGTCTTCCCCGCATCAATATGCGCCATGATGCCTATATTTCTATAACGTTCTATGGGTGTTTTTCTAGCCACAATTAAGCCTTACTATTTATTCAATGTAACAGTAACTTTCAAAATCTAAAGTGAGAGAAGGCTTTGTTTGATTCCGCCATTCGATGTACTTCTTCACGTTTCTTTACGGCACCACCTCGCCCTTCAGCCGCTTCCGATAACTCGCCCGCCAACCTTGCATCCATCGACTTCTCATTTCTTTTTCTAGCAGCATCTCTCAACCATCGCATAGCCAATGCATTCCGACGCACCGAACGAACTTCAACGGGAACCTGATAATTAGCTCCACCAACACGCCGGCTCTTGACCTCCACGATTGGCCTTACATTCGTTAATGCTTGCGTGAATATTTCCAAAGGATCACTTCCAGTTTTCTTTTCGATTTGCTCTAGAGCACCGTAGATTATTCTTTCTGCAACCGACTTTTTCCCACGCGTCATAAGCACATTGATAAATTTCGCAAGCTCTACATTGTGATACTTGGGGTCAGGCAAAATTTCTCTCTTTGGAACTTCTCTACGTCTTGGCATTATGAAACCTCATTTCCTTTATTTCACTTATCTTTTCGATACTCGTCTTATTTCAAGGTTATCAGTTCTAAGCAGTTTTAGGTTTTTTAGAACCATATTTCGATCTTCCTTGCTTTCGATCCTTCACCCCAGCCGTATCCAAACTCCCCCGTACCGTATGGTATCGCACACCAGGCAAATCTTTAACCCGCCCTCCTCGTATCAAAACAACCGAGTGCTCCTGAAGATTATGCCCTTCCCCGCCGATATAGCTTGTCACTTCGAAACCGTTAGTTAATCGTACCCTAGCCACTTTACGCAAGGCTGAGTTCGGTTTTTTAGGTGTCGTCGTATAAACTCTTGTACATACCCCTCGCTTTTGCGGGCAATTTTCTAACGCAGGTACACTGCTTTTAATTCGCTTGGCCGCACGGGGTTTTCGAACTAACTGACTTATCGTTGGCATTTCTTTCTGTATCCTAAAAAAAACTGCGACGACCTTTAGTCGCCTAGCTACTTTCTGCTGGTATTATTTTGTTCCAGTGAAGCTGATTGGAAACTAGCAATTCGTCACCATCGGATTTTATATACCCTTTGGTGCGACAAAAAAGAGACCGGATTCTATTGGGTTTATAAATGCATGTCAAGACAAACAGTCATGATATTAATCTGCTTCCGTTTTCCATCACTTCAAACTTTCAACTATGAACCGACACTTAAATAATAAAAATATTATTACCCTATACTTACTTCATCTGCTGATCACATTCAATCTCTGAAATTCTGGAATTGCAGCGGATAATCACTTACCGATTTTTTAACCAACTGAATTGTTTCCTGAAGTACATCTTTTTTGGCACCGGATACGCGCACAACATCCGCTTGTATACTAGCTTGTACTTTTAATTTACTATCCTTTATGTACTTGATTATTTTTTTTGCGAGTTCTGCTTCCACTCCGGTTTTAACAGTGACTGTTTGTTTCACTTTATTACCGCTAATTTTTTCCATCGCGCCCTTATCCAGACACCGCACATCCACATTACGCTTTGTCAGTTTTGTTCTTAGAATATCCAAAACCTGCTCCAACTTGAACTCGTCATCAGCAAAAACCGTTAATTGATAATCCGCTTGTTCAACTCTCGCATCAGAACCCTTAAAATCAAAGCGTGTACTAACTTCTTTATTTACTTGGTCCACCGCGTTCTTGACTTCCTGTTTATCAACCTCTGAAACGATATCAAATGTTGGCATAGTTATCCCACTTGAGACTGGTTCTTCTTTTTTTACATCTGATACTTAATTTTCCACCATGAAGCTCACGCATTGAGAAACATTCTAAAGCTTGGATTTTTTCTTTGTGGCATTTGCCGCAATACGCATCCTTAGGGCATTTAATCTTATAAATCCTGTCGCATCTTCTTGATTATATGCCCCCGCGTCGTCCTCAAAAGTCGCAATTGTGGGATCGAACAGTGAATCGGTCGCTGAATCTCTACCGACAACAATAACATTTCCTTTATACAGTTTTAACCGAACCCATCCATTCACTCTCTCTTGCGTCACATCAATCATCGTCTGCAACACTTTTCGTTCCGGACTCCACCAGTAGCCGTTATAAATTAAAGAAGCATAACGAGGCATTAAATCATCCTTAAGATGCGCCACTTCACGATCCAATGTTATTGACTCCATCGCGCGATGCGCACGCAACAAAATCGTACCCCCGGGTGTTTCATAGCAACCTCTTGATTTCATGCCAACATATCGGTTTTCCACCAGATCCAACCTTCCAATTCCATGCTTACCACCGATTTGATTAAGTTTCGCTAATATATTCGCCGGTGACATCTGTTCACCATTTATCGCGACAGCATCACCGCGCTTGAATTCCAAATCTAGAATCTCTGGCTCATCCGGCGCCTTCTCCGGTGAAACGCTCCAACGCCACATTGATTCCTCCGGTTCCACTGCAGGATCTTCAAGTATTCTGCCTTCATACGAAATATGCAATAAATTCGCGTCCATACTGTACGGTGATCCCGCTTTCTTTTTCATTTCGACCGGAATGCCGTGTTGCTCCGCATATTGCAGTAATTTCTCCCTTGAGATTAAATCCCACTCTCGCCACGGTGCGATGACGTGTATATCCGGCTGCAACGCATAGTATCCCAATTCAAACCGAACTTGATCGTTCCCCTTACCGGTAGCGCCATGAGAAACCGCATCGGCATTTGTCTCTTGCGCTATCTCAATTTGTCTTTTTGCGATCAGCGGACGTGCGATACTCGTCCCTAATAGATATTCACCTTCGTAGATCGTATTGGCCCGAAACATCGGAAACACGAAATCCCGCACAAATTCTTCACGCAAATCGTCAATGTAAATTTCTTTAACCCCTAGCTGCTTTGCTTTAGCTCTTGCAGGTTCAACTTCTTCCCCCTGTCCGATATCCGCCGTAAAAGTAACCACTTCACATTGATAGGTATCTTGCAGCCATTTCAAAATAACGGATGTATCAAGTCCACCGGAAAACGCCAGAACCACTTTATTTACTTTTTTCATTATTTTTTATACTTTCTTTAAATGAAATACCAATAACCTAATAAAATTAATTTCTTATAATTTATTTTGCGGTGCTCAGCTTACCTAATAATAAATATTCCATCAGCGCCTTTTGCGTGTGCAGCCGATTCTCAGCCTCATCCCAAACCACTGATTGCGGGCCATCCAAAACCTCCGCACTTACCTCCTCATCGCGATGAGCCGGCAAACAATGCATGAATAATGCATCCGGTTTTGCCAAAGCCATCATTTCAGCATCAACGCAAAAATCGGCAAAATCATTCTTTCTCCGTTCCGTTTCCGCTTCAAATCCCATACTCGTCCACACATCCGTGGTCACTAAGTCTGCCCCAACCACTGCCTGATGCGGATTAGCAAACTTTTCAAAATGCGCGGCGCCACTCAAATCAATCTGTTCAGGATGAATTTCATAGCCAGGAGGTGTTGAAACGTGCACTTTAAAATTAAACACTTCGGCGGCTTGCAACCAAGTACTGCACATATTATTGGAATCACCAATCCAAGCAACGGTTTTGCCTTCTATTGCGCCCCGATGTTCCGTAAAGGTAAAAATATCACTCATAATTTGACATGGATGATATTCATCGGTCAGGCCATTGATCACGGGAACTCTTGAATGCTCAGCGAAACGCTTGATAATGTCATGATCATAAGTACGGATCGTTACCAGATCCACCATGCGGGAAATGACACGTGCGGCATCTTCAACAGGTTCTCCGCGCCCCAGCTGAGTATCCCGGGAAGATAAATAAATAGCTGTGCCGCCCAACTGATGCATGCCTGCTTCGAATGACAGTCGCGTTCGTGTTGAATTCTTATCGAAGATCATCGCCAACGTGCGGTCGGTGAGCGGCCAATATTGCCGGTACTGTTTGAATTCCTGTTTTATCCAGCAAGTGCGTTCAAACAAATACTCATATTCATCACGGCGAAAATCGTTAAATTGCAAAAAATGCTTTAATTGCATAACAAGATAAATAGCTAATCAATCAACAACCGATTAATTGTATTCAACTTAGCTATTAAGAAACTCCTTTATTATCGAACACGTGATATCAATTACTTGCTCCGCTTCATGCTGTTGCATCACCAATGCGGGCAATAAGCGTATCACTTTGTCCGAAGTTACATTGATCAATAATTTTCTTTCCAAGGCCTTCTTAACCAATTCCGTGCAAGGCACCGCCAGTTCAATACCGGTAATCAAACCCTGCCCTCTAATTTGCACCACCCCCGCGACATCCGCAAGCTGATGTTTCAACCGATCACGCATAAAATCGCCCAATTGGGTAACATGGTCCAGAAGATTCTCATCCGCAATCACGTTCAACGTCTCAATCGCGGCTGCGCAAGCCAACGGGTTTCCACCGAATGTAGATGCATGATTACCGGGTTTGAAAACATCGGCTGCCACACCTTTCGCCAAACAAGCGCCGATTGCCACGCCACCGCCCAATCCTTTAGCCAATGTAATCACATCCGGCACGATCCGACTATGTTGAAAAGCAAACCACTTTCCGCTGCGTCCAATTCCGGATTGCACTTCATCAAGCATCAATAACCAGTCTTGCTGATTGCAAAGATCGCGCAATCCCTCTAAATAATGCACTTCCGGAATATTGACACCGCCTTCACCCTGGAAAGGTTCTACCAGCACTGCTACAACATCCTTATTGTTAGCAGCAACCTGACTGATCGCCTCGATATTGTTATAAGGTACACGCACGAATCCGGACAGTAAAGGCTCAAAACCGGCTTGTACTTTGCGGTTTCCGCTCGCTGTCAAAGTTGCCATGGTACGACCGTGAAAAGATCGTTCCATGACAATAATGGTCGGCAATGAAATTCCCTTGTTATGTCCGTGAAGCCTGGCAAGTTTTATGGCTGCTTCATTGGCTTCCGCACCGGAATTGCAAAAAAAAGCATTATCCATTCCTGACAATGCAACCAAGCGTTCAGCCAATTCTTCCTGTCTCCGGATATGAAACAGATTCGACGTATGGATCAAAGTCCCCGCTTGCTCGCAAATAGCCCTGGTTAATCGCGGATGACAATGACCCAGTCCGCAAACAGCCACTCCAGACAACGCATCCAGATATCTCTCATCGTTGTCGTCCCACAGCCACACTCCCTGACCTTTAACGAAGGTGACAGGTAATCGTGAGTATGTATTCATCAAGTTAGACACAGCACAACACTCGCATATATTTTAGATAAAAAAAACCGGAACCCGGCTTTCCTTGGGAAGAACAAGAAAATTTAAAAAAACGATAATGTTTACCTATTTAAATCGCTTTTTCAAGCTTTTTTTCTTTAAAGATCTTCCCATTAACACAATTTTTATTACAGCAAAGTTAACTGAGAATTGATCGCAACATGTTAGAATAAAAAATATCGAATTGCACAAATACGTAAAAATAAAAAACAAGTCATCGCTTCTTAACCTGTCGTTTCTCTCAAAAACCCCTAAGATATGAATCAGTTTGCCAAGGAAACCCTGCCCATCAGCCTTGAAGAGGAAATGCGGCGTTCTTATCTTGATTACGCAATGAGTGTCATCGTCGGACGTGCTCTACCCGATGTTCGTGATGGTCTGAAACCGGTGCATCGGCGTGTCCTATTCGCCATGCATGAGCTTTCCAATGACTGGAACAGACCCTACAAAAAATCCGCGCGCATTGTTGGTGATGTAATCGGTAAATACCACCCGCATGGTGATACGGCTGTGTACGATACCATTGTCCGTATGGCACAAGATTTCTCCTTACGTTACATGTTAATCGACGGACAAGGAAATTTCGGCTCGGTTGACGGGGACAATGCCGCAGCCATGCGTTATACCGAGATCCGTATGTCGCGCATTGCGCACGAACTACTGGTTGACCTCGATAAAGAGACGGTGGATTTCGGCCCGAACTACGATGGTTCCGAGCAAGAACCGCTGATACTGCCAGCAAAAATACCGAATCTGCTGATTAACGGATCCTCTGGAATCGCCGTTGGGATGGCAACCAATATACCACCCCATAACTTAAGTGAAGTCGTAGACGCAGCTCTGGCGCTGCTCAAAAACCCCGAAATCAGCATCGATGAACTGATCGAACATATTCCGGCGCCTGATTTTCCAACAGCCGGAATCATCTATGGCGTCGAAGGCGTCAAAGACGGCTACCGCACTGGCCGGGGTCGCGTCGTAATGCGGGCGCGCACGCATTTTGAGGATATGGAAAAAGGAAGCCGTCAATGCATCGTCATTGATGAACTACCGTACCAAGTTAACAAAGCCAACTTATTGATACGCATCGGCGAATTAGTCCGTGACAAAAAAATCGAGGGCATTTCCGATCTGCGCGACGAGTCCGACAAATCCGGCATGCGCGTCGTCATCGAGTTAAAGCGGGGCGAAATGCCTGAAGTCATACTGAACAATTTGTATAAAGAAACGCAAATGCAGGACACGTTCGGTATGAACATGGTGGCTCTGCTTGATGGTCAGCCGCGTTTGTTGAATCTCAAACAAATCCTTGATGCTTTCTTGCGTCACCGTCGCGAAGTCGTCACACGCCGCACGGTCTATGAACTGAAAAAGGCCCGGGAACGCGGCCATATTCTGGAAGGCTTAGCGGTTGCGCTGTCCAATGTCGATGAAATTATTGCATTGATCAAAGCGGCATCGACGCCGGCCGAGGCCAAAACCGCATTGATGGCGAAAGCCTGGCGATCTGTCTTAGTCAAGGAAATGCTCGAACGCGCCATCGCGGATGCCCATGCATTACGCCCAGAAGGTTTGGATACCGCCTTCGGTTTACATACACAAGGCTACTATCTTTCCGACGAACAAGCACAAGCAATTCTGGATTTACGCTTACAGCGTCTGACCGGCTTGGAGCAAGAAAAAATCGTTAACGAATACAAGGAAGTAATTGACAAGATCATCGATTTTCTGGATATTCTGGCCAGTCCGGAGCGCATTACCAGCATCATCACTGAAGAGCTCACTATCATCAAGCAACAATTCGGCGACAAACGCCGCAGTGAAATCGTCATCAGCACTCAGGATCTGAGCGTCGAAGATCTCATCACGCCCGCCGATGTTGTAGTAACACTTTCGCACAGCGGCTATATCAAATCCCAGTTACTTGACGATTACCGCGCGCAAAAACGGGGCGGGCGCGGTAAGTTGGCCACCAGTACTAAGGAAGACGATTTCATTGACAAGCTGTTCATCGCCAACACCCACGACTATATTCTATGTTTTTCCAGCCTGGGTCGCGTGTACTGGATCAAAGTCTACGAAGTCCCCCAAGGAGGCAGGCAATCCCGCGGAAAACCGATCATCAATTGGGTGCAATTGGAAGAAGGCGAGAAGATCAATGCCGTATTACCCGTCAAAACGTTTGACGACAATCACTTTGTGTTTATGGCAACAGCTTTTGGCACCGTTAAGAAAACACCGTTATCGGAATTCTCCCGCCCTCGTAATAATGGCATTATCGCCATCGGCTTGGATGATGGCGATTATTTGATCGGTGTTGAATTGACCGACGGCAAGCATGACGTGATGCTGTTCTCCGACAACGGCAAAGCCATGCGTTTCGACGAGAATGATGTCCGTCCGATGGGACGCACCGCCCGTGGCGTGCGGGGCATGAAACTCGGTTCCGGACAGAAAGTTATCTCGATGCTGGTTGCCGAAAATGAAGAATTAGCCGTACTTACAGCGACAGAAAACGGTTACGGCAAGCGCACCCCGATCAGCGAATATACGCGCCATAACCGCGGCACACAAGGCATGATCGCTATTATCACCAGCCCGCGCAATGGCAAAGTGGTCACTGCAAAACTGGTAAAACCGGACGATGAAATCATGCTGATCACTTCCGGCGGCGTTATGATTCGCACGCGGATTAATGAAGTACGTGAAATGAGCCGCGCCACCCAAGGTGTCACTTTGATCAATCTGGATCCTGGCGAAAAGCTGGCAGGACTTGAAAGGGTTGCAGAAAGTGAAGATAGTGACAATGATAGCGTCAGCTAACCGATAGAATTTTTCATTCATTGATCATACCGTAATGAGCACAATCTATAATTTCAGCGCCGGTCCGGCGGTTCTGCCCAAAGAGGTATTGCAGCAAGCACGTGATGAAATGCTGGATTGGCACGGCAGCGGCATGTCGGTGATGGAAATGAGTCACCGCGGCAAGGAATTTATGTCAATTGCCGAAAAAACTGAAAACGATTTGCGTGAGCTGGCAGACATCCCCCAAAATTATAAAATCCTGTTTCTGCAAGGCGGCGCTTCCAGCCAATTTGCGATGGTCCCGATGAATCTGCTGCGCGGAAAAACCACCGCGGACTATATCAATACCGGGCAATGGTCGACCAAAGCGATCGAGGAAGCCGGTCGTTACTGCACCGTCAATGTCGCCGCATCATCCCAAGACAAGCATTTCACTTACATACCGCCGCAAAATGAATGGCGACTCAATCCCCAAGCAGCCTATGTTCACTATACCAGTAATGAAACCATTGGCGGCGTCGAGTTCCATTGGATACCCGATACGGATGTTCCTTTGGTTGCCGACATGTCCTCCGATATTCTATCGCGACCACTGGATGTCACCCGCTATGGCTTGATTTATGCGGGCGCGCAAAAGAATCTCGGTCCTGCCGGCTTGACGCTGGTAATCGTGCGTGAAGACTTGCTGGGAGAACCGCTACCCGCTACGCCAACTTTGTATGATTATCAAATTCACGCCCAGAACGATTCGATGTACAACACACCGCCAACCTATGCGATGTACATCACCGGTTTGGTATTTGCTTGGCTTAAAAAACAGGGAGGGCTGGCGGCGATGGAAACAATCAACAACACCAAAGCAAATCTGTTGTACGACTATCTCGACAGCACCGATTTCTACCATTGCCCAGTCGCACGAACAGACCGGTCGCGAATGAACATACCGTTCACATTGAAAAACTCAACGTTAGATGTAGAATTTCTCAAACAAGCCCAGCAAAATGGTTTATTGCAACTGAAAGGCCATCGCTCGGTCGGCGGTATGCGAGCATCAATCTACAATGCTATGCCGCTCGAAGGTGTCGCAAAGCTGGTTGCTTTCATGAAGGAGTTTGCCAGCCGCCATGCTTGAACAACGAACCTTTAAGATTCTGACGCTCAACTCGATCTCATCACACGGACTCAACCGCTTTCCCGCCGATCGTTATCAAGTCAGTCATGACTCTGAGGAGCCGGACGCCATCCTGGTACGTTCACACAATATGCTGAATAGCGTCATTCCAGCGAGTGTCAAAGCAATCGGCCGTGCCGGCGCGGGTACCAATAACATACCGGTGGAAGCAATGAATGCTCGTGGCGTACCGGTATTCAATACACCGGGTGCAAATGCCAACGCCGTCAAGGAACTGGTACTGGCCAGTTTGCTTCTGGCCGCACGCAATTTGGTGCCCGCGCTGCAATTTGCCGAAAGCCTGCAAGGTGATGACACGATCCTTAACAAGCAAGCCGAGGATAACAAAAAACGTTTTTCCGGCATCGAATTGCCGGGGCGCACATTGGGCGTCATCGGTTTAGGAGAAATCGGGCGCCTGGTTGCCAACTCCGCGATCAAACTCGGCATGAAAGTCATCGGTTACGATCCGAAAATTACCGTCGAGTCCGCATGGAGCCTATCGGCGAATGTCAAAAAAGCCAACAGTATGGAAGATTTGCTGCGCCATAGTGAATTTATCAGCGTACACGTACCGCTTCTTGACTCAACGCGGCACCTGATTGATGATCAGCGTATCCAACTGATGAAGCACCATACAATTTTATTAAATTTTTCACGTGGCGCGATTATCGATGAAGATGCCGTACTGCGCGGCATCGCTTCCAATAAAATCAGAACCTATGTCAGCGACTTTCCCAGTCAGAAATTGCAACGCCAAAAAGGCGTGATCACATTGCCGCACCTCGGTGCATCGACTACGGAAGCGGAAGATAATTGTGCTGTCATGGTGGTCGATCAATTGATCGACTTCCTGCAAAATGGCAATATCACCAATACCGTTAATTTTCCGGATACACAAATGGAGCGGGAAGTACCTTTCAGGGTAGCGGTCGCTAACGCCAACGTGCCCAATATCCTGGGGCAAATTTCCACCACGATGGCTAAAGCGGAATTGAATATTCATAACATGATCAACAAATCGCGCGGTGAAATGGCCTATACGCTGGTTGACACCGATAGCCCGGTGCCGGCGCACGTATTGAATGAAATCTCAGTCATTACCGGTGTATTGATGGCACGTTATCTCTCCATTCCCAAGTGACTCCAGCAAATGATCGTATAGCGACTCCTTCATCAACTATGTCTGAACAGCTTAAACAATTACGGGACCAGATCGACACCATAGACGAGCAGTTATTACAACTCGTCAACAAACGCGCCGGATTAGCGCAGCAAATTGGCAAAATCAAGAAAAGCGGCATCGTATATCGCCCTGAACGCGAAGCGCAAATATTGACGCGCATGCAACAACACAATCCCGGCCCCATCAGCAATGAACATATTCAACAATTATTTACTGAAATCATGTCGTTATGCCGAGCATTGGAAAAACCAATGAACGTTGCATATCTTGGCCCCAACGGCACCTTCTCCGAAGAAGCGGCATTGAAACGTTTCGGGAACGCCATCGCAACGGTCGCGTGCGATTCGATCGACGACGTGTTTCACGCGGTGGAATCAGACGTTGCCAATTACGGTGTGGTACCTGTTGAAAACTCCTCCGAAGGTGCAGTCGGAAGAACCATGGACTTGTTATTACAAACTCCACTCACGATCTGCGGTGAAATACAGTTACCCGTCCATCAGTTTCTGATGGCTCAACAAGCCGATCTTGCGCAAATCACCAAAATTTACTCGCACCCGCAATCACTGGCGCAATGCCATCATTGGATCACGACCAATCTGCCGCACTTGTCCAGTTCCGCGTTATTTCACGCCGCTAGCAATGCCGAAGCCGCGCGTCAAGCTGCGGCTTCTCAGCATGTGGCAGCCGTGGCAGGCAAAAGAGCTGCGGAATTATTCGGATTGACAATTTGCGCCGAGAATATCGAAGATGATCCGAAAAACACGACGCGCTTTTTGGTAATCGGCAAACAACAAGTCGATATTTCCGGAAAAGACAAAACATCACTCATCATGTCCACTAATAATCGCTCCGGCGCCATCTACCGATTACTTGAACCATTGGCGCAACATGGCGTCAGCATGAGCCGGCTGGAATCCCGTCCATCGCGCGCCGGCCTGTGGCAGTACGTCTTTTTTGTCGATCTCGAAGGTCATCAACACGATCAACATGTTGCCGCCGCTTTGGCGGAACTACGCGAAAAGGCGGCATTCCTAAAAATACTCGGATCTTATCCGGCAACCTAGGACTGATGCCATCAATTTCAAGTCTTCCAGAAATCATTTTTTGATCACCCATACCAAACTTAATTTTATGAATCTTTGTGATTTTGCTCCGGAATATATCCGCGCGATTCAACCATACCAACCCGGCAAACCAATTTCAGAGCTAGCGCGCGAATTTGGCCTGGATGAATCCCACATCGTCAAGTTAGCATCCAACGAAAATCCGCTCGGAACGAGCCCGCTCGCATTAGATGCGATGATGAGTGCTCTCCACGATACTGCGTTATATCCTGATGGGAGTGGTTACGAGTTAAAAAGCGCACTATCAAAACGCTATGATGTCGATCCGGGACAGATTATTTTAGGCAACGGCTCCAACGATGTACTGGATCTGGCTGCACGGGTTTTTCTGAAACCAGGCGCAGCCGCCGTGTATTCACAGCATGCATTTGCAGTCTATCCGCTGGTAGTGCAAATGATCGGCGCCAATGGCATTGCAGTCCCGGCCCGTGATTACGGTCACGATCTGCCGGCAATGCTCGATGCCATTACCCCGGAAACGCGAATCGTCTTTATCGCCAGCCCCAACAATCCGACCGGCACGTTGTCCAGCAAAGAAGATTTGCTGCGTTTCATGGAGCGAGTATCGCGCGATGTGCTGGTCGTTATGGACGAGGCGTATTACGAATATCTGCCGGAAGTCAACAAACCCGATAGCCTCAAATGGCTGCAGCAATTTCCCAATTTGCTGATCACGCGCACATTTTCCAAAGTATATGGTTTAGCCGGCGTGCGCGTCGGCTTCGGGCTCGCACACCCCGATGTCGCCAACCTGATGAACCGCGTGCGGCAACCGTTCAACGTTAGCAGCATCGGTTTGGTCGGCGCGTTGACAGCTCTGAAAGATGCTGAATTCGTACAACGATCGTATGCGCTCAACCGCGCCGGCATGTTGCAATTGACCGACAACTTCCGTAAAAAAGGTATCGATTACATCCCTTCGTACGGCAATTTCATTAGTTTTCGTGTAAAAGGCGAAACCGCCAACACATTGAAGGTATATCAAAGCCTGTTACGTCAAGGTGTTATCGTACGCCCGCTTGGAATTTACGAAATGCCGCATCACCTGCGTGTCACCATCGGACTCGAGGCGCAAAATCAACGCTTCCTTGAGTCGCTCGATCATGCTTTGAGCGGGCTGGATTAATCCCACATCCAACGAGTAATCGTTATGACAACTGCTACTGCTCTGAATAAACTGGTCGTCATCGGCGTCGGCTTGATCGGTGGTTCGTTTGCACTGGCGCTACGCAAAGCTGGCTTGGTCAAACATATCACCGGCCTCGGCCGTAGCCCGGGCAACATGCAACGCGCCGTCGAATTGGGTGTAATTGATGAAATCGCCACTGACGCCGCAACCGCAATGCACAATGCCGACTTGGTTTTCCTGGCAATGCCGGTTGGTCAGACGGCTGCGATCCTGGAGCACATTGCTCCTTATTTGCACGCCAACACCCTCATCACCGATGCCGGCAGCACCAAACGAGATGTCGTCGCCGCTGCGCGTCACTATCTGTCAATGCAAAGCCGCCACCATTTCGTACCCGGCCACCCGATCGCCGGCGCAGAACACAGCGGCGTACAAGCGGCCCAAACGGACTTATACAACAACAAGCACGTAATTCTGACACCGTTTCAGGAAACCGATGGCAAAGCGGTCGAACGCATTCGTCGGCTTTGGCAAGCCTGCGGCGCCAATGTATCGCTGATGCCCGCCGATGAGCACGACCGGGTGCTCGCCGCCACCAGCCATTTGCCGCATATCCTGGCGTTCACGCTGATGAATCAGCTGCAGCACAGCACCAATCAACCGGAAAGCTTGTTGCGCTTTGCAGGCAGCGGCTTCCGTGACTTCACCCGCATCGCCAGCAGTTCGCCGGAAATGTGGCGCGACATTTGCCTGGCAAATAGGGAAGCGCTGCTTGAACAGATTGAGGCGTATCAGCGCGAATTAAATGATCTGAAGGTATTGTTACAAAAGCAGGATAGCGACGCATTAAAGCAATCTTTTTCTCGAGCGCGTAATCTGCGAGAAGATTGGTTAAAGAATCAGGACTAAGATAATAAACAGAAATTCGATTAGCCAAATCCTAAGAAAGAAAGATTATTCCTACATATATTTCGTAAAGTCCTACGCTACAAACAGTATTATCCTATAAAGTAAGCAGTTATTTTTGCCGAAAACTCCTATTTCCAGGATCTGCAGAACGGCAAATATGAAAACAAATTCTCTGATGACAGATATTAATGCTCAATCAGCAGTTTTCTTCATGCCCTGCAATTTTAACTCATCATCCACTACACGGTTATGTTACGAAATAACTTAACCGCTCCAACTTAAGATGTTACTGCTATGGCGCCATTACAAAATAAATTACGTATTTTAATCGTCGATGATTCCATTTCCATTCGCAGCGTTCTGCGCGCACTGCTTCACAATGATGAATACGACGTTGTCGGTGAGCTTGGCAGCGGTGTAAAACTGCTGTCTACGATCGCCGGCCTTAAGCCGCATATTATTTGTCTTGATTACAATCTGCCCGATGCCGATGGTCTTACATTATTGAAACAAATTCACTCGAATTATCCGCAAATAGCCGTGATCATGATCACCGGCAGCAATAACCAAGAACTTGTGCATACCGCCGCGGAAGCCGGGACCGCTGGTTTTATCCATAAACCGTTTTCTCAAGCGCAAATCATCAGTGTATTGCAGAAAGTAGCGCATGCACAAAGGCTCCTGATGATTGCCGCAAAAAAACATAATCCCTTTGAAGATAAACCTTTTCATGCCACGGCGGTGGTCGCTGATGATAGCCAAACACTACGCCGGTTATTAATGGCCATTTTGACGCATATGGGTGTTCAAGTTGTTGGAGAGGCCCATCACGGTCAACATGCAATCGAGCTTGTATCCGTACATAAACCCGACATAGTCTGTTTGGATTTTGAAATGCCGATAATGAATGGACTGGAAGCACTGAAAATCATCCGCGACCAAACTCCCCTGACAAAAGCCGTGATGGTTACGGCGTTGGCCAGCCGCGAAATATTTGACCGGGCAACACAAGCCGGAGCCCGGGGTTACATCATAAAGCCTTTTCATCCGGACAAAGTCACTCAAAATATTTCACACATTCTTGCAAATTAGTTCCTCAAGCTTCTCTTTCAGCGCTCAGAAACGGAAAGAATATCCGATTGATATTGATAGAGACATTTGCACGGTTACTACGCGACACGATAATCGCGTTAAAAATTCGCAAAAAATGCTCATTTACCCCATGTAAACTCCGCTTTTCCGCAAATTTTTGCCTTATTCCAGTACCGCTCAGACACCGTGTAAAAGTCTCTGATAGACTATCCGTTCCAAAACTACACTTCTTCACTTTGCCGGCTGTTTACCCGCCGAGCGCAAATCCACGACCTTATTCAACAATTGAAACCAGAATGGCGCTCCGAGGGAAGCGGCGAAAGTCGTGATCAAAATACCCATGATCTTGATGAACCAATCCATAGCCTTGTAATTTTCTGATACCCAGATCCATTTTTTAACATCACCATCCGCAACCTTCCAGCCGATCGGCAATTGCAATTGCCTAATTTGTTTTACCAATGCAGCCGCGTTCTTTACAGATTGTTCCGAATCTTTCAATGCAGTATTCGCCGGAAATTGCTCACCTGCTTGCAACGGCAATGAGTCGTCACCTTGGACTGTTGCTGATCCGGGCGATTGCTGCAACATCAAGCTTGCGATATCCGTCGAGGAAGCCGCTTGAATCAGCGCCTGTCTGAGCGCGATATCGGTCCACAATGTTTGGGAAATCTTGATGGCATCGATATTTAAAGCAGTGCATACAATTAAAGCAATTGTAAAAATAATGATTTGCGTTTTTTGTTTATACCAACCGCCGACTCGATCCATCGCATCGTTGTACCAACGTTCCAGATTTCTCCGGCCTTTTTCAAGATCGTTTCCAGCTTCATGCAACAACAAAACAATCGACTTACCTGCTTCGGTTTGCGCGATCGCGGGTTGTTTCTCAATCGCCTCGATCAGAGATTGATTGTCTGCCGGTAGCTTGCCGGTATTCCCGGACACGATATCGATCAACGCCAAGGTGAAGTGTTTCGGTGGAATATACGAAGGTTTCTGACCTGTTTTTGAAAGTCCGCTAATCAGCGGATGCTTATACAGATCTTCAACCAGTTTATTTCCTTCCCCTGACTGCAACAGGTTGGTCAATCCCGCTTCGAGATTTTTCGCACGCATGCGCAAAAACTGAGCTAGCATCTCGTTGATTGCGGAACATAGCAGACTGATTAACACGAATAAAAACACCATGCCCAAGGCAATATCGAGTATCGAGGAATTAAGCATTTTTTCTCCAACAAAGGTGATTTTTTAGTTTAGTGCACAGCGCAAAAAAGTCGTTAGCTGTTTGACAGCCTATTGGCTTTTCAGTATATTCGATTCAAGAGCAGGGTTAATATTTTTCTTAGTTATAAGAAAAATCAAATAATAATAAAGGGTTAATCCATTATTAGTCAATCACAAACCCTCCAATAAATAAGTAACCCTCAACCGAGACATAGCCCAATTCCATCCATGCATGGTCGGGCGAATTCAGTCAATAAATGCTGTAAACAATTAATCATATTTGTTGCATTCATTGTTTAACGGTATTACTGCATCAGGTTATTCGGCTGATCTTTGTCATACTCGATGACGAGATCCGATCGGATGGATTATTAAGACAAACGCAGTTGTAGCTACTATATATGCTTACAACTGTTGAATTGAATTAATAGGCGGTTACCATGGCTGCAAACGTCTCATTCCAATTATCTGGCTATCCGGACAACATCGCTCAGTATCCTGCTGCTGCAGTATTGCCGCAGGCCGGGGCAATCATTAGCAATCTAAAGGGTGCCAGCCAAACACACCGCCCCCATGTCGGATTAGGAACGTTAGGATTTTTTGCCGCCAAAAAGGGCGCATCGAACTGGCAATCATTGGTATTGGTCTCTAACCGGCACGTCTTAGCCGCTCATGAAGCTAAGTGCGGCGATATGATTTTTCAGCCCGGCTACGAAGAAAAAAATGATCAAGCCGTTTTCGACACATCCCGCTTAAATGCCATTGCAAAAATCGACAATATTGGACTCTGCGGGCATTTTTCCTACGCTTATCCCGGAGAGATTCAGAAACCATACTTCATCGACTGCGCCACCGCCTCGCTGCTGTTTAAACAAAACAATCATACACAACGGAATCACGATAAAACCCGGCACTTTACCCGAGTAGCCAGAGTGCATCCGCACGACACATTTGAAGGAAGAGAACTCAAAGTACGCATAGCTGGCCGCGATGTTGCCTGGGGGAAAATCATAGATTGCGAAGCAACCGTTGAAACCATCACGGGAGAACAATGCCGCAACACGCTGGTAATCCGTGCCATACCCGATCAGTATGGGAAATTGAAACCCTTTTCGCGCAAAGGCGATTCCGGTGCCTTGCTTATCGACCAATATCAGCGCGCCGTAGGCCTATTGTGGGGTAATCATACGCTCGATCCTTACGTATCTTATGCGTGCCATATCCACCCGGTGCTCAGTTTTCTACAGATTATTCCTTGGTGCTTCAACTTCTGCGCGCCCCAATCAGACCGAAAGGATTAACACGATGCGACTGAACTATTTCATTCAATTGACGAATTGTTGCCACGTCGGATGGAGGTAAGATGATGGATCAGAAAGAACTCGCTGCACTACATGCAGAAGCCGAGACCGAATTGAGAAAAATCCCGGGCGTGGTCGGTGTCGGTTACGGCTTGAAAGAAGTCGCCGGAAAAACCACCGATCAGATCGCGTTTCGTGTCTATGTTAAAGAAAAACGCAAACCGGAAGATTTGAATCCAATCGAGATCATCCCAAAAGAATACAAGGGAATTCCGACCGATGTGGTGTTGGTCATCCAATCCAAACCAATACATTGCGAAGACTTGGATCAGCACTCGCCGTTGATCGGCGGTATATCGATCACCAATTTCAAAACGGATGCCGCGAATCAAATCGGCTCCGGAACATTGGGATGCTTCGCCACATTAAATGGCGTCAGCGGACCGGAAAATGTCGTGCTACTTTCGAACAATCACGTCCTTGCCAGCAATGGCGCGGTGAATGGCGATACCATTTACCAACCGCGTTATATCGATAATGCAGGAACTATCAATATTGATAGCACACAAGAACGGCGCAACCCGATCGGAAAAATTCATAATGTTGGTCAACAAGCCCCCTACTCTTATACCTACCCCAGTGAAACGGCACAAGACTATTATTTGGACTGCGCCATCGCTAAATTGGATATTTGCATTTCCAGCTGGTGCAACACCAACTGCGGTGTGTCGTACAAAAACGAAATTCGCGGCTTGAATATCGGCGGCAACAGCAAACTGGAAGATGTGGCCCGCGTTGCACAAAGCGATCTGGGCAGCAGCGATTATGTGGTTTATAAAGTTGGACGCAGGACCAGCAAAACCATCGGCAAAGTCATCGACACCACTGCGCTGGATGCTGGCGGCGGACGCATGATCTACATCGAAGCCACGCAACCCGATTGCAACGGCGCTTTGATATTCGCCGATCATGGCGACTCCGGTTCCGCTGTAGTCAATGCGCAAAACAAAGTAGTCGGGCTATTGTATGCAGTGGATTCGGCAAACCCCGCACGAGCACTCGCATCACACATCCACCCGGTCATGGCCTACCTCAGCATCACCCCGATCACCACCGCCAACCCGCCGGTCGGCCCCGCCGGACAGACACTAAACGATGTCGAAGGCATCTTCACCGGCATCAACCATACCACCGAGGTACGCGAACGCTTTTTAAACACGCCCAAGGGCGCTGAAATTTATCAACGGATTCTCGATCATCGTCAGGAAGTGGTGGCGCTCGTCAATCACAAACGACCGGTCACTGTGGCTTGGCATCGCAGCAAAGGCCCCGCATTCCTGGCGCATTTCGTCAACAATGCGCGCGATCCCTCGCATCGGATTCCGTTTGAAGTGGAAGGCATCACGCGCGATCAGATGATCCGACGTATGGCCGAGATACTGACACAGCATGGTAGCGAGGCGCTGCGACAAGTAATTCTGAGCTACTTTGACGAAGTGACCGGTTTCATTAACAGTTTCGACAATCTGCACGAATTTGTTAAGCAATTTGAAGACGCATCCGGCTCCGATGGATTCAGCGGACACGCCGCGCTCATGGAGGAAACCGCCGATGTCAAATGAAGTGGATACCTTACAGCGCGTTCTGCTGCAAATTGCCAATGTGCTGGAGCCGTTGGAGCGCGAGCTGAATAGCACGCGCGCTGTTCAAACGTTTGCGGAATTAGGCATTACGCTCAACAGCGGCCAGGTTTCGTCGCTGGCTTCGCCGATGCAAGCACTGGTCGCCAGCAGCAAAACCGTGTTGCAAAAAGCCGGGGATTTGGCGCAAGCGATCGAAGACGAAAACGTCGGCCAAATCGTCTCCGTCAGCGCGGAACTGATCAGCCAGGTTATCACCGCGATCCAGAAAATCGACCAATTGCAAACCGCCGTGCAAGGTATCGGCAGCATCCCGGCAAGCGTGTCCAGTCACTTTGCCGAACGCTTGTTTAACTATTTACTCGTTCGCACATTGGATGCCGCCAACGGCATCAACGAACTGCTCGAGCTGCTGGGCATCCTCGAGCGGCAACGCAACAATGTCGGTTCCACCGACCCGGACAATCCGGAGTTCACGATCTCCACCTTTCATTTCAACGAACTGGGCAAGTGGCTGGAATCGCCGGTGTCGGCATTGCAATCGCATTACAACTGGGGCAGCAACAGTCTCGATGCCGCTAATTTACTGCAGCGGCTCGAACGCTTGCTACTCCATCTGAAAGCGCCGGTTTTCTATGACGATGCATCGCCTACGCCGATTCTCGAGGCCGTCATCTTTCAACTCAAACCGCGCACCGACCTCAATCCCAACGGATTGAGTCTATCGGTCCGGCAGAATCTCAGTCCCGGCAAAATCGAATTCGCCGCCGATGATTTAAAAGTTACATTGGATTTGCAAGCCACGCTACCGTTCGGCGCCGAATTAGTCATCCAGCCGCCCGCCAAATTCACGTTCCAAACCGCCGCAGCCGATACCGTTTCCGGTTCGTTAAACCTCAGCGTCAGCGCGGATCGCACGCAAGCGGCAACGCCTTATCTGTTAATCGGCGACCCGGACGGCAGCCGGCTGGAAGTCGGGAAATTCGGCGTCAGCTTCGGTGGTCGGATTCAAGGCAGCGGCGGACAATCAACGGCCGACTTTACCGTCGGCGGTGAAATCGGCGCCGGTAAGCTATCGATTTCGTTTGCCGACGGCGACGGTTTTATTACGGATATTTTGAGTGGCATCCAGCTTAATTCCGACTTCGGCATGGCATTTGGCTACAACAGCAACGACGGCCTGTTTTTTGTCGGCAGCAGCGCGCTGGAAATCCAACTGCCGCTGCACCTGGATCTCGGACCGGTGGAAGTCAGCGCACTCACCTTTTCCGTCGGTATCGATAACAATAAATTCCCCACCGCGATTTCAACGGATATCAAAGCCGCACTGGGTCCGCTCGCCGCCGTCGTGGAAAACATCGGTTTGGCGATCGATTTCGCGTTGGTCGATAACCGCAGCGGCAATGCCGGGCCGGTCGATATCAGCTTGGGCTTCAAGCCGCCGAATGGTGTCGGATTGTCGCTCGATGTCGGCATCGTCAAAGGCGGCGGCTATCTCTACTTTGATTTTGACAAGGAAGAATACGCCGGTGCGCTGGAATTGATGTTCAGCGGTATCGTCACGGTGAAAGCGATCGGCCTGATCACGACACGCATGCCCGACGGTTCCGAAGGCTTCTCATTGTTGATCATCCTCAGTGCCGAGTTCGGTACGCCGTTTCAATTGGGTTTCGGTTTTACGCTAAACGCCGTCGGCGGCTTGCTCGGCCTGAACCGCACCATGGAACTGGAAATAATCGCCGCCGGCGTACGCACCGGATCGATCAACAGCATCATGTTCCCGGACAATATCATCGAGAATGCACCGCGCATCATCAGCGATTTGCGCCAATTCTTTCCGCCTGCACAAGATGTGTTTCTGATCGGTCCGATGGCAAAACTCGGTTGGGGAACGCCGACGCTGGTTAGCGCATCGCTCGGCATCATCATCGAAATACCGCCAGGCAATATCGCGATTCTCGGTGTGCTGAAAGTCGCGCTGCCCGATGAAGACGCGGCATTGATCATCATCCAGGTCAGCTTCATCGGCGCATTGGAAGTCGACAAGCAACGCTTGTGGTTCTATGCCAGCTTGTACGATTCGCGGGTGATTTTTCTCACCATCGACGGCGATATGGGGTTATTGATCGCCTGGGGCGACAATGCCAATTTTGTCATCAGCGTGGGCGGCTTTCATCCCTCCTTTAAACCGCCTCCACTGCCTTTCCCCAATCCCAACCGGATTGCGATCAATATCCTGAATACATCATTCGCACGTATCCGGGTAGAAGGTTATTTCGCCGTCACGTCCAACACCGTGCAATTCGGTGCCAAGGCGGAAGTTTATTTCGGCCTCAGCGCTTTCAATATTTCCGGTCATGTCGGCTTCGACGCGTTGTTCCAATTCTCACCGTTCTATTTCATCATCACGATCTCCGCGTCGTTCGATGTCAAGGTGTTCGGTGTCGGCTTGTTCGGCGTGCATATGCGCGGCGAACTCGAAGGCACATCGCCGTGGCATATCGAAGGCGAGGGTTCGATTTCGGTACTGTTTTGGGATATCGACGTACCGTTCAGCCATACCTGGGGCGAAAACGAAAACACCACGTTACCGGCCATCGACATCATGCCGCTGATCACGGCGGAATTCGAAAAACTGGATAACTGGACAGCCGAATTGCCGGTATCCAACCAATTGCTGGTGTCGCTACGCGCCATTGAAAGCACCAGCGATTTGATTCTGCATCCGGTCGGCGTATTGCGCGTCAACCAGCGCGCCATCCCGCTTGATCTGGATCTCGACAAGGTCGGCAGTCAGAAACCGAAAGATGCCAAGCGGCTTACTATTGAAGTCACCGGTGGCGGTCTGGCCAAAGTTGCGGATACCAAGGAATCGTTTGCCACGGCGCAATATAAAAACTTGAGCGATGCCAATAAATTGAGCGCGCCCGCGTATGAGAAGCAGAATGCCGGCATCGAGTTATCGGTCGGCAATCAATCGATAAAATCATCCGCGGCAATCAAGCGCGTGGTGCGCTACGAGCAAAATATCATCGACAATAATTTTATTTCGCTGCTGATCCGCTTTGTCGCGATCAGCGCTGAATTTTTCAATCACTTCCTGGGCCGCAACGCTGCATCGAAATCGGCACTCTCGGCGAGTTACAAAACGCAAAAAGCCCCGATCGATCAGAAAGTCATTGTGAAAGAAGCCGGTTACGTCGTAGCTTCAACGACGAATAACAGCCCGCATAGCAAAGAAGCTTATTTTGCATCGCACGCCCAAGCGCAAGATTTCCTACGCGCGCAAGTGAGTCAGTCGCCCGGATTGCAAGACAGTCTGCACGTCATTCCGAGCACGGAAGCGAACCCACTGCAGGAGGCGGCATAATGGCGATCGGCACCTATACATTTCTACCGTGGTTGCGGCAAGGTGTCGCCAATAATATCCAATCGGCGGATCTCGACGCTTCGGTCAAAACCCGCGCCAGTATTGCCGTCAACCTGAATATCAAAGGCAGCGGCGGCGAAGGTGGCGATGTAGCCGCCCCAGTCAATAAGAATGTCGCGCTCTACGGCCCCGGCGACATCATCGGTATCGAATCGCGCGCGGTCATCAAAACCGAGCCGCTCAATTGGATCACCAACTTCGAACCCAATTATCTTTGCCACATCGAGTTTTACGACGAAGATTTTCCCTGGCGTTATACGCCGGCGGCACCGGCGGGATCCCGGCTGCGCCCCTGGGTCACGTTGATCGTACTAACCGAAGCCGAATTTGCCGAAGGCGGCAATATTTCCGGAAAACCATTGCCTTTCATTGACATCAAAGCCAATCCGTTCGAAACGGTATTTCCAAAAGCCGAAGAACTGTGGGCGTGGGCGCATGTGCACGTCAATAAAAATATCGCCGGCAATCAGGATGCACCGCAAGCGCCGGATATCAACGCTGTGTTATCGCAACTTCAGAGCGTACTCGCGCAAAATGCCGACGAAGCCTATTCACGCATCGTTTGCCCGCGGAAATTGACTCCGAACGAACGCTATCACGCGTTTCTGATTCCGACGTTTGAAACAGGCCGCCTGGCAGGTCTGGGAATGAGCCCCGACGGCGCGCCTCATGCGACATTCTCGGCATGGGGCGAAGGCCGCCCGGCGCCGACGCAATTCCCGGTTTATTATCGTTGGTTTTTCCGTACCGGATCGCAAGGCGATTTTGAGTATCTGGTGCGCCTGCTGGAGCCAAAACCGGCGGATAGCCGCGTGGGACGCCGCGATATCGACGTGCAAAACCCCGGCTCCAATATCAGCGGTATCCAAAATCCGGATCTCGAAGGCGTATTGAAACTCGGTGGCGCACTGCTCGCACCGTTAAGCAGCGAAGCCGAACAAGAGATCGCGAAATGGGAAAATTGGGATCAACCGTATCCGCACGTGTTCCAGCAGGAATTGGCGGCGTTTCTCAATCTGGCTGATGATTACGCCCGGCTCGCCGCCGATGCGGCTCACCAGAACACCGATTTACCCGCCGCCATCCAAGCCGATCCCGATCCGCTGATCACCCCACCGATCTATGGTCACTGGCATGCGCTCCGGAATCGCGTGCTAAAAGAAGCCGACGGCAGCGACGCGCCGAACAACGAGAACTGGCTGCACGAACTGAATCTCGATCCGCGCTGGCGCAGTGCCGCCGGTTTCGGCACCGATGTCATCATCGCCAACCAGGAAGAATATATGGATGCAGCGTGGGATCAAGTGGGCGACGTGCTCGAAGCCAATCGTCAAATCCGTCTGGCGCAACTGGCTAAAATCACCGCCAATCACTGGTATCAGAAACAAGTGCTGCCGCTGCAACAAATCAGTCATGACAAAATTCTGTTCATGACGGCACCGGTGCAAAAACGTGTGATCAGTCAGGGCATGACCGTTTTTCATCAGATCAAGCAAAGTCCGGTCACGCCTGCGCTGACATCCGCGCCACTGCGGCGCATGCTGCGTCCGAACGGCCGCTTGCAGAAGCTATCCGCTTTCGATGAAAGTATCCATCCGAATAATTTAATCACCCGCGTCAACGACGGCGCCGTCACTGCCGCGCCGCCGCATGTAATCCCCGGCACGCTGCCATCGTTGGATAATCTTTCTCAAGATGCGCAGCCGAAGAATGTGCCGTCCTGGCTGCTGGATTTTTTGAAACGCTACCCATTTATTCCTTACCTCATATTAGCGTTGATTTTTCTGCTCGTGATCGTGCTGGCGATCATCGGCGCCAGCGCCGGAATCTGGGCTGTAGCGGCGGCGGTGGGTGCGGGATTATTGTGGGCTTACCGCACAGCACAACGTTTGATCACACAAGCCAATCAAGCCGATTCGGTATCCGAAACCGGACAAACACCGGCTGCGGTGGATACCATGCCACCCAGCAGTAATTTTGTTCTGACGCCGGAATTGAATCTGTTGGCACTGGATCCGGTCAATCCGCCGCAACCGGCGACTGCGGGTACAGTCGACAACGCACAGTCAAACCGCTTTAAAACGGCGCTGAAAGACTCATACACGGTGCTGCAAAATGGCCTGCAAGCCGGCGTCATTCCCGCAGCGGTCCCGGTTAACATCGCCCTGCTGGCAACGGATACGCTGGTGAAATTGGATCCGGCGGTCACCATCCCGAAATGGACCTTGAACAACATTCTGCTGCCGGCGCATATTATTAACTTGATCGGCGAGAAATTTGTCGAAGCGATGGCATACCCGGAATTCGATATTCCGATGTACAAACCGCTGGTCGATAAATCCACCGAACTGTTCGTACCGAACCTGAATTTCATCGGGCAAAACACCATAACGTTATTGAAAACCAACCAGTCATTCATCGAATCGTATATGGTCGGCATCAATCATGAATTCGCGCGCGAATTGTTATGGCGTGAATATCCGACCGATCAGCGCGGCTCCTACTTCCGGCAATTCTGGGATGTCAGCGGCTTTCTAAGCCCCACCGAGGACAGCGAGCAACGCCGCGAGGAACTGAAAGACATTCCGCCGATTCACCGCTGGTCCCGGTTCTCCAAACTGGGTGAGCATGACAACCGCGAACAAGGCCTGGAAAACGAAGAGGAACTGGTACTGGTGATTCGCGGCGAACTCCTGAAAAAATATCCGAATGCGGTCATTTATGCGCAAAAAGCCAAATGGCAACCGATCAGCGACACCAATCCGGCACCGAACAAAAAAACCGAACGGGTATTCGACGATAGCGTGCCGATCAAAACACCGCTCTACGAAGCACAAGTCAAACCGGATATTTACTTTTTCGGTTTCGATTTAACTGAAGAGGAAGCACGCGGCAATCCCGAAGTCGACGATGATCCGGGCTGGTTCTTCGTGATCAAGGAACGGCCGGGCGAACCGCGTTTCGGTTTGGATATCGATCGCGAAGGCCCGATTCAAGTCTGGAACGACCTGTCTTGGGCGGATGTCGCGCCCGGCATCAGCGATGGTGAATTTATCGACATCGCCAGCGCCCCGACACGCAGCTTGCCAAATGTCGAACCCGGCGGCACTGCTCAAGAAAAAGCGGAACAATGGCAAGAAGATCACTTGTTAAGCTGGACAAACAATATTAATTCGGCAGAACTGGCTTATATCTTGTTCCAGGCACCGGTACTCGTCGGCGTGCATGCTTCCGAAATGCTACCGCCCGATTAAGCATGACCAGTAAGTGGAACACTTCAACTGACAAAAGTGGCTTATGACAAATTTTAAAGATACTCAAGATCAGATTGACTCAGCGCGTCGACAACACCAGCAAAACCGGTTAAATTGGTTCGCTGCCAATGAGAAGCTGCAAAAAAACGAGCGCACCATCGCGTCTCTGAGCCGCCGGACGGATATCCAAGCCAAAGAGCAATTGCAAGCGCTGTTGCGTGAGCAAGAATCGTTGCGCGCCAACACCGCCAAACTGCAGACGGAACTTCAGCAAAGCCGGCAAGTTCTGCTCGATCACGAATTGTTGTTCGAAGTCTTTTCCGATCCTACAAAAAACATCGAGCAACTGAATGATCTGCATCCGATCTTGTTGTTTCCGTTACGCATTGAAACACGTTTCAAAAAAGTTGCCGGACCCGATGGACGTGATGACACCGTAAATCACTTATGGGTGCGCGTTTACCCGGACGACATCAGTATCGACACCTTCGAAGAAATTCCTTCCGAAGTTGAAATTAGCAACACGCGTGTTTATTGGACCAATATCTGGAAAGCGGGCGGCATCGATAGCGAAAAACGCGCAGCTTGGCAATCGTTGGTCAAAAGCCACGGTGCGGGCCGGGCATATTGGCTAAGTCAACTATTCAAGCCCTTGAATCTGACTGAAGAGCCGGTCAAAGCAGAGGGCGATTATCTTTTGGTGATCGTCTCCGAACAAGCGCTACCCGCGGCCGAGAAACCATTTGTGCAGCAATATTGGCAAGCTGTTTTCAATGCCAATAACGATCCAACTGCATTGGATGCCGCGTATACCGCTCTTAAAAATAATCTTGGCGAAGCACGCACACAGGAAATCGTCACGTCATACCAACCGCAAAATCTGAATGTCAAACCGGCGCAACCCGAAACTGCTACCAACGTGCGCGTTGAATTCCTGGAATTACCCGTTCTCAGCGGTGTCGATACGCAATTGCAAGCTTGGTCCAACCCGGCACGCGTCGCATTGTTACCGGAACGCTTCGTCGTAATGGGCTTTAACGGTACCGAACAAACGCTATTGCACATTGGCCGCCCGGTACCTTCGGAACTGATTGTCGGTCCCAATCCCAACGCCCCCGAAGATCAGCAATTGCGGCTGGAAAACGACGAGCTGATCGTCCCCGATGAAATGAAATGGGTTACCGATTTTGACGAGGCGGTCGCCAAAGGCATGGGGTTCAAGATTAATCTCACTGATATTCAAGCACGGCGCGGTTTCGACCGGCTATTTGTACTCGGTGTCCGGCTCAGCGCCGACGTCAACAAAAGCCGTGATCAATTGCAGCAATTGATTCAGCATCATCAACGCAGCCGCAAGGGGTTCAGCTTGCTTCCGCAAGGTACGCCGACCAATAATGTCGAAGACCAGGAAAGCGGCTATAGCTGGTTCAGCGATGCGGATGCCAGTTACGATCATTATTTCACCCAATACGCCACCGATGGCAGCGATGACGACCCGAGCGATTGGCGCACGCGCAAAGATGGCCGTTGGCTGGCAAGCAGCTTGGGCATTGACCCGGCCATTATGAAATTATCGCCGCAGTATTACGCCAATGATCAACTGGAAACCAGAGCGATGAACGAGGCATTGTGGCCGGCAACATTAGGTTATTTCATGGACCAGATGATGGAGCCGGTGTTCAGCGACGATACTATTACCAGTACACGCAATTACTTCAACCGGTATGTGCTTGGGCGCGGCACATTACCCGCGATCCGCATCGGCAAGCAACCATACGGCATTCTACCGGCGACCCCATTCTCGCGCATGGCATGGATCAATCGCAAAATTTTCGCGAACGACCGGCTGGAACCCCAAATTTCCGGCTCTTTCCTGTTTTTATCCCGGCTCTACGCGCTCATCAAGAAAGTCGATGAACGCTGGGTAACGTTGCTCCCCAAAGTCTCCTATGTCGGCAAGCCGCAAACCGATCCGCAACAAGCTTTACTCGATATCGTCGGTCTGCATCCGGCATCGGTCGAGTTTTATCAGCGCTATGCGGAAAGTGCCGAACAGTTATATAACCGCTATAAAACCTCCGGCATCAATGGCGCAATCTACGCCGCGATCGCATCGCTGATTTACACCCAGAGCGGTTTAAACCTGCTTGCGCAACTAGGCTATTCGGCGCAGGAAAACAACAAAATTCCCGATATTCTCAATAAATTCTTCACGCTGGCAGCCAATCTGCTGAAAGGCCCTCTGATCGACGATCAGGCATTGTCTGAATTCAATCCGATCCGGCCGTATCATACCGATGGCTCGAATTATCTCCAGTGGTTGGCTGCCGCAGCGCGTGACTCGCATAACACCTTGCGCTTGCAACAAGGCTTTATCGACGATAAGCCGCCGACCGCGCTGCTTTATTTGATGCTGCACCATGCGCTTGATCTGTCCTACCTCGACACCAGTTTGCGCTTGCATCTGGAAGCGAATGTATTGAATCCGCAACAATTCGCCGTAGCAAAACGCGAACCGAAGTTTTTGCATATCCAGGAGATCGAAGAAGATAAAGGCAGTCCTTGGCAGTATTTGTACAAAACCGAGCCTGCGATCACCAACCAACCGAATTTGCAAATCGCCGATTTTATTCCGCAGATACTAACCCTGCGTAATCCTTATTTGAATACTCAGATCAACGCAGTGGAGCGTCTGCGGCAAACACCGACCGCTCGCCTGGAAAGAAGCTTCGCCGAACACATTGATTGCTGCAGCTACCGTCTCGACGCCTGGTGGCTGGGATTATTGAATGTACAGCTCGACATCATGCAGCAAATAACCACTCCGGCGCAACCACTCCCCGGCACCGTACCGGATAATGTTAATGCTAATGACTCACATGGTTGCTACCTGGGTGCTTATGCCTGGCTGGAAGATGTCAGGCCGGAAAACAAAAATCTGGTGCCCGTCGAACTGACCGGAGAACTCGATAAGATTTTCAACAAACCCGGTCAAGCGCCCTTGGTCACCGACGACAAGAATTTCGGCTATATTCATGCGCCTTCCTTGAATCATGCCGTCACCGCTGCAGTGTTACGCAATGGTTATCTGGCCAATGCCACGCCCAGCAACCCCGACAGTCTGGCAGTCAATCTCACTTCCGAACGCGTGCGGCTGGCGATGAATGTCATCGACGGTATGCGCAATGGCCAAAGTCTTTCATCATTGCTGGGGTATTATCTGGAGCGCGGCTTACACGATGCCGGTGATCTGTTCCTCGACAGCATCATTTTCGATCTGCGCAAGCAATTTCCGCTTGCGGGTGACCGGTTATCGACCACCAAAAGCGCGAGCGATGCACCGATCAGTGCGGTGGAAGCCCGCAATGTCGTCGACGGTTTGGCGTTAATCGAACATGTGCAAGCGCAGACCGGCGTAAACCGGAATTATCCGTTCGGTATTGCGGCATTACCCACGATCACCGAGCAGAACAAGCTGGATGCAATAAACCGCGAAGTGCAACATATCATGAATATTAACGATGCCGTTGCCGATCTGGCGATGGCGGAAGGCGTATACCAAGTAGTGCGAGGCAATTACGAGCGCGCCGCCGGTACGCTGGATGCCTTCAGCAAAGGGCATTTCCCACCGGTTCCGGAAGTGGTGCAAACACCGCGTAGCGGTGTCACGCTCACGCATCGCGTCGGCTTGCATTTGCGCGCCGGATTGAACCCCGGCGACCCTGCCAACAGCACGCCGCGCGCCAAAGCCGAACCGGCCGTCAATCAATGGTTAACGCAATTGCTGCCAGTGATGAGCGATATTTTCTGCACCGTCGACTACTACCATCACGGCAACGCGCAACAGGAACAACAAACAGTCAGCGCGCAGGATTTGGGCTTGCTGGCAATCGACCTGGTGTATATGCTGTCGAGTGATCAGCAGCAAATGACCGCGCTTGACGATCGCATCCTGACCTATGTTTATGCCATCCCCGGCGTGCGCGTCGACAGTGACATCAAGATCCAATACCGCGGCAAGCTGCCCGGAAAATTCTCGCTCTTTGAAGTGATGCCGATGCTGCACGACCTGAAAGCTTTAATCACGCAATCGCGCCCGCTCAAAACCACCGACGTGAAACTGCCGAACGAAGCATCGCAAGAAGAAGACAGCGCCGCAACAATCCGTGCGGAAAAAGTCACCGCAGTGCGCGATTTGCTGTTGCCGCAACAAACAGCCTTGAATGCTTTGAAAACGCAAATCGACACTTGGCTGAACGATGCCGATCCAGCCGTTGCAGAAAGTAATGCGCTCAATCATCTCGATGAAATGATCAACGGTTATTTGCCAATTGCGCATGCGGTCAATCAATTCGGCTTGACCGGCGCGGCAACCGGTTTCGTTTACGACTGGCGGCGTGTTCAATTTCTCGCTTTGCTTGAAAAACTGCAAGACATTGTTACCCGCTGGCAAGCATCGCTGCAAGAATTCGAGCAGCGCATCACCGATTTTGGAGCGCTGGATCCGTCGACGCCGGTTGAAAACAAAATGCAATACCTCATGGAAGCGGCATTATTGATCACGACCGAATCGATTCCGATCCCGGCATCGAACGATCCGGACGATTTGCTCACCGCACTGAACACGACGCATAAGACCAGTTTCCAGAGCAGCTTGTCGATTCTCGAAAACTTGTTGGCAACCGCCGGTCAGGTTGGCGCACTGTATGCGTCGATGTTCGCTCGGGAAAGTGACATTGCGCTGCATGATACGCAGCCATTGGATATTGCCGACAACAAAAAAGCTATCATCAGTTTTGCGCAATCTCTACAGGCCAAAGCACAAGACTTGGCAACGGATATCGACAAACGCCTGACGGCGGCAAACGCTTTGATCACCGGTGACGCCTCGACATCAGCCGAGAAACGCATTGAGGAGTTGACACAGGCAATCCGGCAATTGACGCACGAAGATTTCGTTATCCTGCCCGAATTTAATCTCACCGCCGCGCATGGCGGTGAATGGCAGCAAAGCTACGACAATCGTGCGCAACTGCTGAATTATCAGAAAAATGATCTGGGTGTGGATTTTCCTGAAGACAATTGGCTTTACGGCGTCGCGCGAGTACGGGAAAAATTGCAACGCTGGGAAAGCGTCATGCAATTTGGCGAAGCGTTGAACAATAGCGGTCTAAATCTGACGCCATTACAATTTCCGTACCGCACCGACGATCATTGGCTGGCGTTGCAATATCCCGACACCCAGCCTGGCACTTCCGAGCTGTTTGTGATCGATAGCGACAAATTATTGTATACCGCGCACTATGTCGATGCTTTTGCACAAAATGCGGCGATCTGCGGGTTATTGCTCGACGAATGGACTGAAGTCATTCCCACTACGCAAGAAACTACCGGATTGACATTCCATTATGACCGTCCTAATTGCGAAGCCCCGCAGTCGTTGCTATTGGCGCTGCCCGCAAACTTTACCGGACACTGGCAATGGCAGGACTTGGTTGATACCTTGCACGAAACCCTGGATATGGCCGGAAAACGTGCGGTTGAACCGGCGCATTGGAATGAAACGGAGTACGCCCGCTTCCTGCCGGCCGTGATCTCTTCGGTAACCCGCTACCCGATCATGATGACGCTTGATTTCGCCTTTAATAATGCGGTGCAATTCAAATCCAACATTGAGAGTTGACCATGAACGATTTTATTGCGATAGAAAATATCCAGGAAGTCATCGATCGCAAGATCTTATTACCCACCGTGGTGCTGTGGAATCGCCTGGAAGGACGGCCTCGCACGAAAAACTTCACTCGCGCATTGCGCGCTGAAATCCGCGATCCGCTGTGGATGCTGTGCAAACAATGGCAAACAGGGGAATTCAAAGGCGACGACGCCGGATCGCCAATCTTCGCAAAAGCGCATATGGCGACCACCGAACTGACCAAGTATCAACCGGGCGATGCTGCCGTTCAGGATTTCGACCGTTCCGCACCGCTGGAAGCAATCGTCGAACAGCGTCCATTCCCCTACAACGGCCAGCAGCATATTCTTTCGCTGGATATCCGCCTGCTGATGGGCCGGCAATGGCTCAAATATTTGCAGTTGGCCGGTTTATCCGCGTTGAAACCGCAATACCTGCAACATGCTGGCTATCAAATCGCCGAACCCGACCCTGCAAGCCGCGACGATGCTTCTTTGACCGCGCATCCGGCGGTGTGGCAAAGTTTCTCGGCGCTGGCGGGGCGCGCGATGGATGGCGCCAATCTGTATTTTTATTTAAAAGCCGATATCTTGCACCATGCCTACGACGGTATTACCTTAGCGAATGACAGCGACAAAACAACCATAGATGACTTGGCTAGCAAATTCGTGCAATGGTACGAGCAATTGTTTTATCAGCCGGTTCAAGGCCGGAACGATGCCTGGCAACCTCAACAATTGGAGTATCAATTCGCAGTCGCGGCGCCGCAAATTGGCACGGAAAAAATTATGACTGCCGAGGAATACTACCAAGGCCGCTTGGATTGGTACAACTTGGATGTTGATCCGTCCCAGAAAAGCCTGGGCGCAGGTAACGATAGCACGGTGGAAGGAACCACCACGCTGTCGTTCTTCCCGACCGCTCTGCAATTCGAAGGAATGCCGAATACACGCTGGTGGGCATTTGAAGAAGGCAAAACCAATTTTGGCGATATCAAACCCGATACCACCGATATCAATAAGCTGCTGTTGATGGAATTCGGCTTGGTTTATGCCAACGATTGGTTTTTGGTGCCTTTCCAGTTACCGGTCGGCAGTATCGCCAATGTACAAGGCCTGACAGTTACCAATGTGTTCGGCGAACGATTCTGGATAACGGCATCGGGCTCCGGCAGCGACGAAGATTGGCAGCGCTGGGCCATGTATAACCTTACCGTCAAAGGTAGCGATAACGTTCGCGCCGACACATCGCTGATACTGTTGCCAACCGTACCCAAGATTCAGGAAGGAAAACCCTTTGATGCGTTATGGTTCGTCCGCGATGAAGTGGCCAACATGGTGTGGGGCATCGAGCAACGCATTCCGCTGGCAACAGGCCGCAGCAAACCGGGCAACGAAGCTGGCCGTGAACTCTTCAGTCGTCTGGAAAGTATTCTGGATAGTGAGATCGAAGGCGGTTTAGTCGTTCCGGAAATTCCCGAATCGAATGCGACCATTCGCTATCAATTGATGCAAGGTGTTCCGGAAAATTGGATTCCGATGATTCCGGTGCATCTGGACGGCAACAACCGCGAAATCCAATTGCAGCGTGCATCGATGCCGCGAATTATCCTCGGCGATCCTAATCCACCCGAAAAGGTCAAACCACGTACGGTATTGTTGCGGGAGGGGCTCGACCAGCAACCGCCGCAACCTTATTTTCTGCATGAAGAGGAAGTTCCCCGAGCCGGTATTCAAGTCACGCAGGCGTATCAGCGTACCCGCTGGAACAATGGTCAAGTCTTTTGTTGGCTCGGCGTGAAGAAACAAACCGGCCGTGGTGAAGGCAGCAGCGGATTAGCATTTGATCGCGTCAAGCCGGTCAAGGGGCGCCTGCGTCGCGCGCTACAACCAGCGAAACAATGATGTAACGCAACATCTCAGTATTTCCTGACGCACCGGGCAATTTTTGCTTCTTGTAACCAATCGACTCAATTTCAGGCTAAAAAAATTACGATCAACAGTATATAATTTCTGCTTTCAATTTTTTTGCTTATCAACATGCAAAAACCCGAACCACCCGTGATCGAACCATTTTCTTTCGTTTTTAGTTGGCGGCGTTTTATGATTCACTGCGCCATCATGGGATTTTGCGTTTTTCTCGGACTCATGACATGGTATTTCGGCAAACCGCATAGTGTACGGTTTTATGAAACAAAATCGGAAGAACTGTTAGCAACGTCTATAGCACCGGGTATTGAGATGGCCTTGGATACGCGCAGTTTTGTCGCTGTCAAGGACGGTGAGCCGCTACATGTGGAATTGTTCAGGGGAAATGTATATTTCGACATCCAGAAAGCTGCCGCCAATAAGTTAGAAGTAAAAGTCGGCAATGTCATCATTAAGGATCTCGGAACTCGCTTCAGTATCCAAATGCATAAAGATGGCAGCAACCATATTGCAGTGGCCGATGGACATATCGAGATTCATGTCGCATCCGGTGTTTATCAGATCAATGCATTTGAACAAGCTAACTTTGATGATGCCGGCATCCGTCAACACAGGCTGATGACGGAACGTAATATTGCGCCTTGGAATGCGCAGTGATCGTAATAGAAAATGGCAGAGGAACTCCGGTACCTCTGCCATAAAGCATCGTTACATATAATCTAAGAAATCCTGCGACGACGTACCATAAACCCCAATATACCCAATCCACTCAGTAACATAGCATAAGTTTCAGGTTCCGGTACCGGAGTTAAGATAGCCGCAGTAAGAAAAATTCCATCTTCCGGTTGATTTGGAAACATACCGATATCACTGGTATTGAATGCACCGATCGCATTATCCCAATAGATGTGATACATATGGTGATTACCTTCATCGGTAATAACTGCATCCCCCTTATAAGCCAGAAACTCGCTTGCATCCGCCTTTATCACATTGTCTGGATAATTAGCTGCATAAAAACCTTCGAGCGGATTACCACTATCGCCCAGGTTTAAAGGTACAAAGCTTAGCATTTCCGGTGTACCAAAGTGCAGCCCCAAATCCCTTTGTGAGCCATCAGATGCTATCGCTGTCAATCGCCCTGTGCCTTCTGACACAACCACCAAAGTATGGGCCGGAATGTCACCAAATGCTTGAGGTGTAAAGTCCAAACCTTCCGCGTCTCCGCCAACATTCGCTAACAAAGAAGCAGATCCGGTGCTATCAACTCTGTAGACATTGCCAGTCTGAGTTGTCACGAGCATATTGAAGCCGTATTCACCATAAGGATCAAAAGCAATACCGCGAACATCCCCGCTCAGTCCGGAGGCAAATAGTGACTGACTTGATCCATCGTTAGAAAATCGATAAACATTACCGGCCGCTTCCGATCCGGCAAATACGTCACGAGCGTCGCTTGATCCGAATCCACCGAGTCCCAGTGAACTGGATACATAAATTTCACCGATACTTCCACTGCTGATAGGTAACGGCGCTCCAAAAGGCAAAAGGTTACCGCCATTTAGATCCGTTTGATAGAGCTGATTGTTGAAATAGTTCGAACCGACAAACTTGTTACCTGCATATGCAAACCCAATCGGTGAACCGCCTGTGCTGCCTACAAATGTATCAAAACTGACAGCAGCATTACCTGTTCCAAGTAAAGAAAGACCGCCCATTAGAATCGATATTGCTAAGAATTTCTTTTTCATATTACCTCCTTATTTGAGGAAAAACCTTTTTATTATTGGGGTGGTAATAGTAAGTTTCGCAATTATCGAATACAAGGGAGTCCTGTACTATTTTAGGTAGGTCATTTGTCCTAGTTAGCTGCCGCTAACTTACTGAAATCAGTATCACAAATTCAAAAATAAAACACCATGGCGCATTGGCGGATGTCTCAATACGCCACTCGCGCAATCAGATAAAAGCTTGTTGAAATCAGTTTTATGAACGCACCACCAGACATCCAAACCCTTGTCGGGTTAAGCTTTGGCAGGCGCTGCGTGCTTGATTTTCCTGTAGCCCTACCAATCGCGCCCGGTATAGCTTGCGATTACTGATTTCCACTTCGGTAACCGCCACTTCGCCGGGTATCAAGCGAGCCGCAGCTTGCGCATTGGCACGCGCCCGGTCGGGTTCATGGTAGGAGCCGATCTGTACGGCCCAACCTTCATTTGTTCGCTGTTCAACTTTCCGCGGTTGCGGATGCGGCTGCGTCGGTTGCGCTCGCGTAACTGCCGTACTGCTACGTTGTGTCACAACAGGTTCAGCCATTTTTTGCTGCTCCGGGTAGGGCTTCAAGGTAGGGGTCGGTGCATTTACTTTCACAGGGGACACCACTGCTGCACGAGTATTCTTGCTATTATTTGCCACTTGGATTGCGCGACTACCCTGATTCAAACTACGGTCGATCAACTGCGCCATATGCTGATCGCGCGCAGCTGCGGTATGACCTCCCATCACCACCGCAACAACGCGGCGATTGCCGCGTTTGGCGGATGTAGCCACATTAAACCCGGAAGCGCGGATAAAGCCGGTTTTCAATCCGTCCACACCGGGAACATTCCGTACCATGCGATTATGGCTGTTGTATGTCACGCCTTTATAGCTAAATGACTGTGTAGAAAAATAATGATAGTACTTGGGAAAATCCTTCATCAGCCGTGTCGACAAGGTCACCATATCCCGGGCCGTAGTTTTTTGCTCGCCATTGGGTAAACCGGAAGCATTACGGAAGGTGGTCGAGCGCATCCCCAGCTGGCGCGCTTTATCGGTCATCATGCGCCCGAAATTGGCTTCGCTGCCACCCAATGCTTCGGCTACTACAGCCGCCACATCGTTGGCGGAGCGAACGATTAATGCGGGAATCGCGTCGCGCACCTTGATCTGATCGCCAGTGCGCAAAGCCACGTTGGTCTGCGGCATGGAAGCGGCGTGCACCGATACTTTCATCGGCGTATCGAGTGTCATTTTGCGCTGCTCCATCGCTTCGAAGAGCATATACAACGTCATCATTTTAGTCAGGGAAGCCGGATAGCGAACCGCATCCGCACTGTCTTGATGCAATACGGCGCCGGTATCGGCATCAATTACAATTGAGGAATAACGGGGATTTGCCTGTACCGGATTTAATAAAAATAAAGATAGCAATGAAACTGCGGCGGCGAGAAGTCCTTTTGTCATTACGCGGTTTAAAAAGAACATAAGATAGTACCTCTTGAATATTTATCAAAAAATGGAAACCCAGCGGCTCGCGACAAGCCAACAAATGCAAGCCGCATACGGCGTGCAATCCTGGATATGACGATGGGCTTTGCGTGATGCTTTTTATTGTTTCCCACTTTTTTATTGGTCATTCTCGTTCGATGCGATCGAGAGCACAGCAAGCATAAAAAATTATCCGCATAAATAATCGTTCATGCCATGTATTCTAAAACAAAATTTTTATTACATAATCGTTAATAAATAGCACATTTTGCCTTATCTACAAAGCATTTTCTGCCCGCATGAGTGTGTTGCATATCGATAGACTCGGTCAGCAGCGGCAAACAAAGACCATCCGTGATTATTGCAATCATTTACTCTTGTTTAACTATTATCAATAATACAAATACTTATGAATCACGACAAACCCGGATTAGCTTCCAGCGGCATTTTAAGCATATTTGATCGAATGCGCCGAGTAACACGATGATTGTTCAAAAAATCATAAGCACTGCTGTATGATGCATGTGTTTATTGATCGCATCACGCTGAAAATTCCGGGAAGAAAAACATACAGGAAGAATGAACCTATGACCACCGTCTGGCCGATAAAAAGCAGAGAACTGCACAGTCATCACTTTGATTCGACGATCTGGAACGATTTCCAATTTCGCGGCAACGATATCATCATCGCAACGTACGCCAAATCGGGTACTACCTGGGTACAGCAAATCGTCGCGCAACTTCTGTTTAACGGCGACCCCGAACTCGAAGTCGCGGAAATGTCTCCTTGGTTGGATTTGCGCGTACCGCCCAAGGCAATAAAATTGCCGCAGGTCGAAGAACAAACCCATCGCCGGATACTGAAAACACATCTCCCGGTGGATACATTGGTATATTCTCCCAAAGCCAAGTATATCTATATTGGCCGCGACGGCCGCGATGTATTGTGGAGTATGTACAATCACCATGTGAACGGCAATGCGGCATTTTACGCAGCGTTGAACGACACTCCCGGACGGATCGGTCCGCCATTGCTACCGCCGCCTGCGGATATTCGCGACTATTGGCACGATTGGATCGATAAAGACGGCTACCCGTTTTGGTCGTTCTGGGAAAATATCCGTTCCTGGTGGCAGATACGCTCACTACCGAATTTATTGCTGATACATTTCAACGATTTAAAGCGCGACATGCCCGGTGAAATGCGGCGCATCGCCAACTTCTTAGAAATCCCGATCGATGAGACACGCTGGCTTCATATTCTGGAATACTGTTCGTTTGATTGGATGAAACAGCATGCCAGTAAATCCGTGCCGCTTGGAGGCGCGTTCTGGGATGGTGGCGCTCAAACCTTTATCAATAAAGGCACCAATGGCCGCTGGAAAGAAACTCTGACCGCGGCGGAAGCCGCCGAATATGAAGCACGGGCAATCCATGAGTTGGGACCGGAATGCGCTCACTGGCTCGCCAATGGGCAAATCGCCAGTAAGTGCTGATTAATTTGCCAAACAAGATACAATCCAAGGCGAATGAAGCACAAGACACGAAGTCTCTCGAAAAACAGGCGATTTCTTGAGCATCACCCAACGCAGCAAGTCGCTTGCGCAGACAATTCACCGGTGTTTCCCTAAGCACACAGAAAAAGGATTCATGCAATGAGTAAGCTACGCTCCTCCTGGACTGGTCCGATTACCGAACATACCACTGCAACCAGTACCCGCGTATGGATTCGCGCAAAGACGCCGAACGGCAACGGCATGATGCAACCCTGGTAACATCTGTCATCGCTTACTGCTCCTCCCTCAAAACTTATGATTACAATCTCCAATCGCGAATGGGCTTTGATCGCCGGTCCGCTGCTGGCAATCGCGCTATATTTCACCATGAGCCAGTCCGGCTGGGAATCGCCGGCTTGCTGGACCGGTGCAATCGCAATTTTATGCGTGGTGTGGTGGATTTTTGAGCCGATTCCAATTCCGGCGACGTCGATCATTCCGCTGGCGGTATTTCCGTTGGTTGGCGTTTTGCCGCAAGATAAGATTGCATCCGCGTACGGCAACGAATTGATCTTGCTGATGCTCGGTGGTTTCATGTTATCGGCAGCAATGGAACGATCCGGCGCACACCGGCGCATTGCGCTCGGCATGGTCAATGTTATCGGCGGCACCAGCAGCCGCCGCATCGTGCTGGGTTTTATGGCAGCGGCAGCGGCACTGAGCATGTGGATATCGAATACTGCGACGGTGTTGATGATGCTGCCGATTGCTCTGGCGGTGATCACGCAAAGTCCCGACAAAAAACTGGCGCTGCCGCTGCTACTGGCGATTGCGTACGGCAGCAGCATCGGCGGCCTGGGTACACCGATCGGCACACCGCCGAATTTGGTATTCATGCAGCAGTACGAAAGCTTCACCGGCAGCGCAGTGAGTTTCTCGCAATGGATGAGCTGGGGACTGCCGGTGGTGCTGATTTTCTTGCCGATTGCCGGATTATGGCTGACACGCAAACTGGATTACCGGGGTGAATTGACGATCCCACCCGCAGGCGATTGGCGCCCGGAAGAACGCCGTATGTTGATTGTATTCGGATTGACCGCGCTGGCCTGGGTCACCCGCCTGGAACCGTTCGGCGGCTGGAGCACCTGGTTCGGTCTCAAAGGCGCAAACGATGCAGCTGTCGCGCTGACCGCCGTGGTCATTCTGTTTCTGGTGCCAAACGGACGCGGCGGCAAATTAATCGACTGGCAAACCGCCGAACGCGTACCTTGGGGCATTCTCATCCTGTTCGCAGCCGGTATCGCCATCGCCCAAGCATTTATCGAATCCGGCTTGTCGCATGCCATCGGCGGTCATTTAACCATGCTCGCAAACCTGCACCCGCTGGTGATGATCGCCACCATTGCTTTAATGGTTACATTTCTAACGGAAGCCACCAGCAACACCGCCACCACCATCCTGCTGATGCCGATCCTCGCCTCCGCCGCACTCGGCGCCGGCCTCGATCCCAGCTTATTAATGGTGCCCGCCGCGATGAGTGCAAGCTGCGCCTTCATGCTCCCCGTCGCCACCGCACCGAACGCCATCGTGTTTGGCAGCGGTCACGTCACCATCGCGCAAATGGTGCGGGAAGGATTGGCGCTGAATTTGATTGGGGCGGTGGTAATTACGGTAGTTTGGTATTCATTGGCAGCATAGTAATCACACTTCAAAAAAACGGGAAAATGGTTGCTCTAAACTATTCGGCTCAAGAAAAGAACCAGCAAGATACCAGTCATACTAAAACAATACACCGGACAACACCCATGCTTTCCATCCTGCCAAGCATAGTAGAGTGAAGAAAGCGGCTACCAGGTCGTCGAACATTACGCCGAATCCGCCTTTGAAGCGGTTATCGCAATAGCGGATCGGTTGCGGTTTGGCGATATCGAAGAAGCGGAACAGCGCAAACGCCGCCAATTGCCAGGCCCATTCATTTGGGATGAAGAACAGCACCAGCAGAAATGCGACGGTTTCATCCCAGACCATGCCGCTATGGTCCGGCTCACCCAATGCTTTGCCGCTGAGACCGCAGGCCCAGATGCCGACAATGAACAGCACGTCGATCAATATCAGAAAACCCAATGGCGCCAGGTAGAGATTGCATAGCCAGTAGAGCGGAAATGCGACCAGCGTACCGATCGTACCGGGCGCTACCGGCGCAAGGCCTGCGCCGCCGGAAAAGGCAATGAAGTAGGCCGGATGGCTGAGTACTAACTCCAGATCGGGTTTGAATGGCGCGGGTTGCGTATTGACTGTATTTTCAGACTCAGGTGCGGAAGTGGTCATAACCTTTGATTTCCATTGTGATTGGGTTTCCTTGCGCATCTTTGACGGTCAACCCTGTGCCATTGACGATCTCACCGATGCGGGTCAGCGGCAGCTGCAACGCTACGGCAAGCCGATCGATCGCCTCACGCCGGCTTCCAGGCGCTGTAAAACATAATTCGTAATCGTCACCGCCGGCCAGTAAACATTGCAATGCAATCGGTTGCTGCAATCGTTTTTTCAATGCGGGCGCGCATGGCAGCGCATCCATATTGATGCAAGCGGCTTGGCCGGAATTTGCGAGAATATGTCCCAAGTCCGCCAGCAAGCCATCGGAAATATCGATGGCGCTGTGCGCCAAGCCAATCAAATGCTGTCCCAGTTCGACCCGTGCAACGGGCGCTAACAACGCGGGTAGGCATTGCGTGAATTCGTCCGATTCCAAGATTATTTGCCGGCATTCATGTTGAAGCGCCAATGCAGCGCTGCCAATCTGGCCGGATACCCAGATGTCATCGCCCGGTTTCGCGCCGCTGCGGCGCAACGCTTGCCCCGCCGATACGTCGCCGATTATTTGCACGCAAATAGCCAAGGGACCGGCAGTCGTGTCGCCGCCGATCAATTGCACCCGATACTTGTCAGCCAATACAAAAAAACCTTCGCTGAATTTTGCCAGCCAACTTGGGTGTTTCGCCAAGTCTTCCGGCAGTGTCAGCGACAGCATCGCCCAACGCGGTTTGGCGCCCATGGCCGCCATATCGGACAGATTAACTGCTAATGATTTATAGCCGAGCTGATAGGGATCGGTATCCGCAAAAAAATGCCGTCCGCTCACCAAGGTATCGGTTGATAGTGCCAGTTCACAACCCGGTGTGTTGGCAATGAGCGCGGCATCGTCGCCTATTCCAAGAATGGCATCGGTATGCGATTTCTTGAAATAGCGATGAATGAGATCGAATTCCGAGCACACGATGCAAAGACCGCTACGGATGTTTCCTTACCGTTTTTTGCTCCCGGACTTCAACTTCGCGGAACCGCACAGCCAGCTTATCCAACACGCCGTTGACATATTTATGGCCTTCGCTGCCTCCAAACGTCCTGGCGAGTTCGATGGCTTCGTTAATGATGGCGCGGTATGGAATTTCCGGAAAATGCATGAGTTCATAAGTACTCAGTAACAAGATCGCAAATTCGACGGGACTAAGGTCTTTGACAGGACGATCCAAGCACGGTTGAATAGCTTCTTCCAATTCTGTTGCATGAACTATCACGCCCTGCAGTACCTGAGTGAAATGTTTCGTATCGACGTGCTTGAATTCTTCGGATTCGCGCAGTTGCTGCTCGATGAAATCCGCTCCTCCACCGGCAACTCGCCATTGATAGAGACCTTGCAACACGAATTCGCGCGCAATGCGGCGACGGCTTTTGTATTTTTCCGTTTTATTGCCAGCGGTTTGATCAATCTCACTTAACATGCCATTCACATACCGATTTCATCTATTTTAAAATGCAAATTTGCCATTTCCAAGGCAACCTGCGCCGCTTCCATTCCTTTGACACTCATTCGCGCAATCGCTTGATCTTCATTGTCCGTGGTTAAAATACCGTTGGCGATGGGTATCTCGGTTTCAAGTTGCACCATCAGCAAACCACGCGTCGAATCATTGGCAACCACTTCAAAATGATAGGTATCGCCACGAATCACGGCGCCTAAAGCGATCAGCGCATCAAATTGATCGGACATCGCCATTCTTTTTATCGCCAGCGGAATTTCCAAAGCGCCGGGAACGGTAACAATCAGAATATTCGAATCCTGTACTTGATTCTTCTTCAACTCCGCAGTGCAAGCGCTGAGCAATCCTTCACCGATATCAATATTAAACCGGCTCATGACAATGCCGATGCGTATATCCGATCCGTCCAAATTCGGTTCAAATTCAACTATATTGTCAAAATAGGCCATACTCGGCTCCTGTAGATCTTTTCTTATTTACTGGTATTTGAATTAATCCGGATTCACGGATCACCGTTCTTGATGCGTGTTTTCATAACTGGTCACTTCCAAACCAAACCCGGCGACACTCGGCATTTTCCTGGGCGCGGCCATCAATCGCATTTTACCGACATTGAGATCTTTCAGTATCTGCGCGCCAATGCCATGATCGCGCAAATCGGCTTTAATCGGATTGTGCTCATGAGGTTCCTTCTTCTGAACGCGTTCCAGCAGTTTAGAAGCGCTTTCCTTACGATGCAGTAGCACAATAACCCCTTGTCCCGCTTCGGCGATCAGCTTCATGGCATCATGGATGCTCCAGGAATGGGTGTTATCATGAATATCCAATAAATCAATGACCGATAACGGTTCGTGCACCCGCACCAAGGTTTCGGTGGCCGGATTTATTTCCCCCTTGACCAAGGCCAGATGCACTGTATTTGCAATTTCATCACGGTACGCGGTTAACAAAAACTCGCCATGCAATGTTTGAATCACGCGTTCGGCAACACGAGTCACGAGACTTTCCGTTTGACTGCGATACTGAATCAGATCCGCAATAGCGCCGATTTTCAATTCATGTTTTTTTGCAAATTCGATCAGATCCGGCAGCCGCGCCATGCTACCGTCCTCTTTTAGAATTTCGCAAATTACCGAAGCGGCGGTTAATCCCGCCATTCTCGGCAAATCACAGCCAGCTTCTGTATGTCCGGCACGCACCAATACACCGCCTTTCTGCGCCATCAACGGAAAAATATGCCCCGGCTGTACGATATCTTGCGGTTTTGCATCCGCTTTGACGGCGGCTTGAACGGTACGCGCACGGTCAGCCGCCGAGATACCCGTCGTGACACCGCTGGCCGCTTCGATTGAAAGCGTGAAATTGGTACCTAGCGGTGACCGGTTGGTTGATACCATCAAGGGTAAATCCAATTGATGGCAACGTTCTTCGGTTAATGTCAAACAAATCAAGCCGCGCCCATGGGTCGCCATGAAATTAATGGCTTCCGGTGTAACAAAATCGGCGGCAAGAACCAGATCCCCTTCATTCTCACGGTCTTCTTCATCGACCAGAATAACCATCTTGCCTTGTTTCAAATCGGCAATAATATCCTGGATAGCGCTGATGCTCATGCTTTCTTACCCCGATTAACCTAAACGTTTAGCAATCTTGCCACATAACGAGCCAGCATATCCGTTTCCAAGTTTACCTGTACACCCGGTTTTAACGCTTTTAAATTAGTCATAGCGATCGTATGCGGTATGAGATTCACGGAAAATTCATTGCCGTTCACGTTATTCACCGTCAAGCTGACACCATTCACGGTTATCGAGCCTTTCTGTGTAATGTAACGCAATAACGGCGATGGTGCTTGGATAATCAACTCGAAACTTTCTCCGACGGGCATAAAGCTCGTCACTACGCCGATCGCGTCAACATGTCCGCTCACCAGATGCCCGCCCAAGCGGTCGGATAAGCGTAGCGCCTTTTCCAAGTTAACTCGTGAACCGGCTTGATCAAGGCCTTGCGTGCAGTTTAGAGTTTCTTGAGAGACATCGGCCGTAAACGCGCACGAAGACTGGGTCGTCACGGTCAAACAAACACCATTGACTGCAATGCTATCGCCTGGTCTGACATCACTCAAATCAAGCGTCCCAACCGAAATATCGAGTGTTAATCCGGCGTTGCTCCAGGTCTCTATTGAATTAACGCTCGTTATTTCCCCAACAGCTTGAATAATTCCGGTAAACATCCCAATTTGTGTATTTTTATCAGATTCCGATGGCTTTATATTTTTGGCGCGCCCAACACGATTCGAACGTGCGACCCCCGCCTTCGGAGGGCGGTACTCTATCCAGCTGAGCTATGGGCGCTTTGGTGAACAGACTACGACTGTTATTTACCGGGCGACAGAATAACCGCTTTTAATATTCTCGTCCAACCTGGATTGCCGGATATGTAGACAATGCAAAATACATATAACGCACATCGTTCAACTTTCTGACCGGTTTACTCAGAAACCTCTGAGGAATACTGATTAATTCCGCCTTGCACAATAAGATTCGAAGCAAATGAACCGCATAAGCGGATAAACGAAACGCCTTCCCGCGTGCGACAAATCGTTTGCACAGACGGTCAATCAGTATCTTCCGCGGTTTCTGATGCTATGGATGCAATAACAGGAAAGATTTTAACAGTTTTTACCACGCGATTCTTGATTTGAATGATCTCCAACGGATAACCGGCAATATTTAAGCCGATTCCTGCTTCCGGAATATCTTCAAGATACTCCAGGATTAAACCATTCAAAGTCTTTGGTCCATCCAGTGGAAACTGAAAACCAAGTTTGCGATTCAATTCTCTCAGCAAAGTGCTGCCCTCGACGATAAGGCTACCGTCTTCTTGTTTTATAAAAGTATTTGCTTGAGTGGGCGCATGCGTCGTAAATTCCCCGATGATCTCTTCGATAATGTCTTCAAGTGTGACCAATCCCATCCATTCCCCGTATTCGTCGACGACCAGTCCGACTCTTTTTTGGTTTTCCTGAAATAGCTGCAGCTGTGCAAACAATGAGGTACCTGATGGGATAAAATAAGGCTTGCGCATGACTTTCTCCAAAACTGCCGCCGTGACCTTGCCATCCTGCATCTGATTTAAAACCTTACGGACATGAACAATACCGACAATATTGTCCATCCGTTCCCGATACACCGGTAAGCGGGTATGGTGACAAGTCAATAACTGTGCATGAATAACATCATCATCCGCGCTCAAATCAATGGCTTCAATTTGACCGCGAGGTACGATGACATCATCAACGGTGATGGTGTCAAGATCAAACAGGTTCAACAACATGCTTTGATGTTTATGTTGAATGAAGTGACCGCCTTCCAGAACCAGCGTCTTAAGCTCCTCTGTGCTAATTTTCTGCTCGAGCTCGCCTTTCTGAGGCTTTAGTCGGAACAGCAGCAACAAACCGCTAACAAATAAATTGACAAACCATACGATGGGATAGCAGATCGTCAATAACGGGGTCAAGATATAGCTGGCTGTTAATGCGATCCTTTCCGGATAGGCGGCAGCGATCACTTTCGGGGTGATTTCGCTAAAGACCAAGATCGCAAATGTCACTGCAATCGTTCCCATAAGTAACGCAAAATCATCATGCGTAAACAGCGTAGCGACAATAACGGCCACCAGGGTTGCAGAAGCGGTATTCAGCAAATTATTGCCCAATAAAATAACACCCAGTAATCGATCCGTGTTATTGAGTAATTTTATCGTTAACCGGGCGCCACGATGGCCTTGCTTAGCGAGATGCTTCAAACGATAGCGGTTAATCGCCATCATACTGGTTTCAGATAAGGAAAAGAAGCCTGACAAAATCAACAGAAGCATCAATGCGATCAGCAAGATGTGGATTGGCAAATCTTCCAAGAATCACCTATCATGAAATAGTGTCATTGGTAACAACAGCAAAATAATCAATTATATTTTTGGTAATCAATCAGTTATCCACAAAAAACCAACCCATGCGGAAATTCCTTCTTATCTTACGCTATATTGCGATTACACGTATAATAATCAGAAAATAGAAATGAAAATGGAATTAAAAAATTCCGTCTTATGATTTTAATCATTTTTCAGTATTTTCTTCTTTGGAAAATTTATTAATTTCGACTCGCTTCCAAAAATTGGAGACACCATGTATCAACATATAAAAATACCTGCAGAAGGAAAAAAAATTCAGGTTAATACCGATAATTCATTAACTGTTCCCGATAATCCCATCATTCCTTTTATCGAAGGTGATGGTATTGGCATCGATATCACTCCGGTAATGAGGAAGGTCGTTGATTCAGCAGTCGAAAAGGCCTACAGGGGGCAACGAAAAATCTCCTGGATGGAAATTTATGCAGGTGAAAAATCTACGAGAATCTATGGTCAAGATGTGTGGCTTCCGGAAGAAACATTGCAAGCCGCCAAGGAATTCGTCGTTTCAATTAAAGGCCCTTTAACGACACCGGTCGGTGGTGGCATTCGCTCGATTAATGTTGCTCTTCGTCAACTGCTGGATTTGTATATATGCCTGCGGCCCGTCCGTTATTTTAACGGAGTACCGAGTCCTGTCAAAAGCCCGGAGAAAACGGACATGGTTATTTTCCGAGAAAACTCCGAGGATATCTATGCTGGTATCGAATGGGAGGCTGAAACCGAGAGCGCCAAGAAAGTTATCGATTTTCTGATTAATGATATGGGAGTAACGAGTATTCGTTTCCCACAAACTGCTGGCATCGGCATTAAACCGGTTTCGAAAGAAGGCACGGAACGCCTCGTACGAAGAGCCATTCAGTATGCAATAGCCAACAACCGCAAATCGGTAACTTTGGTGCATAAAGGTAATATTATGAAATTTACCGAGGGTGCCTTTAAAAAATGGGGGTACGCTCTGGCTGCTAAGGAATTCGGCGCTGAGTTACTGGATGGGGGCCCCTGGATGAAATTGCCATCGCAAAATGGACAACACATTATTATTAAAGATGTAATTGCGGATGCTTTCTTGCAGCAAATCTTGTTACGCCCTGAAGAATATGATGTGATCGCCACTTTGAATCTGAACGGCGACTACATTTCGGATGCTCTTGCTGCGCAAGTGGGCGGAATCGGAATTGCACCGGGCGCCAATCTGAGTGATTCAATTGCCATTTTTGAGGCAACGCACGGAACCGCCCCCAAATACGCAGGCAAAGATCAGGTGAACCCCGGCTCCATCATATTATCAGCTGAAATGATGTTGCGTCATATGGGTTGGATAGAAGCGGCGGATATGATCATTAAGGGAATGGAAAAAACGATACAACACAGAATCGTTACTTATGACTTTGCGCGCCAGATGCCAGACTCCAAAGAAGTTTCGTGCTCGGCGTTTGGTAATGCGCTAATTGAAAACCTGACTCTATAGACTATTCAACTAACCAGCAATCAGAATTTTAATTTTGCGAAAGAAAATCGCATCAAATAAATAAAGCCCCTAACTCTTCTAAGAAAGGGGGCGATGGAAAAATACTTAATTTGGATTGTTATAATTATTATTAACTTACCGGCGATCCAACTAATCTCTATTAATAAACTATCAATAGGGGTTCTTCTGCCAGAATTTATAGTAGTTAAGTGGATTGGATATTAGAGGCTTGCTTCCCTTTCGGTCCTTGAGTGACATCAAAACTTACTTTCTGACCTTCTTTAAGAGTTTTAAATCCAGACATATTAATTGCCGAGAAGTGCGCAAATAAATCTTCACTGCCATCATCCGGAGTAATAAAACCAAAACCTTTGGAATCGTTGAACCATTTAACTGTACCTGTTGCCATTTCTACTTCCTATATAAAAACTGGGCCGGAAACCCTAACACTATTTGAATTTTTTGAATCCTGAGGAACAAAAATAACATCTCAAGAAACTCGAAATCAAACGCCAAATGCAGTTTTACGCAAATCCAGCGTTAAAGTCAAGCGGTTACAAAATTTTTATGGTCAACGAATATGTAATTGTCTTAAGATACTTGAAAATTTTGTCGTAATCGTCAAAGATGTCAAAGATGAGGGTTAATTTCTGTGCTTGAATGTTTCTCAAAAGCTGGTAAGCCGCAATGTCTGACAATCATTTAGAAGTGTTTTCCCATGTACAGGAGAAGGTAAAACAAAAACCGCCTCCTCTATATAAGATATTATTATTGAATGACGATTTCACACCCATGGAGTTTGTGATAGAAGTGCTAGAAATGTTTTTTTCCATGAATCATGAGCAGGCTACACGAATAATGCTAACAGTACATACCGAAGGAGTGGGGGTGTGCGGAATATACCCTAGTGATATCGCGAACACGAAAGTAAGGCAAGTTATTGACTATGCAAGAAAGAATCAGCACCCGCTCAGGTGTGTGATGGAGGAAAATTAAAATGATTGCTCCAGATTTGGAAGTCAGCCTGCACATGGCATTCGTGGAATCACGACAAAAACGTTATGAATTCATCACGGTTGAACATCTGCTACTGGCCATGATCGACAATGCGAGCGCAGCCGAGGTTCTGAATGCTTGTTTGGTCGATATTGAAGACCTGCGATCAGTCCTTTTAGACCATATCACACGGCACACCCCCGTGATTAATGGCACAGAGGAAGTTGATACCCAGCCAACTTTAGGATTTCAGCGTGTCATTCAGCGAGCAATACTCCATGTTCAATCTTCTGGAAAAAAAGAAGTCACGGGTGCCAATGTTTTAGTATCGATTTTTGGTGAAAAGGATTCCCATGCCGTTTACTTTCTCCATCAAAGAGGTGTTACTCGCTTAGACGTTGTAAATTACATCTCTCATAATATCCGAAAAGTCTCACACGAAACCGATGCTAAATCTGGAAATGAAACCGATACGGATAATGAATCCAGCACCAATGGATTGCCCGAGAATTACACAATAAATCTTAATCACTTGGCCTTGCTGAATAAAATTGATCCGTTGGTCGGGCGTGAAAAAGAAATCGAACGCGTTATTCAAACATTATGCCGGCGCCGAAAAAACAACCCATTACTTGTTGGTGAAGCTGGTGTAGGTAAAACCGCCATTGCGGAAGGATTGGCTAAGCGCATCGTTGAAGGTGATGTGCCTGATTTACTTTTAAAGCACCAGATATACGCTCTCGACATGGGGGCCTTGCTAGCGGGCACCAAATACCGTGGTGATTTTGAGCAACGCTTAAAAACATTATTAAAACAACTCACGGATAATCCTGCAGCCATCTTATTTATTGATGAAATTCACACTTTGATTGGTGCAGGTGCAGCTTCCGGAGGCGTATTAGATGCGTCCAACTTGTTAAAACCTGTTTTAAGCTCCGGACAACTGCGCTGTATTGGTGCAACAACTTATAATGAATATCGCGGAATTTTCGAGAAGGACCATGCGCTATCAAGACGATTCCAACAAATAGAAGTAAACGAACCTACTGTGGACGACACAGTTGCGATACTGCGCGGCTTAAAATCGCGGTACGAACAACATCACAAAGTCAAATATACGGCTAGCGCTTTGGTCTCCGCTGCCGAACTGTCGGCGCGATTCATCAATGACAGGCACTTACCTGACAAAGCGATCGACGTGCTGGACGAAGCCGGCGCGGCACAACGATTATTGCCCAAATCAAAAAAACGCAAAGTAATAGGCAAAAACGAAATTGAAAACGTCGTTGCCAAAATTGCTCGAATACCGCCGCAAAATATATCCACAAATGATCGTAACCGATTAAAAAATCTGGGGCGCGATATGAAAGCGATAGTCTTCGGTCAAGATGGTGCAATCGACGCATTGACGGCTGCAATAAAAATGGCACGAAGCGGACTCGGAAATCCCCAAAAACCAGTTGGTTCCTTTCTGTTTTCCGGGCCAACAGGCGTTGGAAAAACCGAAGTGGCAAAGCAATTGGCTTATGCACTTGGTATCCACTTGCATCGTTTTGACATGTCTGAATATATGGAACGGCATGCTGTTTCCCGTCTGATCGGCGCGCCTCCGGGATACGTTGGCTACGATCAAGGCGGATTATTAACGGAAACCGTGATCAAACATCCCTACGCGGTATTGTTACTCGATGAAATTGAAAAAGCGCATGTGGATATTTTTAATATCCTACTACAAGTCATGGATTACGGAACCCTCACCGATAACAATGGGAGAAAAGCCGATTTCCGGAATGTCATTATCATAATGACAACCAATGCCGGCGCGGAATCTCTCACAAAATCCTCTATCGGATTTACAAAAACCAAATCTGTTGGTGAAGAACTCGCTGATATAAAGAAACTATTTACTCCTGAGTTCCGCAATCGGCTGGATGCCATTATCTCCTTCGCACCGCTCGATCAGGAAATTATCCTTCGAATAACTGATAAATTCCTGATACAGCTTGAATCGCAGCTTCATGAGAAAAAAGTTGAGGCGACGTTTACCGAGGAATTACGTAGATATCTTGGAAAACATGGATTTGACCCGCTCATGGGCGCTCGCCCAATGGAACGGCTTATTCAAGATACAATTCGTAGCGCGTTAGCCGATGAGTTATTATTCGGACGACTTGTTAATGGCGGTAAAGTAACCATTGATATTGATAAGAATGAAAAGGTAAAACTCCTGTTTGAAGATGAAGCGGCACTTTTATAATCTGTTTAAAGATTCTCAATTATTTTTAGCTCTGCTGTGCATGCATTTATAGCTTCCACTACTTTTTGCCCATAAATACAACCGCTACATACTAAAAACTGTCAACACTATATAATCAACGAAATCCTTAATACCGGCTGACTTTCAAACAGGAGGGAATCGTGAAAAAATTTTTTATCTTGTTGCTGTTTTCTTTAAGCTTCAATAATGCTTATGCCTTATCGATTGTCTATGACGGTTTTGAATGTACGGAAGACTCAATAGCCTCCGGCACTCCTGCACAAAGCAGATTTTTAGTTGACCAAGACTTGGGTAATGGTCATTACAAATTGTTACTGAAGGGTGGTTACCTGGTCTTTAAAGATAAGGTCTGTCTAGAAGTGATAAATAACACTACCCATGATCCGGAAAATTTCTATGGTCTTTCACAGATAGAAGCAATCGCGTATTTTAATGGTAATCAGCTAGCGATCTCGTACGGTAGTATTATTCGAAATAAAGACATTGTACGCGGCGATCCAATCTTGTTGAGTGACATTAGCTTCCCCAGTACGTATACACTGGTTTTTGATTACCTACCTTCAAAACAAACATTCACGCTTAAAAGTGTCACTAAACTCGATAATTTATTTCTGTCCTAAACTTTTGAAAGTAGCGTTATACAATCATTTTCACTTACTCATGTAGACCCCATATTTCCTGCTGAAACAATTGAATTTTTTATTAAAGAATAGCGCGGCAGGATGGGTTCTCACCCGCACCACTCACTATTTCGAAAATACCATTTCAGTATCTGGTTCTTTTACGTTTCACCGATAAACTTTATCGACTTCCGTTTTGATCAATCGCTCGCATTGAAGCTGCACTCTTTTACAGACACACTATGATCGTGTTAAATAAAATGAAAGATACCCCAATACTACAAACCCGACTACCTACGGGAATTTTGCCAACAGTTGATCAAATTGTTCGTAAAAGAGAATAAATACCGCCCACTTTAGGAGTATCTTCGTCGCATTGCAAAGCACAATAGCCCTAATCCGGCTAGCAACATCACATAGAATTTGGGTTCTGGGATGGCAGGCGCAAGAACACCGCCGCCATCCAGTGCATAAGTGTTGCCATTCAAATATGCATTGCCGGCCAGAGTCGGGTTGTAGTAAATATTGTAATCGCTATGAATGTCATTCAGCTGGCTCAGGCCATCAGCCAGATTAACCAGTTGCACATACAGTGCTGCGCCTGATGCCGCATTGCCATCTAAAATATTAAGCTCGGCACCCGATGCAAGATTGAGTGACCTAAAGGCAAAGTTATTGATGAAACCAAGAGACGACAAACCATAATCGGCACCTGCCATATACAGATATTTCATGCCGCTTCCATCGAAGAACAAGCCAGCGTTAAGGGTATTCCACAGCGTGTTTTGCTGACTATGGTTTTCAAAGCTGTTTGTAATATGCCACTCGTCTCCCGTGCCACCAACGAGGTAACCACTGTTTCCGATGATAAGGTTAGTAAAATTATTGATCGACGGGTCACTGATATACACGCCGTTTTCCGTATAAGTGCCAGTGAAGGTAACGGTAGTGTGTGTGCTTTTGAATTGGCCATTATTGACAACATCGCCAGTGAATATAACCGGGCTATTCGCGACTTCGATTTTGCCGCTTACGGCATTGGTGACGTTGCCACCAACCGTCGTCGCCCCACCGGTCAGTGCCATCGAACCATTGTTATCCACTCCTCCTTTGATTTCCAGAATACCTCCTGAGGTATTGTAGGTGCCGCTGTTTATTATGGAGTTAGATACCGTATGGGTACCGCCAGTTTGGTTAAAGGTGCCGTCAAAACCAATTTCCTCACTACCTGAAGAAAGGCTGCCGCCACTCAGATCATACCTCCCCCTGCCCAGAGGAGTAGAAGTGGCAATAGCGAGAATGCCACTCACACTATTTGAGCCACCACTTTGGGAGAAACTTCCATCGCCACTCCAACTACTTCCAATAATCACAGAGTCTGCTGACAGACTACCGGCATCAAGGGTATACCGACCAGAACTCCCGTAATAACCACCGGCACCAACGACAAGATCCGTCGTTACCGTATGCGTTCCACCGCTTTGAATAAAATAACCTCTGCCGGTTCCGTCACCATCGCCTATTCTTTCACTTTCCGTCAACAAGTCGCCGTCGTTTAAATTATAGGTACCATTTATTACAAGCTCCCTACTTACGCTATGAGTGCCTCCGTTCTGGGTGAAAATACCAGAACCGCCACCCATATAACGATCGCCCGGAATGCCGATGTATTCACTGCCAACCCACAGGCTTCCAGAGTTCAGTAGATACTTGCCGAAGCTTCCCGGCCCCTCTCCAAGAACGAGCCCGCCATTGATTCTATTTACCCCACCGTTTTGAGTAAAGCTGCCATTGGATTCCCAACCTGAACCTAGACTTAGAGATCCAGTCGTGTTGGTACCGTCACTAAGCGTATAACTCCCGTTACCCTTAAAACCAAAACCGACCTTCTCCAAATTAAGGATAACTAGGCTGCCACCAGTCTGTTCGAAACTGATGGTGTTGGCTGTATCAGAGTTAACGCTCAACGAATTGGCAAACTGTTCACCGGTGAAACTATCGAATCTTAATACCGTATCCACACCACCGTATGGATTGACAATCACATCGTCAGCCAAACCCGGTATACCGAAAGGAAACCAGTTGCTGTCATTACTCCAATTACCATCGCTGCTTTTCCAGGTTTTGGTTTCCGCATGCACGGTTTGGTTGATTAAGACAGAGAAAACCAAACTTGCTGCAAGAATTAATACGAATGGCTTCTCATTCATGATGCTGCCTCCATAGATTGGAAAAAAGCGAAATCAATGTAACAAACAGAATCCCTCTATAGTTATCATACACTTATTTCCTCTAGGATTGCTTGTTGTAGGCAAGAAAAAATCCCTAACCTAACTTCGCCGATGTACTAGCAGCAACGTAAACTCTACCATTTGAGAAAAACAATTGATAAAATTTGCAGCAAAATCGTTGATTGCTTTCTCGATAGCGTTCCAGTCAACTGATCAATTTGCTATAAGACATTACCATTATGGGTACAGCGCGTCACATCAAAGTCTGAGAAACTGATGTCCATCTTATCAATAGCATTGATTTTAAATATAATTTATATCACCAATCGATGTATTGAGATTGCAACCTTGCAAAGTTCTCTCCTGATTGATACCCGATCATAAATCAATTTCTCTCAATGGCGGTTCGAGTATTAACCACAATCCTTTAACCAAACTTCCCGGTAATATAATCTTCCGTCGCTTTTTGCCTGGGCGTGGTAAAAATTATGTCGGTGTCGCCAAATTCGATCAACTCGCCCAGATACATGTAAGCGGTAAAGTCGGAAACGCGCGCGGCCTGTTGCATATTGTGCGTCACGATGACGATGGTATAGTCTTTTTTGAGTTGAAAAATCAGCTCTTCGATATGCGCGGTTGAAATCGGGTCCAATGCCGAGGTCGGCTCATCGAGTAACACCACTTCAGGTTTCACGGCAATGGCACGGGCAATGCACAATCGTTGCTGCTGACCGCCGGAGAGACTGGTGCCGCTGTGATCCAACTTGTCTTTCACTTCATCCCACAGGGCGGCCTTCTGCAAGGCCCATTCCACGCGTTCCATCAATTCGTTGCGGCTTAAACTTTCGTATAATTTGACACCAAACGCGACATTGTCGTAAATGGACATCGGAAAAGGTGTCGGCTTCTGAAAAACCATGCCCATACGGGCGCGCAGCATATTGATATCCTGCTTATTGTCGAGAATATTCGCACCATCCACGATAATCTCACCCTGCGCGACTTGCCCGGGATATAACTGATACATCCGGTTTAAAGTCCGTAGCAATGTGGATTTACCGCAACCGGAAGGGCCGATAAAAGCGGTCACTTTCTTCTCCAGAATATTCATTCTGATGGACTTCAGCACATGCTGCTTGCCATAAAAAAAATTTAAGTTGTTGATGATCACTTTGGCATCCGCATCGATGGTCTGACTGTTCGTCACCCCGGGTTTCAATGTCGCCGTGACGCTCATCTGCTGCGAAGCATCGGATGATCCGAACAATTTACTATCAAACATGATTTCCTGATTTATCATCATAATCTTTCAAAGTAAGTGAATCGGTTGTTAACAGGCAACTGGAAAACCACCGTCCGGCCGTTAGTCCCGCAGAACCTGTTTACGCAAAAAGAATCGTGCAATGACATTGAGACCCAGCACGCTCAGCGTAATCAATAGCGCGCCAGCCCAAGCCAGCTCCTGCCAGGACTCATACGGACTCATGGCAAACTGAAAAATCACCACCGGTAAATTCGCCATAGGTTGATTCATGTTCGCGTTCCAAAATTGATTATTCAACGCGGTAAAAAGCAGCGGAGCCGTTTCCCCGCTAATACGCGCAACCGCCAGCAGTACGCCGGTCAGTATCCCGACCTGCGACGCCCGCCAGGTTACCAGCGTTACCACTTTCCACTGCGGCGCACCCAGCGCGGCAGCGGCTTCGCGCAGGCTATCCGGAACCAGCCGCAACATATCCTCGGTAGTACGCACGACCACCGGAATAACGATCAACGACAATGCCAATGCCCCGGCCCATCCGGAGAAATGCCCCACTTTCGCCACATAAACTGTGTAAACGAACAACCCGATCACGATCGAAGGCGCCGACAGCAGGATATCGTTGACAAACCGGGTGCTTGAAGCCAACCAGCCCTTTTGGCCGAATTCCGCCAGATAAGTACCAGCCAGTATTCCGATGGGCGTGCCGATCATGGTTGCCAGTGTCACCATCATCAAACTGCCGGCGATGGCATTCAGCAAACCGCCGCCACTGCCGGGCGCCGGTGTCATCTCGGTAAACAATACCATGCTGATGCCGCCGAAACCCTTGCCAAACAAGGTAGCCAAAATCCAGATCAACCAGAACAAGCCGAAGATCATGGCCAACACCGAGCACGTCAAATAAAATGCATTGACCATGCGCCGACGGGTATAGATGGAAGTCATCGTAAGATCTCCTAAGCAGTGACGCCTTCGCGTTTCTTCAGTTGCATCAACAACAGCTTGGAGCATGCCAGCACTACAAACGTGATGACAAACAATATCAACCCCAACGCAATCAATGCCGAGGTATACAACTCGCCGTCGGCCTCGGTGAATTCATTCGCCAACGCCGAAGCAATACTGTTTCCCGGCATAAACAATGATGCATGCAATTGGTGGGCGTTGCCGATCACAAATGTTACCGCCATGGTTTCACCCAAGGCCCGCCCCAATCCGAGCATAATGCCGCCGATGACGCCGGATTTGGTATAAGGCAAGACAATATTCCAAAGCACTTCCCAAGTGGTAGCACCGAATGCATACGCCGATTCCTTCAGCATCGGCGGCACGATTTCGAAGACATCGCGCATGACCGCCGCAATGAAAGGAATCACCATAATAGCCAGGATAATTCCCGCAGTGAGCATGCCGATTCCCATGAAAGCGCCTTCAAACAGCAACCCGATCCCTGGCAAATGCCCCAATGTTTCTTGCAACCAAGGTTGGACTGTGGCTGCGAAGAACGGAGCGAACACAAACAATCCCCACATGCCGTAAATGATGCTGGGAATACCGGCCAGCAGCTCGATCGCGACACCCAACGGGCGGCGTAGCCACAACGGCGATAACTCAGTCAAGAACAGCGCAATACCAAAGCTTACCGGAATGCCGATGGCCAGCGCGATTATCGAAGAAATCACGGTTCCGACAATTGGCACCAGCGCTCCGAAGCGCTCGGCGACAGGATTCCAATCCGCACTGGCGATAAATCCCGGACCAAAAACCTTCAATGCCGGCATGCTGCCAATAATCAAAGAAATGATGATCGCTACCAGCAATACCAATACGACCACGGTAAAAAACCAGGTCGTTCTACGAAATATCGCGTCCAATAACCGTTGTTTCGTCAACATTGCAGAATTATCGAAGCCACTATTTAGTCATACCGGAAACAAAACATACATGCGGATTCTTAAAGCCGGAACTGCAAGCTCTGCTGCCACCGCACCACCTTGATAGTCATTGCCCGCCGGAGTAGATCTGCTGTCCATCTTTCCCTTTCACATTGACCGACCAGGATCCTTTTACCTGCTTCACCAGACTGTCAGGTAACGGCACATAATCGAGATCAAGCGCCATGGCACCGCCGGAAGCATAGGCCCACTCGAAAAATTTAAGCACTGCCAGCGCCTGCCCCGGCTTATTCTGAACCTTGTGCATCAACACAAAGGTAGCACCGGTGATCGGCCAGCTTTCCAAGCCCGGCTTGTTCGTGAGGATTTCATAAAAACCAGCGCTATTCCATTGCGCATTGGCCGCGGCAGCCCTGAAATTCCCCTCCATCGGCGTTACATAAGCGCCATCCGGATTCTGCAATTGCACATAATTCATCCGGCCCTGCTTAATATAAGCGGCTTCGACATAACCAATCGAATTTTTTATCTGCTTGACGAAATTAGCGACGCCTTCATTGCCTTTACCACCGGTCCCGATCGGCCACGCCACGGAAACATCCGCACCCACGCTTTCTTTCCATGCCGGACTCACTTTGCTCAAGTAATCGGTAAACAAAAAGGTTGTGCCGGAACCATCGGCCCGATGCACCACGGCGATATTGCTTGCGGGCAGGCTAAGTCCGGTATTCAGGCTCGCAATAGCAGGATCGTTCCAGCGTTTTATTTTTCCCAGAAAAATATCAGCCAGCACTTCACCGGTTAATTTCAACTGCCCTTGCTGGATGCCTTCCAGATTAATGACCGGCGCAACTCCGCCCAAAACGGTTGGAAACTGCGCCAAACCGGACTTCTCCAATTCCTCCGGCGATAGCGGTTTATCCGATGCGCCAAAATCAACCGTGCCGGCTTTGATTTGCTTGATACCGCCGCCGGAACCGATGGATTGATAATTCAACCGGATACCGGTTGCCTTATGATAAGCATCCGCCCACTTGGCATAAATCGGATAGGGAAAAGTCGCCCCCGCACCGGTAATATCGGCTGCACTAGCGGCGGCCGTGAACCACATCCCGATTGCAAACAACACGGCATTAACCGGTAATTTCATACCTTCTTCTCCTGTTTAACCAGCGACGAATAGAACTCGGATGAGATGAAATAGTAACCTGTGATTGTGACAAACTGATGACGCACGGATTACAGTGGAATTCCTCCCAACGGCTGCCAGCAGGGCGCTGACTGGGAGGTGCGGAAGTGAAAGGTGAAAAACATCAAACCCAATTCAACACGCTCACGACCTCCAGGATCGTTATGACGCTCTTTGTTGCCAAGGCGCTTGGGTCAAGCGATTCTCTATTTACATAGAAGGGAACATCGTGCTTTATGAGCAGCAGACATCGTACAAACTTCCGAACATCAAAATTCGCATACCTGATCACGTTCAATCTGTGAACTATTGCGCTGCGATAACTGGTGCCGGTGATTCAGCAGCCGACCTTTGGGCTTGTTCATAGTGATGCCTGTCAGCAGATAAGCAGAATAAAGGTAGAAGCCTAAGAAAAGGCTTGATATGCCCTCCCAATCGACCACCATTTCGTAAAATGCAACACCCGCAGTAACACCAGCAGCAATACTTAACAACACCAGACACATACATGCAACCACGCGAGCCGTTAGACTATCAATTTGCATACACAACCCTCACCTTGAATTTAAACCGAAGCACAGAACGCATTCCAAACATCAATAGCAACGCTAAAGCACCTAAGCGGCATAGGCAGAGTATTGGCTTTGGATAGCTTTTTCCCAACTTGCGGCTATTGGAAATAACTTGCTTTACATTGTGCTAATTTACCGACCCAACATGAAATAACGATGTCAGTCCAATGAATTTTTGATGAACGCGCAATGACATCGTTTTTTCGCTTCGATAACCGCAATGAAAAAATCGCTGGCACCCGGAAGGTGAAACCAGCGATTTTTAAAGTTGATGAGTCAACTTGAATCGTGTAGAAGCAAATTCTTACAACGAATCAATCCAGGTTGTTAAAACGGAAATGTCCATTCTTTGGTCCAATCGTCGCTGGCATCCTTGAAGGCGCCGATGAAATCAACTGTATCAAAGAAAGGATCGGTGACCGCTGCGCCGCCCAACGTCAGAGGCGATCCACTGGCCGGCAAGTAACCGCTTAAAAGAGGATTTTCCGCTTTATTCTCGGGTTGCGATAAGAACCAATCGCTGACGGAGAAAGTAGCGCCATCACCATCCGCAAAATTATTGTCGCACTGCGCGATCGAATTACGGATCGTCAATTCGCCCGTCAAGCTTCCTGGAGAACCTGCATTGATATAGGTAGAAGCACTGTCAATGCGAATACATTCCGGAGAACCGGTAATAACTGTGTTCCAAATATTCGCAGCGGTACCACGGCGCAGCAAAATACCTTGGGTCGCGCCGGTATCGTTACGGCCAATGATGGTGAAATTGGATAAAACCGGGTGAGCGCGAGGCAAACTGTCATGATTTTTTTCATTATTGTCGGCTTCGATGCCTCGGTCACCAATACCGGGAGATTGCTTGATTAAAACAAATTGCGCGCGGCCTTTAAAACCGCTCGTCCAATCAAAAGCGTCATCACGATTGTCGGTTAATACCAAGTGTTTCATTTGCACCGTACCGCCGAACATTTCCACACCGTCATCCAATCCTGAGTGAACTTGCACATAATTGATCACTGTTCCCGAGCCAACACCCATCAGCGTTAAACCGTTAAGTTCTTCATCCGGACGCACGGCGAATCCTGCGAATAGAACTTGCACATATTTAAGGATCCCGCTGTTATCCGTTTCGTTATTACCGCCGAAAAACTCTGATGTAATCGCTTCAAACGGCGCTTCACAGAGAGCCACGCCCACATTACACCCATTGATCGGCGCATTACCTGCGATGAGCAAACCGCCCCACTCTCCGGGTGATTGCTGCAACGGCCCCGTCATTACGATCGGGTTATCCGGCGTGCCTTCCGCCATAATTTTGGAGCCGCGTCGAATAAATAGATAATCAGCTCCCGATTGACCGAAAATTTTGGTGCCGGGATTAACGGTGATCGTTGCGCTCTGTTTATTATCGCCACCGATATAAACACCGCCCGACAATATCCAGTTGATATTTTTGGTCAATGTAACATTCGTTGTGATTTCTCCACTCAACACGCAGGAGCCAGTTCCCGGACCGGCAGTTGCAAAACTGGGACAGCCTTGAAATGCGTTATTAGCAAGTTGTTCCACCGAAAAACGTAGAGGATTCGACCCCGGAACAACTTTCAATTTGACGTAGAAATCATCAGCACCCACGACAACCGACGGAACATGCACTGCGCTGGTGTCGGGGTCAAACACATTTCTTTGCCCGGTTATAGCGGAAATCGGATCCGCTGATACCAACTCCAATCCATCGCCGACCAACCTCAATTGCGCACGATAAAACGCAGAAGATCCGGCGCCTAATACTTCCACAACCGGCATATCGACGATACCTGTTCCCGGATCAAACGTCGCTGTCGCAGCATAGCCGCCCGATGCAGCCATACATAAAAAAATCGTTGATGTAATTATTATTTTTTCTTTTATTTTATTCAATTTGAACATGATTTACCCACCTCCAAGTATTTATATTAGGATAGGGCAAATCTAGCAGGGCAATATGACAGCGGTATGACATCTACATGTAAATGCATGCTTGTATCAGCATATAGAAGCCATGAAACATGCCGCCGGATACTTTTCTGAAAGTTCGGTTTCAGCGTTTTTATTTTCCGGATCCAAGTTTAATTGGATTCAGAGCAACCGGTAAATCCAGAATCGGAGAACCCGGGATCCATCGATTGCCATTCCGCAGTCTTAATTTCCGATTTCAAAAATGGAGACCTTTGCACGGTGTCATGAGCGGTGCGAGAATAAGGCAAAAATTTGCGAAAAAGCGGAGCTCACACGGGGTAATGAGCATTTTTCGCAAATTTTTAACGCAATTATCGTGCCGCGTAGTAACTGTGCAAAGGTCTCAAATGTTTTATTTTCTACGGCTCGCCGAAAATCCTATCAAACCGAGCCCCACCAAGAGTATCGCGTAAGTCTGAGGTTCGGGCACTGCCGAAACAACTTGCGGGAGATAAGTGGATCCGCCTAAATCAGTATCTTTAAATCCAATCACGAGAAACTTATTATCTCCGGCGATAGCTGCGAAATCATTATCATTGGTCAAAATAAGCGTGTGATAGGTATCAACCCCCACAGTAACATCATCACCAAAAGCCGCGCCTTCCAGCTTAGCTGGTATCTCCGCATCGGTAATACCGTTGGCATTCAGCAGAGCCCGGATATCGAGGAACAAACTTTTATCCGCATGACCTTGATTGGCTAATAAATCCGCCTCGCCACTCAGAGCGGCAACATCGGTGGCGCCTGCTAAATCAACTTTCCACAGTTGCTTGATGGCAGCATTTGAACCATCGCCCAATCCCTTGCCATCTCTCTCCAGCACCAAGAATTCATGATTGTTGAGCGCAAGTATCTCGCTGCTGTTGTAATTTTTGGAACCGATACGATTGTCATACGCAAACTCATGCGTTGCACCTGTGGCAATGTCCACCGTAACGATACGATTCATCCGCCCGCCGTCGCCGCCGTCTTGCAGCAGCGGACTCTGCATGAAACCGAATAGCGTTGAGCCATCCGGGGAAATCGCAAGTCCTTCCATCCCTTTATTCGCAACCCGTCCGATCGTATTGCCGCTGATTTCCAAGGAACCGGACGAATTAAGGCTGTTAACCGCTAAATTATCCGGTAACGCAAAGGATCGCACCCGTTCGCCGGTAAAGCGATCGAACTGATAAATATAAGGACCATACTCATCGGAAACAAAAACACTTTTACCGTCATTCGAGACGCGGATGCCTTCCGGATCAAAACGTGCATTATCCGGATTGAGTGAATTGCCTATCGCAAAATTATCCGAACGCCCGGTGAAGTAATAACTTGTTGCTGTATTTACCGCCGGAGCGGCGCCAGCTGCATACGCCAGCGGCGTAGCGCTTGAAAGCAAAGTTGTGCCGCTCAAGGTCGTTGTAACCGTCAAAGGTAAGGTGGTACCCGGTGAATAGCTCAACCCGATGGTATGAAAACGGGCAATAAAGGAAACCGTGTTATCGACACTACCGCCGCCGATATAATCGAGCGCATTCGGACCACGATCCGGTAATGCCAAGAATGTGTTGTTACCCGCATACGCAATACCTGAACCCAATCCGCCCAGAATGTTCGCAGCCAACCCATTTTCGAGTGTACCGCTTAAGCCGGACAGGTCACTGCCATTGGGAAGACTGCCTATGCCCAGTAAAACCGGTGCTGCATTTGTGGCTGATGCCGTCAGCATTAGGGTGATGAGAAGAAACGAAGCTATTTTGGGATTTTGATGTAAGAATGACATGACTTTTTCCTTCGATGTTTAATTAAATATTTCCATTGACCTGATAAATTCAGGTATTGGAAAACAAAATTTTTGCACGAAGGTGTGACGTCTATATGACAACACCATGTAAAGCCCAAGCTACACAACCCAATGTCTTTACATCGAAATCATTGTCAAGAGAAGCATGGTGCACGTCTCTTGATTTCTGGCGGATTGAATCGGGAAAAACCCTGAATGGTCATTATTTCGAGTACTGTCCAGAGTCCCATCAAAAACGCGACCAGTGATCGGCAACGATCTGCCCGTTCTCGATCAAAAAACGATAGTTGTAATCATCGATTCGATAAAACCAGATTTCCCGCCTGATATAGACAATCCCGCCAAAAGCTCTGGTTTGAATCATTCCCAAATCGGTTCTTAGATGCGGTTCTCCCATATTGACGATCAACTTGTCGGCCAAATCACCTTTGGAAATGATATTGCCGTTCGGCGCACGAAAACCGCACAACAGCAATACGGCAAGAATGATGATAAATCGCTTGGTCATGAAGAGCTCCTTGCTAACTGATAATGTTGTTAAATATCATGGCTGTTAACAACATTAATCCGGGCTCGATTAATACACGCTGAACGGTAAGAATGGCGATCACCAACCGAGCAAAATAAACATACTCACCTGGTAAGCGATCGATACTTTACTTTTCTGATTCGATTCGCTCGGAAGTGATGGGTCGTATCCGCCACAGTACCGCGAGCAAACTGCCGATCAACGAATGCATCACGGCAGATACCGCCCCTGCTACCGGCGCCAATGGCAGCATCGGAAAGGCCTGTTTGGCCAACACAATCGACAAGCCGGAATTTTGCATGCCGACTTCGACCGCAATGGTGCGGGCACTACGATTATGGCACCCCAGAAATCTTGCAAAATGATAACCGATCAAAAAACCGCACCCATGCAACATCAGCGTCGCCAGTAACAGCTCGGCACCATACTGCAAGATCGACTCCGCTTGCGCCGCAAATACGATGGCGCAGATAATGCAAACACCGAATACCGAAAATAGTGGCGCAACCGGCAACACCTTTTGCACCCAATGCGGCATCCAACGGTTAAGTAAAATTCCCAAAACAATCGGCACTACCACCACTTGCAACGTCTGCTTGAACAACATCCAAGTATCCACCGGCACCAAAGCTCCCGCGAACAACTGCGTCAGCAACGGCGTCAACACCACGGCCGCCAACGTGGAACACACCGTCATCACCACCGACAACGCGACATCGGCTTTGGCGATGTACGTCACTAAATTAGAAGCGGTGCCACCGGGACAACAACCCACCAGTATCAATCCAACCGCAAAATGCGACGGCAATTCCAGTAAATGAGCGATCCCCCAGGCAAGCAGCGGCATAATGGAAAACTGTGCAGCAAAACCGATCGCAACGGCTCTCGGCATTTGAGTGATTCTGCGGAAATCGTCGAAGGTGAGCGTCAACCCCATGCAGAGCATCACAAAGCCGAGGATCAATACCACCACCGACCCTTGATTCAGAAACATCCACCCCGTCGGCCAAATCAACGCCGTCGCACAGATTAGAATCATCCAGAGGGGAAACAGCAGGGTCAATTTTTGCAGCATGTCAGCTTTCTACCCAAAGCAGAACATCGCCAAATCGTAATCGATCGACGAACAAGCAAGCTTGTGCAATAGCCATCATCCATTTAGCCCAAATCATCAGTTACTCTATAATAAAATGTCCGTACGATCGTGAAATCCGGCGACACTTTACAGGATGTTTAGGTCGAGTAGTGAATCAATACATGACTATTGAGCATAAAATCAATCAATACGCCAACCGCACGCTCAAATTGAAGAAACGTCCGCGACGATACTGACGGGTAACTTCATCACCCTGGGTGATACGAATTTCGGAATCGAGTAAATTTTGCATGGAAACTTGCATCGATAGTCCTTTATACAAATTCTGGCTGAACACAAAATCCAATTGATGCACCGGTTGTTCATATTTATCCGGTGCGCCCAGCACTCCCGCAGCCATGATGCGTTTGCTGGAAACGTTGTATAGCAAGGTCGCTTGCGTTTTCCATTTGGGGTTATCGTAGCCGATTTGAAAGTTGACAATTTGAGCGGAATGGCCTTGCAACGGTCTATCGTTCGTCGTTTGCGCCTTTAAATTTTCTTCATTCAACAGCACGTTCGACGCCGACCAAGTGTAGTTGCCGCCAACGTAAAAATTTTCCAGGAACGGGTGCACAAAATCCAATTTCTTCAACAACTCCACTTCAAACCCGTAGATATTGGCTTTATCAGTATTTTGATAAGTATTGAGTCCGGCGGTGCCCGGCACGGCAACCAATTCAATTGGTTTAGTCAGATCCTTCCAGAAAAACCCGGCGAAGAGGTTTTCCGTCGGCGATAAATAATATTCCCAGCGCAGATCCCAATTGGTGATCGCTGTTTGCTTAAGATTCGGATTACCGACCGTCTCCTGATTGGTATTGATGTCAGTAAAAGGCGCCGACGACAATTCCCGGAAATCCGGTCTGGATAGCGTTTGACTGAAACCGGCGCGAAGCTGCTGTTTATCGGTCAGATGCAAAGTGGCAACCACCGAAGGCAACATATCCACCCGATTCAACCGGGCGGTTGTCGGCGTGTTCGTCAACGTGAACGTATCAACGCGCTGGTCGTTGTTTTCCCAGCGAAGTCCGCCGGTAATATTGAGACGGTCGTACAACAACCAATCCAGTTTTCCATAATAGGAAAGCAGATCCTGTTTTGCGTTGTACCTATCGCTGGGGCGCGTCACTTCACGAAGCTGGAATCCGTTGGTACCGATATACTGAGGCCGCAGTATGCTTTCCAACGATGATTGCGCAAACACCGCCGGGTTAAATCCATCCGGTCCGACAGGAAAATAATTAAAGCGCCGGATACTGGAATCCCTGCTTTTACTCTGGGTTATAAAACCGCTGCCCAATGTGATTTTGTGATGTATCGAAGGCTGCACCGGCAGTTTTCCGTCCACGCGCCAGCTCTGATCTTTATCGACCAAGTCCGCATACATGGTTTGGTTGTTGTCCGCTCTCTGCGCAAAAAAGAAATTGCCTTGCGGGTCCGCATCAAAACGGTAATCACGCGTTTTGGGTTCGTCTCTATTAGCCGTCGCATTGGTATAAAGCCAATTAATGGATAGATCCTTCAGCCAGTCGAATTGATGTTCACCACCCACTTGTGTCATGAGCAGCTGATTGGAGAAAAACTTCAACCGGGTACGGCGGATATCATTGGTTTCCGCATCGGTGAATCCTTGAGATATTCTCGCTTCATCAACCGCCTGCCGCAGAAACATGGTTCTGGCAAACAGCCTGTGCGTATCTTTATATTGCAGTTCCGTCCCGGCATAACCCGTCACATGCAATTCACGAAGCGAGCGTTGCATTTCGAAGTCCTGAATTTTCCTTAAACTGCCGTCCTTGGTATCGGCGGCAACAAATTCGCGGTTGATTTCGTTCTGTTTTCTAAATTCTTGTTTCCAGCCTGCCGCACCGATATACCCCACCCTGAAATCGCCAAATGTGAAGCTATCCCCGATCGAAGCTTGAAGACCGGTATCAGGCGCACGCTTTTTCTGATCGACATCCCACACCCCGGATAAATCCTCGCCAAATTTCTCGATCTGCGCCGGGGTAAATCCGCTCGGATTAAAAACTGTCGCCGGTTTAATGGTCTCACCGTGTCCGGTTGCATTCGCGATCGAATCGGGCAACGCGCGCGCGCCATCGTCGTAACTGGTGAAATCGGTGTGGCCTCCTTTATACGTCAAGCCATCCTTGAACGTCGTGTTGTCATTCAAGCCTGTTTGCAAATTCAAATTAAAGAAAAAAGCATCCGGAATACCACGGGTACGCATCTCCAGCGTACCCCCCGCAAATTCCGCCGGACGATCAGGCGAATAAGTCTTCTGAACCAGCACACTTTCCAGGATATTCGTCGGAAAAAGATCCAGCGGCACCACCCGCCGGGTTGCATCCGGACTGGGAATCGCGGCTCCGTTAACTAATGTCGACGAGAAACGTTCCCCCAAACCACGGATAAAGATGAATTGACCACCAACCAACGTCAACCCGGAAGCCCGTCGCAATGCACTGGCAGCATCGCTATCGCCGTTCCGGCTGAATTGCTCCGCGCCTAATACGGTTGAAACGGATGTGGCCGTTCGTTGTTCTTCAATCACGGAAGCGACAGTCCCGGCAAGATGGGGCTCCAGCACCACATATTCGGCGAGTTCCACTCCAGCGGGCGTCAGTTTAAAACTCAGTTCGGTCGTTTGGTGATCGGCGATTTGGACATCGTCCTGCGTCTGGCTGCTATAAGCGCTGTGCAGCAGCGACACGCTGTAACTTCCCGCCGGAACAGTGGCAGTCACGCGCCCCTGCCCATCGGTTCTGAGTTTTTCTTTCAAGCCGCTCAAAAATACTTGCACGTCCTTAAGCGGTTTCTGCGTTTCCATTGAAAGCACTTGCACCGAAATCACGCCTTCACCCTGCTCTCCCGTTCCAGCAACCGCCGCATCCGTTCCCGCCAGCGTGCCGGCTGCCGAGCTTTCGATATTGAGCAAGGGTTTCTTCTTGCCCGCATAAAAGGTAACCAGAATTTGCACGTTCTCTGCGGCGATCAATGGCAAGTCGAACATAAATTGCTGGCCATCGACCGTGCGGATCGTGAATTGATATTGCCCCGGCGGTAATTTTCCAGCCAGGCTGCCGCTCTCGTTCGTCTTGAGCGGCGCATCGCCGGGTGGCTTCCATGCATAGGATGTGGGCGTGGATTCGAAGATCAGAATGGCGCTCGATTTTTCGAATGATTCGCTGGTAATTAACAACTCGGCATTGGCAACCGGCAATCCGCTTCGAAACAAATGCAGCGAGAATTCCGCTTTTTCTTCATTGCCCCATGCTGAACTATTGAATAAAACAACCAGGAGTAAACAACATATCCGGAAAAACTTTCTTAATTCTATATCCATTCGGCGTAACTAGCCCCTCTCCAAATTCCCTGCAATCACGGTTGGAGATAAAGTTTTGATTTTTAAAAGTTGCAAACGAAGTACGGTTCGTTTATGGCGGGATAATCATTAGATGCTTCAAGCACATTGCCAAGGCTCGGTTTTGCAGATTTCCATCAAGCGCCGCAATTCGGTCGCCTTGCGAAACAGCTCGGCATCCTTGAGATGGTCAAGATGTTTGTTGACTTCAGCAAAACGGCGCGTTGAGAAAAGCGCGTACGCCAACGCATAGCGAACGCTTTGATCTTCCAATAAACCGGTGCGGTACAAGCTGCTTTCCATATTGGCGGCACGCTCGAATTGCTTGAGCGCAAGCAAAATCGATAACCGTTGTTTAAGTTTTACTTTCTGATCCGGAATACTCTCATTCAGCGTTAAAGCTTTATGAAACCGTCCGGCCCGCCGGTAAATTTCCGCCGCTTCCGATTGCAAGGCCGGATTGAGCAATGCTGCTTGCTCCAGAATAAATGCTGCGGAATTTAATTGCCCTTGATCCAGATAAGTATGCGCCAGCAGTTTCGCGACCAATTCGTCATACGGATACTGCAAGCGTGCAATCTCAAGAATTTTGGTCGCTTCCTGAAATTCACGGCTCAACCGCAAAGCATTGCCGAAAGCCACATAATCGGCTGCACTGGCTTTGGAGCGCTGCAAGAATTCCCGGCCCAGTCGGACTGCTTCCTGATAAAGCTCCAACTCGACCAGATAAAATACTTTGCGTTTCAGAAAACGGAAATCGGATGGAAACGCCCGCTGACCATCGTTCAAGGCGTTGATCGCTGCTTCCGGTTGCTGCAGTTGCCAATAGGATTCCGCTTTCAAGCTGATCAACATTGCGTCTTTATTGACCAAATCACCCGCCTTGCTAATCGCACTCACGGTATTGCGGTAATCTTTCAATCCAAAATACGCTTGCGCCAAATAGATAAAAATCGAGCGATCCTGCTGGCCATTTGTGATCGCTAACTGCAAGCTGTCTCTGGCAGCCTCCAAATCGTTCAATCCCAGATACGCAAGTCCTTGTAACGTATAAAACCGCGCCAGATCGGTTTTCTTATTCCCAAGATCGACGCTTTGCAATGCCAGCAACGCCCGATCGTGATGGCCGTCTTTCAACATCACCGCCGCCAGTTCGACAAAATCAGCCGGCGCCGATTTGTTGTCCGTTGCCTGCACCGCGTGTGTGTAACAACTGAACGCTATCGCAAGATAAATAAGGCCATGCACATGCCAAAACGATCGATCTCTCATAGTGTTCTTTTAAGATAAATCAAAGCGGATTCTTTGTTTGGCCCAAACGCGCACGTTATCGCCTTTGTATTTGGCGGGCTCGAAATGCCAGGCGCGGATACCTTGCAACGCCGCGGCATCGAATATGCCGGATGGATTGGATTCCAAGACCTGTACCTGATTGATCGAGCCATCGGCTTCGACCAATACTGAAAGCAGCACATAGCCTTTGATGCCTTTCTTCTTGGCTACCGGTGGATATTTAAACGATCCTCGCGCGATCGGCTTGGGTGGAATATCCACCAGGTCGGCGGTCATGACGGCATTACCGGTTTTGCCAAGCAAGCCATTATCAATATCCCTGGAACCGCTATCCAAACCCAGCGATCCTAAGTCGATACCGGACAAAGCGGTATCCAATCCCTTAAAAGGTGCCGGAGCTCGCGGACGGGAAACCTGCTTTTTGGGCTCCACTTTCTTGATCTCTTTCTTCGGTTCCTGCCTAATTTCCCGGGTCATGGCAATCTCCGTCACCTCCTGCGGTGGCGTTCGCTCAATCTTCCCCAGATAGTGATTCAGGACCACGATCAACGCGAACACCATCGTCACACCGAACCCCATCGATACCACACCGGCTACATGCCGTTTCATCGTCATCGTACTCATCGTCATTACCCCGCTTCTTTTCTCGTTGCCACACCCACGCTCTCAGCGCCCGCCAAGCGCGCTTGATCCACGACTTCCACCAATCGCCCCGCCGGCACACCCTCGTCGGTCACAACCAACACGATTTTGTTGGAAGAAGTACTCAATAAATCCCGTAATTTGCTTTGTATTAACCACAGCCGCACCGCTTCACCGTCGACATAGGTATCGCCGTTGCGATCGATAAACAATCGAATCGCCTTACTGGATGCAGCTACCGCGCTATTGGCTTTGGGTCGCTCCAAATCCAGCTTCATGTCTTTGACAAAAGTCGTGGTCACCATAAAGAAGATCAGCAAGATAAAAACGATGTCGATCAATGGCGCCATGTCGATGGTAGTTTCCGCTTCCGCCGGTTCGTTATTTCGCATCAAGAAGACTCCTGCCGGAAGGTTGAGAATGGTTTTGATGGCACAGCAAATCCTTGATCTGCGACAGATCGAGTTCGATCTGATGTTGCTTCCGTTTCAGGATGCTATGAACGAGCAGCCCCGGAATCGCCACGGTCAATCCCATCTGAGTGGTGAATAATGCTTGTGAAATGCCGCCGGCAATACCGCCGGATTGCGAATGCAAGGTCATGGTCGCTAACGAATCGAAAGTCTCGATCATGCCGATCACCGTACCCAATAATCCAAGCAGCGGCGCAATCAGAATGACGGCGCGCACCAGCACGGCAAACTTTGCGATTTCCCGCTCATATTCGTAAAAAGCCGCATCCAGATGACGGCGCAAGTTTCTGACGCCCCTCCGCTGCAACAGCACGCCTTGCTTAATCGCTCTGGCAACAATACTTTTTGCAGGCTTGTCGTAATGTTGCTGGTAATATCTGAGCAAATCGCGCACCCCCATGGGTTTCGATTCTTTCATGACCCAAAAACGATACCCCAGGCCATACCATAACAACAAAGTGCATAACACCAGCGGTGGCATGACGACACCCCCCGCCGCGAACATTTCCTTGATGATTAATAGATGTTCAGCGGCGCCCATATCAAGCATTACTCATTGCAATCGCGGTTTCATCCACATCGGGCATATTCAATTCATCGATGCCGGCAGGTCCGCCTAAGAAGATATTAATAATCCGCAACGCTGCATGTTCCATATCACGCTTGATATTCTTCGCCCAAGCGGTTAACAAGGAACCCAGCAAGAGCGTCGGAATAGCGACGATCAAACCGATCTGAGTGGTGACCAGCGCAATCGAAATACCATCCGATAACAATTTCGGATCGCCGGTTCCAAATTCGGTAATCATGTCAAAGGTTTCAATCATGCCGGTAACTGTTCCTAGCAAACCCAATAGCGGCGCCACCGATGCAATAACCAGAATAGCCGGACCGAATCGATCCAAAGGCCCCGATTCTTGCAAAATCGCTTCATACACGATGCCTTCCATATGATCGCGATCGTCTTTTAAGTGACGCAGGGTGTAATGCAATACCCGCCCGATTGCTGAGGCGTTGTCTTCGCAGCTTTTTTTCGCGACTTCCAAATCGCCGGAAGCCATTTGTTCAATGATTTGATCGGTCAGTTGTTGGGTATCGGCGCTGTTGGTTCGCAGCAGATAAGCACGTATCATCACCAAAACAACGCCAACCCCGCCCAGTATTACGATCACCCAACCAATTGGGCCGCCTGAATCGATAATGCTCAGCAGTGTTTTCTCCGGTGCTTCATCAATCGAAGTGGAGCGTGATTCGAACAGATACAACTGCAGCACGGCCGGTTGCTCATTTTTACTCAGTGCGGTAGCGCTTTCCGCACCCGCGTTTTTCCATACCTTGAAATCGCCACCGCCCGCGGGCACCAAACTGCCACTACCTTCGGCACTCACGCCGAATGCCGCGATATTACCCAGATGAATCAGCGACCCTCCGGCTTGCTTACCGCTCGCGAGAAAAAAATGACCCGGCTTGGTTTGAATGCTGCCAAGCCTCTGCAATAGCTGTAATGCTTGCTTAAAAATGAAATCGACTTTTTCCGGATCGTTGCCTTTGCCGTCCTTCACTGCCGCAGGCATTTCAATGCCATGATTTTTGAGCGTGAGTTCCGCCTGCAGATAAGTCGTTTCCAATGCATCGTAACGTTCCGATGCGGAAGCTTCCTTGCGTTCCGATTCAGCCAGTTGCGCATTGAGCTGATCTATTTTTGACGAGCGTTCGACTGTGATGCGCTCAAGCGCGATGATTTTTGCATTCAACGTTTGCTCTTCACGTTGCGCGCTGGCCTGGTAATTTCTTAATCGTTCGCTGAGTTCCCGCTTTTGCGCTTCCAGAAATGCATATTCGCGCTTGTACGCAGTCTCCAGATTAATGGCTTCCTGTTTGGCTGAAGATTGCTTCTTGGTTGCTGCTGCGGGCTTCCCTTCCGGCGCGGATACTGTAACGGTTTCCCCCGCACCCTCAGCTTTTTGTTCTTGCGCATTGCCAGGATTAATCCAAGCCAATGCGGATAACAACAAGATGAATCGCAATGTTTTCATTTGTTTAATGGATTCGGTAATTCAAAATAGCCTTGACGTATTTGTTTTTTCAAGGAATCGAACAAATTGCGGATGCGTTCGCGATCAGCGCTGTCACTTACGGTTTCGAATATCCAACCGCCATCCTTGGATCGCCTCGCCATTCCGCTTTGGTTATCCTTGGTTTGAAAGAACATGAAGACCGTTCCAAGTTTGGCGGTATCAACCAGTACTTTCTCGCCATTCAACAAAATCGTTTGCTGGTAAATACCGTTTTCCTTACTCAACCGCACCTCGTCCTCGATCAGCGACCAGGTTTGATTGACGGCTTTACTCGGATCTATTTGCTGATTGATCAGGTTATTTTCCAAATCGCCGATGGCTTTGATACGATCGTCGACTTTAAAGGGAAATCCGCCTTGAATATGGCGCTTGTACTCCGCCAGAGCGGTCAATAACACCGGTTTTAAATGTTCGCCGGATTGCTCGGCTTGTTGGGCGACTACTCCCAGCTTATCAATTGACTGTTGCAGTTTTTCGATACTTAGTTTCTGACGGCGGTCTTCGACGCTTAAATCCGCCAATTGCGAATTAAGCGCGGTCATTTTGCTGCTGTGCTTCTCTTTGTCTATGTCAAGCTGCGATTGCAGCGTTTCCACTTCCCCCCGGATTTTAGCCAGCGATCTCGCAAGATTCTCGATATTGCTCGCCATGACCGGTGATGTAAAAATAAACAGCAACCAACCGCCCCACACTAATGTTTTTTTTGTTATTTGAATCTGCATACTTTCCTCATCAACATTGCCCCGCATACTACAAGCCGGATATTTCATTTTCATGACATTTCAATGTCATTTAATAAAGAAGCGAGTATTCAAAAACCGAATGAGTGCCGAGTATGCGTGTTGCAGCAATCAAAGAAACGCCAGTGGAATATGCACGCGGGCTATAATTGAGAAAACCGTTACATTATTTAAGGCTATTATTTCTTCGTTAATTTTTTACTGTGGCTTTAAAAAATTATCACTTGTCCAATTTATTCAACGCAGAGGGTGAATTGATAAACTATTTAAAAAAAACAATATTTCTGATTACGTTACTGTTCGCATTACCAATTAATGCTCAAGAGTTTCCGAAAGGTAAATGGGAGGTGATGACTCAAACCGTGATACCCCACGTGATGACACCAATGCCGGCTCATAAGGATGTCATCTGCGTGAACGACAAAAACAAAGAGAGGCCGCCCATTGCCGCTCATGAATCATGCGAGTTTTCCAACTACAAAATAGTAGGCAACGGTGCTTCATGGCAAATGAAATGCAAAGGTGAGCTCAACATGAATGGCGCAGGAAGGATCATTTTTAGTGCGAATCAATACAAGGGTTCCGCAATCGTTAAAATGAAAATACCGCAATCAGAACCTATGGAAATAGACCACACCTACACTGGCAAGAGAATCGGTGACTGTAAATGAAAGGCTCATCCCTTGAAATATGTAAAGATCGGATAAGCTGGAACACGATTGAAAGTGTAACTCGACCTTCCGATTGACACGCCACTGATTCAATCTGTTAACCGCCACTATCACCGCCTGCTGTTTCTCTTTCCCGCAGTTTTCCGATGGACTGATTCTTGTGCCAGCAATTACTTAAAACAGGGGAGTTCCTGCCTTGCGGCTGACAGCGATACGGCTGGATTTTGACTAAGCATGATCGGCTGGAAGTAACGGATTGATTTATGAGGGCGATGAGTTTAAATGTAGATAAATGCGAAGTGCTTGTTGCCACCATCGCTTCCACCAGGATTTATGGTCAGCGGATGGTCGGGAATCTGTTTTTCTACCACACAACCGGATGACCTGATCAAGGGCACGCACGATATTGATCAGTATTGCTGCAAAACCGCTTCGGTGAAAGCATCATCGTGGGTAAGCTCGGTCCGGTAAGACCATTGATGACAGGTAGCCACTCAGGACGATCAGCATAAACAGTCATAATTGCAACAAACGGTTTTGCTCAGCCTGACGCGCGTTTTTATAGTTCACCAATTATATCGCTATCCTGAAATATCCCTTTTCGATACAGCGCACATAAATCCATGGTCAACGCGATACTACAGTGAATCATAACACCGAGCCAGATACTTTTGCTTTTTAAGCTTAAAAACCCCAGCACCACGCCGGCGATGATTGCCGCGATGGTTTCCGGCATCGGTTTACCGAAATGGATCATGCAATACGGAATCACCATAACAAAAATGGCATAAAACCCGAAACGCTGTTTGGTGCCGTGCAAAATAAAACCGCGGAAGAAGAATTCCAATGCGAGAAATTGCAGAAAATATACGACCTCCCATATAAAGAAATTGGGAAACAGGCTTTCATTCCTGACTACTGTGTAATACGGGTAGCGGTCGAGAAAGCTCTCGCTTCCGGAAAAATAAAATACCAGCGGCACCATGACTGTCAGCATGCCAAGATAGAGCAGATAACCTTTACCGGCATTCTTCAGTCGCAATCCATACTCGGTCAGGCTTTCCTTGAACACAAATAAAATGATACCCGCCGGTAAAACGAAGTAAAAGAAAATGATCACCGATGCCCAGTAAATCAATTGATGCAATTGCGCATTGGTATGCTGTTGCAGGATATGGCTCATGGCTTGCGCCAAGCCGGTCAACTTTACATCGTACAGAATAGAGATGAGGAATTGAGCATCGCCCAGATAACGCGTGCAAGTAAGGGAAAAAGCGACAATTAAACATACCAACACCACTTTGACGTCAAGCTTACTGATGTTTTCCTGCAAAGACCGTAACGAATTGGTTTCCGACCTCAGAAATACAAAAGAAAAAAGTTTTTTATTGATCATCTTTAATTCTATATATTAATGATTAGTGCCAGAACACATAGGTAGGATCAGGTGTAAGGAATCTCAGGGTTGTCTACGGAGGGGTTGATTAAAATAAGCGTTGAGTATTTCATAAGGAGTGGCATTATTCAAACTCTTATGGGGTTTTACAGTATTGTAGAAGTTAATGAAACGGAAAAGTTGAATGCGACGATCGACACTGTGAGTCGCTCCGGCTTTGGGGCCGGGCGCTACACTTAATGCGGTAACTACAGCCGGGCGATGGAAAGTTTCAATCCTCGCCCGGCTTTGGGGCCGGGCGCTACTGCTCATCGGGGTGATGTCGTTGTCTTTACGATACGTTTCAATCCTCGCCCGGCTTTGGGGCCGGGCGCTACGTAGTCGCCGCCCATTGCCTGTTGACCTCTTCGATGTTTCAATCCTCGCCCGGCTTTGGGGCCGGGCGCTACAGCCGATTAACGCAAAAGCAAGTACGCAAGACGGACTGTTTCAATCCTCGCCCGGCTTTGGGGCCGGGCGCTACCTATTTTGTCGCTGCGG
>NZ_JAHBZY010000017.1 GCF_019635155.1 Nitrosomonas sp. | reverse complement strand
ATCTCTCCGTACAACAAATGGGACTTTGGCGCAAGTAAGCTAAGAATGGCTCACTAAGATAACGCTGAAAAGGTTCTTAATGCCGGCATTCATTCACAACCGGTGTACTTAAACTTTGTTCGAGTTGAGAATAATTGATAAAAATTGAGTGAAGAAATGATAGTGCAGAAAAATACTGGATCACAATGCATTCATAGAAATCCAGATGCGTGTTATGTCTCCGCCTTGTTAAGCCAAGAGGTACATATTGAGTCACCACGCGATAACCATTTGGATCTTGAAAATGCAATGTCCTGTTTCAATAGGAATTGGGTAATTCATTTCGACAAACCCGGTATCAAGCGTTACTTCGCAGTACTCGTCACTCACCTAGCTCGATATACCCAGCAGCACATTGTCAAAGCTTTAGAGACAAATCAAGCGCATTACCCCAATCCCGGCCAGTAGTGACTATCCGGCAACGGACGCTTGCCGAAAATCGCTTGACCGACACGAACCACGGTGGCACCCTCTTCAATAGCAAGCTCGTAGTCGCCGGACATACCCATCGACAGCTCGTCGAACGATAATCCGGTGGGAGCTTCCTGGCGCAACATGGCTTGAATTTCACGCATTTTGACGAAGCATTCGCGCACGCGGTCATGGTCGGATGAAAAAATCGCCAGCGTCATCAATCCTTTAATACGCAGCGATGAGAATTGCGGCAGATGCTGCACAAAATCACGCACGGCTTCGGGCGGCAAACCGAATTTGCTTTCTTCGCCGGAGCTGTTGACTTGCACGTAGGCGTCGATGGCGCGGCCTTCGTTTTGCAGTCGCTTATCGAGTTCTTCGGCAACTTTGAGGCTGTCGAGTGCTTGGAATTCGTTGGCGAAGCGTGCCAGATATTTGGCCTTGTTGGTCTGCAGGTGACCGATGATCGACCATTTGATACCTAAATCGGCGAGCACTTCGGATTTTTCGCGCGCTTCCTGAATTTTGTTTTCACCCATTTCAACGCAGCCTGCGGCAAAAGCGATGCGCAAGCGTTCCGCCGATACAGTTTTGGTGACAGGAAGCAATCGTACGCTGGCAGGGTCGCGGCCGGCCTTTTTGCAAGCATCTACGATACGCTGCTTAACGGTGGCGAGGTTGTTCTGGATGTCGGTGAGTTGCTGTTCTACGCTGAGTTCCACGGTTTGCTCCTGTTATTCGAGAATTTAATTTTTCCTGGATGCCTGATGGAAAACCATTTTCCATTGGTTATTGCGATACTGCCAAATAGAGGTTCTGATCGATCCTGCATTTCCGGTATCGGGTTGTCCGGTTTTCTGCAGCGAGTAAATTGCCAGCACCGTGCTATGCGTCAAAGCTTTAATCCGGAAATCCTTGAAAATCCATTGCATAGCGGGATCTTTTATCTTCAGCCAACCAATGACATCGGCTCTGGATCGGATTTCACCGTTATGGTCGATTTCCTCAAAATCTTCCGCCAGCAACTCGTCGATCAAACCGGGATGCGCCGTCAGATCGGTTTGCAGCAATTTTAGTTCCAGTTGCCGAATCAATTCAGCGAGTGCATTCGATTCCATTCGCAGCAAATCACTTGACCCGCATGCCTGGTTGCGCACCGGAGTCCGGCGACAGGATGAACAATTCACCCGGATTGCCGCCACCTGCAGCGAGCACCATACCTTCCGACAGACCGAATTTCATTTGCCGCGGCGCCAAATTGGCGACCATCACCGTCAAGCGCCCTGTCAATTGTTCCGGATCGTACGCGGATTTGATACCGGCAAAGACAGTGCGCTGTTCGCTGCCGATATCGAGTGTCAGTTTTAAGAGTTTTTCCGCACCGGGTACATGCTCAGCATTCACAATTTTGGCAATACGCAAGTCGATTTTGCCGAAGTCGTCGATCGATATCATTTCAGCAATCGGTATAACTGCGTGCTGCTGTCCTTCCGCATGCCGGACCGGTGATTGCGGCGGTGGAGTGGTCAGGTTTTGCGTATTAGCGGCAATCAATGCATCGATTTGCTTGCTGTCGATGCGGGTCATCAAATGCTGGTACGCATTGATGGCATGACCGGCAGGCAGCAGCAAATCGGAAACCGGCCGATCAACGCGCAATTGCGGCCATATCAACGCTTCACAATTGAGAAACGCTTCGATCTGTTGCACGGTGCCGGGCAGAATTGGCTTCAAATAGCGTGCCAGTATATAAAACAATTGAATACCGAGACTGCACGCGCGGTGTAAATCGTCAGCACGATCCGGTTGCTTGGCGATTTCCCAAGGAGCCAGATGATGGATCATTTCGTTGGCTTCGTCGGCAAATTTCATGATTTGACGGATGGCCGCAGAAAATTCACGCTCTTCGAATGCTTGTTCGATAACTTCGGGGCGCCAGCTGGAAAAATGCTCGTTCGCGATGGTTTGCAACGCCTGGTACTGTTCACCTGCAACCAGTTTGCCGTCAAAACGCTTGGTAATAAACCCGGCGCAACGGCTGGCAATGTTGATGAATTTCCCAACCAAATCGGAATTGACGCGCGCGACGAAATCGTCCAGGTTTAGGTCAATGTCCTCCAAGGTGCTATTGAGTTTTGCTGCGTAGTAATAACGCAGCCATTCGGGATTCAAACCTTGCTTCAAATAACTTTCCGCGGTAATGAAAGTGCCGCGTGACTTGCTCATTTTTTCGCCGTTCACGGTCAGAAAACCGTGCGCGAAAATCTTGGTTGGCGTGCGGTAACCGGCGTTTTTCAACATCGCGGGCCAGAACAGCGCGTGGAAATACAAAATATCCTTGCCGATGAAATGATACAGCTCCGCATCCGATTGCGGTTGCCAGTAGTCATCGAACTGGATTTTTTCGCGTTCACACAAGTTCATGAAGCTGCCCATATAACCAATAGGCGCATCGAGCCAGACGTAAAAATATTTGCCCGGCGCACCAGGAATTTCAAAACCGAAATACGGTGCATCGCGCGAGATATCCCAATCTGAGAGTTTGTTTTCTCCGGCTTCGCCGACCCATTCGCGCATTTTGTTGGCGGCTTCCGGTTGTAAGTGATCGCCTTCGCATGTCCACTGCCGCAAAAAATCGGCACAGCGGCTATCGGACAAGCTGAAAAAATAATGTTCGGATGATTTACTGATCGGTTTCGCACCGGATACCGCCGAATACGGATTTTTCAATTCGGTCGGCGCGTACGCCGCGCCGCAAGCTTCGCAAGAATCGCCGTATTGATCCTTGGCACCACATTTCGGGCACTCGCCTTTGACGAAGCGATCCGGTAAAAACATATTCTTGACCGGATCGTAGAGTTGCTCGATGCCGCGCACAGCGATCAACCCGGTAGTTTTCAATTTGTGATAAATATCCTCGGAAAAATGCCGCGTTTCGGGCGAATGTGTACTGTAATAATTGTCGAATTGAATGTTGAAGCCGGTAAAATCGCTGAGATGCTCCGAATGCACACGTGCAATCAGCGCTTCCGGTGTGATACTCTCTTTTTCCGCACGCAGCATGATCGGCGTGCCGTGCGTGTCGTCGGCACAAACATAATGCACTGTATGCCCGCGCATTTTCTGGAACCGCACCCAAATATCCGTTTGAATATATTCAACCAAATGACCTAAATGGATACTGCCGTTGGCATAAGGTAATGCGGAAGTTACCAGAATTTTTCGTTTGTTCATTAACTCTAATCACATCAGATTAAATAAGTATCAATTGTAACAAACTGTGTGCGCATTCCCGATATTTGTTACCATCCACGCATGAAAATTGTTCGCCTCGAGCAGGCAATAAAAAAGGAGTTTTGTAGTGATTATTTCCGAGCAGCAAATCCAATCGATTCTCAAACACACCATAGATCCAACAACGAACAAAGATTATGTTACCGAGAAAGCAGTCCGCGCCATCCAGATTGCGCAAAACAATGTAACCGTCGACATCGAACTTGGCTATCCTGCCAACAGCATCAAAAACCGAGTACAAGCACAAATCATTGATGCACTCAAATCGATTCCAGGCATCGGCGTTATCCAGGTAGCAATCAACAGCAAAATTGCGCCGCATGGCGTACAACGCGGTGTCAAACTGATTCCCGGCGTCAAGAACATCATTGCCGTGGCATCCGGCAAAGGCGGCGTCGGCAAATCGGCAACCGCAGTAAATCTCGCATTGGCTTTATCGGCCGAAGGCGCATCGGTGGGTATTTTGGATGCGGATATTTACGGCCCTTCACAACCTCAGATGCTCGGCATCACCGGCCATCCGGAATCGCTTGATGGCAAATCCATGGAACCGATGCGCGCGCATGGTATTCAAGCAATGTCGATCGGCCTGTTGGTCGACGCCGAAACTCCGATGGTGTGGCGCGGACCGATGGTAACGCAAGCCTTGCAGCAGTTGCTGAATGATACCAATTGGAAGGACTTGGATTATTTGGTAGTGGATTTACCGCCCGGTACCGGTGATATTCAGTTGACACTGGCACAAAAGATTCCGGTAACCGGTGCTGTCATTGTCACTACGCCGCAAGACATCGCGCTGCTGGATGCCCGGAAAGGGCTCAAAATGTTTGAGAAAGTCGGCATTCCGATTCTGGGAATTGTCGAAAACATGAGCACGCATACTTGTTCCAACTGCGGCCATACCGAAACGATTTTTGGTGCCGGCGGCGGTGAAAAAATGTGCAAAGACTATAACGTCGAGCTACTGGGTGCCTTGCCGCTCGATATCAAGATCCGAGAGCACACCGATGCCGGCAAACCAAGCGTGATTGCCGAACCGGACAGTCAAGTCGCAGAAATTTATAAATTGATCGCGCGGCGGGTCGCTGTAAAGATTGCCGAATCAGCGGAAGATCATTCGGAATTATTCGCAAAAATCATCATGGAGAATGATTAGGATTTCAGAAAATGACGATAAAATCTGACAAATGGATTCGACGCATGGCGCTGGAACATGGCATGATCGAACCGTTCGAGCCTGATCAAATCCGTCACAAGGATGATCAACGCATCGTCTCGTACGGCACTTCGAGCTATGGCTACGATATCCGCTGCTCCGATGAGTTTAAACTTTTCACGAATATCAATACTACGATTGTCGACCCGAAGAATTTCGACTCCAATTCGTTTGTCGATATCAAAAGCGATGTTTGCATTATCCCGCCGAATTCATTTGCGCTCGCACGCACTGTCGAGTATTTCCGCATCCCGCGCAATGTGCTAACGATTTGCCTGGGAAAATCAACGTACGCACGTTGCGGTATTATCGTTAATGTCACCCCCTTCGAGCCGGAGTGGGAGGGTTATGTCACACTGGAATTTTCCAATACCACTCCATTACCCGCAAAAATCTATGCCAATGAAGGCGTAGCGCAAGTGATTTTTTTTGAATCGGATGAAATTTGCGAGACATCATACAAAGATCGCGGTGGTAAATACCAGGGACAGCAAGGCGTTACGCTACCCAAAATTTAAGGTTTCAAATGTTTTCAATCCCTATGGAGACGCGTTTTGATGTTGACGCTGAAAGAAATGCAATTCCTCCAAAAATTCTTCATCTTATTGCTGCTGATACTATTTTCTCCAGCTTGTTCAGCAGAAGCATTAAAACACATCTCCTTGCCTCGCACTGGCTTTGAACCGAAAGATATCGCTGTCATCATCAATGACAGCGATCCGCTGTCTCGTCAAATTGGCAGTTATTATCAATCTGCGCGAAAGATTCCGCCAGTCAATATCATTCGTATCCGTTTTCAACCTGATCACGATGAAATTACTCCCGAAGAATTCGCAAAATTAAAAGCTATCATCGATCAAAAAACACCTAGTTACGTTCAGGCATTTGCCGTCGCCTGGGCATCTCCTTACCGGGTCGGCTGCATGTCGCTAACATCCGCCTTGGCCTTTGGCTTCGATCATAAATACTGCGCTGAAACTTGCGAACCTACCGCTCTTAGTCCTTATTTTAATTCGCCCGGCAGTAAACCCTACACTGACTATAAAATTCGCCCGGCCATGATGTTGGCTGGTACTACTTTCGAGCATGTCAAAACACTGATTGACCGCGGCATCCGCTCCGATCGCACTTATCCCAGAGGCCGGGCTTATCTATTGAGTACTTCCGATATCGCGCGTAATAGCCGCGCACCAGGTTTCCAGATAGCTAAAGAAGAATTCGAGGGTGTGTTTCCCGTGCAAATACTTGAAACCGATCACATCGCCGACCGTGACGATGTACTCTTTTATTTTACCGGACTGATCAGAGTCCCTATGCTCGAAACCCTACGTTTCTTACCAGGAGCAATGGCGGATCATCTGACATCCTTTGGCGGCATGCTGACGGATTCCTTGCAAATGAGTAGCCTGAAATGGCTGGAAGCGGGCGCAACCGCCAGTTATGGTACTGTTGTAGAGCCCTGCAGTTTTCCACAGAAATTTCCTTCTCCTGCAGTCGCCATGTTCTATTATGCAACCGGTGCCAGTGTTATCGAAGCCTACTGGAAAAGCGTTGCCTGGCCGGGTCAAGGTGTATTTATCGGAGAGCCTTTGGCGAAACCGTTTGCGCCTTCGTTGCGCGAAACCGCTCCCGGTCGATTTCAGCTAATCGTTTTCTCACCCCGTGCCGGGCGGCTCAGAATCGAAAAATCAACTTCCGCTGCGGGACCTTTTAATCCCATTCCGCGGCAAACGCTTATTCGTCGTGGCGAGAATCTTCTTCGTCTTCGCTTTGATGAAAAAATCGATGGATATCTACGCTTACACTGGAATTAGATTATTCTGCGACACTCTCGGACATAAGGGATAAACAGTCCTGACACAAATCCATTTTTCTAAAACTTTTACCGTTTATTTACATGTCAATTATTTGCAAAAAATGCTCTAAACTTTTTTTCAAAACACCCGTCTAATGCCGCATCAAACTAAATATGATTAACTCATTGTTTTTGATGAGACTATCTTAGATCCTATAAGCTTAAAAAAATACTTGATTTGCACAAAATGCGGACTATAATGCGTGCAAATTATTAAATGACAATTTACCGATAAGGAGGTCATCATGAGAAGCACCAAGAACTTTTTTGCTCCGGTTGATTTAGTTAATGTACATATTCCTGAAACGTAGCGTTTTTTAAAGGAGCACGCTCATGCCTACACTTTCTACACTTCAAAAAACCGACCAATCGGAAGTTCTGTTTGACACCCATCCTGAAACAAGTCTGAATTTTGAACACGTTCAAAATGCTCTGAAAAAAGGTTATCAACGGCCTTTTTTATTGGTGGACAGCAACATTATCCGACAAAAAACCCGACGATTTAAAGCTGCTATGCCACGGGTCCACCCCCACTATGCCGTCAAAGCAAATCCTGATGTACGCGTTCTAAAAACCTTGATTGAAGAGGGCGCCGGATTTGAGATCGCCTCTATTGCCGAGCTTGATCTATTACTGAGTATCGGGGTACCGGCTGCTGAAATTTTCTATAGCAATCCGATGAAATCGAGAGCTTATATCGAGTACGCAGCGGCAAAAGGCGTTGAGTGGTATGTTCTAGATAGTATTGAAGAATTACGTAAAATCTTCAGTGTAAAACCAGATGCCAAAATGTATTTGCGTATCGATACACCCAACATTGGCAGTGACTGGCCATTAGCAGGAAAATTTGGGACACATCTTGGTGACATCAACGAAATCATACAAGAAGCCGCTTCACTTAAAGCGGATCTGGCGGGTGTCACCTTTCATGTCGGTTCGCAATGCCGCAATCCACAAAACTGGCGTGTAGGCATCGAACGTGCAAAAAAAGTGTTTGCCGAGATGCAATTGGTTGGCTTGAATCCAAGATTATTAAACATTGGTGGTGGCTATCCGGTCCGTCATATCAAGCCAATTCCATCGATTGAAGTAATTGCTGAGGTTATAAACGAAGCCATCGCCGATTTACCGGATACCATCCGTATCATGGCGGAACCTGGGCGCTACCTGGTTTCCGACTCCGCTTATTTCGTTTGCCGTGTAGTTGGAACAGCGACTCGCAATGGAAAACGCTGGATGTATTGGGATGCCGGTATGTTTGGTGGTGTTATTGAAATGACTGAGGGCTTGCGGTATGACATACTAACAGACCGGAAAGGCAATCCTATTCCGTGGTCTGTTGCCGGACCAACTTGTGATTCGGTCGATATTCTGATGCATGATCTGATGCTGCCTAATGATATCAAGGAAGGGGATTTTATTTATATTCCGAATGCAGGCGCCTATACAACTGCCTACGCCAGCAACTTTAATGGCTTTCCTTTACCGGATGTAAAAGTAATATGATTTTTTGACTGTCATAAAGCGCAATGAGCAATGGATGCTTGTTGCGCTTGAGTCACTTCAGAATTTAATTTCTTTTGATTGCACCAGCGTGTTTCATACTTTCCGGTCATAAATGACGAAGTGATATTCCAGATTATCATCTTTTTCTGAAACATGCTTATCACGCTGCTTTTCTTCCCATTCGCTTCTATCAAACTCCGGAAAAAAAACATTACCTTCATAGTCTCTCAAAATTTCGGTGACGTACATCCTCTGGCAAAACTTCAGTGCTTGCCGGTATAGATTCTCCCCGCCAATAATAAAATTCTCAGCGTTTCCTACACTGGTCTCTTCACAAACTTGCAAAGCATCGTCGACAGAGTTAACTACGATGGCACCGGGTACCTCATAGCCAGTCTGACGGGTAATAATGACATTGGCACGCCCAGGTAGGGGTCTACCAATGGATTCATAAGTTTTCCGTCCCATCACAATGGTTTGGCCCATTGTCAGAAATTTAAAGTGTTTCAAATCCGCTGGCAAATGCCAAGGCAATCGATTATCCCTACCAATTACTCGGTTCTTGGACATCGCAACCAATATTGAAAAATGCAAAGGCGTCATATCGCTACCGGCGCTTTAATCGCAGAGTGGGGGTTATAATTTTCCAAACAAAAATCTTCATACTTGAAATTCAAAATCTCATGGATATCAGGATTCAATTTCATCACAGGAAGCGCTCTCGGTTCACGCGATAATTGCTCACGCGCTTGTCCCATGTGGTTCAGATACAAGTGTGCATCACCGAGAGTATGAACAAAATCACCGGCGTCAAGCTCGCAAACTTGCGCAATCATCATGGTCAGCAAGGCATAAGATGCAATATTGAACGGTACCCCCAAAAAAATATCGGCACTCCGTTGATAAAGCTGGCACGATAAACGACCACCCGCAACATAAAACTGAAAGAAAGCATGACACGGAGGAAGCCGCATTTTATGTAACTCCCCGACATTCCAGGAAGAAACCAGCATGCGTCGTGAATCGGGAGTACTCTTAATTTGTTCGATTACGTGCATAAGCTGATCGATATAACGACCATCCGCGGTTACCCAAGATCTCCACTGATGACCATAGATCGGTCCCAGATTGCCATTTTCATCGGCCCACTCGTCCCAGATTGTAACACCATGGTTATGCAGGTATTGAATGTTTGTATCACCCCGCAAAAACCACAGCAATTCATAAATAATAGATTTTAAATGACATTTCTTCGTAGTCACCAATGGAAATCCATCGGCAAGATTGAAACGCATTTGATGCCCGAAAATAGACAATGTCCCAGTACCGGTCCGGTCTGACTTTTGGTAACCATGATCTATCACCTGCTGCATTAACTCGAGATACTGACGCATTAGGATTATTTCACTCCATTCTTATACGGAAAGATTCATTCTTGCAGTTGGCTATCGCAGCCCAAACATCCTTAACCCGTATATAATAGCAATATTATCTGCAATCATTCTTAATGCAATGACTTCCGATATTGTCATTCTAAAAATAATACTCGACAGGAAAGTTTTCAATGCTGGCAACACTTCACCAGAACCAGAATATATCACCTATTGATCACCCATCCATAAAAGCATCACACATTCTCGTAGTTATACCAAAACAAGAAAAGTTGCCTAAAAAGCACCGTATTCCCGGCGAGGAATCCTTGCACAGATCGTTGTTGCGGCGCGATATGAAATTGACCGACCTCTGTGAGACGCCTGTGTGCGCCAATTTGCAAAATGGTGAGCTATGCGTTTGGGTCATGCTTGATACCATTCAGCCGGCCTTTAATCAACAAACCGTCATGCGCAAGGCCATGAAATTGTTATTGCAGGAGAATCCGGATGAAATACATATTGTTATACTCGGCACTACACAACAAAAAAGAAATTTCGCGGAATGCGCACTGCATGTTGCCTGGGTCAATGGCGCAGCGCTACCGGTAAGGAAAAATAAACCCGTAAGGAAAGCGCTAACCAAGATTAATCTCTATGGATATAAAGACAACGAAAACTTCAAGCTACAACGGGCCTTGGCAGAAGGCAATTTATTGGCTCGCGGTCTAACGGCGTTACCGGCTAACGAGTTAACACCCCAAACATACCGTCAGCAAATAAAAAAACTGGCGGACGGCGAAGGCTGGAAATACCAAGAATACGATTTCAACAAGCTAAAAGAAATGGGAGCAGGCGCCTTCGTCGCGGTAGCGCAAGGCAGCGACACGGAAGACGCCGCGATTGTTCACTTGCAACATCATCACAACCGAGGCGAGCAACATAAAAAGATAGCGCTGGTCGGCAAGGGTATTTGTTTTGATACCGGCGGCCATAATTTAAAACCTGCACGTTATATGCAGGGCATGCACGAAGACATGAATGGCTCAGCAATTGCTTTAGGCATATTACTGGCTGCTACTCGAGCTGAAGTTCCAATTAACATCGATTGTTGGCTGGCAATTGCGCAGAACCATATTAGCCCGCGCGCCTATAAACAAGGTGATGTGATCACGGCCCTCAATGGCACATCAATTGAAATCGTTCATACCGATGCTGAAGGGCGAATGGTGCTAGCGGACACACTGACCCTAGCGAGCAAACAGAAACCCGATTTGATAATCGATTTTGCCACCTTGACAGGTAGTATGAAAACAGCACTCGGATCGCGTTATAGCGGCATCTTCAGCAACCGGAACGAACTCTCTCATAAGGCGGTTACAGCAGGCAACATCTGCGGAGAACGCGTTTGTGTATTTCCGATGGACAAAGATTATGAAGAAAGTCTTGAGAGCAATATCGCGGACATCAAACAATGCGAATTAGATGGAGAATTCGATCATATTCTCGCCGCATGCTTCTTACAGAAGTTTGTTACTGACACCCCGTGGTTGCATATGGATTTATCCGCTAGCAACCATAAAGGCGGGTTGGGAGCCGTCGATAGCGAAATTACCGGTTTTGGTGTCAGTTGGGGAATTGAATTGCTAAAAAATCTTTACAACTAGCCGCAAATTGTCAAAAAATCCGCTAGCTTTTTACAATGAACAGCTTCTGACCAATCGATAGATTCTCGTCGCTGTTGTTCCACTGTTTAATCTGATCAATCGTCGTACGATAACGCTTGGCAATGTGATAGAGCGTATCGCCCTTTTTTACAATATGCACACCGGATTTGTCACCCTGAAATTGCTTTTCGTTCTGTGCAATCATTGTTAGCTTATTCGCACCTATGAGTTGGGGAACCAATATTTTTTGCCCGAAGGTAAGATTCTTGTTCCGGGCGATTCCATTAATAGCTTGCAGTTGTTTCACCGTGGTTTCATGGCGAATGGCAATGTCATTAATTTTCTCACCTTTCTTGACATGGTAAATTTGCCATGAGAACCGCGGATCCTGATACATTTCCAAATTTTTAACAAACGTCTCTTTTCTGTCCTTGGGTAGCAATAATGTTCGCGGTTCGTCCAATACTTTTATAACAAAACGATTATAGGCTGGATTAAGTGCGGAAAATTCTATGTCGGAGATATTTGCCAGACGGGTAACAAGTGAAATGTCAATATGCTCATGTATTTTCACTTCCTCAAAATACGGTCGATTAGGTATTGGCTGAAGCTGAATACCATATTTCCTGGAGTTAGCAATGATATCCTTTATCACCAATAACTTAAAAACATAGTGCTTTGCTTCTATCGGCAGATTCAGATCATAAAAATTGACCGATCTTCCTTTATGAATATTCCGGGCCAGCGCCTTACTTACGACACCTTCACCGATATTATACGCAGCAATCGCTAACTTCCAATTATCAAATTTTTGATACAGATATTGAAGGTAATCAAGAGCAGCTTGAGTCGATGCCACAACATCACGTCGGTCATCATGCCAAACATTTTGGGTCAGACCAAAAATTCTTGCTGTTTCCGGAATAAATTGCCATAACCCGGCAGATCGATTATCTGACTTAATCAGAGGATTATAGGAACTTTCAATCACCGGAATCAGTGCGATTTCCATCGGCATGTTGCGGCGCTCGATTTCATCCACGATATAAAATAAATAGCGCTCACTGCTAACAGCGATATGATTAAACGCTCGAGGATTCTGCGTATAAGGCGCTTCTAATTTTCGAATTGTTTTATTGTCGGGTGGGAGAGCCAATGCGAATCCGTTACGAACACGATCCCACAAATTCTCATGATGCTGCGTTTTTTTAATTGATACTAATCTATCAGCGTAAGCGTTAATCGATGAGAACAAAAAAAACCAAACAATTAGTGATAACGATAGAACACTGAGACCTTTTCTCTTTAAAATCATCTATATAAAATTTCTAATATCCATACCGGTCTACAGGATATATAAAAATTCAGTCTTTGCAAACTATTTTTTTCATATAATAAAATGAAGAAATAATGAAAATTATTACAAATCAGTATGTTGCATATATCAATTCAATGGAATAATTAATAATCATTCCCGAGTATTTGATTGACACATAGACTTCTCAATGAATATCAAAGATTTAGGTTCCCACCCCTTTTTCCGGTGTTCAACAGTAACATTGGTAAAAATACCGCCCCGGACATAAAAACGCGCCATTAATCGAAGGTATCTCGGCTTCAGAATCGCTACAAGATCATCGAGAATTTTGTTAGTCACCGCTTCATGAAAAACTCCTTCATTCCGGTACGACCATACATAAAGTTTGAGGCTTTTCAATTCAATACATTTTTTATCGGGGATATAATCCAAAATCAAAGTAGCAAAATCAGGTTGTCCTGTCTTGGGACACAAGCAGGTAAACTCTGGAATCTCCATATGAATATGGTAGTCCCGGTCGGTATAAGGATTAGAAAATGTTTCAAGAGACTTCTGGGGTTTACTGGCCATTCTTCGCGCTCATGGTAAAATTAAATCGAAACTGCAAAAATAAAGCGCCTATAGCGCTGCTGTCTATTATAACCGTCTAATCCGCTAAACAAAAAATTGCGCCTAGCACAAATCAAACTTGCCGGCTTTAAATCATTCGTAGAACCCGCTGCTATCTCCCTATCTCACGATCTTGTAGGCATTGTAGGACCTAATGGTTGCGGCAAATCAAATCTTATCGATGCGGTACGCTGGGTTCTTGGCGAATCCAAAGCTTCCGCATTACGGGGCGATTCGATGCAAGATGTCATTTTTTCAGGATCGGATCACCGGAAAGCAGTCAGTCGCGCAAGTGTTGAGCTGATTTTTGACAACCACTTAAACCAGATATCCGGCCAATGGTCCAGTTATGCAGAAATCGCTATCAAGCGTGTTCTGCTGCGCGATGGCCAGTCAAGCTATTACATCAATAACCTACATGTAAGACGGCGCGACGTTGCGGATCTTTTTCTCGGCACCGGCGTAGGAGGACGCGGTTATGCAATCATTGAGCAAGGCATGATCTCCAGAATCATAGAAGCAAAGCCACAAGAATTAAAAAGTTTCTTAGAAGAAGCGGCTGGGATTTCGCAATACCAGGAAAGAAAGCATGAAACTTCCACTCGGCTCGCGGAAGCTCAAAAAAATCTCATAAGACTGGAAGATATCCGGCAAGAGCTAGAGACTCAATTGCAGCAGATGGAAATCCAAGCTCAAAAAGCTCAGCGATACAGATTATTGCATGAGAAACTTCAAATAGCACAAACAATGCTCTGGTTGCAGCATAAAGCCGCAGCCATCCGGAAATGCCATTTGGCGCAACAAACCATCCTTCGATTGGAAGCCGAGCTTGAGGATGTGATGCTAAGCCAGCGCGATGCAGAAAAAAAATATGAAGAAATTCGTACTGATGAAACCGCAATCAATGAAAAACAACTCCAAATCCAAGGGGAATTATATTCGGTCGATGCAGAGATCGGGCACTTAGAACTGGAAATCAGTCATTTACAAAAGACCAAAGAGCGTATTACGCAGCAAATTCTACAAGTTGACAATCAACTACAAACACATTCCCAGAATAAAGTAAAAAAAGTCGAAGCGCTTGCTTATTGGCAGCAGGAAAAATCAAAAGCTGAAACAGTGTATCAACAATGCACCATTAATAATAACCAAGAAAGTATGGCGCTTCCGGCAGTGGAAGCAAATTTTCGTAACTGCCAGCAAAAATTAAACGAGAGCCGGCATAATCTCTTGATAATCGAGCAAGCAAAACAACTGGAAGAGAATCATCAGTCCTATTCGGACAAAAATATCCAACAACTTGAAGCACGGCGAACCCGTCTTATCAATGAGCAGAATGAATCGGAACGCATCGATCCATGGCAACTATCCGAACTTGAGGCAGTATCCAAACAAACGGAAAATGCATTCAATGAAAGAAATTCAGAAACCCAAAAGGCTCAAAATGAATTGTCGAGCGCAATAAAAAATAAAGAGCAAGTTGCACTTAAAATTCAGGAACTTCAACAAACAATCTCACAAGCATCGGCACGTTTTGATGCATTACAAAATTTACAACAAAAATTAGAAAATAATCAGGATCTCAGTGCATGGCTAAAGAAACACCAATGGCATAATTTACCGAGATTATGGCAAAAAATTCAAATCGCGACGAAGTGGGAAGTTGCCTTAGAAGCAGTATTACGCGAGTTTCTCAATAGCATTGAAGTCGAGCAGTTAGAAAAAATTCTGGATCGATTGAATGAGGCACCAGCAGGGAAATGGGCAATTTTTGAGAAAAAACACACACCCCTCTCCGGTTCCAGAATACCGGCCAGTTCCACCGCAAATGATTGCAGCAGATTGCTTGCTCACATCAACACGAATCAACCCGAAATCCAATCAGCATTAGAAAATTGGTTGCAGCATGTTTACGTAATTGAAAATCTTCAAAAAGGCTTGATGCAGAGATCATCGCTTGTTCCGGGAGAAATACTGGTCACACCGCAAGGGCATAGAATTACACAGCACAGTGTCTCATTCTATGCGCCCGACTCTCAGTTGCACGGAGTCTTATCCAGACAAAAGGAGCAGGTTCAGTTGCGCGAAAAAACCGTTCAACTTGAATCACAATTACAAAAACAGCGACAATTAATGATTCAAGTCAATCAGCAATGTAATGAATTGGATCAAACCGTTCACGCGGCAAGTGAAAATAGCAAATGCTTGCAACAGGAATGGCATCAACTGCAATTGCAATTGGTAAAGTTGACTCAAATTCACGAGCGCGCCACCTATCGGAATGAACAAATCAATCAGGAATTACATGAAATTGAGCATACATTGGAAAACGAGCTCACCCTGCAGAAATCAGCAAATGAACGATATCAAAAAAATCTGATACAAATCGAGAATTCCAAGCACATTGCGCAACAAGCCCAGCTTGCATGGGAAACCTCGAACGAACAATTTATCAATCAACAGCAAAAATTATTGCAAGCCTCGAAAGAATTGCAGGAAGCAACATTCTATTTACAAACGTGCCAAAACAAAATTGTCGAGATCGAAAACAGCTTACGGACGATTGATGAAAGCCTGCAGCAGTTGAACAAAGAACACGCTGCTTTGCAAATAGAAATAAACGAAGTAGATTTATTGCCACTCAAAGCAGCCTTAGATACCGCATTGGCAAAACGCCGAACAATCAAGGAAGATGCGGCGCAAGTACGGCTTGTAGCTGAAAACATTTCTAGCCAGTTACGGCAGAATGGAAATGCACGCATGGCATCCGAGCAAAGATCGTATACCCTGCGTGATGAAATTAACCAAGCCCGGCTTCAAGAACAAGCCGCGAACATAACCATTAGCCAACTGGATGAATCAATTCAGGAAACCGGAGTTGATACCGGACAATTGACACCATTGCTTGAAAAACAAAAAACAACTGCGATACAAACCGATATTCAACAATTGAATGCCGAGATTACGGCGCTTGGAGCGGTCAATCTTGCCGCATTGGAGGAACTGGTAATCGCACAGGAGAGAGAATCCAATCTGCTGATCCAAATACAAGATCTGAATGCTGCGATCACAACTCTAGATCAAGCCATGCAACAAATTGATCGAGAAACGCAATTGCGCCTGCAAGAAACGCTTGATTTGACCAATCGACATCTATGCGAGATTTTCCCATTGATATTTTCCGGCGGAAATGCCAGGCTCGAAGTTTGTGAAGACAAAATAGTTGATGCCGGTTTGATGCTGATGGCACAACCTCCCGGTAAAAAAAATAGTTCGATCCATTTATTGTCAGGTGGAGAAAAAGCTTTAACCGCGCTTGCTTTGATTTTTTCTTTATTCCGGCTTAATCCGGCACCTTTCTGTTTATTAGATGAGGTCGACGCACCGCTTGATGACAGCAATACTGTGCGTTTTTGCGAGTTGGTAAAAAAAATGGCTGAACGTACACAATTCATTTTTATCAGCCATAATAAAATAACAATGGAGATGGCACAGCGCTTAATCGGAGTTACAATGCAAGAGCAAGGGATTTCAAGAATAGTAGCTGTTGACTTGGCGGATGCTATTAATATGGGAAAGCGGAATAAAGTAACGATTAATTGATGATCGTCGTCAATCATTGATTGCTGACATAATCTTTTCTCAGCAGATGAATGCGACCATTTTAGAAAAAAGCAAAAGGTAATTGGGAGAAAATCAGTATGAGCGACTTGCAAATAAGTTTAATCATCATCGGTATCATAATAATTGCTGGTGTTGTGGTTTTCAATTGGTTGCAGCAGCTGCGTTATCGGCGCAATGTGCAAGCCGCATTTGATCACGAGCACGATGACATTCTATTAGAAGAAAACAATACGGAAGACCCGTTTCAACGTATTGAGCCTAAATTTAACAAAGTACCGCTGGATCCACAATTAGATACGCATGAACAAAAAGAATTACCGCCCGACGAATCGCCGAAAGTATCAGCTCCAGCAGCCGCTCACACTACCAGTTCATCTTTTCAATCGCACATTACGAGTAGCCCGTCCACGGCTTCACCTCTGCTTGACTACGACAGCAATACCAATTACATCGTCAATATTCGTTCGGAATCAACCATACCTAATACGCATATCGCAAAACTGCTACAGAGAAAATTTGATTTTGGAAAACCTGTTTTTTGGCTGGGGAAACCTGATAAAGATGAGCCTTGGGAAGAAATTACTAATGAATCCAACGTTGATAGTGACGGTTACGGTCATATCAAAGGATGCTTGCAACTGGCCGATCGGGCCGGACCAATCAGCGAAGTCAATTTATCCAAGTTTCGCGATTTAGTACTTGATTTTGCATCACAATCACAAGCCACCGCAGAATGCCCGGATATTGTCAGTACACATGAAAAAGCAGTCATACTGGATAAATTTTGCGCCGATGTTGATGTCATGATAGGTATCAATATCATTAGCAAAGATGATGGCGCATTTGTCGGCACCAAAATTCGCGCACTAGCGGAAGCATCTGGATTCAAACTTGAATCGGATGGGTTGTTTAAATACCGTGATGAAAACAACAACATTTTATTCACACTAAATAACTATGAATCCTCACCATTTCTACCAGAAAACATAAAATCATTAACCACACACGGCGTAACTTTCTTGTTGGATGTGCCACGAGTAGCGCAAGGTGAAAGAGTATTTGATCAAATGACACATCTCGCAAAAATTTTCTCGAATACACTGGGCGGAATTATGGTTGATGATAATCGTGTTCCGCTTAGCGATAGTGGAATTCAAAGAAGCAAGCAACAGCTCATTGAGATACAGAATATAATGAAAAAAAATCATATCACTCCTGGCAGTCCGAGTGCATTACGTTTATTCGTTTAAATGTTTTTTTAACTAAAAACTAAAGATAGTGCCATAAGCATCCGTAATCGCTATCAAATTTGACAGTTCTACTAAATCTTTTTTATTACAGTTCATTAGAAAATCTTATTAGAAGTAGAAATAGAGAAACAATAGATCTCAATGATAAGTAATGAAATTTTAAACAAATACATCTTTCTAGAAAGAACACAATTATTTAATGGCTTAAATAAAAATTTATTCTTAAAGAGATAAAAATGAGCGAATCTTCAAATAATTCAAAACGCTTTGCGCCAATAGAAGTCAAGCTTGAATCAGGAAAAGATTACTTTTGGTGTACCTGTGGTCAGAGTAAGTCGCAACCTTTTTGCGATGGTTCTCACAAAAACACCGGATTCACACCTCGTAAATTTTCCGTCAACGAAAATAAAACCGCGTGGCTATGTACCTGCAAAAAAACTGGCAATCCACCTTATTGTGATGGAACCCATAACAAGCTGTAGTCTGCAAGATAGCTTCATATCCATATAAATAATAACAATTAACAACAAATAATGTTTCTAGGGCACATATATAGAATTGGAAATTGGTTACATATTTTTTAACCTATTAATTATTCGAGAGTCAGTGTCTAATGGAAACAGAACTAAGATCTTTGGAAGAAAAGGTTTATCTGCTCATTCGCTTGTATCAGGATAGTCGGACCGAGAACGGTAAGTTGCGCAAAGAACTTGCAGCGTCACACGCACAATGTGAAACGCTCAATGAGAAAATTCATGTTGCAGCAAACCGGCTTGAAACACTTTTGACAACTATTCCAAAAAATGAATAACGAATTACTAAAAGTAAGTATCATGGGCCGCGAATTTCAAATCAACTGCCCCGAACAAGAGCGAGAAGAAATCCAACTTGCTGCGGTTTATCTTGATGATAAAATTCAGGAAATAAAAACTGAAGGGAAAGTCATCGATTCCGAAAGAGTAGCTATGATAGCGGCGCTAAAAATAACGCATGAGCTGCTATCACTCCGTTGCAGAGCTGGCTTTGACATAGAAGAATTTAAGCGTAGAATTGCAGCGTTAAAAAAGAAAATTGATGAAGCAATAACAGGTAGCGAAAGCTAGAGTTTTTTGCGGTTCAGGTTAATCCCTGCGATGTTTGTTAAGGTTTATATTCTTTGAACCAATTGTTAAAAACTGGTTGTGGATTTTAGTGACACTGTTGTGCGCGTCTTATGGATGTGCCTGATGTGTCCATGAAACAGCCGCCTTGAACCGTATGGTTCAAGATGATAACCTGACGGCATATGTGGGGAGCCATTACGGGACAAGAAATATTTAATCAATATTTCTTGTCCTTTTAATTTTCCACCTGCTACTTGTTACATCATAAAATCTCATTATGCAGCAAGACACTCATTCCCCTTCTTCGGTACCAACAACGTTCTTATTTGATATTGGCAAGGTTTTACTGGATTTTGATTTCGAATCATCACTCATTCGATTGATGCCGGAAGCGATTTTAAATCCACATGAACGGATCCGTCACATACTCGAACAAAAAGACGCACTTGAGACAGGGCTCATTGATCCGATTCACTATGCGGATTGGGCATTGCAAATCCTCGGAAGCAACGCCACCCGGGAACAGTTCTACCAGGCTTGGCAGCAGATTTTCAGGATCAATGAGCCAATGTGGCAATGCATACGCAAGCTTGCCGATGCCAATCACACATTGATACTAATTTCCAATATTAACGCTATCCACGCCCCATGGATTTTTACAGCGTACCCGGAGTTTTCGTTTTTTCAACACAAAGTGCTGTCGTATGAAATTGGCATTCTGAAACCTGATCCCGCTATTTATCGTTATGTAATCGATACATTCCGGCTCAATCCAGCTTTAACCGTTTATATCGATGACCAACCGCAGAATATCCTTGCAGGCAAAGCACTGAAACTGCAATGTTGGAAGTATGAGATTCATGATCACTTAGCTTTTGAAAATTGGCTTGAGAAAAAATTAAGAAATACGAAAGCGTAATACCGGAAATCAACAGCGATTACTTCTCCGCCAAGAAATGCTCAACCATGGCTTGCTTGTAATCGATTTGGCCAAAAGAAACATCCTTTAGCGCTCCTTTGCGGTCGAACAGAATACAAGAAGGCGTGCCCTGCAAAGCAAAACGCTCGAAAGTCTCCGCGCGCATCGATTTCTGTTCCAAATAGTGTCTAACCTGCTGCAACACCGATTTCTTCTGATCGTCGGTTAGCTTCTCAAAATTCGGCAGAAATTCATGTGCATAACGTAACACTCGTTCATCGGTCACTGGCTCTGTCTCCGCCACCACACGATCCATTCCCACAGCAAAAGGTATTTTCCAAGAAAGCTTTCCCTGCGACAACAGACCGTACTGATCCAATGCTTTAAACGTTTCACCGATCACCTCACCGGTTGCCATCAATTTTTTCAGATTTTCCAACGTATTTTTATCGTAATCCTCAAATGCGGTAGCCAATCCAATCACCGCTAACCCTTGCTGATGATAGCGTTGATACAAGTCAACCGCGCGCGGTAACGAGTAAATAAAACAGCCGGGGCAATTGACCTGGAAGACCTCGATTAAAACGACCGAACCAATCAAATCAGTAAGTTCAAGCGGCCCTCCCTGAACCCAGGTATCGACCGTAATATCAGAAAGTGTGTGATTATTCATCGCAAAAAAAGTTAGAATATACAAACATAATGTCGCAAAAATAGCATATTTGCGAGAACACATTAACAGATTTTAACAATCCCCATCGCTCCTAATTTATAGTTCTTCAATAAATGCGTTACTGGTTAATGAAATCAGAGCCTTACGAATTCAGCATTGAGGATTTTGCGGCACAGCCTAACCAAACCATCGCCTGGGAGGGGGTACGTAATTATCAATCGCGTAACTTTATGCGCAATCAAATGACTATCGGAGATCAAGCGTTTTTTTACCACTCTTGCTGCAAAGACCCCGGTATCTTAGGAATTGCGGCGATCAGCAAGCCAGCTTATCCGGATGCTACGCAATTCAATCCTGCAAGCAAATATTTCGATCCTAAGGCTTCTCCACACAATCCGCGCTGGTTTAACGTCGAGCTTACACTCATAAAACGGACGCGTCTGGTTTCAATCAGAGAACTTAGACAGTACCCCGAATTGCAAAAAATGCGCGTGCTACAAACCGGCAACCGTCTATCAATCACACCCGTTGACCCGGCAGAATGGCAGTTTATCTTGACCGTTCTATAGTCCGGCTCTTTCATTTCTTAGAGACTCAATCATGGAATGGTGGCTAATTTACTTATTGACCGGAGGGTTTGTAGGGTTCTTCGCCGGTCTACTCGGCATCGGAGGTGGTTTAATTATCGTTCCGGTATTGATTTCGCTCTTCACCGCTCAAGATTTTCCCTCTGACCGTATTATTCACATGGCGCTCGGCACCACCATGGCGACCATCATTTTCACATCGATAGCCAGCTTGCGTACACATCATCGGCATGGCGCTGTTGACTGGCAAATCGTAAGAAACATCACCCCGGGTATTTTTCTAGGCACCTTCGGCGGTGCCACTTTGGCCGGGTCGCTAACGGGACAGCTCTTAAGTATCATTTTTGTAATATTCATTTTCTATGCCGCCACACAAATGTTGCTGCAATTTCGTCCCAACGCAATCTTTCAGTTACCCGGCAAACTCGGCATGTTCCTCGCCGGCAGTATTATCGGCGCCCTATCAAGCCTGGTCGCCATCGGCGGTGGATTATTATCGGTACCGTTTCTGTCACTCTGCAACGTCAAGCTGCAGCGCGCCATCGGCACGGCTGCAGCAATCGGTTTTCCGATTGCGCTGGCCGGTACCGCCGGTTACGTTGCTAATGGTCTATTACATGCAGAAAATCTACCGGAATACAGTTTGGGTTATGTCTATTTGCCAGCGCTGGCGATGCTGGTTTCCGCCAGCATGCTGACGGCACCGCTCGGCGCAAAACTCACACACTCGACCAAAACTGCGATTCTAAGAGGTGTCTTTGTGGTACTGCTTTATAGTTTAGGCATCAGAATGCTGCTAGGCTTAATTTAATTGCCGTTTTACAATCAAAAAAATCAAAGCGTATCGGTTACTAGATCAGCACAAACCCGATTTCCTTATTAACAGTATCTTTGACAGTACCAAGCGCGGAATTAATTGCTGCTTCTGCAGCCAATACCCCCAGTCCTTCAACAGTCATCAACACCATGCGCGAAGCATTTTTTTGCATTTCCAGGTGCAATGCAGCTTGTTCTTTATTGATTTTTCCCGTGGCTGTTAACGTCCCGATCATTACTAGCGTCTGCGCCAGTTTTTTCGCTTCGGCCTCACCGTAATCTTTCACATCCGGCCATTTATCTCCCAGGCTACCGTTTAACGCAGCCAATATGTCCTTTCCCAATTTAACCGCATCAAGGCTCATCATGTTCTCCTTACACTCAAAGTAGATCCGTTAAAATCACTCGCCACGACGTTTAGCAAGCTCCAGTTTCAGAATTGCCGTAAAACTGGTGTTGAAGTGCGAACGCACAATCGAGATTTGATCTTTTGACAAGCAAGCAATTTTGTGCAATTTCTCAAGGTTATCGAGATTGCTGGCGAGCAATACGGTTTGCTGGGTCGTTATATCGTTTTTGGGTATCGCCGCAGCACGAACAGTAATTGCGCTAATATCGACCTTGGCTTCGTCATAAAACTGTTTATGATGCTCAAAAGTGCATTCCGGCAATCCCTCCACCGACTCCAATACCACCAAATGCGCCTCCGTCTTCCGCTGCAAATCCGTAACCGCCCGGTCCGTCGCTTCGTCATAGCTGCTGATCAGTTTTACGGTGCAACCTGCCAGACTCAGCATCAACATTAGGGAAAAAGCAGCTAAAAACTCTCGATACTGCGACATCCTTCGTTCAATTTTCATGATTGCCTCTCCCTGCTGATGAATCAATCCGGACAGCGCACGCCGATCCGGCTCCGTTATTTTCCACCCATATCCGCGGCATTTGCCATTTCGATGGCACGCATGACCATATCACGCGCCTCAGCGGCAGTTCCCCAATGACCAACACGCACCCATTTTTCCGGCTCGAGATCCTTGTAATGCGTAAAGAAGTGTTCAATCTGCTGAAATACAATATCCGGCAAATCGTCACGCTCGCAAACATGCGCGTAATACGGAAAAGTCTTATTATCCGGCACGCAAATCAGTTTCTCATCTCCGCCATGCTCATCTTCGAGATGCAGCAAAGCAATCGGCCGGGCGCGTACCACGCAACCGGCGAGAAAAGGTGAACGAGCGATTACCAGCGCATCAAGTGGATCGCCGTCATCACATAGCGTATGCGGAATAAAACCATAATTGGCCGGATAGCGCATCGGCGTATGCAATATGCGATCCACAAACAACGCACCGGACTGTTTATCGAATTCGTATTTAACCGGTTCCCCACCGGTCGGCACTTCGATGATGACATTGACAGTATTCGGCACGTTGCTGCCAACAGGAATGGCATTGATATCCATGGAATGTAATTTCTCGCTGTAGATGAAGGGATATTCGGCGTAAATGCAGTGAAGCACCACTGCCCAGTTTCAGTGTACTTAAGCCCGACAGGACTGTCAAACAACCCCATGCAGCCGTTTGCTCACACCCCTACCAGCGAATCATGGATCGAAACCCGGAGAATCCTGACGAATACCGCAAACGGCTAAACCAAAGAATCCGGATCCATACCTCGAGCCACCAGCAAATTCCAGACAGCCCTTGAAACAAAGGTAGTCCAATAGCCATTGACGATCAAACCATTTTGTTTCTGGAATGCCGAGAGCGCCGTGTCGCTGGCGCGCCCCCAATCACCATCAACACCGTCGCCGCCAGGACCGAAGCGGCCCAGATCATAGCCGAGCTTCACGAGTGCACGCTGCCGTTGCGCCGAAGTCCAGAACGGCGACCAAATATCGGGAATATCAGGATTACCGTAAATTCCCCGCAGCACCCGTGCAAACGGAAATCCCGCCACATCGACTTTATATCCGGGACAAGCATCGTGATGACCGTGATGATTCTCCCAAGTGATTGTTGGCCAGCGCCCGATAATCTCACGCCCGACTTGAATCATCATTTCAATCTGTTGTTCTGTCCAAGACTGTATCAGCATCGCTTGCTTGCCATTGGGAGAATGCGCTTTGATCCAATCCGGATCGGCTTTGACACCGTCACGCGCATATCCGATATTCACCGTTTCAACTCCGACAGTGGCGCGCGCACCTTTGGTATTCTCGTTGGAAGGTTGCCCATCCCATCGCAAAAGTTGATTCTTGCCCGCATGCCATGACCGGTTTTCGAGCGACACATAGCGATCAATTCCTTCGGAAAAACTCCGCCCCACTCCGTAGTGCGCCGAAGCAATTCCCTTTTGTGCAGGGTGACTGCCACCGATGGTGTCCCGGCAACCTTGCAAATCCCACGATGCCGTCCAGTGCCAGGTCACTCCCATAGGCCGATGTTGTGTCGCACTGGTCCACCCTTTACTGACCGCATTGCCAGCGACTAAAGGAATCATATATTCCTCATTGATCTGCACCTGCATTGGAATATTTCTCAGAAGTATTTTTAAACTACATTGTTTTTTTGAAGAATTCGACTAGAAATTGATACAACCATGATCCGCCATAGGCAATAGCGACAATCGTTAAAATGGCCGCTGAACCATAGATAATTTTATCCAACATTTTGTTTTCCCCCAATCATTGATAAATTCATCAATATTCGTAGCACACCAACATATCACTTACTCGGCTGCGCTTACCGAAAACCGTTCAGAATGTTAGCACAAGGCGTCACTATTCCAAGTGAAAGCTGACATGGAGCGCATCGATAATCGCAAGCACTAGGAAATGCATCTTGCCGTGCCACTGACACACGATTTGAACAAGCTTAATCTCAAATAACCGGAACTCACTTTGTCAGCATACCATCCATACAGAAATAATATTTTTACTATTAATCAATAATCTACAAAGACTTTACACTCATCACCCGGTTTATCAAGTATTATTGGAAAATTGTTAATATAACCGGATTTTATTGAGTGCAAGCTTCTTCGTTTGCAGATCATCAAAAAACCTCTTGGATTGAAACGACTGCATTCGCGTTGGTCGTTTTAACAGCCTATTGATGCTTAAACTGATAGCTACCACGGCGCTTATCTTCGTATAACGACAATGTGCGTATGAAAATCTTATCCAACTCTACGTGGATTGCCATAACAGTTACTGTTTTTCTATTGCTAATAGTGACTGCGCTTGGCAGGCTGGAACAAGCGCGATTTCAGAAAGATTTACACGCCGAAGTCGTCGATCACTTGAGTCAGGTGCGATCGCGCTTGGAGTCTGAAGTTAACGCCAATCTCTACCTGACCAGAGGATTGGTCAGTTTGGTAAAAGCATACCCTCATTTTACCGAAGCTGAATTTCAGATTATCGGCGCAGAGTTATTGCGTGGTAGAACCAGCGTCCGCAATATCGGTTTAGCACCCAATAATGTGTTAAATCATATTTTTCCGATCAAAGGTAACGAAATGGCGATCGGTCTGGTATACCGTGATAATCCCGATCAATGGCCGCCAGTCGAGCGCGCAATGCTTTCGCGGAAAACCGTAATTTCAGGACCGTTAAAGCTGGTCGAAGGAAATTTTGCCTTCCTCAGCTTAACACCGATATGGATTAATACACCGGACAACCAGGATGGAAGTTACTGGGGCGTTGCCAGCCTTGTCATTAATGCGGATACACTTTTTGCCAATGCGGGAATTTCCGATGATGTGAAAAGCGCTATAGCATTAGCAATACGCGGCGCAGATGGCTCTGGCCCCGAAGGGGCCGTATTTTTTGGTGATTCTTCGTTGTTTGAGCGGCAACCGATCACGATGGAAGTTATTCTACCCAATGGCACCTGGCAACTCGGCGCCACCCCGAAAGGCGGCTGGGTTCAATCATCGAAGTTTTCATATGCGGTATGGATCGGCGGTATCGTTTTTTCCATAATGATCGGGTTTACGGTTTGGGGCTGGCTTAATGCACAAAACCGTCAAAAACAGATCTTGATGGAAGCCAAACAAGCTGCGGAAAAAGCCAATCGCGCCAAATCGGAATTCCTGTCCCGCATGAGCCATGAATTACGCACCCCATTAAATGCCATTCTGGGTTTCGGACAACTGCTGGATTTGGGCATGAATGCGGCAAACGACACTGAAAAACAATATGTAAAACATATTATGAACAGCGGTCAGCATTTATTGGCGCTCATCAATGAAGTTCTGGATCTGGCAAAAATCGACGCAGGCAAATTTGAATTGAAGCTGGAACAGGTTTCCGTTCCCGATATACTCGACGAATGCTTGGTATTGGCGCAACCTTTAGCGAAAGCGCACGGTGTTGCACTATCGGTTGATCACCCCGGCGATCCCAAACTATTTGTATGGGCCGATCCTAAATGTCTGAAACAAATTGTTTTAAATCTGGTTTCCAACGCCATCAAATATAACCGGAAAGACGGGCGTGTTACCGTCAGTTACCGGGAAACCGCTGATGAAAAAATCCGGTTGTCGATAACCGATACCGGCATCGGCATCCCGCAAGATAAGCAGGAACAGCTTTTTCAGCCTTTCAATCGCATCGGCGCGGAAAACAGCCAAATCGAAGGCACCGGAATCGGCTTAGCCATTACCAAGAACCTGGTCGAGTCAATGAATGGCAAAATAGAATTTGCAAGCACCGCCGGAGTCGGTTCCGAGTTTTGGCTCGAATTTCCCCAAGCTACCGGCAATATTGACCAGCCTGACTTACCCGCAGCACAACCGGCAACCGGCATTACCGAAACGAAAGCTATGAAAGCAAAGATTCTTTGTGTCGAAGATAATCTTTTCAATCAAGAACTGATGAAAGAAATAATATCGTGGTTTCCGGGTATAGAATTACTAACCGAAACGACCGCTGAGCTTGGTTTGGAGACGGCGGAGAAAGAGCTGCCGCAACTTATTTTGATGGACATTAATTTACCCGGAATGAGCGGCATCGATGCAATACGAATTATCCGCACACACCCCACGCTGGCAAAAACACCGGTTATCGCATTGAGTGCCGCGTCGATGGTCGAAGATATCGAGAAAAGCATGAATGCCGGATTTGATGCATACATCACCAAACCATTCGACATCCAGGAGTTCAAGCAAACAATCGAGAAAGCTCTCGGGCAATAAGCTTGCTGCGGCGGCTCACCAAGGTATTGACTGGCTAAGACAACTCGAGTTACAGCACATTCATTGACACTGACAAGCACATAAAAAATAAGTCTGCAAAAACCCGACTCGGCAGTTATTTCTATTTATCGGCCTTTTTCTGATGCCGTTTTCAACTAACGCTTTCAGCCTCGATTGGAGCATCACCGAACTGCATTATCAATTCGGCAAATTGAAACAACCCTTTTTGCAGCAACAGCAAGTCGATACTTCGATAGTTACTTTTCAGCATATCAACGGCTGGCGCTATGGCAACAACTTTCTATTCTTTGACACCCTGATGCCGCATCAAGGAAAAATGGATTATTACGGTGAATATTATGGCAGCCTCAGTTTGAGTAAACTCACCGGGGTCGATCTTGCACTCGGTCCCATCAAGGATATTGGGTTGCTCATGGGTGTTAACTGGGCGCCCACACCCGGCGTGTTGAAGTATTTACCAGGGCTACGTATTTCCTGGGACTTTCCGGGTTTTACATTTCTAAACGCCGATATCACCTCGTATATCGATTACAGCGATCGCGCAGTCAAAGAAAACAACAGCTTCATGATCGATATCAATGGCCAGTATCCTTTCAAACTGTTCAAAGCCAATTTCAGCATCGAAGGTCATGCGGAATATATCGGCGAACGCCGCAACCAATTCGGACAAGTCCATGCGTGGTTTTTCAGTCAAATCCAAGTTCGCTACGACATCGGCGAATTGCTGCTGAAAAAATCAAAGAAAGTCTTTGTTGGCACCGAGTGGCAATACTGGAGCCATAAACTGGGCTCCAACGTCGAAGAAAATGTCGCGCAAGCCTTGCTGGTGTGGCGGATGTAGTCCTTGCCGATTAAATCCCGAACGACGCGGACTCATTCGGGTTACTAGCTGAAATGATTCAATAAATTTCACTCATAGTGTGTCCACATGCGCAAAACTTTAACAACCTTCTCGGCTTCAAGTACCTGATAAACCAACCGGTGTTGAATGTTAATACGTCGAGAGTATGCACCAGATAAATCCCCCACCAGTTTCTCGTATGGCGGCGGATTTTGGTAAGGGTTTTGTTGGATCACATTCAATAAGCCTTGCGCTGCCAATTTAAAACCTGCTGCGGCTAATTTTCTAGCATCTTTTTTAGCTTGGTGAGTAAACACAAGCGCCCACATCTACCAATCCAAATCCTTGCTGCATTCACTCACATCCATCGCCATCCCTTCGACGATGGAATCACGCATACCGGGAATCGAAAGCAAATGCAGCGTCTCGTTGATCGCATTCCAATCCGCTTCGGACAACAACACCGCATTCGATCTTTTACCCTTTATAACTATCGGCTGATGCGTTTCAGCAGCTTCGTCGATCAAACTGTAAAGCTTGGCCCTGGCTTCCGTAGCATTTATTATCGTCATAATAAACCTCCAAACAATTAGCGTACGTTAGAGCGTACGCTGTGTCAAATAAAAACTACCACGATCGGACATGATCAGTAGAATTTTATTGATTGATTTTTTTGTTATAGAAGATTACTTATGATTTACATAACACCGCAAAAAGTGACCTATCCGAGCTGCTTGCAACCGCGTTGTTGAATTTCTTCTGTCGACACAGTTTCAAAAACTGCTCTAAAGCTTACCGTAAATTTTCCCTTGCTTCATGAACGGTACTGCCTTGACTGGCGACGTCAAGTTCCGGGCAGAATGAAACATAGCCATCACTCTCACGTCCAATAAGAGCGATCATTCGCCTATTCATGGAATTCCCTCCAACATTGGGTTTATGAAAGAAATTCGCAGGTTTTATTGCTCGCATCGCACCGGAAAATCGGATTTTGTGCGATGCGAATTCTAGTTTGAAATGGATTCCCTGGGTGTCGCAAGCTTATCTAGGCTACTTGCCCGGCATCATTGATAGCATTAGCAGAACTATCTTTGTTTTAATACGATCTACCGAAAAAAGCGCTACAGCATCGAATAAACCACCGCTGCAATCAATCCGCCGGCAATGCCGCCGACAACAGGGACATACGCATAACCCCAATCACTATCGCGTTTGTTGGCCATCGGGAGAATTGCATGCATAATGCGTGGCCCCAGATCACGCGCGGGATTAACCGCAAAACCGGTCGGGCCGCCGAGAGATAAGCCGATACCAAATAATAGCAGAGCAGCCGGTAAAGCATTCAATGTGCCCAGGCCTTCCTGCGGCGCAGCCATCATCATCACGCCGAACACCAGCATGAATGTGCCGACCGCTTCCGTAATGATGTTATTGAATGGGCCCCGGATTGCCGGCCCTGTACAAAATGCCGCAAGCTGCATGTCCGGATCGGTCGTTGCATCAAAATGCTGACGGTAGGTAATCCATACCACCAAAGCACCCAACATCGCGCCCAGCATTTGCCCCAACGCATAAACCGGCACCGCATCCCATGCAAACTTTCCTGCCGCAGCGAGACCGACACTCACCGCAGGGTTTAAATGCGCGCCGCTGGAAGCAGCCACGGCATAAACGGCCACGAAAAGCGCAATTCCCCAACCGGCGGCAATGGTTAACCACCCGGCATTATTGCCTTTGGACTTATTCAGCACGACATTGGCAACCACACCGTTACCCAATAAAACTAGAATAAAAGTACCGATCAATTCGCCCATAAAAGGAGTCATAGTTATCACCTTACGATAAAGTTGAACTTCGAAGAACCCGCTTCCGGGTGATCAAGAAAGATTAATTTATTGTTTTATTGTAGAGAAATTTCCTGGCAGTTCCAGAAGGCAAATTGATTATCACACAAAATTTCCGTGAGAAATATGTAGATCGTCTAAATTGTTTATCAATCGAATGGTGGGTTGGACTCAACTGTTGTTGTATGGGGGTTTAGTCCTGGATGATACAGGCTTATTCGGACGACTTTCCCCCAGCAAGTTTATTCTTGTTCGGTTAAAGCGGAGTCTGATACTGGAGGCTTGTCGTAGGCATCGACATAGCTATCAATCAGATTTCGAATCATGCGCTGATATTGCGTATGGTGTTTCGCTGCTTCCGCTTTGAAGAATTCAACACTTTTCTTACTGAGCGCAATCGTCACCTTCACCCCCTCTTCCCGGAAAGCAAGCTGCTCGGGCGAGGGCAGAAAATCTTCAATGATTCTGGCTTCAATCGGCTCATCCTGGTACTTGATTTTCTTGCTCATAAATTATCTTTCCTTTTCGCCAATAACCGGCGCCAAATATACGAATTACGCCACCGCGATAGGTAAAGCGGACGGTCAGAATGCCACCTTCAACCGCACCGAAACAAAAATAACGCTTTTCCGTTTCGCTATGTGCAATATCCTCGGCGATAACACGGTTAGGATCAGCGAAAGCATATTGCGCCAAGGAAAAAGCTACGCCGTGTTTCTTCTGATTCTCGGCATCCTTATCCGCGTTCCACTCAAACCGGGCTTTCTTCATGGAATCAGCTTAGCATATCGACAAATCAGGTTCCATATAAAAATATGGCTATCAATGGAATTCCGGTACAATCATTCGGCAGGTTATCAGTGGCGGAACGCTTCCAGCTTCCGCCTTACACGGATTCCACCCCTTTTCCCGGATGGCGCAAGCTTATCCGGGCTACTTGCTAAAGCCTATCAAATATAGACCCGCTAGATGGAGTAAATATTTTATGATACAGCCGTGTTGCATAGTCATCCGTAGTTCCAGCTATGTAATCACAAATTACACGCCAGTCTTTATCTCGATTTTCGTATTCATCGTGATATTTCTTTGGAAGCAATCGGGATGGGTTATAAGCGATCGCCTCAAATATCCGAATGATCATTTGTTGACCTTTATACTCAAGGGTCTGGACTTCCGCAGTTTTCACGACATGCTCAACTACAAATTTCTTCAAAATATCTAATTCATTTTTCACTGCATAATCCATAGTTGCTGCTGTATCAAGTAAGTCGTTTGTAAATATACCTCGCTTCGTAAGTGAGCAACCACGAATGAAGTGATTTACCAAGAAACTAATTGCTTTCTTCCTCGTTCTGTTGCAACCTGAGAAAAGGTTTTTGGTGATTTCTTCTATTTTCTCTTTAAGAGGATATTTTGAGAGAGAGTCAACTAACAGATCATGTACTTTAGATCGCCAGATCCGTTCATCGACTAACTGGAGAGCGATCGCATCTTCCAGATCATGGACACCGTACGCAATGTCGTCTGCTAATTCTAGAATAGAAGTATCCAATGCTTTGAACTTGGTCTTCGCGTGCTTATCATTGCTATTCTCAATCTGAGAAAAGACTGTTCTGTCAGATTGAATAGGATTAAATATGAAATCCAGACAATCCAATTCACAATCAAAAACACATTTTGGAGGTTTGTACGAATCAACATTTAAAGGTGCGATTTCTGTTTTATATGAAGAATAATTAACGACTTCAGAGTAAAGCGCTGGATATTTCAATAGGCCTAAGAGCGTTCTTCGAGTTAAATTTAGACCATTATTATCGGAGTATTCCCCAAGTTTCGCACATATGCGAAGAGTTTGTGCGTTACCTTCAAAACCACCGTGATCACGCATCAAGTAATTCAGCGCAACTTCGCCGCCATGTCCGAATGGAGGGTGACCAATGTCGTGTGCAAGAGCAATCGCTTCAATCAACGAAGTTGACGGCAGCAATTTATGAAAATCAGCAAGCTTCAGGTCATTTTGCAAAGCCTGCACAATGCCACTAGCTATCTGAGCAACTTCAATAGAGTGGGTAAGACGAGTTCGATAAAAATCACTTTCTCCAAGCCCTAAAACCTGTGTTTTCCCTTGCAAACGACGAAAGAATGCAGAATGAATGATGCGAGCTCGATCACGACTGAAATTATCACGCTTACTTTGATCACCGTTAAGTGACGTCTGGCGGGTTTCCCAAATATTCATTCAATCTCCCAAATGTTGTAAGTTCAAGCTTAGGTTTCAGAAAGCGAATTTCAAACTTTATATCAATTATTACACCAACAATCTTAACGCCTCCCGATACTTCTCCACTGTTTGCCGTAGCACATCGCCCGGCAATGCCGGTGCAGGTGCTTTTTTATTCCAATCCTGTTGTTCCAACCAATCGCGCACGAATTGTTTGTCGAAGCTCGGCGGGTTTTGGCCGGGGTGGTATTGGTCGGCGAGCCAGAAGCGCGAGGAATCGGGTGTCAGGACTTCGTCGATTAGGTATAGCTCGCCTTGCTCGTCCTGACCAAATTCGAATTTAGTGTCGGCGATTATGATGCCGCGCGCTAGCGCATACTCAGCGGCTTCGGAGTAGAGCTGGATGGCTTTGGCGCTGACTTTAGCGGTCAATTCCCTACCGAGCAGTTTCTCCACTTCGGCGATGGCTATGTTTTCATCGTGCGCACCGGCAGCGGCTTTGGTCGATGGGGTGAAGATCGCGCCACCTGGCAGTTTGTCGGCAAGTTTCAATCCGGCTGGCAGCGGGATGCCGCAGATTGCGCCGGTTTGCTGGTAATCTTTCCAGCCGGAGCCGACGACGTAGCCGCGCACGATGGCTTCAATCGGCAGCGGTTTCAGGCGGCGGATCACGAACGCGCGCCCTGCCACTTGTTCGCGCTCGTTCTCGGCGACGACCGATTCCGCTGCGATGCCGGTGAGGTGGTTCGGCAGGATATGCGCGAGCTTATCGAACCAGAATTGCGATAATGCGGTCAGGATTTTGCCCTTTCCGGGTACCGCGGTCGGCAAAATCACGTCGAACGCCGACAGGCGGTCGGTTTGTATGATCAACAGTTTGTCGTCACCGACGGCGTAAATGTCGCGGACTTTGCCGCGATGTAAAAACGGCAAACTCTTAATGGTAGTTTCGAATAATGCGGTTTCGGTCATGGCGTTCACTTTAATTGGAATTGAGTCGTTCTTTGATGTGCAGTGCGTCGTTTAATACTGTAGCGATATCGCTGCCCAGCACGGTGAAATGACCCATCTTGCGGCCCGGTCGCGCTTCGGTTTTGCCGTACAGATGCAATTTTGCCGACGGATATCGCAACACCTGATTCCAATCGGGATCGCCATTTTGCCAGACATCGCCGAGCAGGTTGATCATCACGGCGGGGTTGAGCTGCGTGGTCGAACCAAGTGGTAAACCGCACAGCGTACGCACTTGCTGTTCGAATTGCGACGTGACGCAGGCGTCGATCGAATAATGCCCGCTGTTGTGCGGACGCGGCGCAATTTCATTGATCAGCAGCGCATCATCTTGCAATACGAAAAATTCGACGCACAACACGCCTTGATAATTGAGCTTTTCAGCTGCCTGACAAGCGATGGCTTGCGCTTTATCGGCCAACAGCGGCGAAATCCGGGCGGGCACGATGCTGACATCGAGGATGCCGTTGACATGCTGGTTCTCGGATACCGGAAACGTCGCTATTTCACCGTTCCCGCCACGTGCGACCACCACTGAAATTTCGCATTTGAGCGGCATGAATTTTTCCAGCACGCACACGGCATGATCCAATTGTTCGTAAGCCGCCTGCAATTCCGTCACAGTAGCCACCTTGACCTGGCCTTTGCCATCATAGCCAAATTGGCTGACTTTCAGGATTCCCGGTAAAAACTGCGCGACATCCTGCGTGACAATGTCTTGCGGTTGAGAGATCACGGCGAACGATGCGACGGAAAATCCGCTATCGACCAGAAACTGTTTTTCGCGCACGCGGTTCTGCGCGATCGACACGCTGTTGGCGTCAGGGCTGACCACGCAAGACTTCGTAAGCATGCGTAACGACTCGGCGGGAATGTTTTCGAATTCGGTGGTAACGGCGGCGCATTGCTGTCCGATCTTTTCCAATGCCGCTTGGTCGTCATAACCGGCGCAGATAAAAACATCGGCAACACGCCCGGCGGGACTGCCGCGATCGGGGTCCAATACCGTGACCTGGTAGCCCATTTGCTGCGCGGCTTGCACGAACATGCGCCCGAGCTGCCCGCCGCCGAGCACACCGAGCATCGCACCGGGCATCACTGGCATTATTGCGGCAGCTCGGCGTTAAGAACGGATTCGGTTTGCTTGCGCCGGTATTCATTCAATTGCACGCTGAGTTCACTGTTATTGACCGCCAGCATTGCCACGGCAAATAATCCGGCATTCGCCGCACCGGCCTCGCCGATGGCAAACGTCGCAACCGGGATGCCTTTCGGCATTTGCACGATCGATAGGAGTGAATCCATTCCTTTCAAATACTTGGAATTGACCGGCACACCCAGCACCGGCACCGGCGTTTTGGCGGCGATCATGCCCGGCAGGTGCGCCGCACCGCCAGCACCGGCGATGATGCATTGAATCCCACGCGATTTGGCTTCCGCAGCAAACTGGAACAACAAATCCGGCGTGCGGTGCGCGGAAACTACTTGAGCTTCATGCGGCACACTAAATTCTTTCAATACAGCGACCGCGTGCTGCATGACTTCCCAATCGCTGGTGCTTCCCATGACGACACTTACTAATGGCTTACTCATTTCACTCCAAACGGCAAAATTAAACAGTCACGATCAACAGAATGTTGTACTATCACGTCATAAAGACACGGCTGGCTATTTTATTAGTCTATGCAATCATTGTGTGATGTATTTCGATGGCTTCGCCAACCGATACAACTGGTATTATACTAACCCTGCTTCATCATTGATTTTATTATCAATGCGGCCAGAGTAAAAACATTCGGAATCACAATTGTAACGGAATGAATTTTCAGCGCGGAAAACAAAACGACGAACCGGAAATCAACCTGGTGCCGATGATCGACGTATTATTGGTCATCCTGATATTTCTGGTGGTCACCACGACTTATTCCAAGTTCGCCGAACTTGAACTGACGTTACCGCAAACCAGCGCGGAACAAGTCGATCAAAATATCGAGAAACCCAATCGCATCGATATAACCGTGTCAGCGCTCGGCGAATACACCATCAATCTGGCGCCGGTAAAATCCTCCAGTATCGAGAGCTTGCGCGATGCCATACAAGCGGCTGCGAACAATCATGAAGATCCGTTCATCACCATCAATGCCGATGCCAAAGCGACGCACCAATCGGTGATTACGGTCATGGAGGCCGCGCGGTTGTCGGGCTACAGCAAAATTACGTTTACTACCGAAACGAACAATACTCAACAATCCCAATAAAGGGGTGACTGAATGTTTGAATTGATTAAAAGTTTTTACAATAAACTCACAAAGGAGAACACTATGTCCGTTGTCAATGTCGATAATTTTTCCAAAGCGGCGCAAGCCGGTTCGCAATATGTATTGGCACCCCTGCCATACGCCAACAATGCGCTGGAACCGGTCATTACCGCCAACACCTTAAGTTTTCACTACGGCAAGCATCACAAAACCTATGTCGATAACTTGAACAACCTGCTGGCGAACACCCAGCTCGCCGGACAATCGCTGGAAGACATCATTCGCGCCTCCGCCGGACAAGCGGACAAAGCCGCGATTTTTAACAACGCCGCACAAGTCTGGAATCATATGTTCTACTGGCATAGCTTAAAACCGAATGGCGGCGGCGAACCGCCAGCCGCTTTGAAACAAAAAATCGAGGAAGCATTCGGCAGCGTCGATGCTTGCAAAAAAGAATTTGCACAAGCGGCCTTAACACAATTCGGCAGCGGCTGGGCATGGCTGGTCGTTGACGGCGGTAAGATCGCCATCGTCAAAACCGGCAACGCGGAAACGCCGATCACCAAAAATGTCCGGCCACTGCTGACCATTGACGTATGGGAACACGCCTACTACTTGGATTACCAAAACCGCCGCGCCGATTACACCAATGCAATTTTGGATAAACTGATCAATTGGGATTTTGCCGCCGCCAATCTCGGATAATTTCTGCAGTTATGACCGCTATCACGATCGCCTTGTCAAAAGGGCGAATTTTTGAAGACACGGCGCCGCTGCTCAGGGCCGCCGGTATCGAAGTACTGGACGATCCTGAAGCATCGCGAAAATTGATACTCGCCACTAACCGCGATCATGTGCGGCTGATTATCGTGCGCGCTTCGGACGTACCGACTTACGTGCAGTACGGCGCAGCCGACATGGGTATCGCCGGCAAGGATGTGTTGCTCGAACATGGCGGCGCCGGATTGTATCAACCGCTGGATTTGAACATCGCGCGTTGCCGCATGATGGTCGCCACCCCTGAAGGATTCGATTATGAATCGGCTGTGCGCCAAGGCGCACGGCTGCGCATCGCTACCAAGTACGTGCAAACCGCGCGCGAGCACTTCGCTGCCAAAGGTGTGCACGTCGATTTGATCAAATTATACGGTTCGATGGAATTGGCGCCGCTGGTCGGTCTGGCTGATGCCATCGTCGATCTGGTGTCGAGTGGCAACACGCTAAAAGCCAATCATCTCAAGGCTGTGGAAGAAATCATGCCGATTTCGTCCCGGCTGATTATCAATCAAGCAGCGTTAAAATTGAAACGAAATGTCATCCAACCGGTACTGGATGCGTTTTCTGCAGCTATCGAAAAGTAACACCGAAGGATTTTCATCCAATCATTATCGAAATCATGGTTCAAATTAAACGCTTCAATTCAACCGATCCCGATTTTAATTCGAAGCTCGACAAACTGCTGGCGTTCGAAAATGCCCAAGACGATGCGATCGATACCACGGTTGCCGATATCCTGATGGATATCCGCAGCCGTAAAGACGCGGCATTGATCGAATACACCAATCGCTTCGACCGGCTTGCTGTTACAACAGCCAGTCAACTAGAATTGACGCCGGAACAGTTGCAGCATTCGCTGAATGCATTGCCGGAAACACAACGCACAGCGTTGCAACAGGCGGCAGAACGCGTACGCAGCTATCATGAAAAGCAACCGCTCAGTTCCTGGCAATATACCGATACCGATGGCACGCTACTGGGCCAGAAAGTCACGCCGCTGGATCGCGTCGGACTGTACGTGCCCGGCGGCAAAGCATCTTACCCATCCTCGGTGTTGATGAATGCCATCCCGGCGAAAGTAGCCGGAGTGCGGGAATTGATCATGGTGGTGCCGACGCCGGATGGCGAACGAAACGATTTGGTGCTGGCCGCCGCAGCCATCAGCAAGGTCGACCGGGTGTTTACCATCGGCGGCGCGCAAGCGGTCGGCGCTTTGGCATATGGCACCGAAACCGTACCACCTGTCGATAAAATCGTCGGCCCCGGCAATGCTTACGTGGCTGCCGCCAAGCGCCGCGTATTCGGCGTCGTCGGCATCGACATGGTTGCAGGACCTTCCGAAATTTTGGTTATTTGCGACGGCGCCACCGATCCGGATTGGATCGCGATGGATTTGTTTTCACAAGCCGAGCACGACGAATTGGCTCAGGCTATTCTGCTATCCCCCGATACCGAATTCCTGGATCAAGTACAGCAAAGTATCGAGCGTCAACTAAGCAACATGCCGCGCCAAACCGTGATTCGCGCTTCGCTGGAAAATCGCGGCGCACTCATCCAGGTTAAAGACTTGAATGAGGCATGTGAAGTCGCTAACCGCATCGCGCCGGAGCATTTGGAGCTATCGGTTGAAAATCCGGAGCATTGGGTGGATAAAATCCGTCATGCCGGCGCCATTTTTCTCGGCCGCCATGCATGCGAAGCATTGGGCGATTATTGTGCCGGCCCCAATCATGTGTTACCGACTTCCCGCACCGCCCGTTTTTCTTCACCGTTGGGGGTCTATGACTTCCAGAAACGCAGCAGCCTGATCCAAGTTTCGCAACAAGGCGCGGCCAAGCTCGGAGAAATCGCATCGGTCCTGGCTAGTGGCGAAGGCCTGCAAGCACATGCGTTATCTGCGGAATATCGCTATAAGAAACATCGGTAATTAACCGGCGTGAACTGACTTCACATAGCGGATATACACCATATGCCGGTCATCACTTCACGCAGTCATTCGCTTATCAAACAATTGATTAAGCTGGAAAGCTCTTCGCAGTTTCGCGACAAAGCAAAATTAACGTTGCTCGACGGTATTCATCTTGTTCAGATTTATTGCTCGGTAGTAGGTACCCCGGAAAGTTTGATCGTGAGTCAATCGTATATCGAAAATAGCGACAACGAACACTTTCTATCCATTCTATGCGGCCATACCCTGCCGAAAATATCGATTGTCAGTGACGCTTTATTTCGCGCCATTTCTCCAGTTAAAACGCCAACCGGGATTCTGGCGCTGATTACGATCCCTTCGCCGCAGAAAGAACCCGGCCGCGGCAAGGAGGTTTTTAGCGTCATGCTGGAAGCCATTCAAGACCCCGGCAATCTCGGTTCGATTCTACGTTCCGCCGCTGCAGCGAATGTTCGTGATATCTATCTGTCGAAACACTGCGCGGATGTATGGTCACCCAAAACACTGCGGGCAGCGATGGGGGCTCATTTCTTTCTGCGTATCCATGAAAATTGCGATTTATTGCAAACTTCCCGCGATTTTCCGGGAACAGTGATCGCCACATCCATTCAAGCTGCCAAGAATCTTTTCGACATTTCTCTGACTGGACCGATCGCTTTTTTGTTCGGCAATGAAGGCGCGGGATTATCCAAAGAACTCATTCAAACCGCGCAAGAAAACATCATCATTTCAATGCCAGGTAAAACCGAATCGCTCAATGCCGCGGCTGCCGCAGCCATTTGTTTTTTTGAAAAAGTCCGGCAAGACAGAACCGCAGCGCTCACCAACATTGGAACAAAATAAAGTAGCAGTGTATGATACGGCTTCTTTAAGACGGAACACTTCTGAAAATCATGAAATTATCGTTTTTATCCCTTATCGCCCTGGTCACCTGCCTGTTTTTTCAATCCACCCTCAGCATGGCGCAGCCCGGTTATGCACAAGGTGCCGCATCATCAGAAAAAATGACCGACAACGAAGGCATTGTCGTCGACTTTATGGATGCCGCCGGTTATACCTATATGGAGTTGCAAAACAGCGGACATAAATTCTGGATTGCCGCGCCGACGACTCAAGTCAATAAAGGCGACCACATCCGCTTCAGTCAGAGCATGGTGATGACCAACTTTACCAGCAAAACGTTGAATCGCACTTTCGGCACGATCATTTTCGTTTCTTCCACGGAAGTGAAGAAATAGCCGCTCAAGCAACATCGGTAAAACCGATCAGCAGTTTATTCTTTAGGCTTTTGAGCTCGTCACGGTAGATCGCGGCTTGCTCAAACTCCAGATTCTTCGCGGCGTTCAGCATTTTCTTCTCGACACGTTGAATTTCCTTGGCTAGCTGCGCTTCGTTCATCGCATCGTAGCGCGCCTGCGTTTGCGCGGCTTTGTAATGCTGCTGCGCGGATTCATGATTATAAACACCGTCGATCAAATCTTTGATGCGCTTATGGACCGATCGCGGCGTGATCTGATGTTGCTCGTTAAACTGCATTTGTTTTTGCCGCCGCCGGCTGGTTTCGTCTATCGCGACACGCATCGATCTGGTGATGGTATCGGCGTATAAAATCGCCGTGCCGTTGATATGCCGGGCGGCGCGGCCAATGGTTTGAATCAACGAGCGTTCCGAACGTAAAAATCCTTCCTTGTCGGCATCCAGTATCGCGACTAGCGACACCTCCGGTATATCCAATCCTTCACGCAGCAAATTAATGCCGACCAGCACATCGAATTGCCCGAGCCGCAAATCGCGGATGATCTCGACGCGCTCGACGGTGTCGATATCCGAGTGCAAATAGCGCACTTTGATTTGGTGATCGGAAAAATAATCCGTCAAATCCTCCGCCATGCGCTTGGTCAATGTCGTCACCAGTACCCGCTCATTTTTTGCCGTGCGCAAGGTTACTTCGGACATTAAATCATCCACTTGGGTTGCCACCGGACGCACTTCGATGACCGGATCGACCAATCCGGTCGGGCGCACGACTTGCTCGACGACTTGGCCGCTATGCTTGCTTTCATAATCGGCAGGCGTAGCCGAAACGAAGACGGTTTGCGGCATGCGTTTCTCAAATTCCTCAAATTGTAACGGACGGTTATCCAACGCCGACGGCAGGCGGAAACCGAAGTTCACCAGATTTTCCTTGCGCGAGCGGTCACCGCGATACATCCCCCCGATTTGCGGAACAGTCACATGACTTTCATCGATAATCATCAAAGCATTATCCGGCAGATAATCGAGCAGCGTCGGTGGCGGCTCACCCGGTTTCTTGCCGGAAAGGTGCCGTGAATAATTTTCGATACCCTTGCAAAACCCTAATTCATTGAGCATTTCCAGATCGAAACGGGTGCGCTGTTCCAACCGCTGCGCTTCGACCAGCCGGTTCTCCTGATAGAAAAACTCCAATCGCTCCCGCAGTTCGGTTTTGATCGTCTCCATTGCACGCAATGTGGTGCTGCGCGGCGTCACGTAATGACTGGAGGGGTACACGGTAAAGCGCGCTATTTTCTGCAGAATACGTCCGGTAAGCGGATCGAATAGCGATAAGCTATCCACTTCGTCATCAAACAGCGTGATACGCACCGCCGCTTCCGAATTTTCCGCTGGAAAAACATCGACGACATCACCACGGACACGGAAAACCCCGCGTTTGAATTCCATCTCGTTACGCTCGTATTGCATCTCGGTCAGGCGTTTGATGATGTCACGCTGCGACATTTTTTCGCCGTTACGCAAATGCAGGATCATGCCGTGATAATCGACCGGATCGCCAATACCATAGATGCACGATACAGTCGCGACGATGATGGCATCGTCACGTTCCAGCATTGATTTGGTCGCGGATAAGCGCATCTGTTCGATATGCTCATTGATACTGGAATCTTTTTCAATATAAAGATCGCGTGACGGCACATACGCTTCCGGCTGATAATAATCGTAATAGGAAACGAAATATTCGATAGCATTTTCCGGGAAAAACTCGCGCATCTCCGCGTACAATTGTGCAGCCAATGTTTTGTTCGGCGCGATGATGATTGCAGGACGGCCCAAACGCGCGACCATGTTGGCAATGGTATAGGTCTTGCCGGAACCGGTCACACCCAATAACGTCTGATACGCAAGGCCATCGTTAATTCCTTCGACCAGTTGTGCAATTGCAGCCGGTTGATCACCGGCTGGTGCGAATGCTTGATGTAATTTATACGGACTATTGGGGAAGGTTGCGATCACGAGTATAATTCCGATATAGAATTGTTTCTTTATATCATTCTAACATGCCGGTCCGTCTATTTTTTTGTGTGAGGATTTTCTGTGGAGCTCTCTAGCCGCGTTCAAGCCATCAAACCATCCCCTACCCTTGCGGTAACCGCCCGAGCTGCCAAGTTGAAAGCCGAGGGCAGAGACATTATCGGATTGGGTGCCGGTGAACCCGATTTTGATACGCCGCAGCACATCAAAGATGCCGCAATCGCTGCGATTAATAAGGGATTTACCAAATATACCGCAGTCGGCGGCACCCCCGGACTGAAGAATGCCATCGTTGCGAAATTCAAGCGGGAAAACAATTTTGTTTTCGACACCAAACAAATTCTGGTTTCTTGTGGCGGTAAACAGAGCTTTTTTAATCTGGCATTATCGGTCATCAATCCTGGTGATGAAGTGATTATCCCGGCACCGTACTGGGTTTCTTATCCGGATATCGTACTGATCGCAGAAGGCAGGCCGGTCTTTATCGATACCGGTATTGAGCAACATTTCAAGATTTCACCACAGCAGCTGGAAGCTGCGATTACGCCGAAAACCAAAATGTTCGTCATCAATAGTCCGAGCAATCCTTCCGGCGCGGTCTATACGCTTGATGAATTGAAAGCTTTGGGTGAAGTGCTATCGAAGCATCCGCAGATTCTCATCGCCACGGATGATATGTACGAGCACATCTTGTTATCCGGTCAGCAATTCGTCAATATCGTCAATGCGTGTCCGGATTTATTCCCGCAAACGGTTGTACTCAACGGGGTTTCCAAAGCTTATTCGATGACCGGATGGCGAATCGGTTATTGCGGAGGTCCTGCTCATATTATTACGGCCATGGAGAATATCCAGTCGCAAAGCACTTCCAATCCCAGCTCTATCTCACAAGTAGCCGCTGAAGTTGCATTGAACGGCGATCAATCCTGCATGAATCCAATGATTGCGGCCTTCAAGGAACGCAACCTGTTTGTCACTGAGCAACTCAACAAAATCAATGGCATGCGCTGCCTAGCTTCGGAAGGCGCGTTTTATGCGTTCGCCGATGTTCGCGAATCAATCGGGCACTTATATCAAAACCATTTGATTAATGCACAAAACGACATCGCATTTAGCGAATATCTGCTGGAAAAAGCCGGTGTAGCGGTTGTCCCGGGTTCGGCATTCGGCTGTGAGGGCTACATGCGCTTATCGTTTGCCACATCCATGGACAATTTGCAGCAAGCATTAAGCCGTATCCAAAACTTGCTCAAATGACCAGCCCATTTGAGCAATTCATTATGCTAGTGATAATGCATTGCCGCAGCTTTTTTAGTTTTTCCTGCCCGTGAAGGAATATTGCATAAACCACAAACGTGGTTGGAATGAATTTCCAGCGAATGAACTACAAATTTACCATGACAATTTACGCAGGGTGCGATGCATAACACGCCACTTTCCACGAAGCGCACCAGAGTCCAAGCGCGCGTCAAGCTTAATACCTTCTCCAGCTGATTGACTTTGACATGCTCGAGATATAACCGATAGCTCTTCACCAACGCATCAATTCCTTCGGTATCCGAATTGGTAGTCACGTAGTTATAGATATTCATAAACAACGTAGAGTGCATGTTAGGTTGCCAGCTCATAAACCAATCTTCCGAGTAAGGCAGCATCCCTTTAGGAGGCGAAACACCTCTAATTTCTTTATACAACTTTACCAATCGTTCGCGGCTGAGGTTGGTATTCATTTCCAGAACCTGAAGCCGGGCACCCAATTGAATCAATTCTGTAGCAAGCTGAATCTGCTTGGCTTCTGTTATAATGCTTCGGTTACGCATTTTCTACTCCTCATTCAAGCAATTATAATTACATTACGCGACAGCTTCGGCTGGTTTTCCGGCCATTAAAATCGCTGCATGTGATTTGGTAACAGATTGATCCCGGCTATCGTTGGAAAGCATTTCAGCAATCAGGCGATCGTCGAAACGGAAGCGGCAAAGCAACATATTCGTAGCAGCCATCTTGATCAACTGCGCAGAGCTCAGTCTATCGATGATGTCAGCTAGATCCTGGTTAATACCCAAGCGGTAGATTGCGGATACTTTATCTTCCCGCAACATTTGCTTAGCAAGCAATAAATAACTTAAATTGATATCCCTAATTTCATCCAGTATTTGATCAGCTTCCATTTCAACTCCCCTCATGATTAAAAATGTTTAAATCAAAAAAGATATTCAGCACAGGTGAAATTGTCGGCGATGGCAGGGGTTGAAGTAAATGGAAGTTGCGCTTAAATGAAGTTAGGTAATTCTCCTATCACGATGTAGGAATTTTACCTACACCATCCGCGCATTGTTTTTTGCTGGAAATTTGATAATTTTGATGGGACCGGATGCTACGCAAGCGTTCCCGTTTTGCGTTGTGTCAGCAACTGCATCACATCCTGCGCGAAGATCGGCTTGCTGAACAAATGACCTTGCGCCCGATAACATCCTGAATGCAATAAACAATCGAATTGTTCTTTGGTTTCAACACCAACGGCCTGAATCGGCAAATCCATGGATTTTGCAAGCCTGATCAATGATGAAATAATAATTGAGCTGTCAGTATCCGTCATCATATCATGTGTCATGGAACGATCAATCTTCAGAATATCGACTAAAAAATGCTTTATATACCGTAGCGACGAATAGCCGCCTTCAAAATTATCCATTACCACTTTCACACCGAGATTCTTAAGTGAACGTACAATCTGGGGGCTTGTTTCCGCGTGCCGCATCAACGTCGATTCGGCGATATCCAACTCCAGAAATTCCGGCGCTATTCCCGTCTCAATCAATATCTTTGAAATCGCACTGACCCATTGCGCTTGATCAAACTCAACCGCGGAAACATTGACCGCAACCGATAACGAAGCATACCCCGCTTCATGCCAATCTTTAAGCTGAGCACAAGCCTGCCGCAGCACCCACCGGCCAAGCTCCATAATCAATCCGCTTTCTTGAGCCAACGGAATAAAATCCTCGGGCAGCAACATCCCCAGTTCGGGATGATTCCAACGCACCAGTGCTTCAACACCGGTCAAATCACCGGACTGCAGATCCACTACCGGTTGATACAACAGCACCAACGCTTCATTCTGAATCGCATATCGCAACGATTCCCTGAGTGATGCTTGCCTAGTCGCCGTTTCGGCGATTTCCCGGGAAAAATAAAAGCAATTGCCTTTCCAAATATTGCGATTGGATGATTGCGCAGCCGATGCATTCGCAATCAACCAAGCAATCGTTTCGCCATCATCCGGATAAATACTGACTCCAACGTCAACCGGTATGCGAAACTGCAAATGATCCACACTTATCGGTGCAAGTATCGATTTTGCAAGCGTACGTGCAAACAACCGCGCATTCTCATGATCAACGCAATCCGCTTTGAATAGCGCAAACTGATTATCTTCAACGTTAGCTAACACGCAATGCTCGTTAACATGGGAAGACAACCGGCTCGATAATTGCCGGCAAAGCCGCTCCGCCAAATCCGGGCCATAGATACCAATGGTATGTTCCCAGTAGCGCAATTTGAGCCAGTACATCGCCGCGACGGTCTGCGATCGGGATCGATGCACCAACAATTCATTACAGTGCCGAAAAAAATCACAATTGGAGCCGGTATAACCGGTTAAATAAGAAATTACATCGTCTACTAAAGTTTCACGATCGGGAAGGATGATAATTGGAAGGTTACTGCTGCTTTCATTCAGCGATTCCAACATCGCGCGATGACGATCATCTGTCTTGTTATACCGGAACAACACAATATCCTGCACTGCCGTATTTAACGCAGAACTCAAATCCGTCGTAACATCAAGCCACAAAAAATTATGAATACCGCTAAACCACGCACTCAACGAGCGCTGCATCTCTTCCGGGAAGTTTATTGCTAATATTTTCAGATCTTTTCTGCGCATAAACGGACAATGGGCATTCTACGTCCGGTTTGTTACGACTTTGTGAAAGCAAAGCTTTAACTCGAATTACGAGCAATTTACCCCGGTATTTTCATTGGCAACTATGAATGCAACACAGCATTACTGGCCTGATCATGGCATACAGAAAATAAACAACCGGATATTTGATAACATATCGTTCTGTTAACAATCCTCGCTGTTCATGAATACTTCTTTAGCAATCACGGTCACAACGTTTTTGATAACGACAGCCGTATTAACCGCCTGCGCGGTATCGCCGGCTCGTGAAACGCTGTTAGCTCAAAAAGTTATTTATAGCCGCATGAGCGGCAAACATTATTTGGCCATTGCCGAATGCCTAAAAAGCAAGGGTAGCTTTCCATTGCCGGAATGGCATCGCCAATCGGTGCGCGATATCAACACCTATTTTATTTACCACGAATCCGTACGCGTGGATGGATACCCGCGCTTTCACGACGAAGCAAAAAAAATTTACTACATCACCGAAATTCACGATACCGATTCTCCGTGGAATTCCGATAAACCAATGACACATGGCAATGGCAATTGGATTCTGACGATCAAGGACATTAGCACGGATCACTATATCCGATCCGATATTACGATTCGTAGCAACGCAAACCTGTTAGATGACTTTCCGCCGGACGCAGACACCCCGAATCCTAATGCTTCTCTATCTCAACGTTTATATCAAGCGGAAACGATCGACCGGTGTTTCGACTGATGCACCTTCCAAGAAGCATCCATGGTTGCATTTATTCAGTCCTCGAATAATTTCTCTTGATTTTCCCAATTCATTTCATTTTTCGTTGCTTTTTCCGGAAAGCATCCATACAATCCAATCTGAATGTTACTTTTCAATTTGCCGGTATTCGACTGGCATGCAGGAAAGCGATGGTTCAAATGGAAACTAGGGTTCCGGCCAAGTAGTCAGGTGTCAGGTCCGAGAGTTTCCGGTCTCTTAATACGAGACTCCACGGAGGGATAAAAGCCCGGGAGATCAAGTCATGTATCGTTGATACATGCGTCTTTCGGTAAAATTCTGATAAAGGAGGCTCGTCATGTCGGAAGTATCAAAACCAATTGATGAAGTAGCGCCGGTAGCGCAACCGCTGCGCGCCAACATGTCCATCTGGAACAGCTTTACGCTGGGATTTGCGGTGGTATCGCCGATCGTCGGCTTATACGCGATCATCGGTGTGCAAACGGCAGTCACCGGCGGCGGCTGGTTCGTAGCGTTAGTCATTTGCCTATTGATGCAATTGCTGGTCGCCACGGTTTACGCCGAACTATCGTCACAATTCCCGATTGCCGGTGGCGCTTACAAATGGGCGCGGCAGTTTTACGGAACCACCGCCGGTCATTACGCCGGTGTCATTTATATCAGTTCGACCATTGCCATGTTAACCACGACGGCATACGCCGGCGGCATCTGGTTCGCCGGATTTTTTGGATCATCCGGTGACAGCGGCGAGGAAAAAGTATTCTGGGCGGTTGTTTTTCTGGCGTTATGCACAGTACTGAATCTGGTTCACGTCAATGTTTTCAAACTAACCATTAAACTCGGCGTATATGCCGAAGTGGTCGGTTCTCTCGGTATCGCCATTTTGCTGTTTTTGTTTTTCCGCCAGCATGCTCTCACTGAGCTATTTCAGTACCTGGGTACCGGGACCGCACCGAGTCAAACTGCCGCATTTTTGGCGGCGCTCGCTATCGCCGGTTGGGCTTTTATCGGTTTTGATGCCTGCTCGACGACCGCGGAGGAAACGCACGAACCGAAACGAGCGGTACCCCGCGCGATCTTTTTCTCGTTGTGCACCGTCGGTACCGTCGTGGTTTTCAATTCCGCTTCGTTGATATTAGCGTTCGATCATGAAACGCTGATTCATAGCAGCGTTACCGCCGATCCGATTACACCGCTGGTTGCAAGCCATTTTGGCGACTGGATCGAAAAACCGTTTCTGGCAATTGTGATGGTTGCGTTTCTCGCATGCGGCGCATCGGTCGTCAAATATACTTCGCGTATCATGTTCTCGATGGCGCGGGAAGGCAACATGCCGGCCGCTTTAAGCCAAGTCACCGCCACCCAAACACCCCGGAATGCGGTGCTGTTTACCGTTTTGTTAGCCGGTTGCGGCCTGATCTTCGGACTCAACGACGACGCAGTCGCGACCATTATCGCATTCGGTACCGGCGGCCTTTACGCGATGTTTGCTTTTACCACCGGCATTGCCCTATTCGCACGCCTATCCGGCCGCTGGAACCCGGCGCTGGGACAACTGAAGCTTGGCAAATGGGGATTAGCCATCAACACCTTGGCATTTATCTGGGCTTTGTTTGAATTAATCAACATCGCCTGGCCACGCCCATACGCCATTTCCGCCGATGCGCCGTGGTGGCAGCTCTGGGCAACACCATTGGTGCTCGGCGGTATTTTAACCATCACGACCATCTATCTTTTTGTCAATAAACTAATGAGGAGACGGCCATGAATCAGCATAGCATCATCTGGAAACAAACCATTCCGGGCGGTTGCCATTGGTCCGGCGTTATCCGCCGCGGCACGACATTGCGTTTGATCGATACCGACGGCGGCGCAAATGCGGCGGCTCTGTTCTTCAATCAGGAAGAAAAACTGGAGCGCTATAACATGGCCGATACCTTGAAGTCACAGCACACTTTCCGCCTGACCAAAGGGCATGCGTGCCATTCCGATATGGGCCGGATTTTTTGCTGCATCACCGCCGATACCGCTGGCTGGAACGATACCGTTTGCGGACTCAGCGACGATGCCTTGATCCGATCCAGATACGGTGAAGCGCGCTACCAGGAATACCGCAACCAAATGTACCGCAGCGGCCTGAGCGGCATACTGATCGAATTGGGTAAATGGGGATTGGGCATGCGCGATGTGGTATCCAATATCAACTTCTTTAGCAAAGTCACTACCGATGCTTTTGGCGAATTAACTTACCAAGCCGATCATAGCAAGGCGGGCGACTTTGTCGATTTGAGTTTTGTCATGAATACGTTGATGGTAGTGTCGGCTGCGCCGCACCCGCTCGATTCCAAGAAAACCTATCAACCCGGCGCGATTCAATTGGAGCTTTTTAACACGCCGCCGGATGCCATTAAGGAATGTTTGCATATCGATGAAAATGTCCGCGCACTGCAAAATGCGCAAAATTTTTATGGGGAGGGTACGCTATGAATACAGCAAAATTACCTGTCGACCAACACGATCCGGCACAGGCTGTCGTCAATGAAATCTGCCCTGCGGGCGAACCGTGGGCGCACCTCATTAAACAGGGACAATTTTTTCGTATCGTTGATCTGGAAGGTAATCAGGCGGTCGATACGCTGTTCTACAATGCGCACGATGCGTTGGAGCGTTACAGCGCCACCGACACCATCAATCGCCAAAATCAACTGTATCTGACAACCGGCAGTAAACTTTACTCCAATTTCGGGCAAATTATGTTGACCATCATCGCCGATACCTGCGGCCGCCACGATACCCTGGGCGGTGCTTGTGCTGCGGAAAGCAACACCGTGCGCTACGCACTGGATAAATTTCCAATGCACAGTTGCCGTGACAATTTTTTGCACGCGCTTGCGCATCATCCATTATGCCAGCAACTCAACATGAGTAAACGCGACCTGCCAAGTAACATCAACTTTTTCATGAATGTACCGGTCACCGAAGCCGGTCGATTGGAGTTTGTCGATGGTGTTTCCGCATCCGGCAAGTACGTCGAAATGCGCGCCGAAATGGATGTAGTGGTCTTGATCTCGAACTGCCCGCAACTGAACAATCCATGCAACGACTATAATCCGACGCCGATCCGTTTGTTGATCTGGGATTAATCCGTTACCGGAGGAACAGTATGTTCAAGAAAGTATTGATCGCCAATCGCGGTGCGATCGCGTGCCGTATTATCCGCACGCTGCGCCGCATGAATGTAGCCAGCGTGGCGGTATACACCGAAGCCGATGCCTTGTCACGGCATGTCGCCGCAGCCGATGAAGCATATTGCATCGGCGACGGGATCGCTGCCGAGAGCTATCTGAATACCGGTAAAATCCTTGAAATCGCGTTAAAGACCGGTGCTGAAGCTATTCACCCCGGTTACGGATTTTTGAGTGAAAAAGCGGATTTCGCCGAACAATGCGAAACGCAGGGAATACGCTTCATCGGTCCGACACCGCAACAAATGCGCGCTTTCGGCCTGAAGCACACCGCCCGGACACTGGCAACGGACAACCATGTACCCTTGCTACCGGGTACCGGCTTACTGGCAAATCTGGATGAAGCGTTACACCAGGCCAAGCATATCGGCTATCCGGTAATGCTGAAAAGCACCGCAGGCGGCGGCGGTATCGGCATGCGCTTGTGCTGGAATGCGGATGACTTGCGCGATGCTTACGAAGCGGTAAAGACACTGGCGCAAAACAATTTCAAGGATGCCGGCTTGTTTCTGGAAAAATATGTCGACCGCGCGCGGCATATCGAAGTACAGATTTTTGGAGACGGTCAGGGTCAGGTGGTGGCATTGGGCGAGCGCGATTGTTCCATGCAGCGGCGCAACCAGAAAGTCATCGAAGAAACGCCCGCGCCGAATCTGACGCCGCAATTGCGCCAAGCGTTACTGGATACGGCGGTGCGTCTTGGCAAAGCGGTACACTATCAATCCGCCGGTACCGTGGAATTCATTGTCGATGCCGTCAGCGGCGAGTTTTATTTTCTCGAAGTGAATACCCGCCTGCAGGTGGAACACGGCGTGACCGAGGAAGTTACCGGTATCGACCTGGTGGAATGGATGGTGCGGCAAGCTGCCGGAGATCTGCCGCCGCTCGATTCCATGACCATCAAACCCAGCGGTGCCGCTATCCAAGTCCGGGTATACGCCGAAAATCCGGCAAAGGACTTTCAACCCAGCAGCGGCACTTTGACAGCCGTGGAATTCGCTGCGACAGCGCGCGTCGAAACTTGGGTTGAGCGCGGCACCGAAATATCGGCATTTTACGATCCGATGCTGGCGAAAATCATTGTCCATGCACCTGATCGGGAAATCGCCAGAACCGAACTGTTAGCCGCATTGCAGCAAACCGCATTGCACGGCATCGAAACCAATCTCGATTATCTCAAGCAAATCCTGCAAAGCGCGACATTCCGCGATGGCCAATCGACCACGCAATTCCTCAACGGTTTTCATTACCGGACGCATACAATCGATATTCTGAGTCCGGGCGTACAAACCACGATTCAGGATTTCCCAGGGCGGCTCGGTTATTGGAATGTCGGCGTGCCGCCTTCCGGGCCGATGGATAGTTTGGCTTTCAGGCTGGCCAATCGGTTGGTGAATAACCCTGCCGACTGCGCCGGACTGGAAATCACAATCGCCGGCCCGGTGTTGCGGTTTAATTGCGACAGTATCATCGCCGTTTGTGGCACGCCGATGGAAGTATTGCTCGACAGCGAGCCGCTGCCACAATGGCAAGCGCACACAGTCAAGGCAGGTTCGGTGCTGCAATTCGGCAAAATCCGCCAAGCCGGCAACCGTGCATATCTGGCGGTATATGGCGGCTTTCAAGTACCGGATTATCTTGGCAGCAAAGCCACGTTTACGCTCGGACAATTCGGCGGTCACGCCGGACGCGCGCTGCGCGCCGGAGATGTATTGCATATTCCGGCATTGCCATCGTCGCAACCCAAAATAACGCAATACCTGCCGCAACATTCGATCCCGCATTACAGTAATCAGTGGGAGATTGCGGTGTTGTACGGCCCGCATGGTGCGCCGGACTTTTTCACTGAATCCGATATCGCGCATTTTTTTGCCGCAGAGTGGAAAGTACATCACAATTCCAGCCGAACCGGCGTACGCCTGATCGGGCCGAAACCACAATGGGCACGAACCGACGGTGGCGAGGCCGGGCTGCACCCTTCCAACATTCATGACAATGCGTATGCCATCGGTGCGGTCGATTTCACCGGCGATATGCCGATTATTCTCGGCCCCGACGGCCCCAGTCTCGGCGGCTTCGTTTGCCCGGTGACAGTGGCGCATGCGGAGCTATGGAAAATCGGGCAACTCCGTCCAGGCGACAGCCTCCGCTTCTACGCGGTGTCAATCGAACACGCACAACTGCTCGAGCAGCAACAGGAACGTTTAGTCGAGCAACTCCAAGGCGATCACCAACTACCGTTCCCACCCACTAACCGACAACTGAAAGATCCGGTATTGCACCGCACCGCTGCCAGCGATCCGGAATTGCAAGTTACATATCGTCAATCCGGCGACAAGTACCTGCTAATCGAGTATGGTCCGCCGGTATTGGATTTGAACTTGCGTTTCCGCGTGCATGCATTAATGACCTGGCTGCAACAGCGTATTGCTGAGGGTGCATTGCAAGGCATCGTCGACCTGACGCCCGGCATTCGCTCGTTACAAATTCATTTCGATTCGACCCGGCTATCGCGTGATACGCTGCTGCAGCAATTGATTGAAGCTGAAGATCAATTGCCCGCGATTACCGAAATGGAAGTGCCGTCGCGTATTATTCACCTGCCGCTGTCGTGGGATGATCCCGCCACGCGGTTGGCGATCGACAAATACATGCAATCGGTACGGCGCGATGCGCCTTGGTGTCCGAGCAACATTGAATTCATCCGCCGTATCAATGGCCTGGATACTATTGAAGAAGTCCGCGATATCGTTTTCTCCGCCAGCTATCTGGTCATGGGTTTGGGCGATGTATATTTGGGCGCACCCGTTGCTACGCCGCTCGATCCGCGCCACCGGCTGGTCACTACCAAATACAACCCGGCGCGCACCTGGACGCCGGAAAATGCCGTCGGCATCGGCGGCGCCTATTTATGCGTGTATGGTATGGAAGGCCCGGGCGGCTATCAATTCGTCGGCCGCACCGTGCAAATGTGGAACCGCTACCGTCAAACCTCCGATTTCAAGGATGGTTATCCGTGGCTGTTACGATTTTTTGATCAAATCCGCTTTTATCCGGTCAGTGAAAGCGAATTGCTGAAGCTGCGTAACGATTTCATCAGCGGCCGTTTCAGATTACGCACTGAACCAGCCGTACTTAACTTGCGGCAATACCATGCCTTCCTGCAGCAACAAGCGGCTAGTATTGAAGTATTTAAAGCCAAACAAAAAGCCGCGTTCGAAGCCGAGCGTCAACGCTGGGCTGCCAATCAGCAATCGCTGTCAATCAGCGAAGATGTGATGGAAGAAGCCGATAGTCAAAGCGAATTGGATTTGCCGGACAACGCTCAGCTCATCAGTTCGCAAGTAACCGGTACAATCTGGAAACTGTTAGTCAAGGAAAACGAAGACATTGAGACGGGTCAACCCTTGGCGATCATCGAATCGATGAAAATGGAATTTACGGTTGAATCCCCCGTTAGCGGACAGATCCGTCAAATCTTCTGCCAGCAAGGCAGCTACATCGCCGCCGGTCAAACGCTCATGATCGTGCAGGAAGTTTAATACCAATCCCGGAACCGGTCGGTATGAATTTTCTGTAGTACTCTCTCGAGTAAAAAAACATCCTTCCTTACCACTATCCAAATCAAATTCTGTGTGTATCAACTTGTAGAATAGTATCTTGTGACGATACTATCTATCCAGTAAAAACAAAGAAATATTATGATTCTGATAATTTGGTAAGTATTTTATTTGCACGCTCCACACTTTCCAGACTAGCATTTATGTCAATTATTTTTTCTAAATACGAGCTTAGTAGTTGAGAATTGGCATTCCGTAAACTCTCTATGTTGACTGCTGCCTCATATATGGCGACTTGAGCAAATGGATCATATAGGTTAGGCTGATCATCAATTTTTGCAAGTAATTTCCCAAGTAATACAGAAGCTTTATCAAAAGACCCAAACATGTTGACTTCCACATTGGTATTAATATAAATCATTTGAATCGTAAAATTATCCGGCGCTGCATTCAGTGCTGATTGAAGGTCTTCCAAGCAACCCCAAACACCATACAATTTATCGATTCCCATTAACCATGGGCCTTTCCGACCTGCAATCTTGCAATTATTGGCAGCATACCAAGCTTTAACTTCCATATCGCTGGAATTCTCTTTCATGAGCTCCGACAATAAAGAGTTTGCCTCATCAATTAAATTATGAGAAAAATTCAGCCGGGCAATTTCCAACCGACTATCGAAATCCTTCTGTTCTTCGAGTACTTGCAAATAATCGGCATCTATATCGGACCAAGGTTTCTGAGGAAATTCTTGACTGCAACCAGGTAATAAACTGACGCACATCATTGCCACTCCAAATCGAAAATTCATGTTTAATCTCCTCACTTAAAAAAGCAGCGTTAATCCTGAGTAAAGTACAAACTGGAATGGAATTGCTGCCGTTTCAGATCCAGCCATTTTTCCGTAATACTGCCCACCTAACATTAAATTCAACCCATTCTTGATTGGATAAGACAATAACCCTCCTGTTATTACACTTGAATCCTGAATACCAAAACGAACGAATGCTCTGCCTTCCAACTTGTCGATCAGCTGACCGTCGGCAACACGAAAAAATAAATAATGTCGTTTCATTGAACCGAGTAAGCTATTTGATTCACCAAGAAAACCAGCGGATGGAGCAGCAAATAAACCATCAAGCTGAAGTCTAGACTGATTGCTTCCTTGTACGAGATGATCATATTCTTTCTCACTATAAGCTTCACCGTTATATAAATATTCAAAAATCATATTGATTTGATTATTCGTAGTATATTGGCCTCCAATAAGAAATTGAGCGCGCCAATCGATATGCTTATTTGCTTGAAGTATGAAAAAGCTATCTTGGCCATTAGCAACGATGGATCTCGGTAAAACTGAGCGTCGTTTATCACGCAAACTAAATTCTCCATGTAATTCAAGCTGATTACCGATACTAGCGGAATAAGATCCACCAATGAAATTAGTATCCTCCAAAAGAGCATAAGTCAAACTTACATCACTATTGTCAAACTGTTTGTTTAGCTTTAACGCAAAAGCATTTTGATGTTCAACATTTATCCCATATAATTTTTCACGGGGTCTATGATTGACGAAATAAAGTGAAGTACTCCAACCATTTCTACCTGACCAATCTAGAGAAGCGAAAAAATTTCCATTGCGCTTATAAGAAATGACTCTATCAACAAAATTGATTTCTCTATCTTGAAAGGGATTGCTTGGATTCCAGATATAACCCGATCCCCAATGTTGAAGATCAATGCCACCGCTTACCGTAAATTGGTCGTTAATGTTCCAATTGAAAGTACTTTTCTGAAAGAAAAATGTTTCTTCTGTTTTAGTACTGGTAATCAGGCTTTGCAGCCAAAAATCACCTTGTAATGCAACAGAGCCTTGGCTGAATTTTGGTGTAAAACGTAATGCAGGTAAACTGCTGTGCTGCTGATTGTTAATAATGACACCATTTGGATTAAAAAAAGTATTGGCTCTTTCAGGTGTATATTGCCATGGCAACTCGACTTGACCACGTACATTGATTTTTCCTAATTCAAATGCCGGCAATGCGATAGGCATTAAATTTAAAAACAACATCAATAAAATTTGCGAAACGACTTTCATTAACTAATAAAATAACATCTCGGCTACAAACGATTCAAAGTGTTTGGGTTAAAGCGAGAGACTGGTATCTCGGTCACGTTGAAATTGGAATATTCCATCAATGTTTGCTTACCTTCAGTTAATGGATTGATAATTTGAATACTGGTTAGCTGTTCTTTCTCACCAAGATTTGGAAGCTTCTCATAGCGTCTGAAATATGCTGTCTTAAGTAACTTTCCAGAAACTCCGAAGAAATCTGCTTTATAAGGTTTAAAATCATCTGCTCGCACCCATAATTTCAACTTCTCGTAAGTAGCAAGACTATTAGCTTTGGCTGTTAATTCCAGAACATGACAAGTAACCGAATCCACAACTTCGGTATCTACATAATGAGGATCGTAATCACCAGAAAAATCGGTACTAGCAACGTCTCCATTGGAAGCTTCCCCCAACAGTCGTTGCTGAGGGGTAATGCGAATTGGTTTATGGCTAGAAGGTGCATAAAACCAGAGGTTCTTTTGCGCCATCAGCAGAACTTTGCCTCGTTCGCTGATTGGTTCGCTATAAATAACAAGCGATGTATGAGAGTTCAAAATTTCCACTTTGAGTGTAAATATCTGATCATCTTTACCGGTTTCCATGCTGTTCAACTTCAAATCGAATGTGAATGATTTACCCTTAAAGTTCCTATACTCATCAGCTTTCGCCAGTAATTCTATGGCATTTTGCTTAACATTGATCACGTTATCTGCCCATATCGGAGAGACCAACATACAATGAATTACTATCACCACAATTAGTAATCTAAATTTTGAAAACATCGTTATCTCCTATATTCATTATTACTTCATACATGCCTTAAAGCATCGACGATGGCTTTTCGAGACGCTTGCAGTGCTGGAAAAAGAGTAGCAAAGAAAGCGATAATGAGAACTATCGATACACTGTTTAACCAAATTTCCTCAACATACTCGAGACGTAATGGATATCCCTTCGATGAACCTGGTGGGGCCGGCATCATGATCTCAAGACTATTGATCAACCAGGTAAAAGCAATACCTATAGCAATACCAAGAATAGCTCCAAGCGAGGCCAACATTATTCCTTCAGTTAAGAATTGTGTGACGATACCGCTACGACGCATACCCATAGCACGCAACGTTCCAATCTCGAACGTACGTTCCATTACAGTAACTATCATGGTATTGCTAATACCAAATAAAACAACCACATAAATTACCAGATTGATAAATAAGAAAAACCCATTATAAAGATCGACAACTTTCTGATAAAAATTGGCCAACCTAAACCACTCGATCCATTCAATATCAAATTGACGTTGTTGTGATTCCCTAGCCACAGCTCTAACAACTTCCGGTAATGCAAGTGTATCGTCCAGCAGTACCACAACCGTATCGATTGATTGTGTATTCAATAGAGTCTGTGCGTTTTCCAGTACCATCATCATGGCTGCATCATCATACTCTTTGGCAAAACTCTGAAAAATACCGACGACCTCGACATCAACCGCGTTCATTACACCATTGACGGTAGTACCAAGTAGAGTAAGTCTATCCCCAACTTTGGCATTAATACCTTGCGCAAGACCTTCACCTAAAATCACACCTTCCTGTTTATCTGGATCTAAATCAACACCTTCAATAATTGTTAGTGCTGAATTAATCAAAGCTTCACTGTCAGGGTCAACACCTCGAATGATGGCAGCACGACTGGTTTTTTCATTTCCGAGTAAACCAGTAAATTCCAGACGCCGTGATGTAATCAATACGTGTGGAATCGTTTCCAATAAAGCTTGCACTTGCTGTGCTGACTCAGGGGATAAACGATACTGATTGGGTTCCTGGCGAAAATTAAGTTCGTATCCTTTTTGATGGATTTGCAGATGACCATACTGACTACGAATAATCGATTCTCGCAAACCGATATAATTAGCTTCAACAAATCCCCCAAACATAACAATATTTGCAACACCAACGACTATTGTCAGTATTGCAAATATTGATCGGCGCTTATGACGTAGGATATTGCGCCAAGCCACTTTAAGCGTATACATAGGTATTCTCGCTTTGAATTTGAGTCACTATATCGTTAGTGACTTCGCCATCGCGAAGCATGACACAGCGTTGCGCCTGAACCAAAAGCTCCTGATTATGTGTACAGATAATCACTGTAGAGCCATGTTTTAATGACAGATCCAGCATAAGCGCCATGATTACTGCACCCGTAGTTGAATCTAAATTTGCGGTAGGTTCATCTGCTATCAGTAATTTCGGTTTATGAACCAAAGCTCGGGCTATAGCGACTCGTTGACGTTGGCCACCTGATAATTCATTTGGAAAGTGTTCTGCATGAGCATCAAGTCCTACAGATTCAAGAATTTCTTTTACTCGTTTTCGACGCTGATCCGCTGATATAGCTCGACTTAGTAACAATGGATACTGCACATTTTCGAACACATTTAATACCGGTAATAAATTAAAATTTTGAAAAACAAAACCAATATTAAAAGCTCTGAAATCCGACATTTCTCTATCGTTAGTCAGCGTAACATCCCTACCATCGATAGTTACACTGCCTGTGTCATACCTATCCAGACAACCAATAATATGCAATAAGGTAGATTTTCCGCTGCCTGAAGGCCCGCCTAAGAATAATTGCTCGCCCTCATCAATATTCATGGAAACATTCTTCAGAGCTTGTATGGAGTTTTTTCCTAATTGGTAGTACTTAGTTAAATTTTTGACTTGAATAAAGCTCATAATATTTATCACTAAAGTAATTCATGGTTACAAATTTGCAACACCCCTATATACTCAGTTTCAGTCATTTCTCAAAAGCCTTTAACATATTAACTTTATTAAGAATTTTATATTCTTGACGTACTTGGCTTAAACCAAAGTATCTCAGACATCTTGATCTACATAACCAAACCGTCATTGACGTGGAGTATCTGACCATTTAGCCAGTGTTCTCCACTAGCTAAATGGAAAATGTTATTTAGTAGATGAGTCACATTTACTAGCTTGCCAAGACCACTCGCTTTTAATATCCTTGTTTCAGCAGCAGTAAATCTGTTGGGCACATCCACTCCTTCAATAGCACCCAAACAGATAATATTAACGGCTATTCGATAGCGTCCCAGCTCTTTCGCCAGACTTTTACACATGCCTATTAGCGCTCCACCGACTGTTGAGCTAATCCAAGAATTATGTCTTCCTGCAACGGCTGAAGTATCACAAATAACGATAATCTGACCAGGTGAATCACTTTCAATCATTTTGAGTGCCAAACAGCGAACCGATATTAACAATCGACTCACCGCATAGGATGTTTGTCTTATAATCTCGTCAGGATGGGGATATTCCTTCTCGTCAATACGGACTTGATCACAAAAAACTAATGTATCAATATACCCCAGCGTTCTATAAGCATCTTCAATCATGCCCATCATCTCTAGCGAAATCTGAGATTTACTTTCCGATAAAGTGGAGTGTTCTTCACCAATAATGGTTTTAGCGCCTTTATCAGCCAGCAGATCGGATAAAGGCTGCAGGTACTCGGTTGTACCAATAAATAAAATATGTGGATTAATTACCATGTTATCAGCCCTCCTGTCACATTCAGTACTGTCCCAGTAATGAAGCTCGATTCCCATGACGCTAGCAAAACAGTCAAACCCGACAAGTCATTGGGTACACAATTTCTTTTTACGGGCGTGACACCTGAAATCATCATTTGTGCGTGAGATTTCATATGATTGGCTAAGCCACCTTGTACGACTTGTGGTGCAATACAGTTAGCAGTCCAGTCTTTATTTGCAAACTCTCTCGCAACACTCTTTGTATAAGCAATTACCGCACCTTTGGCAGCTCCATAAAGAGAACGCATGGGCTGCCCGACTAAACCGGTTATCGAGGTAATGTTGATGATCCGACCCGCCTCAATTACTCGTTTCTGACCAGTCATAAACTCAGACAAATAGATAATAGGAGCCAGATTCCCTTGGATAACGGCGGTCGCATCTTCTTCAGTCAGCATTAGCAGTGAGTTATCGCGAGATAGGCCAACGCAATTGATTAACACATCGATTCCCCCCAGCCAAGTTTCAGCTTCAACGAAAACCTTCTTCGCTTCGTAATAACTGTCTAATTTCCCCTGAATAGCAACCGCATGCGGTCTTCCATCACCATATATATCGGTACCAGCAAGTAATTGATCGATTCTGTTAGTGTTGGTTTGATATTGCAGTGCAACGATTGCTCCTTCTTTAATCAACCGGGCACCTAAAACACTGCCAATATTTCCACTAGCACCGGAAATTAAAACTCGGCGTCCTAACAGAGGCAGGTGTTTTTCATCGGGATTCATAATTGCATCCAGGGTAGTTATAAATTAGCCAAGACATAATTCAGAAATTATCAGCGAGTATTTTTTCTGCTTCTGCTAGCTTAGTGTTAGCTGCAGCAATGTGTTCCTTTGAGCAATTTATTGATTTACATAGCACCAAGTAATGCTTGAAGTCTTCGACGGCGAATTTAGTACGCATTAAAAATACTGGAAGCTCGAGACTGTTATAAGCACGTGTTAAGCGCACTACAGTATTATCCGGTGCCTTTTGAATAGCTTTATCTAAAAGACGGGTACCGGATTTTACAAAAAATGTTTTTTTGCCCGGATCAGACTCAAATATTGCTTTCATGGTTGTTATGCTACCAAGCCAAGCCATAGCTTCCGAATCATTATCATGCAACGTCAAAGCTGATTTTAGATAACTCTCCGACATACTGACTTGCTGTTGATTAGCATGGATTCGACTGAGTTGATGCAAAATAATGCCGGCAGATTTTAATGCCTCAAAATCATTTGGATTTTCTTTAATTTTTGTTTCATACTGGCGTAACGCTGCTTTTGCTTCATCTCCTCGCAAATCTTCGATAGGTGTTGCAAAAACAAATGTTGAAGAAAATAACCAAATACAAAATATTGCTAGCTTTGTTTTCATCGTAGTACCTCTTTTAGTTATTAGATGATTAAGTGAAAAGTGGTTAAACATACTGATCCTCCAAAATAAGTTGTGCATCAATACTAGCTTCCATGCCAGACCAAACTGCAGAATACAATCCAGAAATACCGAATGAATCACTATGTGCAAAAGCAATGCGACCAAATGGCTCCTTGGCAGCAACACTCAATTGATCTATCCCCGGAGGACAAGAAAGCATAGGATGCCCCCAACGATGCAAATAAATAGAGGTAATGGCACCTCGTGTTTGCGGCATGATTTCGTGTAAATCAGCAATGATTGTTTTAGCAAGTTTCTCTGTGAATTCACTGTAGAGTGAGATTCGACCGGATTTGCCAGGATAAGGAATATAAATCGTTAAATGACTTAAACCTGATGAGCTATGATTATTTTTTAATAAATCGGGAGCAATGATAAATCGACTAAAATGTGATGCACTAACTGTTTCAAAAGCATCAGTTACTTGTCGATTTAATTCGATCTGTGCAACTAAATACGCGTTATAGTGGAAACGGTCATACAGTTTGGGTCGATCTTCAGTCAGACCATGAATCGCATATTTCGCGTAAACTTTAGGTGCTGCCATAACAACGCAATTAGCCTCAATCGTTTGCAATGCACCATATTCATCGATACCGGTGATCCATACTTTGTTATTGACCTTATTCTCAATGCGAATCACCGTAAAATTTGAGCGAATGGAATCAGGTCTTTGTCGCAAACAATACTCAGACAGTTTCTCAGAAATTACGCCATGACCACCTGGTAAAGTAAATACCGGTTGCCTTAATGTAGATAGAATATACAAAGCGATCCATGCTGACACATCGTTTCCATCTTCACCCAATCGCGAACTTAAAATCAGTTGCATAAACTTTTCTACACCAGGTGTATAGCTCTGCTGTGCCAGATATTGTTTGAATGTCAGTCGATCCAACTCCTTAATATTCTGCTTATTGTCACTGCGAGGGAAAAAAATACCATTAACAGGATCAGCGAATGCCAGCAAATCATCACCGAGTCGCTGGAATGACTCTTGTTCTTTAGCTATCAATGGTAATTCGCGCCAGCCTTCATGCAATGGATCCGCAACGCTATGGCCATTGATGTGGTAGACCAGATGCTTTCCATTTAACTGCTCAAAAGGAATATTGAGTTCATTAAAAAAATCGGTAAATGGCGCAATGGGTCCCTGATTGACAATAGCGCCCAGCGGATAGTAAATACCATTAGCTTCCCTGCGTCTTGAGTTGCCGCCAACTTCCTTCTCTTTCTCCACTAGCAAAGCATCGTACCCTGCTAATGATTTTAAGGCCGTCAGCCCAGAAATTCCTCCTCCAACAATTACAACATCCTTACTAAGCGATGGAGATGGTATCGAGAAAACATATCCATCCCGAAGCTTGTGTGGAACCTGAAAGTGATCGATCTCATCAAATTCAATTGGCAGTTTGATTTCAGTAACTTTACTTTTCGGATCTACACGAAAATTGATACCGGCACAAGAACCCATCCCTAGCAGTCCGATTGTCATCATCGATTGCATGGCTCGTCTACGATTCATGATGGTAAACACTCAACTTTATACTGCCCGCTGGCAATCGGATTTCTGTATTGATCAAAAATAGTGCAATTGACCAAGTAACAATTATCAAATTCTGTTTGAGTTTGTTTTAGTTGGCACTCGACACATATTCTGAATTCGGGAAAAATCGGTTTTATAAATTTATGCCGAATAATTTTCTTGATATGACATTGTCGCCCCAGCCTTTCCGATAACGTATCTGTAATAAAACTCAGTAACATAACGCCAGGCAGTATCGGATTTCCGGGGAAATGGCCTTTTAAAACCGATTGATTTGGACTAATAAGAAAATCTTTAGATAATATTTTCATAGTTAATTCATATAGATGACATCTATCACCCCATAATCACAATTTTGCCACTGACAAGTACGCATTCCTGTTGTACGGCTTTAAAATCTCCAACACTCATGCTTCCAAATTGAGAAGCAACCTTGACAGTTACCGTAACCGCTTGATCTAAATCGGCCGACTCTTGAAATTCGACCTGACTAAAACTCACTAGCAAACGCTCCTCATCTTCTTTCGCTTTATTCAATTGCTCATCCCTACTGGATACCACCACACCTAGTAGTTGCGCAGCTCCTTCCAAAATTAATTCGTCTTTAAGCTCAGTTACACTTAGTGAATCCCATAATGCTATTCGAGGAAAATTAAGGATACTCTTACCGCTTATCCCAGGCTCACTGATTTCAACCATATCCAATAAAAGAATCGGATGGCGATGAGGTAATATTGTTTGGATAGTATCAAGATCGAATATCATCTGGTCATCCCTGTGCTGAACAGCAATTAACAACCATGGCAATTTGACTTCCACCAATGCCAGAACCTAGGTGTAAAAAACGCAGAACTTTTCCAGACATATCAAAATTTAAATAGGGTCGAATACTATCTTCGTAATCTTTGTCAGGATCCATCACCGGAACAACACGCTGTAATAATGAGGAAATCCCTAAAGCCAGCCTGAGTACGCCAGAACCCGCAAACTCGCCGGTATATGCTTTGATTGCAGTGATTTTTGCGGACGACTCTGTCAGTAATGATGGCCACAGATTCATTTCAGCAGCATCTAAAACCCTGCTACCATTTGCAGAACTGGAAATCCAATCTATTGCTGCCATTGTTTGTTCTGCTTTCTCCAGAGCTTGTTTGATTGAGGTTTGCGCATAGTGTCCAGCATTATCGAACTTGTAACTATCCGCTGCAGCTGCACTCAGACCAACACCTTCAATTTCTGCCAGCGGTTTAACCGATCGCTTACGCGCTGACGTTTCTGTTTCTATTAATAATGCAGCACACCCTTCGCTCAAATTGAAACCAGATCGACTACGAGAAAATGGACAAGCAGGGGTATCATCAGATTGTGAAAGAAGGCGCATATCACTGAAACCTTTAATAAGTGCAGCACTTAGTTCATCAACCCCAATCACCAGAACCTGTTCAACCATACCTTGCCTAAGCATCATGATGCCATATTGAATGGCTTGCTCACCGCTGACATCAACACCGGTTACGGTCGAATTAGGTCCAGTTATCCCAAGCTTAATTGCTGCAAGCCCAGCTGCAGCATTGTAAACAGTGTTTGGAAAGTGAAACGGGCTTAACATAGTAATACCATCGCGCAGGAATTTTTTCTGATGCTCAACAACACTTCTGAGACCAGAAAATCCGGTACCAACGAGTAATCCACAGTTATTTCTCTCTTCCATGCTTAGTCTAGCTTGTTCCAGTGCTTGACTACCGGCTGCGATGGTGTAGCAACTGATTGGATCCATTTTTCTGGCTTCACGTGGATTAATGTATTTATCCACGTTAAAATCTCTTACAGTCCCATGAAACTTATCAGATTCGTGATCTTTGGTTTTATCTATGCTGATTACTCGATTACACATCATCTCGACAGCGCTATCGCAACTCGAACCCAATGAACTGACAATTCCAATACCAGTAATTACAATTGCATCACTCATCAAATCCTCTCCTAAAAGTAATCGGGGTGTTGTCTTTCGGTTTGAACCAGTCACCATGCCCTGGTATTACAAAATCAGCCTGCGCTACTTTTTGTCGTGACAGTAATAATTTTTTGCGATTATGAACAATGAGATGATGCTGAGTATCTGATGCCAAGAAATCACTCATTGAGATGACAGCATCTCCAGCAACGATTCCAACACCATTCTCAGTTTCAATTTCCAAGCCTAATTGACCTGGGCAATGTCCTGATAAGTCAATTGTCTTTACATGATCAGTCAATTGCTCTTCTGGCTGACACAGATGAATCTTATTACGATCAGCAATCGTATCCAGCATATAACGTGGATCGTTAGCAAGACACAGAAATTGCCGTAAAAAAACAGGGGAAATCAATTCATGTGTTTCTTGAAGAAATGCACTAAACCGCTGCTCATTCTGACGATGTTTCATCAATTCATTGACAAATTGAAATTCAATTTGGGGTATATGGAATTGCAGTTGAGTATTCTCAAATATCGTTGGGCGATAGTGGTCATAGTGTAGATGCGTATAATACACATCCGTAATATCTGAAATATTGAGTTGCGCCTGTTGCTGCAAAGTGGCATTAAGTTCCGCAGTCGTGTCAAAATATCCTGAATCCACTAAAATACAGTGATCGCCATCAATTATCAGCGTAGCCCCAGCCCGAAGGGTCAAGCGTGATGCTTTATTAAGGCGAAATACTGATGCATTACTAGACACTGAGACCTCCATCAACGACTATTATTTGACCGGTCATATAACTGTTATCCTTCGAAGCGATAAAAACAGTAATTTTTGCAACTTCCTCGGTTGTGCCCATACGTCCCAACGGTATGGTTTGCAAATGATTGCCTAGCTGTTTCTGATTCAACCCCGAGAGCATCTCGGTTTCGATGAATCCTGGTGCAACAGCATTAACAGTAATGCCATACCGCCCTAGTTCTCTGGCCATAGAGCGCGTCATTGCGATAACTCCACCTTTGGATGCCGCATAGTTTGCTTGACCAGGTGTACCAACCAAGCCACTGATCGACACCATGTTAATAATTTTCCCTTGGCGTCTAGGCATCATTTTTTTTGCAACATTGCGGCTGCATAAAAAGGTACCTTTCAAGTTGATATCAATGACATCATCCCAAGCTTGGTCCGACATCATGACCAAATAATTGTCTTTGAGAATTCCCGCGTTATTAACAAGAACATCGATTGGACCAAGCTCACTCTCGATTAAATCGACCATTACTTCCACTTCACTAGTACTTGCGACATTGGCCCGATATGCTTTGGCTTCACCACCCATTACTCTGATTTCTCTACACAGTTCCTCTGCTTTCTCCGCGCTCTTGCAATAATTGATCGCAACCTTATTGCCTAAAAGGGCGAATTCTATTGCAATATTTCTTCCGATACCTCGGGAAGCACCGGTAATCAGTACAACTCGCGATGTTGAATTCATGACTCAGCCCTGGTCCTGATAGCGTTTGAATATTAATGAAGTATTATTTCCACCAAATGCCAACGAATTCGACATTGCGTATTCCATGTGAAGATTGCGAGCAAAGTTAGGCACACAGTCCAAATCACAATCCGGGTCTGGAGTTTCAAAATTCAATGTTGGTGGAGCAAATTGTCCATTCAAACTAAGTAGTGTTGCCACAGCTTCCAGAGCGCCTGCAGCAGAGAGCGTATGACCGGTCATGGGTTTAATGGTACTAACGCAGAGCTTGTTAGCATGATTTCCGAAGACTTTTTTTATCGCTGCAACTTCAGATTTATCATTTAGTACCGTGCCCGTACCATGGGCATTAATGTAGTCAATTTTTTCACAATCGACTTTTCCAAGCTTTAGTGCTTGTTGCATGGCTCTTGCCATTCCATGACCTTCAGGATGCGGAGCAGTAATATGATGCGCATCTGAGCTTAAACCATAAGATACAAACTCAGCGATAATCGGAGCCCCTCTCTTAAGTGCTGAGTCTAATGACTCAAGAATTAGTATTGCGCCAGCCTCACCCAATACAATCCCATCTCGATTTCGATCAAAGGGGCGGTTTCTTCCAGCACATAAAGCGCCCAATGCATTAAATCCGCTTAAGGTGACATATGAAGTGCCTTCAACTCCACCAGCCAACATAACTTCAGCATAACCTTCTCGAATAAAATCTGCTGCGTATCCAATAGCAGTTGCTCCAGATGAGCAAGCAGTCATGATACTGCTGCGTGGGCCGTGTAAGTTATAGTGTGCCGCAACTGTGTTTCCAGCTTTATCAGGATTTGATGCAAGTAACTTTGAAGGGATGGTATTTTGATTTAGCAGCTGGTTACGAACATAGTTCTCCGTATCTGATACAGCACCGCCACTTCCTAGCACAATCCCTATTCCATTGGAATTGTTTTCTGTTACTTTCAGCTTAGCTGAATCGAAAGCTTCCTCCGCTACCGACAGCGCATAAAAATCGACTTGTGAACAATGCCTTTGCTCTCGTTTGCTTAAACTTTTTGATACTTCAAACCCTATAATTTTTCCAATATCTTTCGATACAAAACCTTCTGTGTCATACCATTGATTAGCCTTGACACCACTTCTTCCAAGTCGCAGTGAAGCTTCAAATTGTTCGGCATTATTCCCACAAGGACTGACAACACCCAACCCGGTAACCACTATACGTTTCATGGCAGACTCTCCTGACTTATCGAGTACCAAAAACATTAAACAAACTAATCATCATGCAGTTAATGACTTAACCAGTAACGATTGGATATAAATTGCAAGTGTATTCAGTGAGTAGAAATGACTTTGAATTTCTTCATCTTGTCCTAATTTAACGCCGAATTTCTGTTCAACCCCAAGAACAATATCTATAACATCAATTGAATCAAGTCCCCATCCATCATCGGCAAACAACCCATCATCGTCGCCTGCAGTTACATTTGAAAGATCCATATTCAGCCTTTCTTTAAAAATGCTTCTGATTTCATTCTTTATTTCATCAACTTGCATGATATTTCTCCATCTTGGTTAATAAAACGGTAATTGATAGATTTAATAAGTTTCTCTTTCAAAGCGAGCTAATAGTCGTTTAATCGGTTTTATTTGATGCAGTCGACGTATAATTGCATGCCACGGCAATCGCGATAGGATAGGTGTTAAACTTGGAGCTAATGTATTGATTGTTCTAGGAACAATCGCATGCTCCGGACAAGTCTGGGAACATAAACCACAACCGATGCATTCATTTGAAATTGCTACTTGTTCAAGCCGATTTTTTTTATCCCACGATGGAACAATCGCTGGGCAATCGACTTTTAAACATTCCCCGCATTCGATACACATATCTTGTTGTATCATGTAGCGGTAATTTGTAGGTTTCTTAATCGTAATGCCCTGGACACAATCACCCTTAAGAACCATCACCGAGAGCTTGCTAGAAGTTAGGAATTTGTCTAAAGTGACTTGAAGTTGTTTGATATCAAGTGCATCGACAACAGCAAATTCGGGCACCTTCAAGGCGCCGAGAAAATTTTCCCAGTCGTGGTAGGTAAAAGACATACTGGTTGTCTGGTACCCCGTCATGGCTGCGCCACTGTTGTCAAGAATCAGTATTGTTGCAGGAATGTTAGCTGTTATTGCTGTCATCAATGGTGGAATACCAGAATGAAAAAAAGTTGAATCCCCTATGACAGCAACAGAAGATCCTGCTGCTTCCGCTCCCATGGCTGTAATGTACCCATGTAGCAATCCTATACTTGCCCCCATGCATAGATTGGTGTGTAATGCATTGAAAGGCTCCAAAGAACCTAATGTATAGCAACCAATGTCACCGACAACATAAAGATTACGCTTACTTAATTCGTAAAAAATTCCTCTATGTGAGCATCCGGCGCAAAATCCGGGGGGTCTAGGTGGAATGTCTAGTGGATGCACATGATCCGGTGCTGAGTCGACCAGATAATTCAATTGCTGGACTAATGAAGCTTGATATTTCCCTGAGCTACCTGAAGATTTTATAAAATTTTTTAAGCTATTTACCAATTGGGGAATTTCCGGACTTAATAATTGATCCGGATTAAATTCTCCGACGCCATCAAAATTCGGTCTTTCTACAACTTGTAGATTCATTGCACGCAATTGATGTTCGATAAAGCGACTCGATTCTTCAACGACTAAAATAAACTCACATTGCTGGGCAAAATTTCTAATTTCCATCTCATTTAATGGAAAACTCATGCCTATCTTTAGAATAGGAACTTCATGTTGAAATACTTTGGTTACAAATGCGCCAGGAAATCCGGCGACAACAATACCAAATGGATATTTTACAAACGGGTTGGTTGAAAAAGCTGAAGGAAGCAAAGAATGACAAAACCATTGACTCCAGTGTGACTGCATTAGATTATCAATTCTTTGATTTAAATCTTTATGAAGCGCAGGAACAAATCTTGGCAGTAAAAGGTATTTTTGTATTGGTCTAGCAAAATTAAAATCATTAACGACTGACTTCCTCGTGCCAGTCACTACCTTACTGGTGCCATAACATAGCTGTGTTGTAACTCTGACAACAACGGGAATATCGAACTTATGACTAATATCAAAAGCTAAGCGCGTAAAAACCAAAGCTTCTTCTATACTGGATGGTTCTAGCACTGGAACGTTGGCAGCTAAGGCCAGTAAGCGCGTGTCCTGTTCATTCTGTGATGATTTTGCTCCTGGATCATCACCGACAATTACAACTAATGAACCACGAACACCGGTATAAGCAGCATTAAAAAAAGGATCAGCAGCTACATTTAAACCAACGTGCTTCATGATAACTAATGATCTAGCTCCGGCATGAGCTATTCCAACGGCGATTTCCATACCAACCTTTTCATTGGCCACCCATTGAGTTTTTATTTCTGGGAATCGCTTTAAACTATCGATAATGCCAGTTACAGGTGAACCAGGATATGAACAAGAAAAGCTCGCTCCACCTTCCCAAGCACCTTGTGCAATTGCTTCACAACCACTCAAGAAAGTCATATCAATTCTCCTACAGGCAATTGATTACGTTTACGAATATGATCAATATAGTTAACTCTGACTGCAGGATTTATCCACCTTACCAATTGATTAAGAATACGATTTGGTCCGATCTCAATAAATTCTGGTTGATAACGATTGCACAAATTCTGAATCAGTCGTTGCCAATTGACAGTTCTCATTGGCTGTTCCAGTAATGTTTGAAAAATAGTCTCTCGGGATTTTATTGGTTCTCCTGTCAAGTGAGACCATAGTTCATAACGAGATGAATCAAAATGATTTCGATGATTAATCCCTATTTCAAGCATTCTGCTGCAAACACCATTCATCGCAACAGAGTGAAACGGGATAATGGTTCCTAGATCACTGTAACGCAGCACTACCCATCTTAAGGCATCACACATTTTTGTAATATTTTCTGGCCGCCCGTAGATAACCACCTGCAAGCTACTGTTACGAACTATCATTTCGACATCAAATTGTTTTGCTAGTCGATTAGCATCAATTGCAACCGAAGTAGTTAAAACGACGATGCGATTGGGATTGTCATGAAACTCCTGCCATCCTTCATTAAAAATACTTCGAATCCAGAACCATGAATCTGCTTCAGAAAGCACGCCGGCAGCAACCAAGGAAGCATAGAAACCTAGACTGTGACCACAGCATATAGCTCTGCTATCAGCTTGAGGTTTAGCTAGCTTCCACCATAATAAATTGAGACAATGAATTTGAAGTTGTCGTGAAAGTTCTTTATCTCGAGCAGATTCCGGCTCGTAATTCAGCAGAGGAAAATCGATACTACTTTCCCAGTCTCTGATAACAGATTCCGCCCATGGATAATGTTTACAGAAAGCTGTCAGCATGCCGGGATATTCAGCACCCAAACCTGGAAACATATAAATGATATTGGATGCTGATTTCATACCACACTCTTTATTCCAAACACAGATTGATGATAGAAATTTGATTTCATTGGTTGCGGATCGGTCAATGAAATCGATTCATTCGAACTTTGAATTCTTTGGAATTGATTGCAACCCCATTGCAGAGCAGTTCGATTTTTGGTATTCAAAGAATGTACTTTGTTTTTATCTGAATTGTTTAAAACTAACTCAAGGTCAAAATTGAATGCAGCGCAAAACATTCCTAACATCGCGCTGGAGGTATGGACAGGTAACAAACGTTCAGATCTTAGTAAGCTAGTCACCGGCAAAGTTAAACAGCGAACTCCACCAAGCTCAATTAATTGAACAATTTCCTTTGTACTAGGGTACACATATTTACGATGACAACCACAAATGGTTTCAATTCGAGTGTCAGCAATAAAACATACTCCATCAGGCTCTAATAAATGTGCTGAACGGAGAGCTTCTAGTGGTTCCAAAGCAATTAATAAATTTACCTTAGCTTCAGATAAAGATGGGGCAATAAAAAAATCAGATGCTGTTATTACCGCGGAAGTTGAAGCACGTTTTTGTGCAACACCCCGCTGTTCAGTTGTGTGAATGTGAGAATAGCGAAGAGCTAGTAAGTCGCGTACTTTATGAGTAAAACTGACAACTCCCAATCCACCTAAACCAACAATCATGATATTTAAATTAGACGAACTCAAATTCGTTACAGCATTTATCCGATTGATCAATTCCAGAGAATCCATAGTAGTTAAGTTCATAATTGATACAATTGAATCTGAAATTTATAAATTTAAAGCGACCTTAAATCACTTTCATTACTTTCTATTTATAAGTTGAAATTGCGTATTTCCAAACGCTCAACATTTGCGGAACTGAATAGATGTATTTGAGCATACCTTCACCACTCATCTCTGTGATTTCTATCACACTTCTTGTATTTAATTAGTCACTGACATAACTGAATGAATCTGCACAGCCCGGCTCAGTAATTCTGAAAACAGATACCTTTTACTGTGTTATTCAGCCGTCACTGGCCGCTACGGCTTTCTATAATGTGCAACGTGTCATAGTTTTCCGGAACCCGGTGAATCGTACCGGGGTATGTAATAACCGGTCCTGCACAACGACGATTCGATGATGATTGGCGATCCCGGACCGATCACGTTGGTTGACTATCTTTTTATCGACAATAGGTTTTCAAGATGAGTGAAATCGGATTGACCGAGGCGAATAATTCGCCGAATGCACGTATCCTCTCTAACCATTTAGACCTGCAAAAATCCCTCGAGCGGATTCATGAACTCCCTGCGATGCCGGCAATCGCTAGAAAAATGCTGGCATTACCGCTCAATACCGATGAGGGCGAGGCGCAGTTATTGAAATTGATCGCGCAGGATCCGCAAATTTCAGCGCGTATTATCGGCTTGTCCAATGCATCGCTATTTGGCGCGCCAGGAATGATTTCATCTGTCAGAGATGCCGCTATGCGCTTGGGATTGATACAGATCAAGGCGATCGCCATCGGCATGGCGACCATCGCGGCGTTTTCCAAATCGACCGAAGGAAAATTCAAAGCGACAGAACTTTGGGCGCATAGTATGGCGATCGCTTCCGCAATGCGTACCATCGCCCGATATATGCCGGCACGGCAGCGCCCGATGGAAGATCAAATTTTTCTGGCCGGACTACTGCACGACATTGGCTATAATGTTCTTAGTTTTATCGCCAAAGACCTCAGCAACGTTTTATACGAAAAGCTAAGCGCGCCCAGTGACGCAGCCCCCCTCGAAATCGAGTGCGGATTGCTCGGTATGCATCATGGCGAAATCGGTGCGCAACTCGGATCACATTGGGGATTACCCGCGGAAATTGTCGGTGTTATCCGCTATCATCATACGCCGGATCACCCTGACGCAGCCGAGATTGAACCTTTGGTCAGACTTGTCTGCATTGCGGAAAAATTGTTGCCGGATTTTGTGAAAGCTGATCACGGCACACAAGAAATTACCGAGCGAGAGTGGATTTCTCTTGGGATTGATACCAATAAAGCCCCTGCAATTACGGAAGAAATCGGCATCATTGCCGCGCAAGCCAAACAATTTGCGAATGCCGCATGATTATTTCAACTAATGCATACACTTGCATCAGCGTTGGTTAATCAATAACTCAATAACTCTTCAGAGGAAACAATAAAATGAAAAAAAACACCTGGCAGACATATAGAATGCAAATCATGGTTTCTGTTTTTTTCGTCACGACCATCACTCTGGCAAGCACGTTAACTCACGCGGCATCGCTACAAATGCCGGTATCGGCCAGCTCAGGCGCCACAAAATCCTTAAGCGTCCATTTGGATGTTGATTCCGACACTTACACGCTTCCGGGTCCTTCGCCGACAGCATCAAAAGGCCCGGGCGAGAACCCGGTGGTTAAAGCACGCGGCGTAAAACTCACGCACAGCAAACCCGCCGCTTCTTCATCCGCCACTCAGTTGCTGATCGGACCAACTTTACGTGTCCGTCCCGGAGACAAACTGAATATTCTTTTCAAGAACAATCTCAGCTATGAAGAATCCGCCGGTGATGGCGGCCACAGCACCACCAATCCACACGGATTCGATGTCATCAATCTGCATACGCATGGCTTGCATGTCTCACCGCGAAGCCCGAGTGACAATGTGTTGCTGAATATTTTCCCGGAAAATACGCCCAAAGAACCGCTGAAGGACTGCGATGCTGAATTCGGCAGAGCCAATTGCGTCACGAAAAAATTTGCTTATGCGTATAAAATCCCCGCCAATCACCCTTCCGGCACTTACTGGTACCATGCGCATAAGCACGGCGCAGTCGCAATGCATCTGGCCAATGGTATAGCCGGAGCATTGATTATCGAAGATCCGGTGCACGGCCTGGAAAGCTTGCCCGCCGTGCGAAAAGCGCGTGAACAAATTATTTTGCTGCAGGAAATCGCATATGGCGGTAATTACCCGGACGGCACGGGTTCCGGCACTGAAAAAGATCCTTATCGTATCGACTGCATGAGCGTATACGGCAATCAGAACGGTTGCGCATTCGGTGGCCCCAAACCGCCCGCCCCTGGTGTTTCCAACAACGAATTATCGGTCAACGGTCAATTCCAGCCAACCATCACGATGTTGACCAACGAGGCCCAGCTTTGGCGAGTGATTAACGGCAGCATCGGCAATGTCGTTCCAATGTGTTTGGTGCCGATTGGCAGCGGTCACGATCAACCATTGACCGCAGCACCGGCGGCTTATGTTTTAGCCGCGGACGGCATTCCCGTGCGCAATCCCAATGCACACGGACAAGATTTGCCGGTACTTCTGACCAATCCTGTCGCAGAACCAGTCAGTGGTTACGATATCCTGAATAACGAATTACTTTTACTGGCCGCGGGTCAAAGACTGGATTTAATGATCAAGGCCCCTGCCACACCAGGCATATATGCCTTGTACGACAGCGTCGATCAATCCGACAGTGCCGTTCCCGTCAACGAGTTATGCCAAGCTTCCCGCTACGAGAATTCAACACCGATCCTCACGGTGAATGTCGAAGCCAGCGCAAGCGAGATTGCCTATAATACCGAAGTACCGACACAACAAGCGCTCAATAAACTCAATGCGCCAACGACCATCACTGCGGCGAAAAGTCCTGAACTCCCTACCCAGGGTGCTGTCTTCGGCTTCACGAACAGCGAATTCGCGCCCATTGACGGCGGCGCATCGATCATCAACGCTAGAGTGTTCAATCCAATCCGCAGTCAACGTGACCTCGCATTGAAACAAGTCGACTTATGGTCCGCACAAAGTGCTGCAGGCACGCATATGTTTCATATCCATATCAATTCATTTCAACTGGTCTCGCGCGGGCAAATCAAATACCCGTTTCCGATCTGGCGCGATACGCTGCTAGTGGAAACAAAATCGGATAAGGAAGGTAATGCGGAAATCGGTGAAATCGTGCAATTCCTGCAAAAACCGCTAGACTTTACCGGCTTCCTGGTAATGCACTGCCACAATGTTTTTCATGAAGATAATGGCATGATGGAATTGGTGAGGATTCTGCCACACTCCGGCAGTCATCACTCGTCACAGAAGAAACAGGAACATTAATATTTTGAGGTAAATGCCGGAAAGCGGCTCAAGTCCATAGAGCAATGAATTTAATCCGCTTTCTACTTTTATGTGAATTCAATTTATGCCGTGATCATTAGTCGAATTCTTAACTACAATTTTGAATTCTGTAAGGCAATGATTAACTTTTTATTTGGTTTATTTGCACTGTAGGCTCCATACTTTTGCCAGGAATCAGATTTAAGCCATGCTGTATGCTCCTTAAGTATTTCGACCAACTCGTCATGTCCAATAAGATACCAAAAACCACTAACTGGAAACACCATATATAGCGATTTATGTATTTCTGTGCAATTGCAAGTCGCGACTTAAGTTGTATTTTGAGGGTCTCATGACCATTTTTGTGATATGCGAGAAAATCTGCACCTTCCCAATCATCGGCAAGCTTAATGCAATTAAATCCATAATCCGCCAGAAGACCTGCTACTTTCTGGAAATTAAAAATCTCTTTCTGACGGGAATTTAAATCTGAGTATCTTATTTTCTCGAGTTTCATTCGTAAATGTGCATGCTATAAAGAAATCAGTCCCCATCGCTCGCATTCTGCTTTGACGCATACATATACCCACCGATCGCACCAAGAATGACTCCCAATGGTGCGGCAATAAAGATTCCGATCATCGGTCCTTGGCTGGTGTCTTTCGCAATAACCATCGGTCCTAAAAATCCCAGCGTAAAGAATAATCCGCCTAGAATTAGTGCGCCGCCGATAACGGCAACCCAGACGTTGGTTTTCTTTGCGGAAATGATTTTCCAAGTGAACCAAGCACCCACTCCGGCGCAAGCGGCGGAAAAAGCCGTGCTGAGCCATGCCGGAAAATTAGTGGTGATCGTCAACATGGTATTGATAAAAAACAACACCGTCAGAAACATCAGCAGGGATACAATCGGTTTTAGAATTTGAAGCATTGTCAGAAGCTTTTATCAAAGGAATAATTAACAGCATCGCATTGTAAACCATCTCCCTATCTCCTAGGAGTCCCGGCATGAATACGTTCAATACCGATCGGCGCACCTTGTTGCAATACGGCTTCCTGAGTCTGGGAGCTTTTGCCGGTAACGCGCTGTTGCCAGCGTTTGGCAATGCAGCGGCATTACATTCGCTGCTGACTTCGCAACGTGAGTTACTGCCGCCGGACCCAAACGGCGTGCGCTTGCCTGCGGGGTTTACTTCCCGCATCGTGGCCTGCTCGAATCAAAAAATATTTGACTATACCTGGCACGCAGCCCCCGATGGCGGCGCGACGTTCGCAGCAGAAGACGGCGGCTGGATCTATGTTTCCAATAGTGAACTGGATCATCAGACCGGTGGCGTCGGCGCGTTGCGCTTCAATGCTGCCGGTGACATTGCCGATGCGTACTCAATTCTGCAACATACCAGCCGCAATTGCGCCGGCGGGCATACGCCATGGCAAACTTGGCTGTCATGCGAGGAAACCGATAACGGTCGGGTCTGGGAATGCGATCCGTTTGGCCGCAATGCTGCGCAAGTCAGAAACGCACTGGGAGTCTTCCGGCATGAAGCGGTTGCGGTCGATACCCAAAATATGCAGCTTTACCTGACTGAGGATCAAACCGACGGTTGTCTTTACCGGTATACCGCACATTCGTTTGATCACGCGGGTCATCCCAATCTCGATGACGGCTTCCTGGAAGTCGCCGAAGTGATCAAAGGCCGGATTGGGTCAGTGCGTTGGCACATTCTTCCCGATCCTTTGGCAACCAAAGTACCAACACGGCGGCAAGTTCCCCACAGCACTCAATTTGATGGCGGCGAGGGCATTTGGTACCATCAAGGCGTTATTTACTTCACCACCAAAGGCGATAACCGGGTATGGGCGTATGATGTCCGGCAAAACCGGATCGCCGTGTTATATAACGCATCGCTCTATCTGTCGCCGGTGTTGACCGGCGTCGACAATATCACCGGCAATGCTGTGGGGGAATTATTGGTCGCCGAAGACGGCGGCGATATGCAAATCGTGGTTTTAACGCATAACAAGGTATTGCCATTGCTGCAATTGGTAGGTCATGATCGTTCCGAAATCGCCGGTCCGGCGTTTAGTCCCGACGGCTCACGGTTATATTTCAGTTCCCAGCGCGGCACCAGCGGGAAAGCTAACGGCGGCATGACATTCGAAATCACCGGACCGTTCTGATACGGTTTTTGTCCGGCTTCTCCGTTCCTGATAAATCCAGGCGATGACCCCATGTTGTGGCAGAAAACAAACACACCGTGTTCACTATTAAGAACGCTCCTAAGAATTCGGCGTTTTAAACAAGACGAGGCGAAAACAAGAGATATTAGCGTGCCCTATGACTTAATAGGTAAGAAAATAATTTTTGTGAATAACCATGTATTGTGGCGAAATATGAATTTTTAGAGATACTCTTAAGCATAAAACAGCGATAATAGGCATAAAATCACGGCGGTATAAACGGGAGTATCGATTTGGAATTTAAAGATTACTATCAAACACTCGGCGTTCCACGCGACGCTTCGGCGGATGACATCAAGAAAGCGTTCCGCCGTCTGGCGCGCAAATATCATCCTGATGTTTCCAAGGAAGCTGACGCCGAGCACCAAATGAAGGAAGTCAACGAGGCGTATACCGTACTGTCCGATCCGGAAAAACGCGCGGCTTACGATCAGTTGGGGCAACGCGGTTCTCAGGCTGGCAGCGATTTCCAGCCGCCACCCGGCTGGGATGCGAACTTCGAATTCAGCGGACGCAGTTCCAACGGTGCGCAAACAGCCGATTTCAGCGACTTTTTTGCGGAATTGTTCAGCGGCATGCGGGGCGGTGCGCGGCAAACGCATCAGCGCATGCGCGGCGAGGATCATCACGCAAAAATCATGCTCGACCTGGAAGACAGCTATCGCGGTACCACTCGCAGCATTTCCTTACGTATGCCGAAACTTGATGACCAAGGACGGCCGGTATTCACCGAACACACGTTGAATGTGCGCATTCCCAAAGGCGTGCATGCCGGTCAGGTAATCCGGCTGGCCGGTCAAGGCGGCCCCGGACATAACGGCGAGCCAGCAGGTGACTTGTTCCTGGAAGTTCAGTTCAAGCCGCATAACCGCTACCGCATCGAAGGCAAGGATATCTATATCACATTACCAGTTGCGCCTTGGGAAGCAGTATTGGGTGCAACCGTCAAAGTACCGGTGCCGGACGGTCTGGTCGAAGTGCGTATCCCGGAAAACTCGCAAAGCGGCCGCAAACTGCGCCTGAAAGGCCGCGGCATACCTGCCGCCACACCGGGCAATCTATATTTAATACTGGAAGTGGTATTGCCGCCTGCCACAACTGAAAAAGCACGTGAGTTTTATCAAAACATGGCGCGGGAACTCGCATTCGATCCGCGCCAGCATCTGGGGGTTTAAACCATGTCTCGCGAAATTGATGCACTGTTACTGGAAGAAGCCATGCTCAGCCTGGATGAACTGGCGCGTAGCTGTCGTGTAAGCCGCGAATGGGTCATCGAGCATGTGCAATGGGGATTGTTACCGGATAGCGACCGGCTTCAAGCCAGTCCGGATTCATGGGCTTTCGACAGCCGCAGCTTGATACGGATCAAACGAATCATCGCGATTGAACGCGATTTTGACAGCAATCCGGAACTGGCCGGCCTGGTGGCCGATTTAATCGAGGAAGTCGAATCGTTACGCACGCGCTTGAAAACTTCGGGATTGGACGAATATTAAAAACACCAGCCTCGCAAGGAAATCAATCATGCTTTCACATATCGTCTGTCCGCACTGTCATGCAACCAATCGCGTTCCCAGTGATCGCTTAGGCGCTTCACCCAAGTGCGGCGCCTGTCATCAACCGCTTTTCACGGCGCAGCCGGTGGAACTGACGGAAGTTTATTTCAACAAGCATATCGCCAACAACGATATCGCGGTGCTGGCCGATTTCTGGGCGCCTTGGTGCGGTCCGTGCCGCATGAT